>NZ_JAGBLU010000028.1 GCF_017635265.1 Butyrivibrio sp.
AAAAGAAAAAAGAAAAAGAAAAATATCTTTCTGAAAAGGAAAGTATAGATAAGGATGCTTCCGAATTGCTTACAAAGCGTGATTCTGCCAGAAAGGAACTGGAAAGAATTCTTACGCAGATATCAAACATCAATGACGAAGTAGAAAGCTGCAAGAGTGCCATTATTGAAACTCTGAACACGAGAGCCACCATTAAGTCCAAGCTCAGTTCACTTAATACAATGAAGGAGCAGGTAAACATCAGGAAGGCTGAACTTACGGGTAAACTTGTGAGAGCCAGATCCGATGAATCCAAGCAGGAAGAGACAATAAAAAAGCTTCGTGATGAGTTTGACCGCATTACTGCTGAAATATCTGAAATGAATCAGAGGCAGAAGCAGGCAGAAAGTGACGTAAAAGAAATCCGGGAGACTATGTCTCTTAAAGATACCGAACTTAGAAAAGTTCAGGTATTATATCAACAGGAAAAGTCACGACTTGAAGCTTTGGCCAATCTTACAGAGCGCTATGAAGGTTATGGCGGCAGTGTAAAGAAAGTTATGGAAAAAAAGGATACTACACCGGGAATCATCGGTGTTGTAGCCGATATTATAAAAACGCAGCCCAAATATGAAACTGCAATCGAAGTAGCTCTTGGTGGTAATATTCAGAACATCGTAACTGATGATGAAGAGACAGCCAAGAAAATGATTGCATATTTGAAGGAAACAAGAGCCGGCAGAGCGACATTTTTGCCGCTGACTTCTCTTGATAACCCGCCGGAGCTTAAGGCTAAAGAAGCCCTTAATGAAGTGGGCGTGCTTGGTATGGCTGATGAACTTGTTGATACTGATCCCAAGTACAGACAGGTTGCAAAGGCAATGCTGGGAAGGATTGTAGCAGTAGATAATATTGACAATGCTGTTAAGATTGCCAGAAAGTACAACTATACTGTACGTATGGTAACTTTGGAAGGTGAGCTTCTTGTTCCGGGTGGTGCTATCAGTGGTGGCGCTTTCAAGAATAATTCAAATCTTCTTGGCAGAAGGCGTGAAATGGATGAAATGGAGGCCAATGTCAAGAAGTATAAGCTACAGATAGATGACCTTCAGAAAGAAATTGAAGAGAGCAGGGCAAAGAGAAATGAGCTCAGAGCTCTTGCCGAAGAGCTTCGAACTGAACTTCAGGGTAAGTTCATAGCCCAGAACACTGCCAGACTTAATGTTGAAAATGAAGAGACAAGGCAAAAAGAGCAGAAGGCCGGATTCAGCGATCTTAAGGCTGAAAGTGATGAGATTGAGAATAAGCTTTTGGAAATAGCATCTGAAAAGGATGAGGCCCAAAAACTGCTTGATGCTTCTGAAAATACAGAAAAAGAATCTGCGGAAAAAGTCGAGAAATATCAGAAAGAACTGGAAGGACTTCACGAAATCGAAGAAACTGAGAATGAAAAGGTTTCAAAGCTTGATATCGAATATGAGAAGATTGCTCAGAAACTGGACTTCCAGAACCAGAACTTAAATCGAGTAGAATCCGATATAGAGGATCTTGAAAAAGGCCTTCAGGAAATCAAGGATTCCATGGAGGAAAATGTAAGGAATCTTGAACAGAATAAGAAAGACATTGAGCAGATCAGGCTTACTATTGAAGCTTCTGTAGATGCTTCCTCTGATGCGACCAAAGAACTTGAGCAGAAAAAAGAAGAAAAGAATGAATTGTCTGTTGCTCAAAAGGAGTTCTTTGGAAAGACAGAAGAACTGAATAAGCAGATGTCAGATCTTGAAAAAGAGGTTATCAGGCTATCATCCAAGAGGGAGAAATGTCAGGAAGCAATCGAGTCCCATATTAACTACATGTGGAATGAATATGAGATTACACTTTCGGACGCAGCAAAGCTTCGTGATGAGAATATGACGGATGTTCCGGCCATGAGAAAAGAAACCAATTCTCTTAAGGATTCCATCAGAAAACTGGGTGATGTCAATGTTAATGCCATTGAGGATTATAAAAATCTCATGGAAAGATACACCTTTATGAAAACACAGCATGATGATCTCGTTGAAGCGGAAAGACAGCTCAAAGAAATCATTAAAGACCTTGATGAATCGATGCGCAAACAGTTTATTGAGCAGTTCCACAAGATAAATGCCGAGTTCGATCAGGTATTTAAGGAAATGTTCGGAGGTGGTAAGGGTTCTCTTGAACTTGCAGAGGATGAGGATGTTTTAGAGGCAGGAATCAGGATCAATGCGCAGCCACCGGGAAAAAAGCTTGTAAATATGATGCAGATGTCCGGTGGAGAAAAGGCTCTTACAGCTATAGCACTGCTTTTTGCTATTCAGAACCTGAAACCTTCTCCATTTTGCCTTCTTGATGAGATTGAAGCTGCCCTCGACGAGAATAACGTCGTTCGTTTTGCCAAATATCTCCACAAGCTTTCAAGTACACAGTTTATTGTAATTACTCATCGTCGTGGTACAATGGAAAGTGCTGACAGATTATATGGTATTACCATGCAGGAGAAGGGCGTATCTACTCTTGTAAGTGTAAACCTCATTGATAAGGAGCTTACTAATTAATGGCCAATAATTTTTTTGCTAAACTGCAACAGGGGCTGACCAAGACAAGAGACAATATTGCCAGAGGTTTTGACAATGTCTTTTCAGGATTCTCAAGTATAGATGAAGATTTCTATGAAGAACTTGAAGAGACGCTTATTATGGCTGATATTGGTGTCAATGCAACAAGTCGTGTCATGGATGAACTTAGAAGGCAGGTAAAAGAAAAACATATTTCAGAACCAAATGCGTGCAGGAATCTTCTGAATGAGATTTTGAGAAAGCAGATGAGTACTGATGAACATGCATATGATTTTGAAGACAAGAAAACAATTATTTTTGTAATTGGTGTCAATGGAGTAGGGAAAACTACATCGGTTGGAAAACTAGCTTCGATTTTCAAAAATAAAGGTAAAAAAGTACTTATTGCTGCTGCGGATACATATAGAGCAGCTGCTACTGAACAGCTGGCGGAGTGGGCAAAAAGAGCCGACACTCCTTTGATAGCCGGGAAAGAAGGGGCGGATCCTGCAAGCGTTATATACGATGCAGCATCCAGCTTCAAAGCTCGTGGTTGTGATATCCTGATAGTTGATACTGCAGGGCGTCTCCATAACAAAAAGAATCTTATGGATGAACTGGCAAAAATGAACAGGATAATAGATAAAGAGTTGCCAGGAATTTGGCGTGAAAACTTCATTGTTTTAGACGGAACAACAGGTCAGAATGCAATTATGCAGGCCAGAGAATTTGGCGAAGCAGCAGACCTTACAGGTATTGTGCTTACCAAACTTGACGGTACTGCAAAGGGAGGCATTGCGGTGGCCATTGTTTCGGAGCTTAATATTCCGGTTAAGTATGTGGGAGTAGGAGAGGGAATTGACGATCTTGAGAGATTTAACTCGGACGAGTTCGTTGATGCCCTGATGTAAAACAAACATAAAGTAAGCAATATCTAGGAGGAACCATGGGAAACGGGGAAAAGATGACACTTGAAAAATTTGAAGAAGCGTATGAAGACGTAAAGAAAGTCACATTGGAGACCAAGCTTATCTATAGTGATTATTGGAGCTCTGCAACAGGTAATAAAGTATATTTAAAACCTGAAAATCTTCAGAGAACAGGTGCTTACAAGGTTAGAGGTGCCTATTACAAAATAACAACTCTTTCTGATGAAGAGAGAAAGAAAGGTCTTATTACTGCTTCTGCAGGTAATCACGCCCAGGGTGTTGCTTATGCTGCAAAGTGTTATGGAGTTAAGGCTACAATCGTAATGCCAACTTCTACACCTCTTATTAAGGTTAACAGAACAAAAGCTCTTGGTGCCGAAGTGGTGCTTCATGGAAATGTCTATGATGAAGCTTATGAGCATGCCAAAAAACTTGCTGATGAAAATGGCTATACCATGGTTCATCCTTTTGATGATCTTGATGTTGCTACAGGACAGGGAACCATCGCAATGGAGATCATTAAAGAGCTTCCGACAGTTGATTACATCCTTGTTCCTATTGGTGGAGGCGGACTTGCAACCGGCGTTTCTACTCTTGCCAAGCTCCTTAATCCAAAGGTTAAAGTAATTGGAGTTGAGCCTGCAGGTGCGAATTGCATGCAGGAGTCTATTAAAGCAGGCCATGTAGTTACACTTCCTACTGTAAATACTATTGCAGACGGCACAGCTGTAAAAACTCCGGGTGAAAACATTTTTCCATATTTAAGTCAGAATATTGATGAAATCATCACAGTTCCGGATGAGGATCTTGTTGTTGCTTTCCTTGATATGGTTGAAAACCACAAGATGGTAGTAGAAAACTCAGGACTTTTGTCTGTTGCTGCATTGAAGCAGCTTGATGTAAAGGACAAAAAGATCGCCTGTGTTCTGTCAGGCGGCAATATGGACATTATTACAATGTCATCTGTAGTACAGCAGGGACTTATTATGAGAGACAGAATATTTACTGTTTCTGTACTTCTTCCGGATAAGCCTGGCGAACTTTCAAGAGTTTCCGGTGTTATTGCTGATGTAAAAGGAAATGTTATCAAACTTGAGCATAATCAGTTTGTGTCAATAAACAGAAATGCCGCTGTTGAACTAAGAATCACTCTGGAAGCCTTTGGAAGTGAGCACAAACAGCAGATTATTGACGCTCTTAATGATAATGGTTATAAACCCAGAATAGTAAGGACAAATATTTAAGTAATGAATAGAATCAAATCAAAAAGATTAAGAAGAATAGCAGAATATATACTGATAACAATAGGATCAATCATATATGGAGCAACCACGGCACTACTTATTGATCCTAACAATATAGCACCGGGAGGACTTACCGGTCTTGCTATTGTTCTTAACAGAGTTGTTCCCATGGGAACTGGTATGTGGTTTCTTGTTATGAACATACCTATTTTGATTCTTTCCATATGGAAGTTTGGAATCAGATTTACGATTTCAACTATATATGCCACGGCTGTTATTTCATGGGTTACTGATATTTGCACAACATTCTTTTCAGGTTCTATTATTCATGACGTGTTTTTGGGAGCATCATTTGGTAGTGCTGCTCTTGGTGTTGCCATTGGACTTATTTTTAAATGTCATGCCACAACCGGCGGCACCGATGTTATAATTAAATTATTAAGGATCAAGTACCCACATATTAAAACGGGAATGCTTTATCTTTTGACAGATATTATTGTGCTCTTGATTGCAGGTATTGTGTTTGGAGATTTTGCAGCTTCTTTATATTCCTTTATGTCGGTAATGGTTACTTCATATGTTCTTGATCTTGTTTTGTACGGAAGAGACGAAGCTAAACTTATTTATATTATTTCTGATAAGCCGGACATTATAACCAAGAGACTTCTTGATGAGCTTGATATAGGTGCTACCCATGTGTTTGCCAAGGGAGCATACAGCGGGGAAGACAAAAAGGTTATTATGTGTGCCATTAAAAAGAGATTATCTCCTCTTGCAGAGGACATTGTAAGAGATGAGGATCCTAACGCATTTATGATCATCTCAAGTGCAAGTGAGATATATGGCGAGGGCTATAAAAGTTATTTCGACGAGAGAATTTAATTATGAACAGTTCATCCGGGGATTTTCGCGAAAGAAAAGGTGTTAGAAACACTCACAATATAATTTCAATAATATTTTTGAGCCTTGTGGCGCTTTTGGCACTTTCTTTTAGCATCGCGCTTCTTATTAAGAACGCCATGCTAAAAAGAGAAGAAGAGGCAGTAAGAAGTGAGCTTGAAGCTTTGAATAATGAAGGCTATTATACAGAAGTAGAAACTCAGATTCTTATAGATGAAGCCAAAAAGACTGCTGCAGATGAGACAGAAAAATCCATTAAGGATACCATTCAGAAAAAACTTGAGGCCGGTGATGGAACAACGCAGACTATAAGGTCTCTTTTTCCTGAACAGATAGTTGTGGCAAGTGGCGGAAGATATTATTTCTTTCCTATTACTGACGAGGTTGAACATCATCCCTTTTCCGAAGACGACTTTGAATTTGATGATAAGGGATTCCTTCAGTATGTTGGGACTGATGACAGCATCAAAACCAGAACAGGTGTTGACGTTTCCAGATTCCAAGGTGATATAGACTGGGAAAAGGTTGCGGATGCCGGAATTGAGTTTGCTATTATAAGAACCGGCTTTAGAGGTACTACAGAAGGTAAGCTTCTTCAGGATGACTATTTTGAAGATAACATAAAAGGTGCCTCTGAAAATGGTATTGATGTTGGTGTTTACTTCTATTCACAGGCTGTAAATGAAGAGGAAGCCATGGAAGAAGTACAGATGATGCTTGATATGATCGAGCCATATAACATTGAGTTTCCTGTTGTTATTGATATAGAATCTGCTGAATCTGATTCTGCAAGGACAGCCAATCTTTCATCTGATGTCTATGAGGAAGTTGCCAAGGTTTTCTGTGAAGCTGTTAAAAAAGCCGGCTACAAGCCGATGATATACGGAAATGTGAAATCCTTTACACTTTTAATGGATGCGGCAGATGTTGATGATTATGATATTTGGATTGCTTATTACGGAACGCCGCTGTATTATCCTTATCATTTTGACATTTGGCAGTACACATCTACGGGAACTGTAGACGGAATCTCTGGTAACGTTGACCTGAATATTTGCATTACTGATTATTGATCATATGGATACAAAAGACTACGAACAGAAGGGCTATCTTAACGAGGATTACAAGTTTTTTCATATCTGTGATAGCGAGAACATAGATATCCCGTTTCATTATCACGATTTTGATAAGCTTATTCTGATATTAAGCGGAAATGTAAAATATATTATCGAAGGGCGAGAGTATGAACTTTTGCCCTTCGATTTTGTGCTTGTAAACAGGTTTGATATTCATAGACCGGTTTCCCTGGCTGATGATGGAAAAAAGAAATATGACAGGATAATTCTTTATCTTAATCACGATTTTCTAGAAAAATATGGGCTTTTAGATGCTTTTTGTAAGGCAAAAGAAATGGAGAGCTGCGTTGTCAGATTCCCAGCTGATATCAGCACTAATATATATGATGCTTTTTGCAAAATAGAAGAAGATCTGAAAGTGGAAGATAGGGAATATGCAGGTAAGCTGTCTACAGGGATAGATGTTTTGAGAGCTTTGATTGAATTTAACAAAGCCTGTATATCAGAAGAACTTGGCTTTACTCAGGAAGCCAGATACAACCGAAAAGTAATTGATATCATAGAGTATATCAATAAAAACCTTTCCAGGGATCTTACAATTGACAGACTTGCGGATAATTTCTATATGAGTAAGTACCACATGATGAGAGTGTTTAAGCAGGAGACAGGCTATTCAGTACATCAGTATGTTTCTGAAAAGAGGATTCTTTTTGCCAGGACGCTGATAATGTCAGGAACTCCGGCAACCAGTGCCTGCCTTGAAGCGGGGTTTAATGACTATTCATCATTTAGCAGGGCATTTAAATTGCAACTGGGGATGTTACCGTCAGATGTAAAAATGTAGGTGTCAAGAAAAAATACTTGACACCTCTTTTCTTTTTATATATTATAGACATTGTTGATTTTTAGGAAGAGGTATATCATGGAGAAAATCGTAGAGCAGGGTCTTCTATATGATTTTTATGGCGAGCTTCTGACAGAGCATCAGAGACAGGTCTATGAAGCTGCTGTGTATGATGATATGTCACTTACTGAAATAGCAGATGAGCACGGTATCAGCAAACAGGGAGTACATGATCTTATCAAGAGATGTACCAAGACTTTGCAGGGATACGAGGATAAACTTCACATGATTCGAAGGTTTGAAGCTATCAAGGAGAGTGCTAAAGAGCTAAAAAGCGTTTCTGATTATAATGGAGATATGTCAGATGAGGAGCTTCGAAAGAGGCTGGGCAGTATTTCCGACAGAATTTTAGAGGAGCTTAATAACTAATGGCTTTTGAAAGTCTTACTGATAAATTGCAGGATGCCTTTAAGGGGCTTCGCAGCAAGGGTGCGTTAACTGAAGATGATGTAAAAGCAGCTTTGAAAGAAGTTAAGATGGCTCTTTTAGAGGCAGATGTTAACTTTAAGGTTGTTAAACAGTTTATTTCTTCTGTTCAGGAGAGGGCTGTCGGAGAGGAAGTCTTAAACGGACTTAACCCTGCTCAGATGGTCATCAAGATTGTTAATGAAGAGATGACAAAGCTCATGGGAAGCGAAACCACAGAGCTTTTACTGCAGGATAGCAAGTATATTACTGTTATCATGATGTGTGGTCTTCAGGGTGCAGGTAAAACAACTACCGCAGCTAAACTTGCCGGTAAACTTAAGGGCAAAAGAAAACCTCTTCTTGTTGCTTGTGACGTTTACAGACCTGCAGCTATTGATCAGCTTGAGGTTAATGCTAAAAAGCAGGAAGTTGATTTCTTTTCAATGGGCACAGATGTTAGCCCTGTTAAGATTGCTAAATCCGCAATGGACTATGCAAAAGAGCATGGTCACAACGTTGTAATTTTAGATACAGCAGGTCGACTTCAGATAGATGAAGCGATGATGAAGGAACTGCGTGATATTAAGGATGCTGTAACTGTGCATCACACACTCCTTGTAGTTGATGCCATGACCGGACAGGAAGCTGTTAACGTAGCAGAACAGTTCAACGAAAAAGTAGGTATTAATGGCATCATCCTTTCCAAGATGGACGGTGATTCACGAGGTGGTGCGGCTCTATCAACCAAGGCAGTTACAGGCAAGCCTATACTTTTTGTTGGTATGGGCGAGAAGTTATCTGACCTTGAACAGTTCTATCCGGATCGTATGGCGAGCCGTATCCTTGGAATGGGAGATGTGCTAAGCCTTATTGATAAGGCTGTTGAGGCCAACGCAGAGCGTGATGCTGAAAAAGACCGTGAAATGGTCTCCAAGATGAAGAAGGGCAAGATTGACTTCGAAATGTATCTTGAGAGCATGAAGCAGATGCGTAATATGGGAGGACTTGCTTCCATAATGGGAATGCTCCCGGGAATGGGCAAGATAAGTGACGATCAGCTCCCTGATGAAAAACAGCTTGCAAGGATTGAAGCAATAGTTCTTTCCATGACACCTGAAGAGAGGAAGAACCCAAAGCTTATGAGTCCCCAGAGGAAATTCAGGATAGCCAAGGGCTCGGGCAATGATATAGCCGATGTTAACCGCTTTATTAAACAGTTCGAACAGATGCAGAAGATGATGAAGCAGATGCCCGGACTTATGGGTGGAAAAAGAGGATTTGGCAAGCTTGGCAATATGTTTGGCGGATTTGGCGGAAATAAGTTCTTTTGAGCAGAAGCCTTTCATTTGATATGACGATATGTGATTCAGCAAATAGCTGGTTTAAGCATATAAATACAATATAATTATCTATCTTATTTATTAAACGGAGGAAATTTAAAATGGCAGTAAAGATCAGATTAAAGAGAATTGGTAAGAAGAAGGTTCCTTTCTACAGAATCATCGTTTCTGATTCAAAGTTCCCTGTACAGGGTAAATTCATCGAGGAAATCGGAACATACGATCCTAACACAGATCCCAGCACAGTAAAGGTTAACGAAGAACTTGCAAAGAAGTGGCTTGCTAACGGTGCTCAGCCTACAGAGTCTGTTGCTAAGCTTCTTAAGCAGGCTGGTATCAAGTAATTAAACTTGGTTTTTTACATTTAAATTACTTGTGCCGGAGGTTAATCAATGAAAGAGTTAGTTGAAGTAATCGCAAAATCGCTCGTTGATAATCCTGAAGAGGTCGTTGTGACACAGAAGGCAGATGGGCGCAATATTATGATCGAGCTTCATGTTGCACCTTCAGACATGGGCAAGGTAATTGGCAAACAGGGACGTATTGCTAAGGCAATCAGAGCCGTTGTAAAGGCTGCTTCTACAAGAGAAAACCTCAAGGTGGATGTAGAGATAGTTTAAGCCAAAAAGTTTGAGTCGAATTGGATTTCCGATTCGGCTCAAATTTAAAATAAGCATTTTGCTTTAATTTATGTAGGATATAAGATGAATTTTCACATCATGACATTGTTTCCCGAGATGGTTTCGGGCTCTCTTTCAAACAGTATAACAGGAAGAGCTGAAAATAAAGGAATTATTAGTTTTAACGCAGTTAATATAAGAGATTATTCAGGTGATCTCAAACATCACAAGGTTGACGATTATACATATGGCGGCGGTGCAGGTATGCTTATGCAGGCACAGCCTATTTATGATTGCTTTATAGATATCAGAGACAAGATTATCCAAAACGGAGGGAAAATTCCAAGAGTTATTTATGTTACCCCACAGGGAAGCGTATTTAATCAGGAAAAGGCCAGAGAGCTTTCCAAAGAGGATGATCTTGTTTTTTTGTGCGGACATTATGAGGGAGTTGATGAAAGAGTCCTTGAAGAAATAGTTACTGATTATATTTCCATAGGAGATTATGTTTTAACAGGAGGAGAACTTCCTGCTATGGTTATGATCGATGCCATTGCAAGGCTTGTGCCCGGAGTTTTAAATAATGATGAGTCAGCTCTTACTGAAAGTTTTCACAATAACCTTTTGGAATATCCTCAGTATTCAAGGCCTGAGGAATGGATGGGCAAAAAGGTGCCACCTATTCTTTTATCAGGTGATCACAAAAAAGTTGATGAATGGAGACTTGAGCAGTCTATCATAAGAACTAAGGAAAGGCGACCGGATCTTTATGAAAAATGGCTTTTAGAAAATCCGCCAAAGCCTGAGAAAAAGAAAAGAAGAAGGCGTAAAACTGCAGAAGAACCAGTAGTATCTGAGAATGCTGCAATTGATAGTGATTTTGATTTAAAAGATGGAGAATGATATGACAGAAACATTTCAGGTTGGTGTAATAGCATCTACACATGGCCTTATGGGTGAAGTTAATGTATTTCCTACAACAGAAGATCCAAACAGATTTAAGAAACTTAAGAAAGTTACTCTTCATACTGGGAGAGGCGAAGAGATAGAACTCGATGTGCAGAGTGCAAGATTTTTCAAGAAGTTTGTCATTGTTAAATTCAAACAGTTTAATAATATTAACGAAGTTGAAAAATTTAAAGGGTGTGAACTTACGATTGAGAGAAAGGATGCTCTAAAGCTTAATCCCGGCGAGTATTACTGTGCCGATCTTATAGGTCTTGATATAGTTGATGATGATGGCAATACACTTGGAACTGTTTCTGATATTATTCAGACGGGAGCTAATGATGTATATGAGATGAAAAGGGCAGACGGTGGAGAAAACGTCTATATTCCCGCTATTAAGGACTGTATAAAAGAAATTGACATTGAAAACAATAAAATTGTAATCCACGTGATGGATGGACTTATGTAAATCTTGATGACTTTTATTATCAAATAAACTATAATTATAGGTGTTAGTTTTTACAAGGAATGTGAGGAAAAGTAATGGTTGATTATACAGAAGGTGCGGGGTATCAATATCATACACATGTTGCTCCCGGTGATGTCGGAAGATATGTTATTCTTACAGGAGACCCGGGAAGATGTGAATCTATTTCCAAGTTATTGGATAATCCCAAATTTATTGCTTATAACAGAGAATATAACTGCTATACAGGAACTCTGGACGGTGAGAAGGTCAGTGTAATTTCTCATGGTATAGGTGGAGCTTCTACAGCTATATGTATCGAGGAACTTGCGAAGTGCGGTGCCGATACATTTATCAGAATGGGTACATCCGGTGGAATGCAGGATGATGTAATCGGAGGAGATATAGTTATCGCGTCAGGAGCTATCAGAGCTGAAGGCACATCTAAGGAATATGCTCCAATCGAATATCCGGCAGTAGCTTCTTTTGAAGTCGTTAATGCGCTTGTTGAGGGTGCAAAAAAAGCCGGGGCCAACTATCATGTAGGAGTTGCTCAGTGCAAGGATTCATTTTTTGGACAGCATGAGCCTGAGACAAAGCCTGTCGGACCTGAGCTTTTATATAAATGGGACGCATGGATCAAGTGCGGAGCTCTTTGTTCTGAGATGGAGAGTTCAACATTATTTATAGTCGGAAGTTATTTAAGACTTCGCACAGGTGCTGTTTTACTGGTTGTTGCCAATCAGGAAAGAGCCAAAAAAGGTCTTTCCAATCCACAGGTTCATGAAATGGATAAGGTATACAGTACCACAATTGAAGCCATCAGAAGGCTAATTGCTTCGGATAAAGCCTGAAATGGGTTTATCAATAAATGTTTTCATCAATCAAAAATGGAGGACGATTATGAAAAAGAAATTTTTAGCAGTACTTATGGCTGCAACTATGGTTTCTTCACTTGTAGCTTGCGGACAGAGCGCTACAACAACAGAAACTACTGAGGCTACTGAGGAAACTCAGGCTACAGAAACTATTGAAACCACAGCTGAGGCAGCTCCTGAAACAACAGAGGCAACAGGTGACAAGATGATGATTGCTATGGTTACAGACTACGGTGATATCACAGACCAGTCTTTCAACCAGTCTACTTATGAGGCTTGTAAGGCATTTGCTGAAGCAAATAATGCTGAGTTTACATATTACAAGCCGGAAGGTGATTCAACAGCTGAAAGAGTTGCTATGATCGATAAGGCATATGCTGATGGCTACAGAATAATTGTAATGCCGGGTTATGCTTTTGCAGAAGCTATTAACGAAACAGCTGATATGTACCCGGATGCACAGTTTGTAGCACTTGACGTTTCAGAGTATGATCTTGAAGGTGATGGATCTGATTTTAATTCAGAGACATATGCTAACGTATTTTCTGCAGTATATCAGGAAGAGCTTCCTGGATACATGGCAGGATATGCAGCAGTAAAGATGGGATATACACAGCTTGGTTTCCTTGGCGGTATGGCTGTTCCTGCTGTTATCCGTTATGGCTACGGTTTCGTTCAGGGTGCTGACGCTGCTGCAAAGGAGCTTGGCGCTGACGTTTCTATCAACTATGCATATGGTAACCAGTTCTATGGTGATTCAGATATCACAGCTGCTATGGATACATGGTATCAGGGCGGTACACAGGTTGTATTTGCTTGTGGCGGCGGTATCTTTACATCAGCAGGAGAAGCTGCTGCTAAAGTAGGCGGTAAGGTTATCGGTGTTGATGTTGATCAGTCCAAGACTATCGATGGAATGTTTGAAGCAGGTATGACAGTTACATCAGCTATGAAGGGACTTCAGGCTACTGTTAATACACTTCTTGCTGCTATCAGAGATGGTCAGTGGGATTCTTATGCCGGCAAGATTCTTAACCTTGGTCTTGTTTCAGGTGATGATACATCTCTTAACTATGTTGGTCTTCCTGAAGACACAACTGTTTGGACAGATTCCTTTACAGTTGATGATTACAAAAAGCTTGTTGCTGATATGGTAAGCGGAGCTATAACAGTATCTAATGATACAACAGCTGCAGAGCCTACAGCAGAAACAGTAAAGATCAACTTCCAGGGCAATATTAAGTAATATTTACTTCTTTTATGAAGTTCAGGGACCGGAAGCCTCAAAACTTTCGGTCTCTTTTTACCACTTGGATGGTTATAAAAATATGTAGGAGGAAAAAAAGGTGGCTTTAGAAAGCGCGTATGCTATTGAAATGCTGGGTATTACAAAGCGTTTCCCTGGAATAATTGCGAACGACAATGTTACTATTCAGCTGAAAAAAGGTGAAATACACGCTCTTTTAGGGGAAAACGGTGCTGGTAAGTCAACACTTATGAGCGTTTTGTTTGGCCTTTATCAGGCAGAAGAAGGCGTTATAAAAAAGGATGGCAAAGTAGTTAAAATCAATAACCCTAATGATGCTAATGATCTGGGAATAGGAATGGTGCATCAGCACTTTAAGTTGGTTCAGTGTTTTTCTGTTCTTGATAATATTATTCTTGGTGTTGAGACTACAAAACATGGCTTTTTGCAGAAGGATGTTGCCAGAAAGAAGATTATGGAGCTTTCTGACAAGTATGGTCTTAAAGTAGATCCTGACGCAAAAGTAGAGGATATTACTGTAGGAATGCAGCAGAGAACTGAAATTCTCAAGATGCTCTATAGGGATAATGAGATTCTTATTTTTGATGAGCCGACAGCTGTTCTGACTCCTGCAGAAATAGATGAACTTATGCAGATTATGAAAAATCTCTCTAAAGAGGGAAAATCCATTCTTTTTATTTCCCATAAGCTTGCAGAGATTATGGCTGTTGCTGACAGATGTAGTGTACTTAGGCGTGGTAAGTATATTGGAACGGTTAATATTGCTGACACTAATCAGGAAGAGCTCAGCCGTATGATGATTGGAAGAGATGTCCAACTTGTTGCTACCAAGGAAGATAAGACTCCCGGAGATGTAATTTTACATGTTGAAAACATGACTGTTCCATCAAAGCTTCATCATAATAATGCTGTTAAGAATGTGTCTTTTGATGTCAGATCGGGAGAGATCGTTTGTATAGCAGGAATTGATGGAAATGGTCAGACTGAGCTTGTTTATGGCCTTTCGGGACTTGAGAATATTACTTCCGGCAAGATTACATTGTCAGGCAAGGATATTTCTCATGCTTCCATAAGGGAGAGGTCTCTTAGCGGAATGAGTCATATTCCTGAGGACAGGCATAAACATGGTCTTGTAATGGATTATTCTCTTGCCTATAATCTTGTACTTCAGAGATACTTTGAACCACAGTTTAGTACAAAGTATGGATTTTTGAAAAAGAAAGAAATCAATAATTATGCTGAAAAGCTTATTGATCAGTATGATATCAGATCAAGTCAGGGAGCCCCTACGATAGCAAGGAGTATGTCAGGCGGTAACCAGCAGAAGGCTATTATCGCAAGAGAAATTGATAAAGATCCCGATCTTTTGATTGCGGTTCAGCCTACAAGAGGTTTGGATGTAGGTGCTATTGAGTATATACACAAACAGCTTATAGCCAGGAGAGATGAAGGACACGCTGTTTTGCTGGTATCTCTTGAACTTGAAGAGGTTATGAGTATTTCCGACAGAATTCTTGTTATGTATGAAGGACAGATAGTAGGGGAGTTTGATCCTAAAAAGACAACTCCCGAAGAGCTTGGTCTTTACATGGCCGGAGCTAAGAGAAAGGAGGCTGGAGCTTAAATGGCAAGAAATAATAAAATAGAAAAAGAAAGCTTTTTGTCAAAGCCTGCAATCCAGTCTATTATGGCGTCACTTCTTTGTATAGTTATAGGACTGCTTATTGGATATATAGCGCTTCTTATTATAAATCCGGTTGGTGCTACTGAAGCCATTATCACAATTATCAAAAATTATTTTACTTATCCTTCTAAAGCCGCTGCGCTTAAGTACCTTGGAAATACACTTGTTAAGGCTTCTCCGCTTCTTATGTGTGCTTTATCAATTCAGTTTTGTTATCAGGCAGGCCTGTTTAACATAGGAGCAGCGGGACAGTATGTTGCCGGTGCAGGTGCATCACTTTTTTGTGCGCTAAGCCTTGGTCTTCCCTGGTATGTTTGTCTTGTTGCTGCACTTTTGGCAGGTGGGATCTTTGGCGTTATTGTAGGTCTTTTAAAGGCTTATCTCAATGTTAATGAAGTTATTTCGGGAATCATGCTCAACTGGATAGGTCTTTATACGGTAAACATGCTTTTGGGCGGTGTAAAAGAGGTTTCAAGTCCCTATACACTGTCAATTGCAAACACAAATCCAGGTGCTTTGATCCCGTCACTTGGACTTGAAAAGCTCTTTTCAAATAATAAGTACGTTACTATTGCAATTCCTCTATCTGTAATAATTGCAATAATTCTTAAGATTGTTTTAAGTAAGACTGTTTTCGGATATGAGATAAAGGCGACAGGTATTGCAAAGGATGCCGCAAAATACAGTGGAATGAAAGAGAAGAAGAACGTTATCGTTACTCTTTTTATTGGTGGAGCTCTTGCAGGTCTTGGTGCTGCGTTCCTTTTCCTTACAGGCTATGAGCAGTGGTCTGTAACACAGTCATCTGTTCCTGGAATGGGCTTTAACGGTATTGCTGCGACGTTCCTTGGCGGACTTGATCCTATTGGAACAATTTTTGCATCGTACTTTATTCAGCACATTACAAGTGGTGGATCATACCTTGATAAAAATGTTTACCCATCACAGATTTCAGACTTTATATCTTCAATAATAATTTATCTTTGCGGATTTGTTCTTTTCTTTAAGTTCTTCTTGAATGGCAGGATAAGAGCAAACAAAGAAAGAAAAGAAGGAGGTAATAAATAATGGTATTACTTCTTCAATACACATTACTTTTTGCTTCGGTTCTTATTTTGGTTGCTCTTGGTGGATGCTTTTCTGAACACTCAGGTGTAATTAACCTTGGACTTGAAGGAATTATGGTTATGGGAGCATTGGGCGGAGCTTTAACCTTAAAAGTTATTTCTCCTGAACTTCCTGCTATTGTTATTGTTCTTGCGGTTTTACTTGCATCAACGGTTTGCGGTGTTGTTTATTCAATGCTTTTGGCATTTGCCTGCATCAATTTTAAGGCGGATCAGACACTGGTTGGAACTGCTCTTAATATGCTTGCTGCGGCTGCTGCAACAGTAATTGTTAAGACTATAAACATTGCTGAGAATCCTGATAATGTGTCTTCAACTGTTCAATATGTTGCTTCTAAAAAAGCGCTTGTTGTAAGTATAGGCAGTTTCCAGTTTAACTGGTTTATGCTTGTGGCACTTTTGGCACTCATCGCAGCATATGTGATTCTTTATAAGACAAGATTCGGTTTAAGACTTATGGCTTGTGGTGAACATCCTCAGGCAGCTGATAGTGTAGGAATCAATGTTTATACTATGCGTTGGGCAGGAGTCCTTATTTCAGGCATGCTTGCCGGAATCGGCGGAATTGTCTATATTACAGCCGGTGTAAGCGAATGGAAGTTTGAAAACGGTGTGGCAGGCTTTGGATTCCTTGCTCTTGCCGTTATGATTTTTGGGCAGTGGAAGCCGGTTAATATCGGACTTGCGGCTTTACTTTTCGGATTCTTCAGAGCCCTTTCCAATGTATACTCCGGTTTTGATTTCCTTGCAGCACTCAATATCCCGAGTTCTGTATACAATATGATGCCTTATATTATTTCTCTTGCGGTACTGGCGTTTACATCAGCTAATTCAAGAGCTCCTAAGGCAGAAGGAATTCCTTACGATAAGGGATCAAGGTGATAATGATGAACGAAACACAGATAAAAGAGCTTATTGAGAAGGCTCTTGATATGAGGAATTATTCATATACTCCATATTCTCATTTTAATGTAGGTGCGGCACTTCTCAGTACAGATGATAAGATTTATACAGGCTGCAATATTGAAAATGCTTCTTATACACCTACAAACTGTGCTGAAAGAACTGCATTCTTTAAGGCAGTTAGCGAAGGAGTACTTACTTTTAAGGCTATAGCGATTGTCGGAGGTCCTGCCGGGGCTTCTGAACTTGAATTTTGCCCTCCGTGCGGAGTCTGCAGGCAGGTTATGAGCGAGTTTTGTGACGATTCATTTTTAGTAATCGTTGCCAAGTCGGTAGCTGAGTACAGGGTATACACTTTACCTGAAATTTTGCCTGACAGATTTGGACCTTCAAATCTGATAAAGGCAAAATAATGTTTTTGTTGACGTACCTGCAGGGTTTATGTTATATTATAGTACGTTGTGAAAATCAGACGGTCCTCTGTCACGGCAGTCGTGTTAAGAACGTCCATAGAATAGGAGAAAAGATATGAGTACAATTATCGAAGAGCTCGAGAAGGAGCAGCTTAATGCTAACGCACCTCAGTTCCACACAGGCGATACTGTAAGAGTACACGCTAAGATCAAGGAAGGAAACCGTGAAAGAGTACAGGTTTTTGAAGGAACTGTTAAGAAGATCCAGGGTGGCAGCAACCGTACAACATTCACAGTAAGAAAAGAGTCTTATGGTGTTGGTGTTGAAAAGACTTGGCCACTTCACTCACCTATCGTTGAGAAGGTTGAGGTAATCAGAAGAGGTAAGGTTAGAAGAGCTAAGCTTAACTACCTTAAGGGTCTCACAGGTAAGAAGGCAAAAGTTAAGGAACTTGTTACCAGATAAGTTGTTAGTTAAAAGGCAGTTACTTTTTAGTAATTGCCTTTTCTTTTTCTATCTAATGGATATTGCACTTTTAATACGGCGTAGAGGATGAACATGTTTAGGAAAAAGAAAAGAAATCTTTACCTTAATCCCAAGAAAAAAATAATAACACCGAAAGTTCTCCACGAAATTTTTTCGTGGTTGATTGTTACTGCAATTTCGATATTTCTTGCTACAGTCTTTGTGATTGCGCTTGGAATGCAGGTAACTAACATTGGAGATTCCATGAGTCCGTCCCTTGAAAGTGGTCAGGTAGTACTTGTGGACAGGTTAAAGTATAAAATTCTGAGACCCTCTGCAGGAGACATTATTGCATTTTTACCAAATGGTAATTCCAATTCACATTATTACGTGAAGAGAGTTGTGGCTACTCCGGGGGATAAGCTGCAGATTATTGATGGCTATTTATATGTAAATGGTGAAAAAACTGAAGATACCGATGAAATATATGATAAAATGGAAGATGCAGGGATAGCCGTAAACGAAATAAAACTTGGGAGCGGAGAATACTTTGTCCTTGGAGATAACAGAAACAGCAGTGAAGACTCCCGCAGCGCCAATATTGGTATCGTAAAATCCAATATGATAGTTGGTAAGGTGTGGTTTAAACTAGGTTCCAGTGATTTTAGCGGAGGTTTTGTTCTAGAATGAATTTACAGTGGTATCCCGGTCATATGACTAAAGCAATCAGAATGATGCAGGAGAACATCAAGCTGATTGATATTATAATTGAAGTTGTAGACGCTAGAATTCCGGCTTCATCCAGAAATCCCGATATAGATGAACTGGGGAAAAATAAATTCAGACTTATTATTCTTAATAAAGCTGATCTGGCAGATTCATCTGTCACTAAACAGTGGAAAGAGTATTATGAAAAAAATGGCCTGTTTGTTATGGAGATGAATTCCAAAACAGGCAACGAGGCAGATAAAGTTAAAGAGCTGGTTCAGAAAGCCTGCGCTGAAAAGATAGAGAGAGATAAAAAAAGAGGTATTATCGGACGGCCTATAAGAGCGATGGTTGCAGGTATTCCAAATGTCGGTAAGTCAACTTTTATAAATAAACTGGCAGGAAAAGCTTCTGCCAAGACCGGTAATAAACCGGGTGTTACTAAGGGTAAACAATGGATTACTTTAAGTAAAAGCATGCAGCTTCTTGATACACCGGGGATTCTTTGGCCTAAGTTTGAAGATCAGGAAGTGGGACTTAAGCTTGCACTCATAGGATCAATGAATGACGAAAATATTGACACCGCTGAGCTTGCATGTGAGCTTATTAAATATCTTGATAGATTTTATTCAAAGGTCATTTCGGAAAAATATGATATAACGGATGATCAGCTTATTAGTCTTGAAGAAGATCAGTATTCAACACCTTCAAGCAGAGTTTTATCAGCAATAGCCATAAACAGAAAGTGTCTTCTTGCAGGTGGAAACCCTGACATTTCAAGAGCTGCCTCCCTTCTTTTAGATGATTTTCGAAATGGAAGACTTGGTAAGATATCCCTTGAAAGACCAGAATTACAATAAACATAAAAGTGATGGGACAATAGTTATGAAAAAGTTTCTTAAAGAACTGCTCAGTACAGTAATATATTTAGTTGTCATTTTTCTTTTAACATTTCTTTTTATTACCTTTGTAATGCAAAGAACAGAGGTCAGCGGACAGTCTATGGAGCCGACTCTTCAGGATGGAGATTCGCTTTTGATAGAAAAAGTTTCCTATAGATTCAGTTCGCCCAAAAGATTCGATATTATTGTGTTCCCGTATCAGTATGGGAATGATCAGTTCTTTATCAAAAGAATCATTGGTCTTCCGGGCGAGAGCATACGAATAGATTATGATGGTAATATCTACGTTGATGGAGAGCTTTTGGAAGAAAACTATGGAGCAGAGATAATTATTGATCCAGGAAGGGCTGAAACAGAAGTAGTACTTGGAGAAGATGAGTTCTTCGTCATGGGAGATAATAGAAATCACAGCATGGATAGCAGGGACATTTCTGTAGGAAGTATACATAAATCTGATATAATAGGCAGAGCTTTTGTCAGAATATATCCATTTTCCAAATTTGGGAGCATAAGATAATGACATCAATGATAGATATTAAGGCTGCATTGCAACTTGCGACCACCAGGGAAGAGTATATTTCTTTTATCAACGAATATTCTGATGATGAAAGAAGCGGCGTTAAAAAGCTTGTGGAATCAGCCGGCAAAAAATTAAATGCTCTTGAAAAGGAAATTGCTCGAATTGAAGATATGAAAAAATACGAGCGAGAGTATGCCCATCTGGGACTTATATGCGGAATTGATGAAGTCGGAAGGGGACCTCTTGCAGGTCCTGTCTATACAGCTGCGGTTGTACTTCCACCGGATTGTAGCATTCTTTATGTTAATGATTCTAAAAAATTATCCGAAAAAAAAAGAGAGGAGCTTTATGATGTTATTATGGAAAAAGCTCTTGCTGTTGGCATCGGATGTAATCCTCCTGAAAGAATAGATGAGATAAATATTCTTAATGCCACTAAAGAGGCTATGATAAAGGTTGTTAAGAGTTTATCCGTTAAGCCGGCAACTCTTTTAATAGATGCTGTTCATCTTGAAGGAATGGATGATTATAATCAGGTTTCAATTATAAAAGGTGATGCCAAGAGTATATCAATTGCTGCAGCAAGTATAGTTGCGAAGGTTACAAGAGATAGGATTATGAAAGAGGAAGCTTATAAGTATCCTGAGTATCACTTTGATTCTAATAAAGGCTATGGAAGTCAGGATCATATTGAAGCTATAAAAAAATATGGTCCTTGTCCGATACATCGAAGATCTTTTATAGGTAACTTTGTATGAGTGGTATTTCTAATGTATCACAATCTAATCTTGTTACTATTCAAAATGGCAGTCTGATTCAGGGAAAAGAGGTTAGTGAGCAGCCTCTCAACCTGAAAAACGGTTCTGTCATTCAGGGTACTATTGTGTCAATTTTAGATACTGATAATGGGAAAATGGTAAATATAAATGTCTCCGGTAATGAGATAGCTGCCTTCTTGCGTGATGAAATGAATTTAAGAGAAGGACAGACTATGCAGTTTGCGGTTAAGGGGCAGACTGCAAAAGCTATTTCCATTATGCCTTTATTTGAAAATACAGCAACTTTTAGTAGTGCTATGAAAGCACTTTCTGAAGCAGGTCTTGAAAATACTCCCGAGAACCTTAATATGGTTCGTGAAATGATGGAGGCACAGCTTCCTATCGATAAAGGCTCTTTGCAGGAAATGAATAGAAATATGAATTTATTTCCTGAGTCTCCGATTTCTACATTGGTTGAAATGAAAAGCCTTAATATTCCAATTACAGATAACAATATAAAGAGTTTTGAAAGTTACAAAAACTATGAGCATCAGGTAGTGGCTGAAATGGAAGATATAATGGATTCACTTCCTGATTCATATAATACACTGATTTCAAATGGTGAAGAAACCAAAGCTCTTAATTTATATGGTGCAGTTCTTAAAGCATTCGGCGGCGAAATCAGTAAAAACACCGGAGAGTTTACATATAACAGTCCGGCTGTTTCTGCAAATTCTCCGGAGATTACTGAAGGATTAAATAATCCTAATGTAAAAGCTCAAACTACGGCCCAGACTCCTGCTCAGATTAATGCTCAGACTCCGGTTAAAGAATTAGGGCAGGAAGTTGAAACAATGACTTTTGAACTGACTGCTCAGGAAGATGGTGTGATTTTAGAAAGCGCAGGGAAAAATGTAAATTCAAACAGAGCCTATTCTTCCGAATTTATAGATACTTTACGTAATCTTGGCGTGTCTGAAGAAATAATAAATAAGCTAAATACATCTGATTCCAAGGAACTTTTCAGGGAGCTTGCAGTAAGATTTGAAAATTCAGATTTACAATTGATTCCTGAGAGTGCTTCATGGAAAAAGCTCTTTTCAAGCGAAGAGTTTGGAAAGATACTAAAAGAAAATATAGAGGGACAGTGGCTTCTAAAACCGGATGAAGTTGAAGATAAGGAAAATATAAATAATCTATATCAGAGGCTTGGCAATCAGGTAAAGCATCTGGCAGAGGCTGTAAATAATGTTGGGCATAATGATTCAAAGCTTGGTCAGTCACTAAATAGTCTTTCTAATAATCTTGATTTTATGAATCAGCTGAATCATTTGTTTCAATATGTTCAGCTTCCGCTACAAATGGCTGGGCAGAATGTTCATGGCGATCTTTATGTATACAGAAATAAAAATAAAAGAATGAGTGAAGATGGCTCTGTGAGTGCTGTTCTTCACCTTGATATGGATAATCTGGGGCCTATTGATGTATATGTTAAGCTCCTGGAAAAAAAGGTTACGACTAACTTCTACGTAGCAGATGAGATGGTTCTTGATCTTATAAATGATAATATTCATATTTTGGATGAGAGACTTCAGAAAAGAGGATATACCATGAATGTATCATTAAAACTTCATGATGACATTGATGGAGACGATGCTGCTGTAGATGAGATGTTTGAGGTTGCAAAAACACCTTTAATATCAACAACTTCTTTTGATGCGAGGGCATAGGTATGGCTGAGGAAAAGAAAGAAAAACCAAAAACCGCCGTGGCGCTTTCATATGATCCTAATGAAGACGGCGCACCTAAAGTCATTGCTTCGGGAAAAGGCGTTCTGGCAGAAAAAATAATTGAACAGGCAAAAGAAAATAAGATTCCGGTGCATGAAGATGATAAACTGGCTGAAACTCTTTCCAAGCTTGAGATTGGTGAGATGATACCGCCGGAGTTATATGAAGTTGTCGCTGAAATACTTGTTTTCGTTGATGCAATGGATAAAATAAAAGCCAAAGACCGTAGCCTTAAGTAGATATAGAAGGAATAATAAGAATTGAATAAACGGGACATTGGCTCATGGTATGAGACACTTGCATGTATATACTTAAAAGAGCAGAATATTAAGATTTTAAAGAGAAATTTCAGAGTAAGAAGCGGTGAGATAGATATAGTTGCATTCGATGGCAAGTATTACTGCTTTATAGAAGTTAAATATCGAAAAAACACAAAATATGGCGGCCCGGAGGCCGCCGTTACTTTGTCTAAACAAAAACAGATTTGTAATGTATCAAGATTCTATCTTGCCTTCAATCAGATATCTGAATCAGCTCCCATTCGCTATGATGTTATAGCTATTTCGGGAGAAGAGGGAGCGTCAACAATAAAATGGTATAAAGATGCATTCCAGTACATGCTTTGAACCTGAGTATTAGTAAAAAAAGTCAAATACTGTATAACCATATTGTGTATGGTGATTTTTCGTTTTGATATTGTCCAACCAGTTTTAGACCAAGTTCTTTAGCATTACTTATTTCTATTCTTGAAAAGATATATTTTCCATTTAAACTTTTGAAAGCATTAGTATCTATGAGAAGGCGCTTATCATCTACATCTTTTGACCTTGTAGGAGACCAGATAGAGTCAACTGTTCCTGAGTATATATAGGCTCTTGCACCCCATTCGTCATAGTATTCTCTGGCAACTTCCGATTCATCAAGCGCCGGAGCGATGACTTTGCGGAATGCATCCTTGTAGGATTGATAGTAGTAGCTGAGACATCCATCTAAAGTTGATATTCCGCTGTAGGAGAGAACTGATGGATGAAAACCATATGCTACAGAGTATTCGCCGTTATAATCTATATCTTTTTTTATCTCATCGAATAAAGACTCTGAAAAGAAATCTCCGTAGGAGATTGTCTCTGACTTTTCATTATTGATAAGCTCCCAGGTATTAACATATACAGTATTATAAAAATCATTGTACAGAGATTGAGTTCCAATAACCATAAACATAACAATGATAAGCATGATTTTGGGAAGTACTTTGTAGAGCCTGGACATTCTGATGGCAACGATTATTATTTCCAAATACCAAAGGAATGGATTAAAGAAAACTGTTCTGTTAAACTGCCATCCCTTTAATGGAGGAAATATAGTTTCAAATAAGGTTCTTACAGGATAGCAATAATACAATCCGTAAATAATGCAGTTAAATATAATAAAATATAGTACAAGGTTAAAAGGATCAGATAATAGTTTTTTATATTCTCTGTTTAATATATGTCTGATATTTATTATGACAAAACAAAGCAAAACAATAGGCATAACAACGAACCTGTGATGGTCGTTGCAATGAAACATATTGTTGATAAATACATCTTTTACGGTCAAAATAATCTGACTAAAAGAAAGATTATCAATTACCATTTGATCTCTTATAGTCGGTTCTTTTGTTGCAAATATTAAAAGAAACAGCCTGTATTCAATAAGAATAAAAGAGATTGAGATCAGGATCATACTAAGTATCAGCGGTATATTGATTCTTTTGTCCTTAATGGATATATAGATGAAGTAAATAAAAATATACCCAATGATAAATGGTCCAAAGAATGTAAAGTAGGACAGAGTAGGATAAAGGAATAATAAGATATAATATTTTAATTCATTTTTCTCTACAGCTTTTCTTAACAAATATATGAGTAGCGGAATAGAAGCGAATGCAAAAGAAAAAGCGGGATAAAGCGGAAGAAGTCCGTAAATAAAGCTTCCAAGTACAATAGCCCACTCATAGTCTTTATATTTTTCTTTTAAAATATCTCTGCCTAAAAGAATTCCTGAAAATAAAGCCAGGAAGGTTTTTATAAAGTATCCGATTATATATGCAACGAAATTTGGAAATATCATATATAAAACGGAATATAGATAGAACTCCGATAAAAGGAAATTTCTGTCAATGCCACCAAGAAGAGGGACAGTTATGTTGTGTCCAAAGAAAGCTTTATTAAGGCTTAGAATTTGGTAATCGGCTATATGTATATCAAGATTATCATGTACACCTATGATTGTATTATCACTACCTGCAATCATAAATACTATCAGTTCCAAAATTGAGATAAAAACAACGACTCCCCAGTACCAATTGTTTTTTATTTTTTTCATATTTCCTCCAAATAAGCTGTCTATGGTACAGTTTAACAAATTATGATAAAGTGTGTAAATACGGTAATTATAAAAAGAAAGTGAACTTTTATATGAATAACAATATTTCGATAAAAAGATGTAGTGATATTAAGACAACTGAAGTCAGAGAGAAAAACGGTGTGACATACATTGTTTTTCCGGGTATTGAAAAACTTGGTTTTATAGATCATTTGTTTAGCACAAGGCTTGGCGGAGTCTCCGGCGGGCATTATTCCACAATGAATTTAAGCTACACAAGAGGAGATGACGCTGCATGCGTCAATGAAAATTACAGGAGAATAGCCGATGTGCTTGGACATGGCAGAACACTGGATGACTTTGTGTGTACATTTCAGACGCACACAACAAATATCCGCACCGTTACAGAAGATGACAGAGGAAAAGGACCTAAAAGGGTAAGGGATTATACAGATATAGACGGGCTTATAACAAATGTTCCCGGAATAATACTTGGAACATTCCACGCTGATTGTCCGCCCGTATACATAATTGATCCCGTAAAAAAAGCTATCGGACTTGTTCACTCAGGCTGGAAAGGGACACAGGGACAGATTGGCAAAAAAGCAGTAGAAAAGATGGGGCTGGAATATGGAACCAGAGCAAGTGACTGTGTTTGTGCCATTGGTCCTTCCATTTGCGGTGACTGTTATGAAATAGGAGAAGATGTTGCTTTGGAATTTTCCAAGGCTTTTACTAAAGAAGAGCTTGATAATGAAAAAATCCTGATTCCATATCCAAACGGGAAATACAGGCTCTTTCTTTGGAACGCCATTAAGCTGTCTCTAAAAAATGCGGGGGTTATGGAAGAAAATATAATTGTCACGGATATCTGTACGAAATGTAATCCGGATCTTCTTTTTTCACACAGGGTTCACGGAGAAAAGAGGGGAAATCTCATGGCTTTTTTAAGTATTAACGATAAAACGTCAAATTCTTAAGAAATCTTAAGAATTTTCGTAGGTAAATCTTAAGAATTATCTGATTTAATATATATAGGATATGGAGCAGAAAATGGAAAATATATTAGTTTGCGATGATGACAAGGAAATAGTTGATGCTATTGAAATTTATTTATCACAGGAAGATTTCAGAGTCTACAAGGCATATGATGGCATTGAAGCCCTCGAAATAATTAAGAAAACCAAAATTTCGTTGGCAATTGTCGATATAATGATGCCCAAAATGGACGGAATACGCATGGTCATGGAACTTAGAAAATTCAGTTCAATTCCCGTAATATTTTTGTCCGCCAAATCTGAGGATTCTGACAAGATTCTGGGGCTTAATATCGGGGCTGATGATTATGTCACAAAGCCTTTTAATCCCCTTGAACTTGTTGCGAGAGTAAAGTCCAATATCAGACGTTATACGGTTCTTGGAAGTACTCAGGAAGAGGAAAATATATATAAGACCGGCGGTCTTGTGGTAGATGATAATTCAAAAGAGTGCTTTGTAGATGGAGTAAGTATAAGACTGACTCCAATAGAATATAACATTCTTATTTTCCTTGTGAAAAATAAGGGCAAGGTATTTTCTATTGAACAGATATATCAGAATATCTGGAAAGATGCAGGTTCTTTTGCCGCAGACAACACTATAGCTGTCCATATCAGACATATCAGAGAAAAAATAGAAATCAATCCAAGAGATCCAAGATACCTTAAAGTAATGTGGGGAGTTGGATATAAGATTGAAGATGAGGAGCCATGTTAAAAAAGCCTGTTAATTTTAAAATCACAACCTTTTTGCAGCATATTCTTGCCGCATTTATAGCATTTTCACTTGTGTTTGTTTTTGCCGGAACCAGCATAATAATCACGGGTGCAAAAGGAGACTATTCCTATACTTTATATGAATCTGACAGAAACAGAACCTATGAGGATTCGTATCTTTTTAACAATATCCTGGGTAACAATCTTTCGGATGTAATTAGACTTATTGCCATCAGAAGCCAGCTTGAAACTTCCGGTGAGTATGACAGTGAAAAGAAAATTGACGTAACTGCCTACGTCAATAAAGGCACAACACTTCCGGGGGATTATATAACGGCTGCATATACGGTGTCTGATCTTCTTAAATGGGCTCAGAGCGGCTTTGTATATGAGACAAGAAATTTCACTGAAGATGAGAGCGCAGCTTTCTTAAGCTCTACTACGACATATACACATCTAAAAAACAATCTGATGTCCGGGGGAATGAATTCATATTTAAGTTCTTCGCTTGCGGATAACAGCGTTGAATTTACCGTATCAGGCAATTCTGTTAAAGGAAGCGGTTCACATAATATACTTTCATCAAGGTATCAGACAGTTGATGGAAAGAATATAGAAGACCTGGTTTCAAGCTGGGAAGAGTACAGCCTTCTTTGCAGTAATGTGGAAGAAGCTGCCAGAAATCTTTTATCCAACTTTGAGGAATATGGAAACCTTCTTTCTTACTATGGATATCAGAACAGTAACTTAAGATATTATGTTACAAGGACTATTAATGGCTCTACATCTGTGTTTACGAATGTTACTGAACTTTCAGGTGAGACTACAGGTATAGATATAAAAAATGTTTTTGAAAACTATGGAAGATACATATACTATTGCCCTTATGAGTTAAATTATGAGACTAATACCCTCATAAAAGAAAATGTGGTGAGAAGCTTATTAAAGACCTACAGCTATGCATATCCCGATCAGATAAAGGTATATGTTGCTGTTGATACCAATGGGTATCCATGCATTGACGATTTCACTCAGGGCAAGGCAAGCTTTACAAAATATATGCCATACAGGACGCAGATTCTTATTTTGTGTTTTGTAGCAGCGTTTATTTATATATTACTGTTTATAATAACTTTGAAAAGTCCGGTTGCCATAAGTGGAAGGACTCTTAACACAGAGATTGTAGGAATTAAAAATCTGCTTATTATGGCACTTCCTGTGGCACTATTTATTGCAGTTGCATTTTTTACCGATACAAGTTATCTGAAAATTGTAAGACTTGAGAATTTCCCATTTTACGCTGCAATCGGAGCATGTGTTTTCAACATGGGATTTTTGGGACTTGTTTATGGAATTGCAGGCAAGATAAAAGAGAAAGCTCTTTGGAAAGACAGCCTTTTTAGAAAACTTATTTTGGGAGCAAGAAATCTTATTCTTACAACAACCGATAATGGAAATGTAATAATAAGAACCTGGATACCGTATGTTTCCTTTATTGTTTTGAATTTGTGCCTTTTTAAAATAGGCCTGGCCGGAATAGTTATAGCTGCATTTATGGATATTCTGGTTGGAATTTATCTCTACAGGCAGAATCTTGACAGAGATAAAATAATCAAGGTTATAGATAAAATTAAAAATGGGGATGTAAAGTCAAAGGTAGATATCGGATCACTACATTCAGATAATATTGCACTTGCAGATGCAGTTAATTCTATCGGTGAGGGAATAGAAAAAGCTGTGGATACCAGTATGAAGGATGAAAAACTAAAGGCTGACCTGATCACCAATGTTTCGCATGACATCAAAACCCCGCTTACTTCCATAATCAATTATGTGGACCTCATAAAGAGAGAAGATATTGGAAATGAGAGAGTGATAGAATACGTAAAAATTCTTGATCAGAAATCTCAAAAACTAAAAAAACTCACAGAGGATCTGGTTGAAGCATCCAAAATCAGTTCCGGAAATATCAGCATTGAGCTGTCAAAGATTGATTTTGTAGAGCTTGTAAACCAGACAATCGGGGAGTTTTTTGAAAAGTTTGAAGCAAGTGGACTTACACCGATTTTTAAAGCAGAGGAAAAGAATATATCTATAGTTGCAGATGCAAGACATCTCTGGCGAGTGCTTGAAAATCTTTTCGGTAATGCCTGCAAGTATGCCCTGTCAGGCACCAGAGTATATCTTGAAATGTATGTGGATGAAAATGAAGAGGGTGTAAAAAAGGCTTTCTTTTCCATAAAAAATATTTCTGCAAAAGAGCTTAATGTAAGCGCTGAGGAACTTACAAAGAAATTCATAAGAGGAGATGAGTCGAGAACAACCGAGGGAAGCGGACTTGGTCTTTCAATTGCCAAAAATCTGACATTGGCTCAGGGTGGCACCTTCGACATAAGGCTTGATGGAGATCTTTTCAAAGTAATAATTGCATTTGATGTGGCAGAATAATAAAAAACATGCATTCTTGAATCAACAATTCAAGAATGCATGTTTTTTTAATATCATAGGAAGACTCTTTATTTTTAATCAAACAGCTCAGCAGGAGTTTTGCAGCCTGAATTGTATTTGCCAACAATTTCGTGAATTTTGTCGGTAGGCATGTTGACGGTTGCCATTGAAGCGTCATGGTTTAAGAAGTCGATGATTGTTGCAAGGAATTTTCCCATATCAGCTATGAAGATATATTCCCTGCTTGTAACTTCTTCATTCATGTAGGTAAGATTTGTGGTGATGACAGCATCAAAGTATCCTTTTTCATAACCGTCATCAAATTTTGACATTCCATCTGTGAACAGTCCAAAAGTTGTGCAGATAAATACTCGCTTTGCACCCATATTTTTAAGCTGCTTGGCTGTATCGATCATACTTGAACCTGAAGAAATCATGTCGTCTATTATTATAACGTCACGGCCTAAAATATCAGAACCGAGGAATTCGTGAGCAACAATAGGATTTGTTCCGTTAACTACGTGAGCGTAATCACGTCTCTTATAGAACATACCGGTGTCTGCGCCGATAACGTTTGCAAAGTAGACAGCTCTGTCAAGGGCTCCTTCATCAGGACTTATAACTGTGAGATGATCCTTATCAACAATAAGATCATCAATATGGGACAATAAAGCTTTCATAAACTGGTATGAAGCAAGGAAGTTATCGAAACCGCCAAGAGGTTTTGCATTGGATATTCTGGGATCATGAGCATCAAAAGTAATAAAGTTTGAAATGCCCATTTCGTGGAGTTCGGCAAACATCTGAGCAGCATCTAAAGATTCCATACCATTTCTTTTATGCTGACGTCCTTCATAGAGGAATGGCATAATGACATTTATTCTCTTTGCTTTACCAGTGATTGCACCAATAACACGCTTAAGATCCTGATAATGATCATCAGGAGATTTATGGTTTACATAATTGTACATTTTATAGGTGATGCTGTAGTTGCAGACATCAGTTAAAATGTATACGTCGTTTCCACGCACACTTTCTTTGATGGTAGCCTTAGCTTCACCACTGTTAAATCTGTCAAGGCTGTAATCAATTTTGTAATTGTCTTTTACATATCCATGAAAAGCAGGATCACTTTCAGGCATCTTATAAAGATCATGTCTGAATTCTGAGATGTAATGGTTTACGCTTTCTCCAAGTTCCTTGGCTGAATCCATTACAATAAGATTAAGAGGTGCAACCGGAATAGTACCTTCCAGCTTTCTAAAATCTGGCATATTGTTCGCTTCCTTTTTATGAATTATTTAATAATAAACATAGTTTTACAAATACTGTTTTAACATCTATGGTGCTGACACGTCAAGGACAAGATGGTATAATACAGGGCATGAAGAAAAAAATTGGACACCTTATCGGTCGAATCGATGCGGGAAGTATTGCAGAAGAACTTAATATTGAACCCGGAGATAAACTCATAAAAATCAATGATCAGGTAATTGAAGATATTTTTGATTATCAGTATCTCGTTCAGGATGAACATCTGGATGTGCTGATTGAGAAGCCGGATGGCGAGCAGTGGCTGCTTGATATTGACAAGGAATTTGATGAGGATCTTGGAATCGAGTTCGAAAACGGACTTATGGATGATTACAGATCCTGTAGTAATAAATGTATATTTTGTTTCATAGATCAGATGCCTAAGGGCATGAGAAAGACCTTGTATTTTAAGGATGATGATTCAAGGCTTTCTTTTCTTCAGGGCAATTATGTAACTCTTACAAATATGTCTGATGCAGATATAGACAGGATTTTGAAATATCATCTTTCTCCTATCAATATTTCTTTTCAGACGACCAACCCGGAACTAAGATGTAAAATGCTTGGAAACAGATTTGCCGGTGAAGCACTGAAAAAAGTTGACAGACTATGTGCTCCCGGAACAGGAATTGAGATAAATGGACAGATTGTTCTTTGTAAGGGGGTTAACGACGGAAAAGAACTCGAAAGATCAATTTCTGATATGGCCAAATATATACCGAACCTTCAAAGCGTATCTGTGGTTCCGGTTGGACTTTCTAAATACAGAGACGGGCTTTATCCGCTTGAGCCCTTTAACAGTCAGGATGCAGGCGAGGTCATTGACCTTATAGAAAGCTGGCAAAAGAAGATTTATAATGAACACGGAATGCATTTCATTCATGCAAGTGATGAGTGGTATTTCCTGGCAGGAAGAGATTTTCCCGAGGCTGACAGATACGACGGGTACATTCAGCTTGAAAACGGTGTTGGAATGATGAGGCTTCTTATTGATGAGTTTGAAGAGGCATTTGAAAGGGCTGTTTCATATAATAAAGATTACCTGGGCACCCTGAACAGAGAAATCTCAATAGCCACCGGAAGGCTTGTTTATCCTTGTATAAAGCAGATGGCTGAGAAGGCTATGAGTATTTGTACTGGACTAAAGGTACATGTTTATGAGATAATTAACGAGTTTTTTGGCGAGAGGATTACTGTTTCAGGACTTCTTACCGGAACAGATATCATAAATCAGCTAAAGGATAAAGAACTTGGAAGTGAGCTTTTCCTTCCGGAGAATCTTCTTCGCAGCGGAGAAGACTATCTTCTTGATGACGTGAGAATCTGCGATATCGAGAAGGAATTAAACATTAAAGTTGGAATATCTGGGTGTGATGGACATAATCTCGTTTCACTGTTATTTGATATTCCGGAAGATGAATTAACATAAAGGATAATTATGAGTAAGAAAAATATTGTTGCGGTTGTTGGCCGCCCTAACGTAGGAAAATCAACACTTTTCAATGCTCTTGCGGGCAGTAGAATTGCTATTGTTCAGGATACGCCCGGTGTTACGAGAGACAGAATCTATCAGGATGTGGAGTGGCTTAATCACAGCTTTACCCTTATTGATACAGGAGGTATCGAGCCTGACTCCAAGGATGTTATTCTTTCGCAGATGAGAGAGCAGGCGCAGATTGCCATAGATACAGCAGATGTTATTATATTTATGGTTGATGTAAAGCAGGGACTTACCGATTCGGATTCCAAGGTTGCAGACATGCTGAGAAGATCGGCAAAGCCTGTTGTTTTGTGTGTAAATAAGGTTGATAATTACAACAGAGACTCCCTTGATGTATATGAGTTTTACAATCTGGGAATCGGCGAGCCTTTCCCGATTTCAGCAGTCAATAAACAGGGAATCGGTGATCTTTTGGAAGAAGTCGTAAGTCATTTCAACAAGAATTCAACTGATGAAGAGGAAGATGATTCAACCAAGATTGCAATTATAGGTAAGCCAAACGTAGGTAAATCTTCCATTATCAACAGACTTATAGGTGAGAACAGACTTATTGTATCAGATGTGGCAGGAACAACCCGTGATGCCATTGATACAGAAGTAAAATATAACGGCAAAAAGTATACATTTATTGATACTGCAGGACTTCGCAGAAAAAACAAGGTTAAAGACGAGCTTGAGCATTATATGATCGTCAGAACTGTAGGAGCTGTAGAGAGGGCGGATATTGCGATTTTAGTTATAAACGCTGAGGAAGGTGTAACAGAGCAGGATGCCAAGATTGCCGGAATCGCGCATGAAAGCGGAAAAGCAGTTATCATTGCTGTAAATAAGTGGGATCTTATTGAAAAGGATAATCATTCAGTAAAAGAGTTTACTAAAAATATCAGAAATACACTTGCGTTTATGAACTATGCTGAGATTATATTCATATCTGCCGAAACCGGTCAGAGACTTGTTAAGCTTTATGACCTTATAGATATAGTAAGTGAGAATCATTCGCTCAGAGTTGCCACAGGTGTGCTTAATGAAATCATGACACAGGCAGTCGTTATGCAGCAGCCGCCAAGTGACAAGGGCAAGATTTTAAAACTCTATTATATTACTCAGGCATCTGTTAAACCGCCGACATTTGTCATTTTTGTAAATGATAAAAAGCTGATGCACTTTAGTTACACAAGATATATAGAAAACCAGATCAGAGAAGCCTTCGGATTTAAGGGGACTCCTTTGAGATTTATTATTAGGGAGAGAAAAGAGGATAAATAAATGACTGGTATGGGATTGTTAGGGGCCAGAATAATATGTATTCTGATCGGATATGTTTTTGGCATGATCCAGACAGCTGTATTCTATGGAAGGCTTAAGGGAATTGACATCAGAAAAGTGGGTTCCGGAAACGCAGGAACAACTAACACTTTAAGGGTTCTTGGTCCAAAAGCCGGAGGTATAGTTCTTTTTGGAGATATGCTAAAATGCATGGCTGCCATATTTGTTACATATCTTATTTTTGGAAGATCTAATCCGGATTATAGTATTTTGTTTATGACATATACATTTGCCGGAGCAGTACTTGGCCATGATTTTCCGTTTTTTCTTAAATTCAAGGGCGGAAAAGGTATTGCATGTACAGCAGGATATACAATTTATTTAAGTATCCGGTATAATGTGCTGTTTTTGATAATGGGAATTATTTCTTTTTTCCTTCCCTTTAACCTTTTTCATATTGTTTCAGTGTGCAGTATGTTTTATTATGTACTTCTTTTGGCGACTATTATAATTTATGGACAGATGGGGCTTTTCTTTGCGCCACAGGGTGCTCTTGTTGAGGTTTACATAATTGTTGCATTTTTGACAGTGCTTGCAATTTATCAGCACCGGGGCAATATCAAAAAGCTTTTAAATGGTCAGGAACGAAAAACTTATATTTTTAAAAAGAATAAAGTGGATTAATTTAAGACTTAACGGGAGATAAGACTTGGACAATCAGGAAATTGGCGTCATTGGCGCAGGAAGCTGGGGAATAGCTCTTGCGTATCTTTTATCAAATAATGGACATAATGTTACTGTGTGGTCACGAAGTGAATCTACAGTAGAAAAGCTTAAAAACTATCATGGAAATGAAGAGAAGCTTCCTGGAGTAAAACTTCCGGAAAGCGTTAGCTACACTTCAGATATGAAATCTGCAGTTGAGAATAAGGATCTTTTGGTATTAGTTGTTCCATCTGCACATTTAAGAGAAACTGTAAGGCTTATGAAACCTTACATGACAAATGACCAGGAGCACAAGCAGATTATAGTCAACTGTACTAAGGGGATTGAGGACGACACGCTTATGGTAATGTCGGATGTCATCCTTGATGAAATACCCGGATGTGAAGTTTGCGTTTTGTCAGGTCCTTCACACGCTGAAGAGGTCGGTAAGGGATTGCCGACTTCAATTGTAGTCGGAGCCTTTGAAAAAGACACAGCTAGGTATGTTCAGAATGTATTTATGAATAATGTTTTCAGGGTTTATATAAGTCCTGATATGCTTGGAATAGAGATTGGTGCAGCCCTGAAAAACGTAATTGCTCTTGCGGCCGGTATGGCAGATGGCTATGGGCTTGGTGATAATGCGAAAGCGGCTCTTATTACAAGAGGAATAGCAGAGATTGGACGTCTTGGAATGGCAATGGGGGGCAAATTTGAAACCTTTAGTGGTCTTTCGGGAATTGGAGATCTTGTTGTTACCTGTGCTTCCATGCATTCCAGAAACAGAAGAGCGGGAATACTCATCGGTCAGGGTAAATCCTATCAGGAGGCCATGGATGAAGTACACATGGTAGTAGAAGGAGTTTTCAGTGCGAAAGCTGCCCTTAAGCTTGCTTTGAAGTATGAAGTAGAAATGCCGATAGTTCAAGCTGTAAACGATATTTTATTCAATAATAAGGCACCGGGAGATGCATTAAACGATCTGATGCTAAGAGATAAAAAAATAGAAAATAATTCACTTGACTGGTAAAAAAGTTTTGACCTGTCTTGGGTTATGATGTATTATGTATGCAAATAATAAATGCAGAGTAGGAACTTAAGCGTTAAGTGCCGGGTGAACAGGGAGTTGTCATCGGGACGAAGGATTATCCGCGGTTTAGGTTTCGCATCCCGCTGCTACATCAATGGAATATTCAGGAATTTTAATGTCCTCCGATGTGGTAAAGGAAGCTGCAAAGGAGGATATTTTTATGTTAAACAGTACACTAAAACACACAGTTACAGGCAAGTCAATTTTTTCATCGGTCAGTAGGCTTAAAGAAACAAAAGTCCTTACTTTCTGTGGCATGATGGGAGCCCTTTCGGTTATTTTGGGATATGTTGCCACCATTAAATTTGGTCAGTACATCAGGATTGGATTTTCAGGACTTCCTAACCAGATTGTTGACTATCTTTTTGGCCCCTGGGTTGGAGCAATTTTTGGCGGAACAATGGATATTATCAAGTGGTTCGCTTCGGGAGACGGAGACTTTTTTCTTGGATTTACCATTACAGCAATGGTAGGAGCGATTCTTTACGGAATATTTATCTATAATAAGCCGTTAAAGCTGTGGCGTGTTATAGCAGCGCAGGTTTCTGTTAAGATTGTCTGCAATATTATTCTTAATACTTTGTGGCTCAATCTTCTTTATGGCAAGGCTATAGCAGTTATTCTCCCGGGAAGACTTGTTTCAAATGCAGTAATGCTCCCTGTTGATACAATCATCATGTATCTTATGCTTCAGGTTGTTAAAAAGGTTATTAAACCTTATTTTGACTGATGCGGATAAAGTGTTTTTGATATGCCGGGGAATATTAAGAATGCAGGAAGGCGGAAAACGTGTAAATGAGAGGAATTGATCTACATACTCATTCAAATTGTTCTGATGGAACAGTAAGCGTAAAAGAGCTCATAGACTATGCTCATGAAAAGAATCTGGCGGCAATTGCGCTAACAGATCACGATACTGTTGTAGGGCTTGATGAAGCAATAGAATACACAGGAAAAACATATAGTGATATTGAGTTTATCCCCGGAATTGAGTTTTCTACTGTTAATGAGGGAAAAGATGTTCATGTGGTGGGGCTTTATATTGATCATCACAATCCTGAATTTGTAAAGAGACTCAAGGCTTTTGCAGACTCAAGAAGAGAGCGTAACGAAAAGATGTGTAAAAAGCTCACAGAGGAAGCCGGGCTTTCAATTACATACGATGAGCTTTTAAGAGCGTTCCCAAATGCAGTGATAACAAGAGCACATTATGCAAAACTTATGCTTGATAAGGGATATGTACAATCAAGGCAGGAAGTATTTGATAAGTATATAGGTGACCACTGTAAGTATTATGTTCCAAGAGAGAATATTTCACCGGAGGATGCCATAGAGCTTATTCTTTTATCAGGTGGAGTTCCGATACTTGCTCATCCGATTCTTTATCATATGAGTGAAGAAAAACTTGAGGCTTTGGTGGTAAGGCTTATTAAAGCAGGACTAAAGGGAATAGAAGCGATTTATTCAACTTATGAGCCGTCAGAAGAAAGGCAGATAAGAAATCTTGCAGCTAAATATGATCTTTTGATAAGTGGAGGCTCTGATTTCCATGGAGCCAATAAGCCAAAGATTGATCTGGGTGTTGGCTATGGCAAGATGTTTGTTCCTGAGGATATTCTTGAAAATATTAAAAGAGCCAGAGAAAACTAAAATATCTGTAATAGCAAAAATGACTGTGAAAAAATCTCACAGTCATTTTTTAATAGTTATCTTGTTTATAAGTCGCAACAAAGTTGATTTTTTCCATTATTCTTGGCTTTATACATAAGTTCATCAACGCGGGTTATGGTCTGAAGTATAGATTCATCCTTTTTATGCTTGGTTGCTCCGGCACTTATTGTAAGCTCATAGCCTATGCTTAAAAGCTGATTTACTTTTTTTATCATGTCTTCGGCATTTGTTTTAACATAATACGATGTTTTATTGGTTACAAGCATAATAAATTCTTCACCGCCCCAACGACCACATTCAATGTTTTCGTTGACAGTAATCTTGTCGGTAATATATTTTGCTATGGTTTTAAGTGCATTATCACCTTCTATATGTCCGTAGGTGTCATTAATCTGTTTGAAATTATCTATGTCAAACATTATAAGAAACCAGTCTGAAGAGTTATCTGTTTCATAGATGATTCTTTCAATGGCTCCTCTGTTTAAAAGACCTGTAAGAGCATCATGGGAAGCCTTGTAAAGCATGTCATTGAGCTGACTGTTTTTTTCCATAAGTTCTTCAGTAATAGTATTGATAAAAACAGCAAGCCTTGCAGTGATAGGCATGCTTGGTGAAGCTATATTTTGGTCTTCGTCAATTCCGGTCAATTCTTTTTTTTCGCCTTCGCGCATGGAAGCAGTAACTATGGAGAGGTTATTTAGTATGGTTTTTCCTTTATAACGCATAATCTCACCAAGAGCACTAAAACCGGCTGCATTCATATGCTTGGATATTTCTACAATTTCTATATTGTCCTGTTCATCCCAAAAGAGCTTTCGTCCAAAACAGTTATATATTGTAATTGCCTCAGGGGCAAAATCCCGAATCAGAAGTCCGGCCTGTTTTGTATGTTCCATTATTCTAAGGGGGTCACCATAGCTAAGACGAATGCTGCTTCCGACAGGAATGCTTGTAGACATAACAATAGAACCATCAGGATTTACGGATTTTGCATGCCTTATATAAAAGGTTTCGTCATCAACCTGAACTTCCCAGGGAAATTCGAGAGCATCATAGAAAAAGTTAGGACCTTTTTTTATGTTCAGATAATGACTGTAAACGTCGTAAGCAGGCTTTCCGTCAAGCTCGTAAACAACAGAGCCCTCAGCCTTTGTTACATGGAGAGGGTAGCCGATAGCTTTCCAGCCAAACATTCTGTTTGTCTGGATGTGAAGATCCTTGCCGCTATACAGAACAAGAAAAATGCCCTCTGTATGATAGTCGTTATCATCTGTAAAGATGAAAGGCTTGTTATCATCATCACCTACAGCAACAGCTCCGAAAACCTCGATATCTTCCGGAAGTTCATCGGCTTTATTACTGACTTTTTCAAGCATTATGTCGGAATTTGCACATATGATTTCGATTCCTTTTAAATCCGGAATGTCTTTTATGGTGTTAAAGAAAACGTCAGAGCAATTCTTGCGCAAATCATAGAAGGACAGAACATGTACATTTGTAGATGGCTCATCAAATACAGTAAGTGTGATAACACACTCGTTGTAATCAATGCTGCCGTTTATTATTTCACCAATAGCACTGCATCCGACAACAGGAACACCCGGTAACTCTATATTAAGAATTTTCTGGATTCTGTCTAATTTATAGTATATGGATTTATCAGTATATGGAGCATAGATATGAATAATAGCGCCATGCTCTCTAAGGCTGGTGCTTTGCGCCCATTCTCTGATAGTAGGTATAAATCTTGGATTAAAGGTTGTCTGAAATAGTTTCAAGTGCATTACTCCTAATGTTCTTGATTTTATTTGTGGTCTTATTTTACTACAAAATTGATATAAAAAAAACTAATAAACTATTGACATAATATTTCTAAATAATTAAAATTTCATTTATTGAATTTAATATTTAAAAAGCTGTGACCGGAATAAGTAAGAATCGAAAACTGACAACAGAGAATTGCTGGTTGGTGAGAAGCGTGGGTTAAGATCGATGATGAATACCTCCGTGAGCTGCTGGGACGAATATCATGCAGGTGATTAGTAGTTTCAGACGGGGACTGACCGTTATATCGGTAGAGTATCATTTGGTTTATCCGGATCGTACTTATTGAGGCATATAGTGTGAGCTATATGTGAATGAAGGTGGTATCACGATTAATTCGTCCTTCGCAACTAATATTGTTGCGGAGGATTTTTTTGAGCAGAGCACTTGCTGAAGTTTTTTTGAAGCTAGTGCGAGCCATGGGTGAACACTTAACGAGGTCTTTTGAGTTTAGTGAGAATCCCAATATTTCTTTGCAACGACAATCATTTGGAGGTGCATTATGCAGATTTTTGAAGAACTTAAGGCAAGAGGTCTTATTGCTCAGGTCACAGATGAAGAGCATATCAGAGACCTGGTAAACAACGGTAAGGCAACATTTTACATTGGATTTGACTGCACAGCCGACTCTCTTACAGCCGGTCACTTCATGGCTCTTACGCTTATGAAGAGACTTCAGGAAGCTGGAAATAAGCCAATCGCTCTTATCGGTGGCGGTACAACAATGATCGGTGATCCTTCAGGAAGAACTGATATGAGAAAGATGCTTACAAGAGAGGATATTGATCACAATGCTGCCTGCTTCAAGCGTCAGATGGAGAAATTCATTGATTTCTCAGACGGCAAGGCTTTAATGGTAAACAATGCTGACTGGCTCATGAACCTTAACTACATTGAGCTCTTAAGAGAGGTTGGAGCATGCTTTTCAGTTAACAACATGCTTCGTGCAGAGTGCTACAAGCAGCGTATGGAGAAGGGACTTAGCTTTTTGGAATTCAACTACATGATCATGCAGTCATATGATTTCTACTACATGTTCCAGAAGTACAACTGTAATCTTGAGTTTGGCGGAGACGATCAGTGGAGCAACATGCTTGGCGGTACAGAGCTTATCCGCAGAAAGCTTGGTAAGGATGCTCATGCTATGACAATCACTCTTTTAACTGATTCTCAGGGTAAAAAGATGGGTAAGACAGCAGGAAATGCTGTATGGCTTGATCCTAATAAGACATCACCGTTTGATTTCTACCAGTACTGGAGAAATGTTGATGATGCTGACGTTGATAAGTGTATCAAGATGCTTACATTTATTTCTATCGAGGAGATTCTTGAAATGGAAAAATGGGATGCAAGCAGAGTCAATGAGAAAAAGGAAATCCTTGCATTTGAGCTTACAGCACTTGTTCATGGAAAAGAAGAAGCACAGAAAGCTCAGGATGGAGCAAGAGCTCTTTTTGCAGGAGGCGGAGATTCAGCAAATGTACCTGCAACCAGTCTTAAGGAAGAGGATTTCAGAGACGGAGTCGTTGACATCTTACAGGTTCTTGTATCAGCAGGTCTGTGCGCAAGCAGAAGTGAAGGCAGACGTGCCGTTGAGCAGGGCGGTGTAACAGTTGCAGAGGAGAAGGTTACAGACGTTAAGACTACTTATGACAAGGCTTTCTTTGCTGAGGGAGTTATGGTCAGAAAAGGTAAGAAGTCATTTAAGAAAGTAACATTCTAATATAAAAAATAAAGAGAAAACCGTAGTTATGAATAGTTTTATTTTGTGGCTACGGTTTTTTTATGGGAGTAAAAAATGGGGTATGAGAATTTAAGTCCGGATAAACTACAGGCAGAAGGTAGGTTTGAGTCTTTTGACAACGGCAAAGTATTGTATGGTAAAAAGAAAAATAAGCTTCCGGCAATGGGGTGGAACAGCTGGAATGCTTTCGGAAGCGGAAACACAGAAAATCTTACCAGGGAAATGGCTGATAAATTTATTGAACTTGGGCTGGATAAGCTTGGATATGAGTACATTATTTTGGATGATGGCTGTTATAAATCAGAGAGAGTCGATGAAAAGCTTTCCAATGAAGAGGTAAAGTTTCCAAGTGGGTTTAAGGCTCTTTCTGCTTATATTCATGAAAAGGGCCTTAAGTTTGGAATGTACAATGACATAGGAACCAATCTTTGTGCCGGGGCGCAGGTTGGAACCTGTGGATATGAGGCTCTTGATGCAGCAAGCTATATTGAATGGGAAGTAGATTTTTTAAAGGTCGATAACTGCTATTATCCATTTGATAATGCGACGTTTTCTAACAAAGAGAATGCAAGATATGTTTTTGCACCAAATATAAAAGCCATAAAGGTATGGGCTAAAAATGGCTCTTTTAAAAAGGTATATAGCGCTGTTAAGGATGGTGTTATTGTCGGGAAAAGAGCTGCCAAAATTGACGTCAAAGATGAGACATTAAATAATAAATATGAAATTGGCGGTTATGTTACAGGCATAGGAACCTTTGACGGAACAGGTCCTGATGCAACACCTGTTGGGATTCAGAGCAGTGAGCTTATTTTTAATGTTGATGTGCCAAGTGATGGTGACTATTTTGTTGCAGTAGAGTATGCAACCGACAAGGAAGAAGGCGTTGGAGAATGGCTGCAGCTGATGGCCGGTGGCGAGATGATTTTTGATGGCTTCTTAAAGGAGACCGAAAAGAATGATTTCTTTGTCTGGTCAATAGATAATGATAATTCTGCAGATTATTCTGCTTCATCCAAAATGTGGAATGTAAAACTATGCAAGGGAATCAATGAGATTAAAATCATGAACCATAGAAGGCAGGAGAATACGCTTAATTCATATGGGCGTCTCCTAAAAGAGCTTAAGAAGATTGCTCCTGATAGAGATATATATTATTCTGCCTGTGAATGGGGAAAAACTCAGCCTCAGAACTGGGCTAAAAAGGTTTGTGATTCCTGGAGAATTTTAAATGACATTACTTTCAGAGTCGGAAGTGATGGAAATCCCGGTCACGGTGACTGGACATCTGATTATACAACGAGCGTGACAGCGCAGTATAACAAAGCTGTAATTATGGATGAGTTTGCGGGATTTCAAAAGGGCTGGAATGATCCGGATATGCTAATGATTGGTATGGATGGTCTTAATGAAACTCAGTGCAAAACCCACATGGCTATGTGGTGTATGATGAACTCTCCTCTTATGCTGGGCCTTGATCTTAGGAGAGTTACTAAAGATGATTGGATTTATAACATCATCACCAATAAGAAACTTATTTCATTAAATCAGGATGCACTTGGAATACAGGCAAAGCGTGTTTACTCAAGTATTGAAGCTTTCGATCCTTCAAAAGAGTATATAAGAGATAATGACAGAATAGATATTCTTGTTAAGCCTCTTTCAGATGGCAGGTTTGCAATTAGCTTTATTAATCTTTCCGATAAGGATATAGACGATACCTTAAAAATATCTTTTGCTGATATACTTAAAGCCTTTGAAGGAAGCGATAGTTTAAAAGAACTAAAAAGGCTTGATGAGGTGACTTGCTTTGAATGTGAGGATGTTTATAGTACAGATACAGTAAAGGTTATGGATGGATGCTTTGAAGCCAAAGGCCTTAAGGCATTCGATAATAAGACTTATATTATTTCATCTATCTGAACTGATGGACTTTTACAAGTTGTTTTATGGGATTTTTTCAATGAATAGTCAGGAGTTTGCACAGAAACTTATTTCTTTATATCAGAAGGAAAATGACCGGGAGCTTACATATGAAGCTCTCGGTCCGTATTTGTGTGAAATTATTGAAAGTGATGCAGGTGCCTATAAGATGCCTCTCCGTAAAAATACAATGGCAAGAATACTGCATGAATTCTATAAAAATATTCTTCAAATGGAAGACCTCGACTGGCAGGATGCCGGAAAGTTTCCGGATATTTATGATTGCAAAGTTTGTGCCAATTCTCTTGCACAGTGTTATGTTCGCGGGCTTATAACGCCGAGGAAGCATTCTGAAAACTCATGGATTTTGGGAGCAGATGATTTGGTATCCGATATTGAAATAAAAGAAATATTGAAAAAAATAAATTATGATCAGAATTAGTATGACTTCTTGAATCAACAATTCAAGAATGCAAGAGATACTGTAAAAAAATGAACAGACGAAAAAATTTGAAATTTTTTTTGCCACATATTTTTTCACTTCGTATAAATTACTGTAATCAAAAATATGACATTTCGGAGGAAAAAATATTATGAAGAAGATCGGTTTACTTATGGCAGGTGTTGTTTTAGCAGTATCTCTTACAGCTTGTGCAACAGAGTCTACATCTACAACAACATTTAATGTGACAACAACTACAGATGAGGGCACAACAGAATATAACTATAGTTCTGAATATGCAAACGGAGAGTTCTCAAGTTCAGAAGAGTATGTAGAATATAATAATGATATCAACTGCAATATCGTTGACGGTGTTGCATATATTACAGCTCCTTACAGAACTGATCTTTGGTGTGAAGAAATTGTATATGTAGATGATGTTGAAATTTGCGCTACAGATGCAGAAGAAGGCGTGTATTATGCGTCAAATCTTCCTATCATTAAAGATGGTGTAACAAAGATATTTGTTGCACAGTATGATGAAGATGAGGGAGATGCCTTTGCATATGCTGTATTTACATTATCTGTAAAAGATGGATATTTTGATACTGTTGAGGAAGCATATGTTGTTGACTCTATAAATGACATGATTTGAGCAATATATAGTGTGAAATACCCCTCCACCTATGATAATATATCAGTGTACTGACTCAGAAAGATAAGTGAGACATTACACAAGGTGGAGGGATTTTTTATGAAAAGATTTAATGGCTATATGCACGGGGTTAATCTTGGCGGTTGGCTTTCTCAGTGCAATCACACAAAAGAACGTTATGACAATTTTATTAAGGAAGAGGATTTTAAAGTAATTAAGTCCTGGGGGCTTGATCATATCAGAATTCCAGTAGACTACAATCTTGTAGAAGATGATGCAGGCAATTATATAGAAAGTGGTTTTGGATATATTCAAAGAGCTATTGACATCTGCAGGGAGCTTGGGCTTAACGTTGTTCTTGATCTTCACAAGACCTATGGCTACAGTTTTGATGCCGGTGAAAACGAATCGGGCTTTTTTGATAATGCCGATTATCAGAACAGATTTTATAAGTTGTGGGAAGAGTTTGCGAAAAGATTTGGAAAAGATTCCGATATAGTTGCTTTCGAACTTCTTAATGAAGTTACCAAGAAAGAATACTGTGATAAATGGAATGAGATATCTTACGAATGTATCAGGAGAATCAGAAAATATTCGCCTGATGTGAAGATTCTTGTGGGTGGATATTACAATAACAGTATTGAAGCGCTAAAGGATCTGGCTGCGCCTTTTGACGAGAATGTTGTTTATAACTTCCATTGTTATGAACCGCTTATTTTTACTCATCAGGGTGCTAACTGGATTGATACAATGGATACATCTTTCAGAATGCCATATGATTCTTCATACGCTACATATATCGAGAACAATGACAGAGAACTTGATCATATAACAGGAGATATGTCATCCTACGATAAAGAAGAACATATAAGTGCCGCATATTTTGATGATTATCTGTCTGAAGCAGTAAAAATTGCAGAAGACAGGGATGTGATGCTGTATTGCGGAGAGTATGGAGTTATTGACAGAGCAACTCCGGAAGATGCCCTCAAATGGTACACTGATATCTGCGGCTGCTTTGATAAATATGGAATCGGACGTGCTGCGTGGAGCTATAAAGAAATGGACTTTGGACTTTCTGATGAACGCATGAAAGGCATAATTGATAAGCTGATCAAGCTGCTTTGATTGGTAAAAGAGTGTTTCACTGTATTGTGGAACGCTCTTTTCATTTTTTACGCAGTTATCAGTAAAAATATATTGACAAGCATAGGTACAGGTTTTATATTTAACATATGAACAATCATTCATATGTTCATTGGATTTATTGATTATATTTTATAGATTATGTTTCTGTATTCTATTATATTTTGAAAGGAGGAAAGCGTTGGCAATTACTGATGTTGAGTGTTGTGAAGAACAACATGTACATACTGATATCACCGATAAAGCTAAAAAAGACATGCCAGGTGAAGATGAGCTATATGATTTGGCGGAGCTTTTTAAAATATTTGGCGATTCAACAAGAATAAAGATTTTATTTGCTCTGTTTGAAGAAGAAATGTGTGTTTGTGATATAGCTGATACTCTTAACATGACTCAGTCGGCAATATCTCATCAGCTTAGGATTTTAAAACAGAGTAAGCTCGTAGGAAACAGACGGGAAGGAAAATCAGTTATATATTTTCTGGCAGATGACCATGTTAGAACTATTATCGATCAAGGACTTAATCATATTGAGGAATGATTGGTAAAAAATATTCCAAGAAGTGAAAGGGGTTAAATTATGAAGAAAACATACAAATGCGAAGTTGATTGTGCAAACTGTGCAGCCAAGATGGAAGAAGCTATTAAGAAAATTGATGGAGTATTAAATGCAAGAGTTAATTTCATGACTCAGAAGCTTATGCTTGAGGCAGCTGATGATGTATATGAAAAAGTTCTTGATGAGGCAATTAAAGCTTGCAAGAAGGTTGAGCCTGATTGTGAGATTGAGACAGCGTAAACTTATAAAGGAGTCATAGCAATATGGCTCCTTTATAAATTTAGTTTTTATGAAACGGCAGGATAAGTTATGACTAAAAAACAAAAGAAAACCAGAAACAGAATACTTGTAGTACTTTCACTTTTTATCATTTTGCTGATAGCAGATAAAACAGGACTTTTTGAAAACATTCCGGAACTTGTAGTATTTTTTATCTACCTGATTCCATACATTATTATTGGATATGATGTTATAAGAAAAGCTGCAATAAATATCAGCCACGGACAAGTTTTTGATGAAAACTTTCTTATGATGATTGCAACATTTGGAGCATTTGGTATAAGGGAGTATTCTGAAGCTTTGGCAGTTATGCTTTTTTATCAGGTTGGAGAGCTTTTCCAGAGTGTTGCTGTAGGTAAATCAAGGCAGTCAATTTCGGATATGATGAGTATTGCTCCGGAAGTAGCTGTTGTTATAAGAGATGACGGAAGCACAGAGGAAGTAGATCCGGAAGAGGTATCTGTCGGAGACATGCTCCTTATAAAGGCAGGAGAAAAGATTCCTGTTGATTCCGTTGTCTGTGAAGGAGAGTCGTTTGTTGATACAGCTGCACTTACAGGTGAATCTGTTCCAAGAAAGGTTACAGTAGGCGATGATATTATAAGCGGCTGTGTAAATGGAGAAGGTGTGCTTAAAATCAAGGCAACAAAGGCCTATGAAGACTCAACTGTTGCCAAGATTTTAGAACTTGTCGAAAATGCAAGCAACAAAAAGTCCAGAATGGAAAATTTTATTACAAGATTTGCCCGTTACTACACACCTGTAGTTACGATAGGTGCTGTACTTCTTGCTTTTCTTCCTCCGCTTTTGGGACAGATTGCAATTTCAGACAGCATCAGAAGAGCATGCGTTTTTCTTATTGTATCTTGTCCTTGTGCGCTTGTCATTTCAGTACCTCTGGGATTTTTTGGAGGAATCGGTGCTGCATCCAAGATTGGTGTACTTATAAAGGGCAGCAACTATCTTGAGGCAGCATCCTATGTTGACAAAGTTGTATTTGACAAGACAGGAACCCTTACTCTTGGTGAATTTAAGGTGGCAAGTGTCAATCCGTTTAACGGTATTACTGAAGATGAGCTTTTGAAGATTGCTGCAATTGGAGAGAGTGTATCAAATCATCCGATTGCAAAATCTATCATTACGGCATATAAAGAAAAAAACGGTGATGCATTGATTGACGCATCAAATGCAAATGCCAAAGAGATTGCCGGACATGGTATTTCTGCAATTTATGAGGGAAAAGAGCTTCTTCTGGGAAATGCAGGTCTTCTGGAGGAAAAGAATATTTCTTTTATGGCTCCGAATGAGTATGGAACAGTTATATATGTTTCCCTTGACGGCAAATTCATAGGCTCCATCGTTATATCCGATGTTATTAAGCCTGAAGCCAAAGACGCAATTTCCGCCATGAAAAAAGTTGGTGTCAAAAAGGCTGTTATGCTTACGGGAGACAGGAAATACACAGCTGATTATGTGGCTGCTCAGGTTGGCATTGATGAGATATATTCAGAGCTTCTTCCTGCGGATAAAGTTGACAGGGTTGAAAAAATGCTAAGCGAAGCGGATAATAGAAGTAATTTAGCCTTCGTTGGAGATGGTATCAATGATGCCCCGGTTCTTATGCGAGCAGATGTAGGTATTGCTATGGGATCTCTTGGAAGCGATGCCGCAATAGAGGCTGCTGATATTGTTATTATGGATGATGATATTCGCAAGATTTCGTCAGTTATAAAGATTGCCCGTAAGACAATTACTATTGTAAAAGAGAACATTGTTTTTGCTTTGGGAGTAAAAATCTTGATACTTATTCTTGGAGCCATTGGAATAGCATCCATGTGGCTTGCTGTTTTCGGAGATGTCGGAGTTGCGGTTCTTGCGATTCTTAACTCAATGAGGGCAATGAAAATAGATAAGTGAGGTAATTAAATATATGGCGAGAGCAGGACTTGACGTTGGAGAACTTCTAGTGAAGCTGATGACCCGGGAGACCGGTGAGATCAGCAAGGTTGACTATGCACCTCAAAAGCCTGAATTTATTAACAGCTTTGTGCGTGGAGAACAGTTTTTAGTCAGAAAAACACCGGAGTCTCAAGGCGTAAGTTCTGCTTTTTTTACGGATTTAATCAGAGTTTTATCAGAGAACAAAGAATGCAACATGCACAAGCTGATGTTTGTAAGGCATGGCTTTGTTATTGCGGAATGCGCTTTTGAACCCTATGAGATGGATATATGGCATGTGTCCTATTCAATGTGTAAAAGTATTGTGGGGATGGCAATAGGTCTTTTGGTTGAAGAAGGAAAGCTCTCAACAGATACGAAATTAAATGACATATTCAGTACGAGAATGGGACCTCTGGGGTTTCTTAAAAAGAATGTAACTGTAGAAAATCTTCTTAATATGTCCAGTGGGGTTGAGTTTAATGAAGCCGGAGCTATAAGTGGCAATGACTGGAGAAAAGAGTTTTTAAATTCCGGTTTTAAATTTGAACCCGGAACAGCTTTTGAGTATAACAGTATGAATACATACATGCTGTCAGCTATTGTTACCGAGATTACAGGTAAGTCTCTTTTTGAATTCTGTAAAGAGAGGATATTTGAGCCTCTTGGAATAAAAAGGGTATATTGGGAAAGTTGTCCTCAAAGCATTACAAAAGGTGGATGGGGACTTTTTATGAGGACTGAGGACATGGCTAAGCTCGGTGTTCTTTATCTTCAAAAGGGTAGATGGAATGGACAGCAGATAATTCCGGAAAGTTGGGTTAACAGGTCAACTTCCTGGCAGATAGAAACAGGAAAAGATGACAATGAGCACTATGGTTATCAGATTTGGATAAATGATGACAGACAAGGCTCCTATGCTTTTAACGGTATGCTTGGGCAAAACGTATTTGTTTATCCTGATATTGATATGGTTGTTGTGACTAACGCAGGAAATAGTGATATTTTCCAGACCAGTCTTATGGCTGTAACTATAAGAAAATATATGAAGAGTTCAATAGAAGCATTTGATCATCCGCTTCCCGAAGATTTTGCTTCTCTTTCAGAGCTTAAAGCAATTTGCAAATCCGTTAGCGGAAGAACTACTGATTTTCCTGTTATTTTAAATGGCGGTTACAAGAAAAAGAGTATAGCCATGACAACAGGAAACACCAGAAAAAGAGAGGTTTTTGTCACTACAAAGAGAGCATCCTTTAAATCATCGTTATATTCTTACAATAATGTCACTGAAAATCTTCTTATAGACAGATGGCTTTCAAAGCTTGATGGGAAGACATATGATCTTGATGTTACAGGAATCGGTATTTTCCCTCTTATGATGCAGATTGTACATAATAACTTTACAGATGGCATACATAAGGTTGGGTTTAGAAGGGGAGACAATAACTCATTTTATATTGAAGTATATGAGGGCGAGACTATTTTTAGTCTGCGATGCGGCTTTGGCGGTCACAGATATAATAGTCTTATCAATATGCATGGCGAAAAATATATTGTTTCGCTGGCTTCTTTTTGCAAAAGAGATGAGTATAACAGATTTGTTCTGCGTAATGAAATTTATTTTCTTGAAGAAGCATGTACCAGAGTATTTAATATTTATTTTGAAGATGATGCCATTGACAGAGATGATCGTAAGGGTACATTTATTCATCCTTCGGTGCCTTCATCAATCGAGATCAGATTCAGAGAAATCCCGGGAACAGATATGCTTATGACTACTTTAGATAATCTTGCTCCTGATACATTCGGAGGGATGACAGGAATGATTTATAACAGATTTCTTAAAGGTGGCATGAAGGGGATTCTTAACGAAGCCATAAAAAACACTATGCAACCGGTTGTCAAGGGGACTTTATGCCTGACGGATACCCGATAAAGCTCCGGTCAAGTTAATATGAAGACAACTGCGCCGGTATTGTAGCGCTACAGTTCCCTGGTATGATATACTGATTTAGTGTTTTATAAAAAGAAAATGCGAGGTAAAATCTATGAATTATGAAAAATTATTGGCTTGCAAAGATGCAGTTAGAAAAAAGACAGATTTTGTTCCTGATGTAGCGCTTGTTTTGGGATCAGGACTTGGCGGATTTGCAGATAATATAAAAATTGAAACTGAGATTGAGTATAAGGATATTCCGGGATTTCCTGTTTCAACAGTACCGGGCCATGCCGGCAAATTTATTTTTGGATATCTTGGTGATGTAAAGATTGTCTGCATGAAGGGAAGAGTGCATTTTTACGAGGGATACGATATAGGAGATGTGGTTCTTCCTGCAAGACTTATGGGGCTTCTTGGAGCCAGAATTTTATTCCTTACTAATGCCGCAGGCGGTCTCGGACAGGGATTTAAGGCAGGCGACCTTATGCTTATAACGGATCACGTTTCGATTTTTGCGCCCAATCCGCTTATCGGACCAAATCTTGATGAACTTGGACCGAGATTCCCCGATATGTCAGAGGTATATAAGAAGGACCTTCAGGATATTATCAGAAATACCGCAAAAGAAAATGGTATTGATCTTAAGGAAGGCGTATACTGTCAGCTTACAGGTCCATCATTTGAATCACCTGCAGAGATCAGACTTCTTCAGGGACTTGGAGTTTCTGCAGTCGGCATGAGTACAGTTAATGAGGCTATTGCAGCCAATCACATGGGTCTTAAAGTTTGCGGCGTTTCATGTATCAGTAATCTTGCTTCAGGACTTTCAGAGAATCCTCTTTCACATGAGGAAGTTCAGGAGGCAGCTGATAAAACAGCTCCGTTATTTACAAAGCTTGTTACAGAATCTATCAGAAAGTTCAAGTAAAATAAAAGGATAAATATACATCTATGGAGAGCATAATTTTTTTATCTTTTCTTGTGGGCATATCTTTGGTTGCGTATTTACTGGGAGTCAGGGATCAGAAAACTTCTGAGAGGATTCTTTTAACCAGGCTTAAAAAGAATTTTGGAGAAGCACCAAAAAGAAACTATAAGTCTGATGATCTTGATCACATTGCAGGATACTTTAAAAATCACAAGGCCGATTATCAGATTGACGATACGACATGGAATGACCTTAATATGGACGGCGTTTTTGCCAGAATGAATTATTGCCTTAGTGCAACAGGCGAAGAGTACTTGTATCATATGCTAAGGACTCCTCTTACCGATGATGATTTTGAGGATCTTGAAAAAAAGGTTTCTTTTTTTCAAAAAGATGAAGATGCCAGAATAGGGCTGCAGCTATTATTTTCCAAAATTGGAAGAAACATCAGATATTCAATTTATGATTACATAGATTATCTTGAAGATGCTGCAAAGTTCAGTAATAAAGAACACTACTTGATGCTTATACTTATGGCACTTTCTATTTGCATTTGTTTTGTTAATTTTACTGTTGGATTTTTGGCATTGGTTGTACTTGTTGTTATTAATCTTATCAGATATTTTGCTGTTAAAGGTGATATTGAGCCATATCTTGCTTCTTACAGATATATTTTAAGAGTAATCAGATCTGTTAGTTTTTTTGAGAAGATTACTTATCCGGAATTAGGAGAAGATATTAAAAAACTAAAAAAGGCTGCGTCCGGGCTTAAGGGATTTACAAAGGGTTCATACATACTTATGTCGCAGAGCAGAATGAATTCCGGCGGTAACCCTGCGGAGCTTATTCTGGATTATATTCGTATAGCCACACATATTGACCTGATAAAGTTTAATCAGATGTATAAAGAAATAAGCCTTCACAGGGATGATCTTGATGAGATTCTTACTATTACAGGAAGAATTGAGGCATATATTTCTGTTGCCTGCTTTAGAGAGTCTTATAAAGGAAACTTTTGCATCCCTTCATTTGAAGGTGAAACATATGATGCAAAAGAGCTGATTCATCCTCTCATAGAAAACGCTGTTGCCAATGATATTTCTACAAAAGAGGGGATTTTGATCACCGGTTCAAATGCATCAGGTAAATCAACATTTCTTAAAACCTGCGCTATTAATACGGTTCTTGCACAGACTATTCATACAGTTCTGGGAAAAGAGTACAGGGCTCCTTTATATGAAGTTTATTCATCTATGGCACTTAAGGATGATATTTTTGAGGGCGACAGCTATTACATTGTTGAGATTAAGTCAATCAAGAGAATTCTTGATGCTGCCGCCATTTCCAAACATAAAGTTCTTTGCTTTGTAGATGAAGTTTTAAGAGGAACCAATACCATAGAGAGAATTGCTGCTTCAACAGAGATTCTTAAGACCTTTGTAACTTGTAATGTTACTTGTTTTGCAGCAACTCATGATATTGAGTTGACTACTCTTTTAAGTGACTATCTTGGTATATATCATTTTGAAGGAAATGTTTCTGAAAGAGACGTTCATTTTGATTATAAGATAAAGCCGGGACCTGCTACTAACAGAAATGCCATAAAACTTCTGGGAGTACTTGGCTATGATGAAAATATAGTAGACAAAGCTCAGGCACTTGCTGATAAGTTTTTAAAGGATGGAACCTGGAGTTAAACTTCGGCAGGATATGTATTTCGATATTATAAACAAGCAAAAGAGGTAATATTTTGAAAGTTGAATTGTATTCAGATGGATCAGCCAGGGGAAACCCGGATGGCCCGGGTGGCTTTGGAACTATACTCAGATATATTGACACCAAAGGTGTTAAGCATGAAAAAGAGCTTAGTGCAGGCTTTGATAAAACTACTAATAACCGAATGGAACTTTTAGGTGTTATCACAGGACTTGAATGTCTCAACAGGCCCTGTGATGTTGTTGTTATTTCAGACTCTCAGTATGTTCTTAAACCTTTTACTGACCACTGGCTTGATAATTGGATAAAAAAAGGCTGGAAAACCTCCGGTAACAAGCCTGTAAAAAATGTGGAGCTATGGAAGAGACTGCTGGAAGCAACAAAACCACATAACATTACATGGAAATGGGTAAAAGGACATAACGGACATCCGGAAAATGAAAGATGCGACGAACTCGCAACCACAGCGGCAGATCAGCCCAAAGAACTCCTAAAACACGATGATGGTGGTGATCTTAGATGATTTATTATATTGCGGATTGTCATTTTTATCACGCTGCGCTTAATACCAAAATGGATAAGCGCGGCTTTTTAGATGTTAATGAAATGAATGAATATATGATCCGCAAATGGAATGAAAAAGTTACAAATGCGGATACAGTTGTTATACTGGGAGATTTGTCTCTTGGAAATGTAGAAGAGACCAATGATCTTATACATAGGCTTAAAGGGAAACTATGTCTGATTATTGGAAATCACGATAAGTATGTAGGAAAGCCGGGATTTGATGCCGGAAGATTTGAATGGATAGATAATTACAGGGAGATTACAGATTCACAAAAGAAAGTAATATGCTGTCATTATCCTATGCCTTTTTATGAAGGACAGTACAGGAAACGTCACAACGGTGATCCCAAAACATATATGCTTTACGGTCATGTTCATGAGTCAAGAGATGAGATGCTTATGCAAAAGATTATTGATATGATAAGAAATAGTTCCTATATTCCTATCGGAAGTGAAAAAGAGGATTTTATTCCTTGTAATATGATCAATTGTTTTTGTAAACGATCCGATTACACACCACTAACATTGACAGAATGGATCAGGTATGAAAAAGGCGACGCATAACGCGTCGCCTTAATTATTGCAGAGTATTACTCACCGAATACTGCAAGATAATCCTTTTGGAATTTCTCAATTCCTGCATCTGTAAGAGGGTGATGAGTCATCTGCTCAATAACCTTGTAAGGAACTGTAGCGATATCAGCACCGGCAAGAGCACAGTCTGTTACGTGCATAGGATGACGAATTGATGCAGCAATGATCTCTGTCTGGATGTTGTGAATGTTGAAGATTTCTGCAACCTCTGAAATAAGATCTGTTCCGCGAACACTGATATCATCAAGTCTTCCAAGGAATGGGCTTACGAATGCGGCGCCTGCTCTTGCACAAAGAAGAGCCTGGTTAGCTGTAAAGATAAGAGTCATGTTAACCTTGATTCCTTCACTTGACAGAACCTTGCATGCCTTAAGTCCCTCAACAGTCATGGGAATTTTAACTACCATGTTCTTGTGAAGCTTGGCAATTTCTCTTCCCTCTGCAATCATTCCCTCCGCATCTGTAGTTGTAGCTTTAACTTCTCCGCTTATAGGTCCATCAACGATAGAAGCAATCTCTTTAACAACTTCATATACGTCACGGCCTTCTTTTGCTATAAGTGAAGGGTTAGTAGTAACACCACAAATAACACCCATGTCATTTGCTTTTTTAATTTCTTCAATGTTTGCTGTGTCAATAAAGAATTTCATACCTGTAACTCCTTTTAGAAAAATAGTTTTTGCATATGTAAAATATTTTACCACTTTTTTAATAACATTGATGGTTTTTTATTGCTCAATTTCTATCATTTTGTGCTTAGGTGTTGGTTTGTTCTTGAAATTTATTCATAAAAGTAGCGTTTTTGTTATAGGAACGGCTTTTATTATTCGACTTGTGGACGGTACACCGAATTACTTCACACAATTTACACAATTCAAACACTTATTTTTCATTTTAAGTTTCCATAATAGATAGCGTGCAATTTAAATTAATTATGAGGTTGTGTTAATGAAAAAGAATTTTTTAAAGATTATTTTATGTCTTACTTTATGCGTGAATCTATTCGGAACCGGCATAATATCACATGCAGATAGTACTGTTGATTCTAATAAATATATTCAGACTGAAGATACTGAAGGGGATAAAGAAGAAAACACAGATAATATAGAAAATACAGAAGAAAAACAAGAAAATACAGAAGAAACAGAAGATAGAAAAGAAAACACAGAAGATAAAACAGAAGAGACGGAAAATAGAGAAGAAAACATTGGAGAAAACACAGAAGAGATAGAAGATAAAGAAGAAAATATAGAGCTTGATAAAGAAGATGAAACAGAAGATAAAAAAAGGGGAGAAAATACAGAAACTGTTATTGAATCGGATGACCGTTTGAAAGCAGAAAACATAACAGATAAAGAGTCTGAAGAGGTAGGTGATCAGGTTATTGAGAACAAAAAAGAAGAAACTGATAAAACTGAGGCTTCAGAAAATGAGCAGGAAGTAACAGTTAATATTGCCTCTGAAGTTACCGAAGAAAAAATAGCTGAAGTTGATGGCGTAGAATTTAAGTTTGTTGCCGGAGAGTATGAATTACCGGAAAATGCTGAATTTATCGTTGCTTCAAGAGATGCTGCCCAATTAGCGGATTCTGATGTTTTAAAAGAAAAACTGGATGAAGTAATTAAAACAAATAATGAAAACGAAAGGCTTGAATCGATTACAGGTATTAAAGCGTTTGATTTTTCTTTGTTATTGGACGATGAAGCCATAAGTAGTTTTGATGGTCAAACTATTGCAGTCAGACTTAGCACAGAAGTTATTGATTCCAATTCAAATTTTAAAATTTTCTATATTTCTGATGATGCCAGTAAAATCGAAGAGATTGATTATGAAAAAAAGGAAGATGGTATATACTTGTATACTACCCATTTTTCTACGTATGCCATTGTGTCATATGAAACTGCGACAGATGAAAATCCGGTAAATGAGTATGATTTAGTTGATTCGGTAAAATTTTTATTAAACGGAAATGAAGTTACATCAGATAGTACTATTTCGCTTTCAGATAAATTTAAAATTAAATACTTACTAAAGAGTCCTTTGTCTTTGAATTATAGTGAAGAATTTCAAGATGATGCCGGTAAGATCTATATAAGTCAAGGAAATACATACAAGTTACCATCTTTAAGTGATTCATCTTTTGATTTGGAATCAATCGAAACTTTTAGTGTGTATGTAAATGATAATGGAAAGGAGGTTGAATTTGGGCAGGTTACTGTTGGAAGTGGTGGAAGTGTAGATTTAAATGTAACATACGAATCAAATAAAGAAGTATATGATGTTTACATTGAAATAGAGTTTGGCTTAAATGCTGATTTGATAGGTAGTAACACAAAATATGAGTTTACAATACCAACCGCCAATGGCACAACAACGGTAATGCCTTTAATAAATGAAAATCAACCCAAGACCCCGACTATCACAAAAAAAGCCGGCAACCTGGATGAGAATGATGACATCACATGGACTGTTACAATTAAAAATGATTCAAATCCCATTGAATATACTAATGGATATATTTTTAAAGATTCATTTAGTTCTAATCAAAGCTATGTGACAGATTCTTTTAAGGTAAATAGTTCTGCAGCAACACCAAGCGTATCAGATGGAACAATAACATATAACTTTACAGATAATGGGGCTGATGCGACTACATGTATAACATACAAGACCCATGTTGATTTTTTATCCAGTGGTTCTACGCAAAATGGAACAATCAGTTTAGATGTCGAAAATAATGCTGAACTATATGATGCAGATGATACTTCAAGTCCTATAGTTTCTAAAGCAGTAACTGAAACTGTATCAAAAGAACTTGCAAACTGGGTTCAAAAGGAAGGTGGAATCCTGAATTCTGACGGCGTGGCTTCTTGGACTATTACTGTTAATACTAATGGTTATAATCTGAAGAAATTAACTGTATATGATGTTTTTTCTACTGATAGTTCTACGACAATGACTTTGGATGAAAAAAGCGTAGTTGTTGTAGATACAGTAACAAATACTACATTGACTTCGGATGATTATGAAATCAATACGTCTGCATCCACTTCTGAAAATGGCAAATCTTATAATTGGTATTTAAGATTTAAAGGAACTGAAACTGACGGCAATTATGATTACAAGCTTTCAGGGAACCATATATATACAATTACGTACAAAACTAAAATAGAGGACTATATATCATTTTTACAGACGAACCATACTGTTATTCCGGGAAATATTGCTTTCCTTGAGTATGAATATGATTACACAGGAAATGGTGAATATAAACTTCTTTCCGGACCCACATTAGATAAAGTTGCTGTATCAGGAGCAGGAGTAGTTACTAAGGCTGCCATAGAAAAGAGTTGTTCGACCTATGATGCTTCGACACATAAGATAACATGGAAAATCGTAGTAAATAAAAACTATCAGGAGCTTACAAGCTCAAAAGTAACTGAGCTAATAGGAGATGGACAGGAATTTGATTCTATCAGTGATGTGACCTTGACAGATAGTAATGAAACTACCTCTTTACTAAATTTGACACAAAAGAGTAGTACAGATATTTTATCTGAAGGTGAATACTTTATTAATTCAGATGGAAATGTGGAAGTGTATTTTGGTGATAAGTTAAAAGGAGTAAGTGCATCATTTACAGTTGTAACAATACTTAAAGATGATCAGAGCGGAGTCTGGTCCGAAAACAACGATGGTACAACATATAAAAATACAGTGCAATTAGACTCTGATCAGCAGACAAACGTTACTGATACTGCCAGCTGCACATATAAGAGTACAGTTATAGAGAAAATAGCATCCGCCTTTAATTATGATACCCATGAAATAGAGTACACAATTACTGTAAATAGAAACAAAATGGCTATGAAAGAAGTAATTGTTACTGATGATATCGGCAGTTTAGGTTTGTCACTTGTAGATGGTTCCGTTACACTTGCCAAAGGAAGTGCAGAAGCTATTACGCTTTATGCGGATTCTTCTAATGAACCATATTATGAATATTCAGATGGAGTAATAAAGTTTTATCTTGATGATATTACTGATGTAGGCTCAGAAAGTGCTACTGAAACAATTACTTTTTCAGCCAAAGTAGATGATGGAGAAATATTTACATCTACAAATGGAGGAGTGGTCTCGGTTACAAATACAGCTGCTTTAACAACGAGTGATACAGTAAGTGAGGTACAGGTAAGTGCCACAACAAAATGGACTAATAAAATAATTGAAAAAATAGCATCAGTTGATGAAGAAACTAAAAAAATCTCTTATACTGTCTATTTTAACGGTAATAAGCAAATACTCCCTTCTAATCTTATTATAAGAGATACTTTAGGAGCTGATCTTTCACTTGATGAGGCTTCTGTTAAGCTTTATACAGGTCAGATAGATGGTAGCAATGGAACTATAACATCTACAGAAAATGAAGAGACCGGTTATAGTGTTGAGATTTCACCGGATGGTGAAAAGACAAGACTTGATGTATATCTTCCTGAAAGAACGGAAAATAAAAATATTTATGTATTAACTTATACGGCGATGCCCGTAGATATTACAAGTGGTGGCGATTATACGAATGCAGTTCAGTTAGTAGGCTATACTAATTCCGATACCAATAACGCCTCTACAGATCTTTCATATACAGCTTTTGGTGGCGGATGGATTGTAACTCCGCAATATCTCATTGTTACTGTTGTTGATAAAGATGACAATGATATTAAAATTTCAGGCGCCAAGTTTGATGTACTTAATGAGAGTGGTGAGACAGTTGCTTCCATAACAAGTAAGGCAAATGGTAAAGCTACACTTGTAGGTAAATTGGCAGCTGGTTCTGATTACACTTTGAAAATGCAGGAAGAATCTATTCCTGAATATTATGAATATAATGATGAAGAAGTGTCTTTTTCAACAAATACGTCAGGTGGAATTGATAATGCTACTACTGTGACATTTGAACTTGAAAAGATGTCTGAAGAAGTAAGTATACAGAAAGTTGACAGTTATAATGAAGTACTAACCGGAGTTAACTTATCAATATCAAGAATACTTACTGATGGATCAACTGTTACTGATAAGTTTACAACTGAAAGCCTGGCATATTCTTTTGATGCTTCATATGGTGTAGTTTACACTTTAAGTGAAGCTATAGAGGATGTTCCTTTCGGATATGATAAGGCAGATGATATTCTTTTTAAAATAGGTGATGACGGAAAGCTTAATATATATGATAAAGCAACTGATAAATACGTCACATTTGATAATTATGAGATTCAAATGGTAGACAGGAATCTTGATACATATTCCTTTACAGTGGATATAGTAGATGAGGATGGAACAAGCTTAAGCGGAGGTGAAATTTCAGTTACCAATTTGGCTGACTCATCTTTAATAGGAACTTATATTACTTCAGGTAAAGCCGTTAGGATATCTCTACCTTCAGGCACATATTCTGTTAGACAAAGCGAAATCCCTTATGGGTATCTGGCGTCTTCGGATCAGGAACTAATAATACGAATTGATGATAATGGAAATATTTATACGCTTAAAAATACAGAAGATGAAGTAGGGGAAAAGAGTGAATCTAAAGAATTTCAGTTTATAGATATTGTTGATGATACGATACAAGCTGAAATTGAGTTTAAAGAGGTTGATGACCTGGGGAACCCTCTGGAAAATGTTGAGATTACACTTTATCGGTTGGAAAACAATGAAAATAGTGCTGATGTGGTGACAAGCTGGATTTCAGATGGAACTTCAAATATTCTTTTACTTAATTACCAGAAAGTGTATGTTTTAAAAGAAGTCTTAAAGGATTTTGATGGAAATGAAACTGCAATATCTGTAAAATTAACTGTCATTCCGATAGTCAATGGTGATGTTGTTCAGAATGTTTTAATGTCTATTTCAGAAGATGGTTCAACTACAGAATTGGAAGAACTGACTATCAGTGTTAAATTACCTGAAATTCCAAAGGAGACTGAAAACATTCCAAGTGCAGAGCCTGAACCTGAAAACATTCAGGAAGAAATCAAACCTACTTCGGATACGGAGCCAAAGTCTGAAAATAATCAGGAAGAAAATGCTGTAGTTATTCCTGTTGCTAAAAATGAAGATAGTACTCAACCTAAAACAGATATAGATAATAATCAGGAAACTGTTTCTGAAAAAGAAGAAGTGGATGATGCAGCTGCCGGTAATTCTTCCGAAGAAAATAATAAAGACATAACTGAAAATAATACATCAGATGAAGTGACAGATTCACAAAGTTCAACAAATCCTGATGAGTGGAACGATGACTCGGATGAGTACAGAACTGAAGAAACAGATAGCGATAATGATACAGATACAGGTAGTAGTTCAAATTCAGTGTTAGAAAACATTTTAAATGCACTTTCAGGAGAACTTAGTGCTGATGAAATGGATCTTCCTGATGTACAAGGAGCTTATCTTGCAAAAACAGGCGGCTTCATTGGAACAGTTTTTGCTTACATTTTCGGATTTATACTGATTATTTTTGGTTGCCTTGTCTTGTTTAGAAAGAAAAAAGTTAATGAAAAATAAGGTTTTTAGAATAATCAACTCATGCATTGGTATTTTGATCATATGTATTGGGACGTTAATTATACTGGCCTCAATACAATTGAACGTAGAGCAAAACCATACTAATGAAGAAATTGAAAAAATAAAGCAGAAGAGAAATGAGTATTATAAGACAGGTGTTTTAGACACTGCGGATATTACTGAGGATAATACTAATGAATACATTTTAAGGATTCCCTCTATAGACAGTGAGAATCTTGTTGTTGAAGGAACCACAAATGAATCATTAAAAAATGCACTTGGACATGAAAATGATACTTCATTACCCGGTGAATCAGGGAATTGCGTCATCGCAGGACATAGGAACTATACATTCGGAAAATTCTTTAACAGACTTAATGAAGTTGAAATTGGAGATATGATCTATATTGATACAGCCACTGAGTCTTTTGGATATAGAGTTTGCGAAATAAAGACTGTTGATCCTGATGATGTAGAAATCCTGGAAAATACGGATAAAGAAATTCTGACGCTTTACACCTGTACTCCTATATATATAGCCACTCAAAGACTTGTTGTAGTAGCTGAAAGAATTCTTTAAAATATATACATTCTTGAATCAACAATTCAAGAATGCATCAACCAAGCCATTTTAAATCGACTTCGTCGATGAGGCTTGGTTGACTCTTCACTCATATTCTCACGAAATCCGCAGTATATGCGGATTTCTGAAATTCAGTTCAAGAAGTCATACATTTTTCCGTTCACAGGTAAATGATGGTCTTATTTTTTTATTGACTTAAACGATTTAAAGCGTTAAAGTATTAAAAGAATGTGAAAACACTATTGTTTGGGAGGTTTGTATGATTATTAAGGTGCTGTTGTTGGTGGTATTTTTTGCAGTAATGCTCTTTATTGGTTTTACCTGCAGAAAGAACTCTACGGATGTTAATGGATTTGTTCTGGGCGGAAGGTCAGTTGGCCCTTGGGTATCGGCATTTGCTTATGGAACAAGCTATTTTTCTGCTGTGATTTTTGTCGGATATGCAGGACAATTTGGCTGGAAGTATGGTATTGCTGCAACATGGGTGGGAATAGGTAATGCCCTGATCGGTTCACTTCTTGCATGGGCTGTTCTTGGACGACGGACAAGGATTATGACTCAACACCTTGATTCTGCTACAATGCCGCAGTTCTTTGCTGCACGATTTGGTGGAAAGTCACTTAAGATTGCAGCATCTGTCATTACTTTTATCTTTTTGATTCCTTACACAGCCTCACTTTATAATGGTTTATCCAGACTTTTTGGTATGGCTTTCAATATTGATTATTCTTTCTGTGTTATAGTGATGGCTGTACTTACAGGTATATATGTAATTGCAGGCGGATATATGGCAACTGCAATTAATGACTTTATTCAGGGAATAATAATGCTCTTTGGTATATCAGCAGTTGTAATATCTGTTTTAAACAGTCAGGGAGGCTTTCTGGCATCTCTTGACGGACTGGCAAGGATTTCCGATGACACAGTAAGCAGCACACCCGGTATTTTTGCGTCTTTCTTTGGACCTGACCCTTTAAATCTTTTGGGAGTTGTTATATTGACATCTCTTGGAACCTGGGGACTTCCACAGATGGTACAAAAGTTTTATGCCATAAAAAGTGAGAGAGCAATTTCAAAAGGCACAATAGTTTCAACATTTTTTGCTTTTGTGGTTGCGGGAGGATGCTATTTCCTTGGGGGCTTTGGAAGGCTCTTTTCAGACAGAGTAGATATTGCAGCAAATGGTTATGACAGCATCATTCCTGCCATGCTTTCAGGACTTCCTGATATTTTGATTGCTGTTGTGGTTGTTCTTGTTCTTTCAGCATCAATGTCTACACTTTCATCCCTTGTTCTTACTAGCAGTTCAACTCTTACGCTTGATCTTTTAAAAGGGCATGTGGTTAAAAAGATGGATGAAAAGAAACAGCTCCTTATTATGAGATGTCTCATAGTTGTATTTGTAGCTATATCCGTTGTCATAGCTATTGTCCAGTACAGACAGAATGTGACATTTATTGCACAGCTCATGGGTGTATCATGGGGAGCTTTGGCGGGAGCTTTCCTTGCACCATTTTTATATGGACTTTACTGGAAAGGTACTTCAAAGGCTGGAGTATGGTGTAGCTTTGTATTTTCAACAGTTGTAATGCTTGCAAATATGCTTGTAAGATCAAGCTTTCCAACTCTTTTACAGTCTCCGATAAATGCTGGAGCTTTTTGCATGATAGCCGGTCTTGTCATAGTACCTGTTATTTCTCTGTTTACCAAAAAGCCTGAAAAGGCGCTGGTGGATGGAGCCTTTGCATGCTACAATAAGGAAGTTATGGTTCATCAGAGCACATCACTTTCCGATGAGGAAAATATAGCTTAATAGTTAAAAATACGTAAGGAGATTTACCTTTAATGATCAGAAAAGCTCAAATTACTGATATTCCCCGCATGATCACATTACTTAATCAGGTGCTGGAAATACACGCTAAGATAAGACCGGACATTTTTGTTTCCGGCAAAACAAAATATACTGTCGAGCAGTTAGAAGATATTTTGAAAGACGAAACCAGGCCGGTGTATATTTTTGCGGATGATAATGATGAGTGTATGGGTTATTGCTTTTGTCAGATAAAAGATATTCCTAAGGCCGAATTTATGGCACCCATTAAGATTCTTTTTATTGATGATCTTTGTGTTGATGAGTCAAAAAGGGGAGAGCATATTGGAAGAAAGCTTTTTGATCATATAAAAGAAGAGGCAAAAAAGCTTGGCTGCTATGAAGTTACGTTAAATGTCTGGGAAGGAAATGATTCTGCAATAGCTTTTTATAAAAATATGAATATGAAAGTAAAAGAGTACCAGATGGAATTGATTCTGTGAACGAATAAATGGTAAAATAAATATGTATTTTGAAACATCAACCCGGTTTATCACATATCAATTATAGGGCTGAAGCATGAGACAAAAGACATATCGTTTTTACGACTGTAATGAATTAAGTAGCATTATTAGTGAGATTACATCTTCAAAAGAGTATATTTCTGCATCGGGAATTTTGATGCAGCTTTATAATCCAAGGCTTGATATTGACGAGGATCTTCTTGTAGGGGAGCTGAATGAAAAATGCTCCAAAGCTTTGCTTACCGGTATGACTGTTGCAAGCATAGCGGAAGAGGAATTTGATATTAAGGATGATCCGGTTCAGTTATCTGTGTCCTATTTCTTTAAGACAAAGCTATATAGATATGAATATGATCTTAATACCACTACTATGTTTGTGGCAGGAAGAATCATGAATGAGAAAATAGACGAGCTTGGTGACGTAAAATGTATGCAGACATTTTATGTTACTCCAAGTTCGTCTATTTTAGTTTATTCAAAGGAATTCAGTCATCAGGATCTTCCGGTATTTGGAGCCAAGGCAGGAAGAAATATAAGAGCTTTAAATACTGCCCATGTTTATGGCAGCAAATGCTACAATAATGCAATTGTTTCCGTGGTTTTTCAGAGTAAGGACCTTTCGTTATTTATGGATAATAACCTTGACTGGGAAGAAATCGGAAATGAGATGGTTGTCTCAAAGGTTGATGGAGACAGAATTGTGGCAGAAATTGACGGAAAGCCGGCAATAGAAGTTTACAGGAAATATCTTAAAGTCTCTCCCAATAAGTTTTTTGTCCAGAATGTATGCGAGTTTCCACTGGTATTTAAAAGAAACGAAAGCATAATTGCAAGAGTTCCGCAAGGATTTACTGAAGATGGAGGAATAGTTTTTAATTCTGATGTGTTTCAGGGAGAGCATTTTAGGCTTTCATACTCATTTCCAGAGAAGCTTTTAAAAAAGACTGCTGTAGAGATAAGTGCATTTTCCTGGCTGAGACCGGAGGGAGTTTATTTTTATGAATGTGGTAACAGACAGAGATTCTTAGGCGCAATATACAAAAAAGAATACGAGATTTTCAGAGAGTTTTTCCCTGAGTATTCAAGTACGGCAGGATATTCCGAACTATTTGCCGTTCCCAAAAGCCCGATATCAGATCTTAATAGTGCTCTTGTTACGGTTGGACTTACTGAAAATAAATGCTCAAGAGATCTTTTTGTCCCGGGAGATTGCGGACTGTCCATTGAGGAAGATGATGATAATAACAGAGAAATTCCATTTTTTGAAAGATTACTTACATTTTTTGAAAGCACATCAAAGGATCTTGATGAGCTGAACAAAAAGCTTGGAAAGGTTGCTTTTACTGATCAGCTTACCAAGATTTATAACAGATGGGAGCTTGAGCGAAATATAAATGAAGCTATAACACTTGCTCAAAGCGGAAAGAAATATTCCTTATTATTCTTTGATATAGATCATTTCAAACATGTTAATGATACATATGGGCATGATGTGGGTGATACTGTTCTTAAAAGTATAGTTAACATTGTCAGGGGGTTTATTGAAGAAAATCATGTTTTTGGAAGATGGGGCGGAGAGGAGTTTTTATATCTTTTTCCAAATGAGGATATTGACAAGGCAGTGGAGCTTGCAGAGAAAATACGGCAGACAATTGATGATACCTGCTTTGTTACTGTAAGGCATCTTACTGTGAGTATTGGAGTCACAATGATTCGGGCAGATGACACGATAGAATCATTTGTAAAAAGAGCTGATGAGGCTTTGTATAAGGCAAAAGAAACAGGAAGAAATAGAGTTGTAATAGCAGATTTTACGTAAAGTTAATAAAATCTTAAACATTTAGATGTTAAAATTAATATTATTATTCGTTTAAGGGGACAACTAGATTTGTTTTACAGACTTCCGGATTATATTGCTCTGCGCAGTTGGAGCGACGTACAGCGTGCATATTATGTAAGAAATCAGATTGATGCAAGGCCGCTTTCGCAAAAACAATTTGAAGTTATGCTTTTGTGTGACGGTGAACATGATATTAGTTTGGATTCCACTGTATTACAGCTTGAAGCTTTGAAGTTGATCATGCCATGTGATAAAGGAGAATATTCATCGCAGTGGTCGTCCTATCGTAAGTATGACAATAAATATTTTCCCAAAATGAATCTTATGATCACAGGGAAATGCAATTATAACTGTCTTCATTGCTTTAATGCTGCTGACAATGCACCTATTATGACGGAGTGGAGTTTTGAAGACATAGTCAAACTACTTGATCAATGTGTTGAATGTGGTATAAATGCTTTCACGATAACAGGTGGCGAGCCTATGGCTCATAAGCATTTTCTTGATATTCTTACAGAAATACATAAACGAAATATGTTTGTGGCAGAAATAAACACCAATGGTTTTTATATTACGCAGGATATTCTGGATAAAATTAAAGCAATTGGATGTCGACCTCACATGAAGATTTCTTTTGATGGAGTCGGGCACCATGATTATATGAGGAATTTCAAAGGTGCAGAAGAGATTGCACTAAATGCAATGAAGCTATGTGTTGATAATGGCTTTGATGTTATGTCTCAAACACAGGTTCACAGGAAAAATCTGGATTCCATGCTTGAAACGGCAAAGCTGCTTGAAAGCATTGGGGTATATAAAATGAGGATCATAAGAACTACCGAGACACCCAGATGGGCTCAAAATGCTCCCGATGCATCTTTGCCAATTGAAGAATACTATGACTCAATGCTCGAACTTATCAGGCAGTACATAAAAAGTGATATGCATATGATTCTGACTATTTGGCAGTTTGCGCAGATTCATCCAAAGAGCCACGATTATGTAATGGAACCTGTATATACACCTGCCGGTACCTACAGGGGCAGCAAACCCGTGTGTAAAGGTAGCAGGGCTATGATTGCAGTTACCTCTTCCGGGGAAATTGTTCCATGCAATCAGGTTTCCGGAGTGCTTAAGGATTTAAATATATCAATGGGCAATCTGCATGATAAGAAGTTAAAAGAACTTATCTCCGGTGGTACTTATCTTGAAAGGGTGTGTCAGACTGTAGCTGATCTTAAAGAAAATAGTTCTAAATGCGGAAGCTGCAAATACTTTGTGAATTGTACCGGCGGCTGCAGGGCTATGGGGCTTTTATATTCTGGTAAAAATATGGATTTTAATGCTCCGGATATAACTAAGTGTTATTTCTTTGAAAACGGATGGCACAAAAAGCTTTTAGAGGCTCTTGAGGGATGGACAAATCTGTCTCCAATGGATACTGAAATTATCTGATAAAGAGGAGGGTGAATACACAGGAATGGTGGAGAGAAAGCTGATAATAAGTAAGGACTTTAATGATCCTGAGTATGCTAAAAATGTTGCCAACACAAAGAGAGTTTTAGAAAAATTTACGTTGGATAAGGATTTTAACAGTTTATATAAAGAAAACCCGGATAAAGCCCTGGCAGAAGCAGGAATAGAGGTAGATGCAAAGTCTATTGCAATGCTCTTAAATGATGAAGAAAGTAAAAAAACAAGAAAGGCTCTTCTTGATGGCAGCGTGAAGCTTTTTGATCTTCCGGATTGCTATGTTCGCTATATGTTGTTCATGCAGGAAAAACTGGATTCACGGGAAGAACTTAGGACAAAGCTATGCATACCTGATGAACCAGGTTTTAAAGAATGGCGCGCAAGACAGGAAAGGCGTTGTTTTATAGAAATGGGATCTAATGCTAAAAAGATGATCCATGCAACGCTAATGTTTGAACTGACTGAAGGGTGCTCTGTTGGATGTCCTTTTTGCGGTGTGGCAGCAAAGGGGCTTAAGGGGATTTTCAGGCATACTGATGAAAATGCCAGACTTTTTCGCGACATTCTTAAGCGCATGCATAAGCTTATAGGTGATGCTGCAGGTTACGGGACTTTGTACTATTCATGTGAGGGGCTGGATAATCCAGACTATGAAATGTTCATTGAAGATTATTTCAATGAATTTGGAAAAGTACCGCAGACCACCACTGCCGCATCCACACGTGATGTCGAGCGTACAAGGGCATTGCTCAACTATGGCCTTAAGAATTACCCGCATATTGATCGTTTTTCTGTAATCAGCGCTGAAATGAGAGACATTTTATTTGAAAAATTCTCTCCTGAAGAACTGCTTGATGTAGAACTGTTGCCACAGTTTACTGATGCACCGGCATCTTCTTTAGTAAAGGCAGGACGAAACCGCGATGAAACGGATCAGGATTCAGTAAACGGAACTATCGCATGCGCTAGTGGTTTTATCATAAACATGCAGGAAAAAAGTGTGCGACTTATGACGCCTTTTGTATCGGACAAAGATCATCCTACCGGTGAATGGATTCTTGAGAAGGCTTTTTTCTCATCTGCTGATGAGCTTGAGGAAATTGTAAGGCGCATGATTTCACAGTATATGAATGTGCAGCTTGAACTTGACAGGCCCTGCCTGGCTTCCTGTGATTTTGAACTGGTTAATAAAGATGGCAAAATATGGGCTATTGGTCATGGTAATGGTATTTCTTCATATGATTCTTTCTTGGATCAGGAAGTGCTTGATAAGCTACTAAGTCTGCTCAAGGAGAAAAAGTATACGGGATATGAAGTATTAAATCTTTTGCCTGAGGATGTGAATTATTCACTTGTTATATTACTTCTTAAATTCCTTTGGAACTACGGACTTATACATCAATCGCAATCTAAAAAAGAAATGGAGGACATGTAATGAATCAGAACGAACAGAACAAACAAATCAGAATTAAGTATGCAGAGCTTTTGAATCGCTTATGGGATGACCCAGAGCTGTTGAAAAAATTTCAGGATAATCCTGAAGAGGTATTAAAGGAAGCTGGAATTCCTACAATTCCAGGTGCTAAGTACCATATTGTAGCTCCTGAAGATATGAAGCCTATTACAGAGACGGACATTTATCTTCCTTATACGCCAAAACCTGACTCACAGGAGCTCATGGATGAAACACTGGCAAGCATTACAGGTGGTGATTGCGTATATACTGAGCAGAATATTGTATTTCACTTCCATACTGTTACAGAAACTGAAGCAGTTGCAACCACTACAGCTACAATGACAGCAGAGGTTGTAGCAGCTGTAGTTGCAGTTGCAGTTGTAGTATGATTACCAATTGATTGAATAAGCCATATTTATGAGCCATGACTGGCTTGTTTAATATGGCTTATTTTTCAATGAGATAAGGAGCATTATTGTGGCAGATAATAGTAAAGGTCCTTATAGAAAAAAAGCGCTGGAAAGAATTACAGATCCGGAACAGTTTGGAGATTATTTAAAGGTCATAAATCCTGAAATATGGCTTATTTTTGGTGCAATCTTATCCCTGGTAATAGGTCTTTTTATATGGGGGTCAACAGGTAATCTTGAGAATCTGGAAGGTGGTATTGCGGTTGTAAAAGATAATACAGCTGTGATAACAGTCAATAACGACAATGTAGAAATAGAATCGGGAATGGATGTCCGCGTATATGAAGAAGTTTTTACCATTTCATCTGTCAGTAAGAATGAATATGGCCGAACGGTTGCATATGCACCTGTTTCAGTACCTGATGGCATCTATGATGTTGAGATTATTACTGAAAGTATTCATCCTATAGCATTTCTTTTAAGATAGAAAGGCCCTGATTGTAATGACGAAAAAGAATGTAAAGACTCCATTAAAAAAGGGAATAGCAAAAGTACCTATAATAATGCAGCTCGAAGCACTGGAGTGTGGGGCAGCATCTCTTTGCATGGTTATGGCGTACTACAAAAAGTGGATCCCTATCGAAGTTGTAAGAACGGATTGCGGAGTTTCACGTGACGGTGCCAATGCTCTTGCCATAGTAAATGCGGCAAAAAGTTATGGCTTTTCGGTTCATGCTTATTCCTGGGAAACTGAAAACCTAATTGAATCAGGGCAATTTCCATGTATTATTCACTGGAATTTTCACCATTTTGTTGTACTTAATGGTTTTAAAGGCAAATATGCCTATATAAATGATCCTGCCAGAGGCCTGGTAAAGGTAACTATGGAGGAATTTGATAATTCTTTTACCGGAGTAGTTATTCTGATAGAACCAGGGGAAAATTTTATACCTGAAGGCAAACAAAAAAGCATTCTTGAATTTGCACTTTTAAGGTTAAAAGGCTCTTCTGCAGCTATTCTTTTAGTTGCATTTGTGACTATTCTTGCTTCATTATTTGGAATCTTAAATCCTGTTTTTTCCCGAGTATTTATAGATAATCTGCTTACCCGCGATTACCATCAGTGGCTTATGCCCTTTATTCTGATAATGACGGTTGTTGCTATAATGCAGATCATTGTTGAATTAGTAAGAGTATTATTTGGGCTTAAGATAAATGGAAAGCTGGCTATTATTGGTAGCAGTACTTACATGTGGAAGATATTTCATATTCCCGTTGAGTTTTTTGAACAGAGATCTGCCGGTGATATACAGATTCGAAGAGAGAGTAATGAAAGCATAGCAAAGGCCCTTGTAGATATTTGCGGGCCTTTTTTTATCAACGTATTATTACTTGTGGTATATCTTGTGCTTATGCTTAAACATAGCATACTACTTACTGCGGTCGGGATAACAAGTCTGGCACTTAGTATGATGGTTGCCAGAAAAGTTTCCAAAGAGAGAGTGAATATTACAAGAGTTATGCAAAGGGACACCGCAAAGCTTATATCTGCCACAGCATCAGGTATAGATATGATTGAAACCATAAAGTCAAGCGGGGCAGAAAAAGGTTTTTTCAGAAAATGGGCGTCGTATCAGGCATCTTATGATGCGCAGCTGATGAAATCAATTAAAGTAAACAACTACATTGGAATGATTCCCAGTTTTATTTCCACCCTGGCAAATTATACGGTTTTGATACTTGGAATATGGCTGGTAATGAATAAACAGTTTACACTTGGAGCAATGCAGATGTTCCAGGGACTTCTTCAATCATTTATGAATCCTGCATCTACACTTATTCAGTCCGGGCAAAGTCTTCAGGAAATGAGAACGGAGATGGAGAGAATTGAAGATGTAATGAAGTATCCGGACGATGAAAATGTAAAAAATGAAGAAATAGATATTACTGATGCAAATAAACTAAAGGGTAACCTTGAAGTAAGAGATGTGACATTTGGTTATTCGAGACTTGGAAAACCTGTCTTAAAAAATTTTTCCATGAAAGTTAATGCTGGAGGAAGCGTCGCTATTGTAGGCATGTCAGGAAGCGGAAAGTCAACAATAGCTAAGCTTATCGCAGGTCTTTATGATCCCTGGGAAGGGGATATTTTATTTGATGAAAAGAAAAGAAGCGAGTACCCCCGTGAAGTAATGTCAGGCTCTATAGGTGTTGTAAGCCAGGAAATTACTCTGTTTGAAGGAACAATCAATCAAAATATCAAGATGTGGGATGATTCCATAGAGGATTTTGAAGTAATCATGGCAGCAAGGGATTCTATGATCCATGATGATATTTTGGAAAGAGGTCATGGTTATGATGAAAAAATAATTTCCGGTGGAAGAGATTTGTCCGGCGGACAGTGCCAAAGGCTTGAAATTGCAAGAGTTTTGGCCCAGACTCCGTCAATCATAATACTTGATGAGGCCACCTCTGCTCTTGATGCAAAGACTGAAAATGAGGTCATGAAGGCTATAAGAAACAGGGGAATTACATGTATAGTAATAGCCCACAGACTTTCAACTATCCGTGACTGTGAAGAGATCATCGTGTTGGATAAGGGAGAGATTGTTGAAAAAGGAAACCATGATGAGCTTATAAGGCTTGGTGGTAAATATCTGGAACTCGTGACAAGTGAGTAAGGGGTGTCTATAGTGAGCTGGTTTGAGAATCAATTACAACAAAAGAAAGAATATGATCAGCAGCGCTTTGAAGATTCATTCTATCATGCTGCCGGTGCAGTCCTTGGACGAGGCGCAGCAAAAACAATTGAAAATGAACATATAGTATCCACGAATACTATTCAGGATATTCTTAAGTACTATAACTTAAAAGAAGAAGATATCCCAAGTGCTCTGACAAGTCATAAGGAAAAGCTTGAATATTGCCTTAGAAAACACGGAATATACAGCAGAGAGATATCTTTGTCTGAAAAGTGGTACAAGGATGCATTTGGCCCAATAATGGGATATAGCAAGACAGATGACAAGCCGGTTGCTCTTTTGCCCGGTAAGATAGCTGGTTATTATCATATTGATTATACGAGAAACAAAAAGATATGGATAAATAAGGAGAATGCAAAAGAGTTAAAATCTGATGCCTATTGTTTTTACAGGCCTCTTCCTCAAAAGGCTCTAAAGCTTAGACATCTTATGAGCTATATAAAAAGTTATATTGATATTGGTGATATTGTGCTTCTTATTCTATCAGCTCTTGTGCTTACTCTTGTTGGACTTTTGTTTCCAAGATATACCAAAGCTCTTACAGGCCCAATACTGATGGATGGAAATGAGAAAATACTTATATCCATGATTCTTTGCATATTGTTTACGGCTATTTCATCTCAGCTTTTCACATCCATAAAAGGAGTATTATATCAAAGATTGATGTATAAACCAGCTCTGGGGCTTCAGGCTGCTATGATAATGCGCATGCTGAGCCTCCCGGCAAGCTTTTTTAAAAGTTATTCCACCGGTGAACTTTTAAATCGTTTACAGGCTGTAAATTCAATATGTGGGCTGCTTATCGGAACTTTTCTTGGGACAGGTCTTATGTCAGTTGCCTCACTTTTATATTTGCCTCAGATTTTTCAGTATGCGCCGGCTCTTACTATCCCGGTAATACTGGTACTTATAATTACAGTGGTAAATGGTACAATTACAGTTCTTTTACAGATGAGAGTCAGTGAGAGACAGATGGCTTTAAAAGCAAAGGAATCTGGAGTAAGTTATTCTGTAATAAGTGGAATGTCCAAGATTAAACTGGCCGGGGCTGAAAAAAGATTTTTTGCCAGATGGCTTAAGGTATATGCGGATTCTGTGCAGCTTGTATATTCACCTCCGACATTTCTTAAGGTGAACAGCGTGATCACCCTTGGTGTTGGACTTATAGCAAATGTTATACTATATTTTCTGGCTGTGGAAAGCAATATGAGCCAGTCTGATTTTTATGCATTTACTGTATCTTACAGCATGGTTTTAGGAGCTTTTAATTCTCTTGCAGGCGTGGCACTTTCAGGAGGTCAGATCAAGCCTCTTTTGGAAATGGCTAAACCGTTTCTTGATGAAGTTCCGGAGGCTTCTGATAACCGCGAAGAGGTATTCAGGCTTTCCGGAAGCATTGAATTAAGTCATGTTAGTTTCAAGTATGAAGAACATTCGCCATATATTTTAAATGATCTGTCTTTGAAAATTAAAAGTGGAGAATATGTGGCAATAGTTGGAAAAACCGGATGTGGTAAGTCTACACTGGTAAGATTGCTGCTTGGGTTTGAAAAGCCCAGGAAGGGATCAATTTTTTATGGCAAAAAAAATATAAACAGTTTGGATCTTAGTTCACTAAGAAGACATATAGGCGTTGTAATGCAGAATGGAAGATTATTCCAGGGGGATATATATTCCAATATTGTGATATCTGCTCCGGAACTTAATCTCGACGCTGCATGGAAAGCAGCAGAAATAGCTGGTATAGCAGATGACATCAGAGCAATGCCTATGGGAATGAATACTATGCTCTCAGAGGGGCAGCTTGATATCTCAGGAGGGCAGAAGCAGCGCATTATGATAGCCAGAGCCATAGCTCCAAAACCAAAGATTTTGATATTTGATGAAGCTACAAGTGCACTTGATAATCTTACCCAGAAAAAGGTGAGCGATGCTTTAGATGAGATGGGGTGTACCAGAATAGTTATAGCTCACAGACTTTCCACTATCAAAAATTGTGACCGCATTCTTGTGATGGATAACGGAAAAATAATTGAAAGTGGAAAATATGATGATCTTATGGCTTTAAATGGCTTTTTCACTGAACTCGTAAAAAGGCAAAAGCTTGATTAGTTTTTTGTGGGCTTTAGATATTTGCAATATCTTCCTGAGTAAGGAGCTTAAGACCCTTTCCCAGGAGCTTTGCTTCGGCAGCTTTTGTGTCGGCAACTCTGAAGATCATATAGGCATGATTTGAAGAGCCCTTTCCAGGGAAGGCATACATGTACTCTATATTGACTTCAGCTTCTGCAAAAACTTCAAGGAGCTTATCAAGTCCTCCTGCTTCGTCGGGTATTTCTACTGCAAGAACAGGAGTAAGGCTTGCCACAAAGTCATTTTCTTTTAAGGTATTTACAGCCTCCAAAGCGTCGTCAACTATAAGTCTTGCAATTCCAAAATCCTTGGTTTCAGCAAGGGAAGTGGCACGCATGTCGATATTATTTTTTGCCATAACGCTTGTGAGTTTTTTTAATGTACCGGGCTTATTCTCAAGGAAAACTGATATCTGTTTTATGCTCATGATAGAATCCTCCTATATTTCTAGTATAGAATAAATTAGTAATTAATGCTGAAAAATTATTGTTATATCAGATTTTTCTTTTATCAATAACTCTGACAGCCTTACCTTCACTTCTTGTAATTGATTTAGGAGCAAGAAGTGAAATCTTAACCTTGATACCGAGCATAGAATACATATCGGAAGCAAGCTTTTTCTGGCGTTCCTCAATTTCACCTACATTATCAGTAAACATCTCAGGAGTCATCTCTACCTGAACATCAAGAGAATCGGTGTTATTGGCTCTGTCTACAACTATCTGGTAGTTTGCAGCATATCCATTGTTCAAAAGAACTGTTTCGATCTGGCTCGGGAATACATTTACGCCTCTTACGATAAGCATATCGTCTGAGCGGCCCATAGGCTTAGCCATTTTTATAAAGGTTCTGCCACAGGTGCATTTTCCCCTTGTGAGTTTGCAGATATCTCTTGTGCGATAGCGCAGCATTGGGAAGGCTTCTTTGTCTACAGCAGTAAATACCAGCTCGCCCTGTGAACCTTCAGGAAGGACTTCTTCAGTGTCAGGATCAATAATTTCTGCTATGAAATGATCTTCATTTATATGCATTCCGTTCTGTTCGCAGCATTCAAAGGCAACACCAGGGCCTGACAGCTCTGTGAGTCCGTATATATCAAATGCCTTGATTCCCAGAGTGTTTTCAATGTCCTGACGCATTTCCTCGCTCCAGGCCTCAGCTCCGAAAATACCGGCTTTTAGTGGAATATCATCAGGACCATAGCCTTCTTCCTTGAAACGCTCTGATATATATGCAGCATAACTTGGTGTACAGCATAGAATAGTAGCTTTAAGGTCATTTATAAACATCATCTGTCTGTCGGTGTTGCCGGAGCTTATAGGAACTGTAAGGCAACCAACTTTATGAGAACCACCGTTTAAACCGGCGCCCCCTGTAAAGAGCCCAAATCCATATGCTATCTGACATACATCTTCATCAGTTCCGCCTGCTGCAACTATGGCTCTTGCACAACAGTCCTCCCAGAGATCAATGTCATGCTGTGTATAGAAAGCGACAACTCTTTTACCTGTTGTTCCTGATGTTGAGTGGATTCTTACACAGTCCTTCATTGGAGCACCAAGGAGGCCCGTTGGATATGCATCTCGCAGATCCTTTTTTGATAAAAATGGGAGCTTGTGAAGGTCATCAACTGACTTGATATCATCAGGAGTTACGCCTTTTTCTTCCATTTTTTTGCGATAGTAAGGCACATTGTCCCAGACTCTTTTTACCTGCTTTACAAGCTTTTCGCTCTGAATCTTTTTTATTTCTTCATAAGGTGCTGTTTCAATATCTTTTTGAAAATATCGCTCCATATTTTTTCTCCCCAAAACAATTCTTTTTACTGTTAAAAAGTGATCATTTATGCATGGTTTTTACCGAGTTCAAATGCTTTTTTATTCATATCAAGGAATTTGGCAGGTACATTTGCTTCAAGACTCTTCATCCATTCATCCTCCGGCAGGTCAAAATAGTGAGATAGTCTTCCTAAAAGAACTATATTTACAGCTTTTGATGATCCTGCTTCATTAGCAAGTGTAAGACAGTCCAAGGCATCTACCTTTGCACCTGTAGCCTTGATTTTTTGAATGATATCTTCAGGATATTCAGCAGCACCTGTAATTACAGGCATTGGATCAATCTGCTGAGTATTTGTTACAATTTGTCCATCTTTTTTGAGATATGGAAGCCATCTGGCTGCTTCAAGTGCTTCAAAGGATACAATATAATCAGCTTCACCTTTATCGATAACAGGAGAGTATACTTTATCACCATATCTTACATAGGTTACAACACTTCCGCCACGCTGGCTCATGCCGTGTACCTCTGAAACTTTTACATCATATCCCTGAGCCATTAAAAGATGTCCTAAAAGTTTACTGGCAAGAAGTGAACCTTGTCCACCTACACCTACAATCATAATGTTCTTTGTTTCCATTGCTTAAGCCTCCTTCCCGGGAGCTTCGAAGGCTCCAACCGGACATAGCTGACTACATACATTGCAGCCTACGCAAAGAGTATCATCGATTTTTGCCTGTCCATCTTTAATGGAGATTGCAGGACAGCCGATTCTCATGCAGGATTTGCAGCCAATGCATTTGTCTTTGTTAACTTTAAGAGGCGGATTGTGCTTAACATATTTAAGAAGAGCACAAGGACGTCTTGATATTATTACGGAAGGAGCATCTATGCTAAGTTCTTCTTTTAGAACTTTGTCACACTCTTCAAGATTATAAGGATCAACAACTCTGACTCTGTCAAAGCCCATTGCTTTGCATAGAGCTTCAAGATCAATCTTACCTGCAGGGTCACCTTTTATGTTATAGCCGGTTGTAGGATTCTGCTGATGACCAGTCATGCCGGTTATGGAATTATCGACAATTATGATTGTTGAATTTGACTGATTGTAAGCAACGTTAGCAAGTCCTGTCATACCGGAGTGCATGAAAGTTGAATCGCCAATGACAGCAACTGTTTTGTGTTCACTTTCAGCGCCTCGTACTTTATTAAAGCCGTGAAGGGCTCCTATGGAAGCACCCATACAAAGAGTCATTTCAATAGCGCCAAGAGGTGGAACAGCGCCAAGTGTGTAGCATCCAATATCCCCAAGTACTGTGCAGTTATTTTTCTTAAGAGTATAAAAGAGACCTCTGTGAGGGCAGCCTGCACACATAACAGGTGGACGGTTAGGGATTTCTTCATCAAGAGTAAATGATGCTTCTGTCTTTTTTCCGAATTTCTCTGAAATCAAATTCTGAGAGAATTCATCAACGATTGGAAAAAGCTCTTTTCCTGTAACTTCAAGACCAAGTGCCTTAACATGGTTTTCAATAATAGGATCAAGCTCTTCAACAACATAAAGTTTTTCAACTTTTGCGGCAAAATCTTTAATAAGCTTTTCGGGAAGAGGGGTTGTCATTCCGAGCTTAAGAACGCTTACGCTGTCTCCAAATACTTCTTTTACATACTGATAAGAAGTAGAGCAGGTGATGATACCTGTTTTTGTATCACCCATTTCAACTCTGTTAAGAGGACAGTCTTCAGCATAAGAAATAAGGTCCTTTGTTCTCTGCTCAACGATAGGATGACGCTTTTTGGCATTGCCCGGCATCATTACGTATTTTGCGATATTTTTTTCGTATGGCTTATCGGGAACAGTTCTTTCGCCTGTACTTACGAGAGACTGAGAGTGTGCAACTCTTGTGCACATTTTTAAAAGAACAGGAGTGTCAAATTTTTCAGAAATTTCATATGCAAGCTTTGTGTATTCGAGGGCTTCGCTTGAATCAGAAGGCTCAATCATAGGAACTTTGGCAGCGATAGCGTGGTGTCTTGAATCCTGCTCATTCTGTGATGAGTGCATTCCTGCATCATCAGCAACTACGATCACAAGACCTGCATTAACTCCTGTATAGGACATTGTGTAAAGTGGATCTGCAGCCACATTAAGACCAACGTGTTTCTGAGCGCAGAAAGCTCTTTTTCCTGCAAGTGATGCGCCAAAAGCAGATTCCATAGCCACCTTTTCGTTAGGAGCCCATTCACAGTAAATATCATCATATTTAGCAGCTTCTTCGGTTACTTCAGTGCTTGGAGTTCCCGGATAGCTTGATATGAAGCATACTCCGGCTTCATACAATCCCCGGGCAACTGCCTTGTTGCCAAGCATGAGCTGCTTGCCATTGTTTTCGCTCATTTAAATTCCTCCTACCAATTCTATTTTCATACACTTAAGTCGAATGACATTGTTTTGATTTAAAGTGATAAAGTGCATATACATTAGAATAATAAATATTAAACATAAAATCAAGAATGAAATAATGGAAGTACAGATTCTGCCTGTATTGACCTTTTACATAAATGTCTTTATAATCTACTTTAGTGCTTTAAAGTGCACAAGAAGGGGATTACAAAATGCCAATTACAGATTTACTTGAAAGAAACAGTAAGTTATATGGGGAAGAAGTTGCTCTTGTAGAGATAAATCCTGAGATAAAGGAAGAGCAGCGAGTAACATGGAAGGAATATGAACTTATTCAGCCCACAAGCACTTCCTATTACAGAAGACAGATCACATGGTCTGTATTTGATGAAAAAGCTAACAGAGTAGCCAATATGCTCATGGAAAGGGGCATTAAAAAAGGACAGAAGTGCGCAATACTACTTATGAACTGTCTCGAATGGCTGCCTATTTATTTTGGAATATTAAAAAGCGGAGCTGTGGCTGTTCCTTTAAACTTCAGATTTACATCTGAGGAAATTGATTATTGTCTTAAGGCTTCAGATTCCGATGTTATTTTTTATGGTCCTGAATTTATAGGAAGAATAGAAGATATTGCTGAAAAAATAAAAAAAGAAATGCTGCTGTATTATGTTGGAGATCAGTGTCCTTCATATGCTGAGGATTACTATAAACAGGTTTCCAACAGTTCGTCTACGGCTCCGAGAGTTTTGATAGAAGATAAGGATGACGCTGCGATTTACTTTTCATCAGGAACTACGGGCTTTCCGAAAGCTATTTTGCATATTCATACTGCACTTATGCAGTCGGCGCAGATGGAAGCAGTGCATCACGAGACTACTCATGCAGATAATTTCCTATGCATACCGCCGCTTTACCATACAGGTGCAAAAATGCATTGGTTTGGCTCTTTGTATACGGGAAGTAAGGCAGTTCTTTTAAAAGGCAATTCACCGGAGTCAATTTTCAGTGCTGTATCAGAGGAACAGTGTACAATCGTTTGGCTCCTTGTGCCGTGGGCCCAGGACATACTGGCAGCTCTTGACAGCGGTAAGCTTAAAATTGAGGATTATAAGCTTTCTCAATGGCGCCTTATGCATATCGGTGCTCAGCCTATTCCGCCGAGTCTTGTAAGGCATTGGCTTAAATATTTTCCACATCACAAATATGATACCAACTATGGACTTTCAGAATCTACAGGTCCCGGCTGCGTTCATCTGGGAATGGAAAATGTTCACAAGGTCGGTGCAATCGGAGTTCCCGGTTACGGATGGAAAACAAAGATTGTTGATGAAGAGGGGAATCCTGTTAAGCAGGGCGAGATCGGAGAGCTCTGTGTCAAAGGCCCGGGTGTTATGGTCTGCTATTACAAGAATCCTGAAGCAACAGCTGAGATTCTTAAAAACGGATGGCTCTTTACAGGTGATATGGCCCGTCAGGACGAGGACGGCTTTATATTCCTTGTAGATCGTAAAAAGGACGTTATCATTTCAGGTGGTGAGAATCTGTACCCAGTTCAGATTGAGAACTTCCTCATGAAAAATGACAAGATCCATGATGCAGCTGTTATAGGTCTTCCTGATCAGCGTCTTGGTGAAATTGCTGCAGCAATTATTCAGGTAAAAGAGGGAATGACTCTTACAGAGGAAGAAGTAGATGCTTTCTGCGTTGATCTTCCAAGATACAAAAGACCAAGGAAGATTATTTTCGATCATGTTATCAGAAATGCTACAGGCAAGATTGACAAACCAAAGCTTCGAGAGAAGTATTGCGGGGATCATCTTGTGGAGAAGCAGAACCGAGGGTAAGAAAAAAATTACTGAATGTAAAGAGATACTAAGGTCAAAGGTCATCACCCGCTTCAAGTTGTCTTGAATGTGGGTGAGCGACCTTATGACACAATATGAATTACAAAGCACGAAACAATCCGTGTTATCGTAAAATAAAAACGCGGCCAAGATAGAGATATGCTCCACCAAAGCCGCGTAACGAATATTCATTTATTATGCGAAAAACATTTGTGAACGCTTTTCAGCGTCATCTTGCTGTTTCTTTTGCAGCATCATCTGATACTGATCAAGTGCCTGCTTTTTCTTTAAATCCTGAAGGGCATTAATGGCTCTGTCTTCATTCTTATCCATTGCGTAGCCGTTAAGTTCAAGAGATGCCTTTGAATTATAGCTGGATGCATAATCTATACGATTTGTCTCTGCACCTACATTTGCCCTGCTGCTTGTTACTATTTCCAAGGCATTATCTATATCATCAATACTAAAATTACCACTGGTTACATCAAATCCCGCAAGACCAAGACTTGCAACAGTACTGTCATAGGTCGAAACATTAGCTGTACTACCTTCAGCATCAGCTGCAATCGTAAGGTCTCCTGATGAGCCGTCCAAAAGATTTATCTCGTTAAAGGTGGTTCCGTTTGCTAAATCATTTATACCATCGAGATACTGATTTATCTGCTGTTGAATATATCCTTTGTCTTCATCAGATAAAAGACCGTTCTGAGCCTGTACAGCCAGCTCTCTTATTGACTGGAGATAATCTGTAATCCCTTCAAGAGCACTATCCTCTATGTTTAAGGCTGATTTGCCCATTGCAAGATTTTCGCTGCCTTGATCCAAACCTCTTGTCTGAGCTTCAGTTTTCTGTTCTATAGCAAGTCCGGAAGCGTCCTGAGCTGCGCTCTGAAGTGCTCCGCCACTAGCTATCGTTGAATATGGTGAATATGAAGTTCCATAACTTCCTACCGATCCTACGCTGCTCATAAAGTGACCTCCTTATTCAAAATAACTATGAATTCCGTTTCTTAGCATCATAGTAACATGCATGAACGAAAAAACAACCACCAAAATGCACTTTTTTAGGGTAAAACGAAATCTTATTTCACAAATGCAATGAGTTTTTTTCGATTAATATTTCATTCTGCATTCCGTTCAAATTTTTTTAATATTATAAAATAATTATTAAATTCACACTATTTTGTGATTTTATTTTCAAAACATTCGTATAATAGAACAATAAAGCTATTTAATTTGCGAACTTTTAGCTTTTTACAACTAATAAAAAAAACTATAATTTTTTTATTAAACAATCTTATAGGAGGAGTTATTATGTGGACTCGAAGTGAAGTAAAGGAAAAGGGTAAGGAAAGCTTTAAAAGAAATTACTGGATGTCGGTTATAGTTGCATTTATTTATTCCCTGTTTTTTGCATCTGCAACTTATAGTGCAAGTCGCAATCAGGGGGAAGTAGAAAGCCAGCTTTCAGGAGAAGCTGCGAATAATCCTGATTTTGGTCTTGTATTGCTGGTGGTACTCGGAATTTTAGGAGTGGTTTTACTTGTTTTAAAACTTATAGATCTTTTTGTATTTAATCCTTTAGAGGTTGGTTGTAACAGATTTTTCCTGGTAAATCAGGATACAAATGCACAGCTTCCTGAAGTTTTGTATGCATTTAAAAACAATTATATCAATTCTGTACTTGGATTATTTATCAGAGACATTGTTATTGCGATCGGCTGCATCTGTTTTATAATACCGGGACTGATCCTGTCGTATTCTTACAGAATGGTTCCGTATATTCTTGCTGACAATCCGTCTGTTTCACCGATTGAGGCTCTAAAGACATCAAGAGCCATGATGAAAGGTCAGAAGTGGAACTGCTTTGTATATGATCTTTCTTTTATAGGCTGGTATATATTATCCGCATGTACGTTGGGAATTCTTGCAGTTTTCTATGTAAACCCTTATAAATACAATTCAAATGCGGAGCTTTACCGAAGAATCAAAGGATAAAGCAATAATAAAATGTGATGAATTTTGTGAAAGAAGTTAGCTGTAACTTAAAATTAAGCTAACTTCTTTTTTTGAAAAAACACTTGCAATATACCCCTTGGGGGTATAATATGTTTTTGACAAATGAATTTTATAAAATCATTTTTTATTTGAAAAAGATAGGAGTTTTTATGGCTTGTCCAAAATGTACATCTGATGGCAAAGATGAAAAAAAGAAAATAAGGGAAGAAAAAGAGTACAAAGATCTGGTAAACAGGCTAAAAAGAATAGAAGGGCAGATCAGAGGTATAGAGGGAATGGTTGAAAACAACTCGTATTGCACGGATATTCTTACTCAGGTCGCTGCCGCAAACAAAGCCCTTAACAGTTTTGCAAAAGTTCTTTTATCCAATCATATAAAAACTTGTGTTACTAATGACATAAAGGCCGGTAAGGATGAGACGGTAGATGAACTTTTGGATGTACTACAAAAAATGATGAGGTGACAAGGATGGAAAAATATATTGTTACTGGCATGAGCTGTGCAGCTTGCCAGGCAAGGGTTGAAAAAGCTGTAAGTAATGTTGAAGGAGTTACTTCCTGTAATGTTAATCTGCTTACTAATTCAATGGGAGTTGAGGGCAGTGCAAATGAGGAAGATATTATAAAAGCTGTTGAAAATGCCGGGTACGGAGCAAGGTCAATGGCAGATATAGCAGGCAGTGAAAAGTTAAATGCCGGCGGCGCGGCTGACAATATGTTCGCCATGGAAGAGGAGGCATTAAAGGATACTGAGACTCCAATCTTAAAAAAGAGATTACTTACATCTATAGGTTTCCTGATTGTACTTATGTATTTCTCAATGGGACATATGATGTTTGGATGGCCACTTCCTGCATTTTTTGATGGAAACCATGTGGCAATGGGCATTGTTCAGATGCTTCTTACAATTATTATTATGTTCATAAACAGAAAATTCTTTATAAGTGGTTTTAAGGGACTTCTTCATGGCGGCGCCAACATGGATACTTTGGTTGCTCTCGGAAGTTCGGCTTCCTTTGTCTATAGCCTTGCATCTTTGTTTCTCATGACTGATGCGCAGGTTAAGGGTTATATGGATGGTGTAATGCACTATATGGATGAGTTTTATTTTGAATCCGCAGCAATGATCCTCACACTTATTACTGTCGGGAAAATGCTTGAATCACTTAGCAAAGGTAGAACAACAGATGCCATAAAAAGTCTTATGAAGCTTGCACCTAAGACTGCAAATATTATTGATGAAGCAGGCGAAGAAAAAAATGTTTCTATTGAGTCAGTACAAATTGGAACTGTTTTCGTAGTAAGACCCGGCGAAAGTATCCCTGTGGACGGAGTTGTTATAGAAGGAAGCAGTTCTGTTGACGAAGCTGCTCTTACAGGTGAAAGTATTCCTGTTGATAAAACTGTTGGAATGGAAGTATCTGCAGCAACAATCAACCAGTCAGGTTTTATAAAGTGCAGGGCTACAAGGGTTGGAAGGGATACAACACTTTCGCAGATCATTCAGATGGTGAGCGATGCAGCATCAACCAAGGCACCAATTGCCAAGGTTGCCGACAGAGTATCAGGGGTTTTTGTTCCTGTAGTTATTGGAATAGCTCTTTTAACAATATTTGTCTGGCTGCTTTTGGGGGCAGAGTTTGGTAATGCCCTTGCAAGAGGTATTGCAGTTCTGGTAATCAGTTGTCCCTGTGCTCTCGGTCTTGCAACTCCTGTTGCAATTATGGTTGGAAACGGTATTGGCGCCAAGAACGGTATTATGTTTAAAACGGCAGCTTCTCTTGAAATGCTTGGAAAGACACAGATTGTTGCTCTTGATAAGACCGGAACAATTACAAAGGGTGAACCAATAGTTACAGATGTTTTTTCTGTTGATTCCATTGATAAAAGCGGTTATACAGCCAGCAAGTATGAAAGTTTTGACGATCAGCTCATAAAAATAGCAGGTCTTCTCGAATCAAAAAGTGAGCACCCCTTGGCTAAGGCGATAGTAAAGCATGTTAATGATCTTCATGTAGAGCTTGATGATGAGATAACAGATTTTAGAGCCGTGTTTGGAAATGGACTTGAGGCTAATTTAAACGGATCAATTATACGAGGTGGAAAGAGACACTTTATTGAGAAATACGCCAGAATTCAAGGTGAGATTTTACAAAAGGCTGAAGGCCTTGCCTCCGAAGGAAAAACACCTCTGTATTTTTCTCAGGACAGTAAGCTTATTGGAATAATTGCTGTTGCAGATACTATAAAAGAAGATTCTGCTCAGGCCATAAACGAACTCAAAAACATGGGAATCCGCGTTGTAATGCTTACAGGCGATAATGAGAAGACTTCAAAGGCTATTGGAGGAAAAGCCGGTGTTGATGACATTGTGGCAGAGGTTCTTCCAGATGAGAAAGAAAAGATAGTTGGAAAGCTTTCTGAAAGAGGTATTACTGCAATGGTAGGAGATGGTATAAATGATGCTCCCGCCCTTACCCGAGCAGATACAGGTATTGCTATCGGTGCCGGAACGGATGTTGCAATTGATGCGGCGGATGTTGTTCTTATGAAGAGTAGTCTCCTTGATGTTTCAAGGGCAATCAGACTATCAAGACAGACGCTTAAAAACATTCATGAGAATTTGTTCTGGGCATTCTTTTACAATGTTATCGGAATCCCACTTGCGGCAGGCTGTTATATTAAGCTTTTCGGATGGTCACTTAGTCCTATGTTCGGAGCTGCTGCAATGAGTTTATCAAGCTTTTTTGTGGTAACCAATGCACTTAGACTTAACCTGTTTGATATTACAGATTCATCTAAAGACAAGACTATTAAAAACAGAATTATAAATCTTGATATTAAGGAAATAAAAGAAGTAAATAGTGCTGAAGACAAAAAAACAGATTCAGCTTCTAATTTAAATAATTCAGAAAAGAGGAATAATACTATGACAAAGACAATGAAAATTGAAGGAATGATGTGTGGACATTGTGAGGCAACTGTTAAGAAAGCTCTTGAAGCACTTGATGGAGTAACAAACGCTGAAGTCAGCCATGAGAAAGGTGAAGCAGTTGTTAATCTTTCTGCTGAAGTTGCTGAAGATGTCCTTAGAAAAGCTGTAGAAGATGAGGATTACAAGGTAATTTCAATAGCTTAATACAAAAATAAAAAATCACTCACAACCAAAAGAGGTTGGAGTGATTTTTTTATTACTGTTTCCCTGTTGTTCCAAATCCTCCGCGATCAGAGTTACCAAGGTGATCACATTCATCAAAAATTATCTTTGGCTGATTTTCCATAATGCGGAATTGGCAGATTCTGTCATTAAATGAAATATGTGTATCTCTCATGGCGATAGCGGCCATAAACCACTGATCATTGTCGCCACAATAGGAATGGTCAACTACTCCCATATGATTTGACTGAATGATACCAAAATTCTTATAGGTTGAACTTCTTGGTACAATGTGAGCTTCATAGCCTTCAGGTATTTCCATGGCTACGCCCAGTGGAATAAGGTGAAATTCACCTTTTTTAAGGTCTACGTCCTCAGCACTTCTAAGATCGATCCAGTCTGATTTTCCATCAATATATGTAAGCTTTTCGATTTTGTCATTTAAATATTTGATCTTAATAACTTTCTCCATTTTTCCTCCATTTAAGCTCTTGATCATTTTAAAGTTAGTATACATTTGACAGTTTAAAGATTCAAGGTAAATGCTTCTTCGAAAGTGATCATTTAAGTGCTGAACTATTTAAAATACATGGATGTCAATTGCTTGAAAAAAATATGTTATATGATAGAATGTCATTTGTTGTTTTGTTATAAAAAACGTGATATTACTATATAGAGGCGCTTAAAGATAGTCATTTTAAGCACATCTAATAAAGAAGATAGGAGCAGATATGGTTAAGATTCGTACAAGATATGCACCGAGCCCAACGGGACGTATGCATGTAGGAAATTTAAGAACAGCTCTTTATGCTTATCTTATTTCTAAGCATGAAGGCGGTGACTATATATTAAGAATCGAGGATACAGATCAGGAACGTTTTGTAGAGGGCGCTACAGAGATCATCTACAGAACACTTAAGGAGACTGGTCTCATTCATGATGAGGGTCCGGATATCGGTGGACCTGTTGGACCATATGTTCAGAGCGAGAGACAGAAGGCCGGCATTTACATGCAGTATGCCAAGGAACTCATCGATAAGGGCGAGGCATATTATTGTTTCTGTGATGAAGAGAGACTTAAGAGTCTTGTTCAGAAAATTGAAGTTGATGGTGAGACAAAAGAGATCAGTGTTTATGACAAGCATTGTCTTCACTTATCAAAAGAAGAAGTTGAAAAGAACCTTGCTGAGGGTAAGCCTTTTGTTATCAGACAGAATAACCCAACAGAGGGAACAACTACATTCCATGATGAGCTTTACGGGGATGTATCCGTTGAGAATAAAGAGCTTGATGATATGATCCTCATTAAGTCTGATGGATATCCAACATACAACTTTGCTAATGTTGTAGATGATCATCTTATGGGAATCACACATGTTGTTCGTGGTAATGAGTACATTTCATCATCACCTAAGTACAACAGACTTTATGATGCATTTGGCTGGGAAGTACCAAAGTACATTCACTGCCCACTTATTACAGATGAAGAGCATCATAAACTTTCAAAGAGATCAGGACATTCATCTTTTGAAGATCTTATCGAGCAGGGCTTTTTACCAGAGGCTGTTGTTAACTTTGTAGCACTTCTTGGCTGGTCTCCTGAGGATAATGAAGAGATCATGAGCCTTGAAGACCTCATCAAAAAGTTTGACTACAAGAGAATAAATAAATCTCCTGCAGTATTTGATTATACAAAGCTTAAATGGATGAACGGCGAGTACTTAAAGAGAATGGATGATGACAGATTCTTTGAGCTTGCAAAGCCTTATCTTGAGAAAGCTATCACAAAGGATCTTGATCTTAAGAAAATCGTCAATATGGTTAAGACTAGAATTGAGATCTGGCCTGATATTGCACCAATGGTTGACTTCTTTAACGAAGTTCCGGAGTATGACACAGCAATTTATTGCCATAAGAAAATGAAGACTGATACTGAAAGCAGTCTAAAAGTTCTTAAGGAAGTTCTTCCTGTTCTTGAAGCACATGATGATTATACAAATGATGCACTTTATGCATGCCTTTCAGATTTTGTTAAATCTCACGAGTACAAGAACGGATATGTTCTCTGGCCAGTAAGAATCGCTCTTTCAGGAAAAGAGATGACTCCTTGCGGAGCTACAGAGCTCATGGAAGTTATTGGCAAAGAAGAGTCAATTAAGAGAATTAAAGAAGGAATAGCATTACTTGAAAAATAATAGTTTTCAAGGTAATTCCGCTCAGATGATGGCTATCAGTCATTACAAAGGCCCTGCAATGGTACTTGCAGGGCCCGGTAGCGGAAAGACCTTTGTTATAGTTTCGAGGATACGCTATCTCATTGAAGTAAGAGGCGTTGTACCATCCAGTATTCTGGTAATTACTTTTACCAAAGCGGCTGCTTTAGAGATGCAGCAGCGATTCATGAAAAATACGGATAGTTCTTATCCGGAAGTGACTTTTGGAACATTTCATTCTATCTTTTATCAGATAATCAAAAATTCTGGTCACTATAATTCCAAACACTTAGAAATTGCAAATGAAAGCTTTAAGCAAAAGATCATTTATAATATTCTTTTTTCTATTGCAGAAAAAGATCCGCTTCTAAAAGAGGAAATGGATTCAGACACTGACATATGTAAGAATGTGCTATCTGAAATATCAAGAATTAAGAACAGCTCTTTAAAGAGTGATGACTGCAACAGCTGTTTTGCCTTTTCTAAGCATTTTAAAGAGATATTTGAGAAGTATAAAAGGGCATTAAAGGAATTTGAAAAAATAGACTTTGATGACATGATACTTTTGTGTTATGAGCTTCTATGCAATGATGAGACGCTGCTTGATCTGTGCAGAAAGAGGTTTCGGTTTATCCTTATAGATGAGTATCAGGATATAAATGAAATGCAATATAAGGTCATTGAACTTATGCTGGGGGATGAGAAGAATCTTTTTATTGTCGGAGATGATGATCAGTCCATTTATGGCTTTCGAGGCTCTAAACCACAGTTTATGCTGGAGTTTGCCGATGAGTACAAAGAATATAATTCAAAGACCTATAATCTTAATATAAACTACAGATGCGGACGAGAAATATTAAATAGTGCTCTTTTAGTGATTGGCGATAATAAAAACAGACTGTTAAAGGATCTTAAGGCAGATATATCTAACGGAAGCGGCGTTTTTGTGCCGCTTATGTTTACCACAAAGGAAATACAGTACAACTCCATAAAGAAATTTCTTTTAAAGCAAATAGATAATATTGGTAATATCGCTGTTATATGCAGGACTAATTCTGAATGTATGGGCGTAGCGTCTGTGCTTAAAGAATCCGGAATCCCTACAAACCTTGATGGATATTCTGAATGTTTTCTTGATTCCGAAGCGGTAAAGATAATGATAAATTATCTTAAATTTGCCTGCATAGAAAGAAAACGTGAGTATTTTTATAAAATAATGAATAAACCGCTTCGTTATATATCAAGAGAAGCTGTTTTATGTGAGAAGGTAAATGAGCTATCGGTTAAGAGATTTTATGATAGCAATCCTAAAATGAAAGATAGGGTAAGTAAACTCTTTTCACAGATTAATATGATATCTCATATGAGGCCTGCACTTTCTGTAAGGTATTTAAGAAAAGAAGTCGGAATAGAAAAAGAGTTTCCAAAAGAAAAAGATAAAATTGATGAGTTTGAAAACCTTGCCGGAAAATACTCTGATACAAAACTGTTTTTGAAGGAAATAGAAGATACATTTAAAGAAAAAAACGGTGATAAAATTCGTGCCAAAAGAAATAATGGTAACTTTGTAAGACTTCTTACAATGCATGGATCTAAGGGACTGGAATTTGATATGGTTTGGATTCCGGATATAAATGAAGGAATAATCCCGTCAAGGGGAACATTTACAGAAGACCAGATAGAAGAAGAGCGCCGAATGCTCTATGTGGCAATGACAAGGGCAAAAAAGGCGCTCATGGTAAGTTATGTAACAGGAACAAAAGAAAACGCTGTGCTCCCATCAAGGTTTTTAAGACCAATTAAAAATAAGTGGCTGGAAAAATATAAAGATCAGCCATCAAGTCCTTCTTCCGGAAGGTCAACGAGTTCATCAAACTCTACATCGTCAAGATAAAGATTAAAGGCCTCGGCAACAGCTTCATATTCGGCATCATCACTAATATATCCCAGTTCCGGATCTTCATCCTCACCTTTATAGATGAATTCATAAAACCAAACATTACCGTCATTGTTTTGTCCGTTTTTATCGAGAGGAAGAAGAACAATATAGTCCTTTGAATTTACAGTAAGGACAATGATAATTGCACAAGTAACAACTTTGCCTCCATCAAGTTCCACATCTACTGTCATCTGCTCGTCGTTTTCGATTTTGGTATTCATGTCTGTGGCAATTTTAGAAAATTCCATTAATAATCCTCCTGAAAAAACTTTTCGTTTTAATATATCAAGATTATAGCACGACCGGGTGCAGTATGAGAAGTTTTGTGATAAAATATTATGGCTTATGTATTTGTACATGTAGAATGGAGAAAAAATGGCCAGAAAGCTTGAAATTCTTAAGGAAAAACCTTACCCACTTGGTTGCTACATTGATTATGACAAGTCGCTTGTGGTACGAACAGTTTTTGATAATGCAAAAAGCTGCGGACTTGCCCTTTATAAAGGCATTTCCGGAGATAAGGATTCTGCCCTTAAGATAAAACTGCCGGAAACTGTAAAACGAGGTTCTATTTACGCGGCAAGGATCAAAGGAATTGAGGATATAGATGAATATGCTTCATACAATTATTTTGCGGATTCCGAGTTCTTTTGCGATTCCTATGCCAAGCACCTTGTAGGCCTTGAAACCTTTGGTAAGGACGTGCCTGATACCGATATAAGGGCCAAGCTTGATAACAGATCGACACTGAAGGCATCCGAATATTCTTTTAACTGGGAGGATGATGCTTTTCCGGATATTCCTTATGAAGATAGTTTTGTATATCTTCTTCATGTGAGAGGCTTTACTAAATCTCCGGGCAGCATGGTACCTGCTGCCCATAGAGGAACATTTTTAGGCATTATTGATAAGATTCCTTATCTGAAATCTATAGGTGTAACTACAGTAGAACTGATGCCTGCCGTTGAAATGAATGAAATAGAATCAGTTAAGGTCAGAGGCGGCAAGTCCGTGGGAGATCTTTTATATTCAAAGGACGGAAGTATATCAAACAGAAATTCCATAAAACCCAAGCTTAATTTCTGGGGATATAAAAAGGGGTATTATTTTGCGCCGAGAACAGCCTACTGTGCCAATCCCGATGATGCTGAAAATGAGTTTAAGTTCTTCGTAAAGACAATGCATAAATACGGATTGGAAGTTATAATGCAGTTCTTTTTCGAGGAAAATGAGAACGAAAGTCTTATTTTGGATGCACTAAGGTATTGGAGATGCTCGTACCATGTTGACGGATTCCACTGTAAAGGTGCTAAAATACCGATAAATCTGATAAAAAGAGAGCCCCTTTTTGCTGATGCCAAGCTGTGGTATGACTGGTTTGATGAAGAGGCCGGTGTTTCAAAAAAATATCTGGCAACCTACAATAACGCCTTTTTGTATTCCAGCAGAAGGTTTTTAAAAAGTGACGATAATTCTGCGGGTGATTTTCTTCATGGTATGATAACAGGTTCACTAAGTCACGGTGTCATAAACTACGTGTGTGACTATGAAGGTTTCAGACTGTCTGACCTTGTTAGCTATGAACACAAGCACAATGAGGAAAACGGCGAAAACAATAAGGACGGCACAGACAATAACCTCAGTTGGAACTGTGGAATAGAAGGGCGTACAAGAAAACACAGTATTTTAGAACTTAGGAAAAAGCAGATAAAAAATATTTTGACAATGCTTTTTTTGGCACAGGGTACACCTATGATATTTAGCGGAGATGAATTCTGTTCTTCACAGGGCGGCAATAATAATCCTTATTGTCAGGACAATGAAACGGGATGGGTAGATTGGAAGGCGCTTGAAAAAAATGCTGAAATATTTGATTACTTTAAATTCCTTGTCAACCTGCGATTTGAACACAGAATACTTCATCAAAGCGAGCCTTTTAAACTGATGGATTACATTACCTGCGGTTATCCTGATCTTTCCTGTCACGGAAGAGAGGCCTGGAGACCGGATTTTACCGGTCACAGTCATATTCTTGGAATGCTTTATTGCGGTAAATATGATAAAGAAGATAAAAACAGTCCTTTTATCTATGTCTGTTATAATATGCACTGGACACAGGAGGAAATAGCTCTTCCCAAATTGCCGGATGGCCTTAGATGGAAAATGATTTCTGACACAGAAAGTGCATCAAGAATAGAGGAACATGCCGGCAAAAAGGAAGCAGTAGAAAAAATGAGTGAGAGATCGGTTCGAATCTATGTCAGCGAATCTGATCCTGATAATAAAAGTAAAAGGAAGTCAAAAAGAAAATGAATAAACCTGATGTTATTTCTAAATTTTTAAATTATGTCAAATTTGACACTCAGTCTGATGATACAACAGGAACTTCACCTTCTACCATGAAGCAGCATGAGCTTGCAAAGTTTTTGGTAAAAGAGCTGGGTGAGATCGGCGCTTCTGATATTTATTATGATGAAGAACACTGCTATGTATATGCATCAATTCCTTCAAATATAAATGATGGAATTGAAAGACCTGCAATCGGATTTATTTCCCACATGGACACATCCGATGAAGTCAGCGGCAAGGATGTAAATCCGAGACAGGTTGAAAATTATGACGGCGGAGATATAGTTCTTAATAAAGAACTTGGCGTTGTGCTTTCTCCTTCAGATTTTCCAGAGCTTAAAAATCATGTTGGCGAGACACTTATTGTTACAGATGGAACAACTCTTCTCGGAGCTGATGATAAAGCAGGAATAGCTGAGATTATGACAATGGCTGAGACTCTTTTAACCAATCCTGACATTCCTCACGGAGATATTAAGATAGCCTTTACTCCCGATGAAGAAATAGGTGAGGGTACAGCTTATTTTGATATTGAAAGGTTCGGTGCGAAGTTTGCTTATACAGTAGATGGAGGTAAGCTTGGGGATCTTGAGTATGAGAATTTCAATGCAGCTGAAGGGAAGATTTTTGTAAATGGCAGAAGTGTTCATCCCGGTGATGCAAAAGACAAAATGGTTAATGCTTCACTTATCTGCTATGAGTTCCATTCTCTTTTACCTGTTCAGATGAATCCAATGTATACGCAGGGCAGAGAGGGATTTTTCCACCTGACTGAAGTCAGCGGCTCTACTGAAAAAGCCAGTGCAAGTTATATTATCCGTGACCATGATGAACAGCTGTTTGAAAAGAAAAAGCAGTTGTTTGTCTCTGCGGCTGAGTACCTTAATAAAAAGTACGGTGTAGGAACAGTTGAAGTAAAAGTGAGAGATCAGTATAAGAACATGATTGAAAAAATCAGACCTCATATGCACCTTATTGAAAATGCAAAAAAGGCCATGACGGATATCGGTGTAACACCTCTTGAATTCCCGATAAGAGGTGGCACAGACGGAGCGAGCCTCTCTTACAAAGGGCTTCCATGTCCAAACCTTTGTACAGGTGGTTACAACTATCACGGCAAATATGAATATGCTTCAGTTCAGGAAATGAGAAAAACTGTAGATATTCTCCTTGGAATTGTTAACGAGTACGGAAAGAGTTATAAGTAATGGAATTAAATAAAGAAATAAATATATTAAATGCAAGTAAAGAAGAAGTAAGCGACGCTGAAAGCTTAAAACAGCTAGGCTTTATTGAAGAAGCGAAAAAGTATGTTGCAGACCTTAAAGAGGAACTTGGAAGAACTCCTAAGGCATGTGTTGTAACCTTTGGCTGTCAGATGAATGCAAGAGATTCCGAGAAGCTTTTGGCAATATTAAAACTTGTAGGATATGAAGAAACTGATTCAGAAGAAGCTGACTTTGTTTTATATAATACCTGCACAGTCAGAGATAATGCTGATCAGAGAGTATATGGAAGGCTCGGATCCTGCGGAAGTCACAAAAAGAAAAATCCACATATGAAGATTGCTATATGTGGATGTCTTATGCAGGAAGCGAGCGCTGTTGAGAAGATTAAAAAGAGCTACAGATTTGTTGATCTTATTTTCGGAACACATAATATATACAAGTTTGCAGAACTTTTATGTACCAGCCTTGTTTCTGACAGAATGATAATTGATATCTGGAAAGAGACAGACAAGATCGTTGAGGATTTACCTGTATTTAGGAAGTATCCATTTAAGTCAGGTGTGAACATTATGTTCGGCTGCAATAATTTCTGCACATACTGTATTGTTCCTTATGTAAGGGGAAGAGAGCGCTCCAGAAATCCCAAAGATATCATAAGAGAATGTGAAAAGCTTGCAGCAGATGGCGTTAAAGAAGTAATGCTCCTTGGTCAGAACGTCAATTCTTACGGTCTTGACTTTAAGGAAGGTGATTCAAACAGAATTTCTTTCCCTGAACTTTTGGAGGAAGTTTCCAAGGTTAAGGGAATTGAAAGAGTTAGATTTATGACTCCTCATCCAAAGGATTTTTCGGATGAACTTCTTGAGACAATAGCAAGAAATCCTAAGATTGCCAGACACATTCATTTGCCTTTGCAGTCCGGAAATACTGAAATTCTTCGCAGGATGAACAGAAAATACACCAAGGAAAGCTATCTTGAACTGGTAGATAAGATTCATAAAATGCTTCCTGATGTTTCAATTACCACAGATATTATCGTTGGTTTCCCCGGTGAAACGGAAAGTGATGTTGACGATACGATTGACGTAGTAAAAAAGGCTGCTTTTGATAATGCATTTACTTTCATTTATTCAAAGCGTACAGGGACACCTGCTGCCTCCTTTGAAAATCAGGTTCCGGAGGAAGAGGTAAAGAAAAACTTCGACAAACTCCTTAAGGTGGTTCAGGAAACTGCAAGAAAGCAGTCCGAGAAGATGACAGGCAAAATAGATAAGGTTTTAGTTGAAAGTGTTAACGAGCAGGACAACTCTCTTATGACAGGTAGACTTTCGAACAATACGTTGGTTCATTTCCCAGGAGATGAATCACTTATCGGATCATTTGTTGATGTGAGTCTCGATGAATGCAAGGGCTTCTACTTCATGGGACATACTGTTTAAACGATTACTATGGCTGCAGTTTTGTGCTAAGTGCGTAGGCGATTTTGCGAGCCTTTGTGCTCGTCGGTACTTGCGAATGTTTTTTATGAGCTAGTACCGCTACGAAGCACAACGGAGCGAAAGCGTCCGCAAAATGACTACGCACGAACAAAAAACTGCATCATTGCACAACGAATAAAAAGAAATGGGGATATAAACGTGGAGAACACTACCATGTTTGAAAATGTAGATATAGAAAAAGTTTCACCTATGATGCAGCACTATTTACAGACAAAAATGGAGTATAAGGACTGCATCTTGTTTTACAGACTGGGTGATTTTTATGAACTCTTTTTTGATGATGCGAAGGTTGCTTCAAAAGAACTTGAACTGACACTTACAGGTAAGGCGTGCGGTCTGGAGGAAAGGGCTCCCATGTGCGGAGTTCCATTCCATGCTGTAGATTCTTATTTAACAAAGCTTGTGTCAAGAGGATATAAGGTTGCTATCTGTGAGCAGACAGAGGATCCAAAGCTTGCTAAAGGAATAGTAAAAAGAGATGTAACAAGAATCGTAACTCCGGGAACAAATCTTAATATGCAGGCTTTGGAGGAGTCCAAGAATAACTATATCATGAGTGTTCTTTATTCTCCCGATAATATAGGAATATCGATTGCCGATGTGACTACAGGCGATTATTTTCTGACGGAAGTAGATTCGCTTCGTGCATGTACCGATGAAATTGTAAAATATATGCCTTCAGAGATTATCTGCAATGAAGCATTTACATTTTCAGGAATTGATATAAACGATTTAAAGAACAGATTAGAAGTATATGTTAATCCTCTGGATTCCAGATATTATGATGAGGATTCCTGTAAAAGACTCTTACTTAAGCACTTTAAGGTTTCTTCACTCATAGGACTTGGGATAGATGATTTTCCAAATGGTATCGTGGCTGCGGGATCTCTTTTACAGTATCTGACAGACATGCAAAAGTCGGATATTTCCAATATCACTCATATCTATCCATACCTGACAAGCAAGTACATGCTTCTTGACAGTTCGACAAGAAGAAATCTTGAGCTTGTTGAAACTATGAGGGATAAACAGAAAAGAGGCACACTTCTGTGGGTTCTTGACAAAACCAAAACAGCTATGGGCGCCAGAACATTAAGAAGCTTTATAGAGCAGCCGCTTATAGATAAAAATGTTATTTTGTTAAGGCAGGGCGCTGTAGGAACTTTGGTTAAAAATGTAGTTACCAGAGAAGAAATCAGAGAATATCTAAATCCTGTTTACGATCTTGAAAGACTTATGTCAAAGATTGTTTTTAAAACTGCAAATCCAAGAGACCTTTTGGCATTCAGGAATTCAATTAAGATGATTCCTGCAATAATAACTGCTCTTATGGATATACAGTCTGATCCTGAGATTAAAGAATTAACTTCAAAACTCGATCCATTAACTGATATTCATGACCTTATTGACAGTGCAATAGTTGAAGAGCCGCCTTTGGCAATAAAGGAAAGCGGCATAATTAAAGATGGTTTTGATAAAGATATTGATCACTTCAGAGAAGCCGGAACGAATGGAAAACAGTGGCTTTCGCAGTTGGAGGAAGAGGAAAAGGAAAATACCGGAATTAAGAACCTCAGAATAAAGTACAGTAATGTATTCGGATATTCTTTTGAAGTTACAAATTCTTTTAAAGACAAGGTTCCCGATTACTTTATACGAAAGCAAACCCTTACAAACTGTGAACGTTACACAACTCCCAAGTTAAAGGAATTGGAGGACACAATCCTTAATGCTCAAGATAAGCTCAATAACTTGGAGTATGACATGTTCTGCAAAATAAGGGATTCTATCGCACTTGAAATCGGCAGGATTCAAGACACTGCCAAAGCGATAGCTCTCTTGGATGTATATGCAAGTCTGGCCTTTGTTGCTGAAAAAAACAGATATGTTAAGCCAAGTCTTAATGATAAGGGTGTTATCAATATTAAGGATGGAAGACATCCGGTAGTTGAGAAAATGCTTGATTCTTCTGATATGTTTATTTCAAATGATACGTTTCTTGATAATAAAAAGCATTGTATCTCAATTATCACAGGCCCTAATATGGCAGGTAAGTCAACTTACATGAGACAGACTGCACTTATTGTTTTAATGGCACAGATCGGTTCTTTTGTTCCTGCGCAAAAAGCAGACATATGCGTTGTTGACAGAATCTTTACAAGAGTCGGAGCTTCGGATGATCTTGGTAGCGGCCAGTCAACATTCATGGTTGAGATGAATGAAGTGGCTAACATCTTAAGAAATGCGACTCCCAACTCACTTTTGATACTTGATGAGATTGGACGTGGAACTTCAACCTATGACGGTCTTGCTATAGCATGGGCAGTTACGGAACATATCAGTAACAGGAAAATCCTTGGTGCCAAAACATTATTTGCAACTCACTATCATGAGCTTACCGAACTTGAAGGTAAAATGGACAACGTAAACAACTATTGCATAGCTGTTAAAGAAAATGGTGATGACATTGTCTTTTTGAGAAAAATAATAAAGGGCGGTGCTGACAAGAGCTATGGTATTCAGGTTGCCAAGCTTGCGGGAGTGCCTGATATGGTAATTGACCGAGCCAAAGAGATAGTAGCTGAACTTACTGACAATGACATTACTGAGAAGGTTCAGAGTATAGCCAGAGATTCAAAAAATGACAAAAAAGTAAAAGTACAACATTATGATGACGTTGATATAGACCAGATGACTCTTTTTGATACCGTTACCGACGAAGATGTACTAAAGAGGCTTCAGGAAATAGATATAACGACACTTACTCCCATGGATGCACTTAATACGCTTTATAAGCTTCAGAGTGATTTGAAAAACAGGTGGAAAAACTAAATGGCTTTTATTAACGAACTGGACAAAAATACTATAGATCAGATTGCTGCAGGAGAAGTAGTTGAAAGACCGGCAAGTGTTGTAAAGGAGCTGGTTGAGAATGCTATAGACAGTGGTGCCAATGCTATTACTGTTGAGATAAAAGGCGGCGGAATTGACATGATCCGTGTAACGGATAACGGAAGCGGAATTGAAAAAAGTCAGATTCGTAAAGCTTTTAAAAGACATGCAACAAGTAAGCTTACTTGTATTGATGATCTTTTTACCATTCATTCTCTTGGCTTTAGAGGTGAGGCTCTTTCAAGTATTTCGTCTGTTGCGCAGGTCGATATGATAACCAAGACAGCTGATGATCTTACCGGAACCAGATATACCATAAACGGTGGAGAAGAGGTGGCATTTGAAGAGATAGGAGCTCCGGACGGAACGTCCCTTATTGTAAGAAATTTATTCTACAATACTCCTGCCAGAAAAAAGTTTCTAAAGACTCCTCAGACTGAAGGAAGCTATATCGGAGATGTAATGGAGCATCTTGCACTGGATAATCCGACGGTTTCTTTTCACTATATAAATAATAAAGAAGATAAGTTTTCTACTACCGGTAACGGGGATCTTAAAGAAATCATCTATCGTATTTACGGCAGAGATATTTCTGTAAGTCTCGTTCCTATAAATGTATCAGAAAACGGATATACTCTTGAAGGGTATCTCGGAGAGCCTTCCATCAACAGGTCTAACAGAAACTTCGAGATATTCTTTGTAAATGGCAGATATGTTAAAGACAAGGTGATGTCAAAAGCTCTTGAAGAAGGTTACAAGCAGTATCTGATGATGCATAAGTTTCCTTTTGCGGTTTTGCATTTAAGACTTGACCCTTCGATGGTTGATGTAAATGTACATCCTGCAAAGCTTGAAGTCAGATTTGGCAATCAACCTGCTCTTTATGAGTTTATCAGGCAGAATGTGGAAACGACTCTGCGAAATAAGGAAATGATACCTGATGCACTTCTTGGTGAGGATGAACCTGTAAAGAAAAAGACAGAGGAAGTAGTTAATGAAGGTAACGTGTCAGGAAACGGATCAAATTCAAGTAATACTGAAGTTATAAGTGATTTTGAAGATAATGACAAGCCTCAAAAGAGCATTGCACCTCAGCCATTTGAAAAAATTCGTTTTGAGGAAAATCGTCTAAAAGAGGATGAACCTGTATTTGCTACCGGAGTAAAGGCAGAGCCGATTAAGATAGAGGATTCCAATAAATCAGCTGTATGGACCAGAATATTTGGAGATTCAGACGGTTCAAAGGCCAAGGAAGCTGAAAAGCCCTCACCAATCATTAAGCAGGATGAAGCTGTAATCGTAGAAAAACCTGTTCAATTAAATCTTTTTGATGAAAAAGTTCTTTCAAGAGAGAATGTAAAAGAATATGAGATTATTGGACAGATTTTTGGGACTTACTGGATTATAGGCTTTAAGGATAAAATATTCCTTATGGATCAGCACGCTGCTCATGAAAAGGTTAACTACGAGCGTATGATGAAGAGATACAAGGCAGGAGAGCAACTTTCTCAGATGGTAAATCCTCCTGTTATAATCTCACTTTCGGCTGCTGAGGAAGAGTTGTTTATTAAATACAGACAGTATTTTGAAAAACTTGGATTTAATATAGAGAACTTTGGCGGACATGAATATGCCATGAGGGCAATTCCCATTGATCTTTTCGGGTGTGACAGTGAAAAAGAAATGTTCATTGAAATTCTTGACGAATTGTCCCATGAAACAAACCTTGACAGAACACCTGATGTAATAAATTATAAGATTGCAAGTATGGCCTGCAAGGCTTCTGTTAAGGGCAACACAAAAATGAGCAGGCAGGAGTTGGAGGCTCTTTTGGATGAGCTTTTAACCTTGGATAATCCATATAATTGTCCTCACGGCAGACCAACCATAATATCAATGTCAAAATACGAAATTGACAAGAAATTTAAGCGGGTAGTTGAATGAGTAAACAAAAGCTTGTTATTTTGACCGGGCCAACAGCTGTTGGAAAATCAAAACTATCAATTGAACTTGCAAAAGCTATCGGCGGAGAGATTATCTCCGCTGATTCTATGCAGGTATATAAGTATATGAACATTGGTACTGACAAGATATCTCCCGAAAAAACGGGAGGTGTCAGACATCATTTGATTGATTTTCTTGACCCGAAAGAGGATTTTAATGTCTTTTTATTTCAGAAATTGGTAAAAGAAGCGATCGATGATATTTCAAGCAGAGGAAAAGTTCCGATTATGGTGGGAGGTACCGGCTTTTATATTCAGGCGGTTCTCCGTGATATTGATTTTACAGAGACCGATGAGGATGATTCCTATAGAAAAGAACTTGAAAAAAGAGTTGAAAATGGTGAGGCTCATGAACTTTTTGAAGAGCTTAAAAGCGTTGATCCTGAGTCGGCGAAGGTTATTCATGAGAATAACTCAAAACGTGTAATAAGAGCACTTGAGTATTACAAGAAAACAGGAAAAAAAATATCAGATCACAATAAAGAACAAAGCAGTAACGACTCTCCTTATGACTTTAAGTATTTTGTTTTGACAGATGATAGAAAAGCGTTATACTCACGCATAGACGCTCGCGTTGATAAGATGATTGATGATGGTCTTGAACAGGAAGTCAGAAAACTTGTTAAATTGAACATTCCGATGACTGCAACATCTATGCAAAGTTTAGGATACAGGGAAATGATCGGATACATAAATGGTGATTATGATCTTGAAAGAGCAATTTATCTTATCAAACTTAATACCAGACATTTTGCAAAAAGGCAGTTAACCTGGTTTAGACGTGAAAGAGATGTAATATGGCTTGATAAAGAAAAGTTTGGCCATGATGATGATTTAATATTGAAAGAGATAATTAGGATTTATGGAAATGAATAGTAATATGTACGAATCACTTGGTATTTCCAAGGAAGTTTATGAATTTGGAGAAAAAATTTGTAAAGACCTTGAGGCGAGGTTTAAGACTATAGATGAAACAGCTGAATATAATCAGCTTAAAGTCCTAAAGGCTATGCAGGACAATAATGTAAGTGAGGCTTGTCTTTTAGGTACTACAGGCTATGGCTATAATGACATGGGAAGAGAAAAGCTTGAAGCTGTTTATGCATCGGTATTCCACACAGAGGATGCACTTGTAAGGCCTCAGATAACTTGTGGAACGCATGCTCTGGCGCTTGCTCTTATGAGTAATCTTCGCCCCGGTGACATGCTTTTTTCACCTGTCGGAAAGCCCTATGACACACTCGAAGAGGTAATAGGAATCAGACCGTCTAAAGGTTCTCTTGCAGAATATGGCGTTTCATATTCGCAGGTGGATCTTTTACCGGATGGCAGTTTTGACTTTGATAATATTAAAAAAGTTCTTCTTGCAAATGACAACATTAGGCTTGTGACTATTCAAAGGTCAAAGGGCTATCAGACAAGACCGACTCTTTCCGTTGAAAGAATAGGTGAACTTATAAGCTTCATAAAGAATATAAAGAGTGACGTTATCTGTATGGTTGATAACTGTTACGGTGAGTTTGTAGAGAGAATTGAGCCTACAGACCTTGGTGCCGATATGGTTGTGGGATCTCTTATTAAGAATCCCGGCGGTGGACTTGCTCCAATTGGCGGATACATTGCAGGTAAAAAAGAATGTGTTGAAAATGCTGCATTCAGACTAACTTCACCGGGACTTGGAAAAGAGGTTGGAGCTTCCCTTGGAATACTTCCTCAGTTTTATCAGGGATTTTTCCTTGCTCCTACAGTAACAGCTTCTGCGCTTAAGGGTGCAATTTTTGCAGCTAATATATATGAAAAACTTGGGTTTGATGTATGTCCAAACGGTAGTGAAGACAGGTTTGATATTATTCAGGCTGTGACTTTTGGTAAACCTGAGGGAGTTATTGCTTTTTGTGAAGGCATTCAGGCCGCTGCGCCGGTAGATTCTTTTGTCACACCGGAGCCTTGGGATATGCCGGGATATGATGCACAGGTTATTATGGCTGCAGGAGCATTTGTATCGGGTTCATCAATTGAACTTTCGGCTGATGGTCCTATAAAGGAGCCTTATTCAGTATTTTTCCAGGGAGGACTTACCTGGCCTCATGCCAAATATGGCATTTTAAAGACTTTACAAAAGCTTTATGATGTAAAAATGGTATCTTTGTGATAAACTAATAGCTGTATCTTTTTATACTTTTCTGATCACCCGGAGAACTTGTGTATAGCACAAAATCAGAAAGGTAAAAATGAATACAATTAATAAAAAGTTATTTGAATGTGATGCATATAAGGAAATGCTTCCTTATGAGCGCTTTATCAATGCAGGACCTGAAAGTCTTACGGATGCTGAGCTTTTGGCTATTATTATCCGTACGGGAAGTGGAACCTTGACTCCCATTGAGATTGCACATCAAATTTTGAATTTATCAGGCGGGAAAGAGCGTGGGCTGAACAGTCTGTATACGCTTACACTTGATGAACTTAAAAGTGTCCATGGAATTGGTGAAGTTAAGGCAGTAAAGCTAAAATGTTTGTCGGAGCTGGCAAAGAGAATGGCTTATCAGGGCTCTTTTAGTGGTACTTTTTTTGAATCATCAAGGCAGATTGCCGGGCAGTACATGGAAAAAATGCGCCACGATGACAGGGAAAGGGCTGTTTTGTTATGTTTAAACAACAAACATAAGCTTTTAAATGAGACAGTTCTTTCTATTGGAACAGTCAACTCAGCATCGGTATCACCAAGGGATTTATTTATTCATGCCCTAAAAACAGGTGCTTCGTCCATAGTTCTTTTACATAATCATCCCAGTGGAGACCCAACTCCTTCAAGGGCTGATGTAGAACTTACAAATAAGATCAGTGAGTCGGGCAATATGCTTGATGTCAGATTACTTGATCATATAATTATAGGAAATCAGTCATATTACAGCTTTAACGAAAAAGGGCTTTTATGGCAATAAGGAGAAAAAATGGCTAATATTTTTGGAATTGATCTTGGAACAAGTAACATCAAAATCTTTAACAGAGATGAGGATAGTCTTACAGTTGAAAAAAACATGATAGCTATTGAAAATAAGACTAACATCTTTGCATACGGTAATTCCGCTTATGAGATGTATGAGAAGGCTCCTGATAAGATTAAAATTTCATATCCTCTAAACAGTGGTGTTATCGCAGATATTGAGCATATGGAAACCCTTGTTAAGCTCTTTATAACAGATCAGATGAAGGGTAGTGTTAAGCCCTGCGATGTTTATATCGCAGTACCCAAGGATGTAACTGAAGTTGAGAGAAGAGCTTTCCATGACCTTATTAACGATGCCGGAATCAAAGCCAAAAAGATTATGATGGTTAAAAAGCCTCTGGCAGACGGCCTTGGAATGAACGTAGATGTTATGAACTCTCAGGGTGTTTTGGTCGTGAATGTCGGATACGATACAACTGAAATCTCTATTCTTTCTCTTAGAGGAATTGTTGTCAGTAAACTTATAAAGGTTGGTGGTAAGAAGTTTGATGAATCAATAAGAAATGTTATTCGTAAGGAATTTGGTCTTCTTATTGGTGAAAAGACTTCTGAAAGTGTTAAGATTTCCCTTAAGGAACTTGAAAAAGAGGGCAAGGATGCGGTTGTTTACGGAAGAGATATTGTTACAGGACTTCCTGTAGAGAGAAAAATTCCTACAGACCTTCTTAATCAGGCACTTGTTGAGAACTTTGACGTTATTCTTGATAATGTTAAGGCTACTCTTGAAAAGACTCCGCCGGAGCTTGCAGCTGATATCTTTAAGCATGGTCTTTATCTTACAGGTGGTGCTTCTCAGGTTTGCCATCTTGCGCAGAGACTTAGCAATGGTGTAGGACTGAACGTAAACCTTGCAGAGAACCCTATCGGTTCAGGTGCTCTTGGTCTTGCCAAGATCATTAAAGATGATCAGTATAAACCTCTTGCATACGGTATTGAAGAGGATAGATAAATGAGTCCTATTATAAGGCAGAGAGGAGAAGAATTTACCCTTCCAAGTAAATATCTCCTCTTTATTTTAACAATTCTATGTACGGCACTTATTGTGATTACATTTAACACAAACCTGTTTACGGGACCTCTTAATTCCTTTGCAGGTATTTTTGTGGTGCCTTTTCAAAAGGGTATTACGGTTTGTTCCAGCTATATAAAGGATACAACAGATAAACTTGCATCAATCACTCAGCTTTTAGACGAAAATGAGAAGCTAAAACAACAGATAGATGAGCTTACAATTGCAAATACAAACCTTGAACAGGAAAAGTATGAATTGACGGAATTGAGAGCTTTGTATGAGCTTGATTCCAAGTATGCGGATTATCCTAAGACCGGAGCCAGAATTATCGCTAAGGATGCCGGAAACTGGTACTATTCATTTGTAATCGATAAAGGTTCTGATGACGGGATTACTGTTGATATGAATGTTATCGCCGGAGCAGGACTTGTTGGAAGAGTAATTGATGTTGGCCCTGACTGGGCAAAAGTACAGTCTATAATTGCAGATAATTCTGCAGTGAGCGGTATGGTTTTATCTTCATCGGACAATCTTATAGTTTCAGGTGATCTGGAGCTTTACAGAAGTGGGTATATCAGTTTTTCAAAGCTTGTGGATGATGCTGATAAAGTAAGCATAGGAGATAAGATTGTCACTTCCAATATCAGTGATAAGTATTTGCCGGGAATCCTTATTGGATATATTGCAACACTTGAAGATGATTCCAATAATCTGACAAAGTCGGGAACCCTTTCTCCGGCTGTAGATTTTGAACATATGAATGAAGTACTTGTAATACTTCAGGTTAAAAATAACGGCGGAAATTGATTTATTTATGAATATTAGGCGTATACTTGTAAACTTCATATTTATTATTGTGTCATTTATTTTACAGACTACGCTTTTCAGAGCCTTGGATTTTGGAGGTATTGCCCCCAATATCCTTATGATAATGACTTCTTCGACCGCTTTTATCAAGGGTGATAAAGCCGGTCTTTTGACGGGTTTTTTCTGTGGCCTTCTTGTCGATATTTTCTTTGGTACATATTTGGGATTTTATGCTCTTATTTATATGTACATAGGTTTTATTGTAGGAAAGCTTCACATTATCTTTTTTTCTCAAAATGTAGCTATCCCAATACTTGTAATTACAATTTCAGACTTTGTTTTTGGTTTTATTTGTTATGTACTTATGTTCCTTTTCAGAACAAAGTTTAATATTGGTTACTACATGGAAACCGTTATTTTGCCGGAAGTGGTTTATACAGCAATAGTGGCTATTTTTATTTATCCATTTATCCTGAAAGTCAATAATTCCATTGACGAAAAGGAACAAAGGAGCGCCAGGAAATTTGTTTAATGAAATTAAAGATAATATCATAAAATTTATAACTTCAAGAGCAGTAATTGTTTCTTTTGTTCTTTTTTCATTGGCTTGTGTAATGATATACAGGCTTTTTTCCTTGCAGATAATCAACGGAGATTATTACCTTGATTCATTTAAGCTTAGGATAAAAAAAGAAAAGACAATTGCAGCGACAAGAGGAAATATTTACGATAGAAACGGTAATCTTTTAGCATACAATGAGCTTGCCAATTCAGTAACGATTGAAGATGTTTACAAGTCGGGCTCAGGAAAAAATGCTGCTATTAATCAGACTTTAAATATCCTTATAGATATTATTGAAGGCAACGGAGATACTGTTGATCAGGATTTCAATATTATTCTTAATGAGAGTAATGAGTTTGAGTTTAAAGTTACAGGAAACTCGCTCCTTAGGTTCCTTGCAGACATTTACGGACATACTTCAATAAACGATCTTAAGTATGAGGAAAAAACAAAAACCCCTGAAAATGTAATCGATGATCTATGCAAGAAATTCGGTGTCGGAGAATATGAAACACCAGGTGATTCCTCATCTTTTGTAGCCCGTCAAGGGTATACGAATGACAGGGCTCTAAAAGTGTTAACTGTACGTTATAATATGGACTCCAACAGCTATCAGAAATATATTGATACAACTGTCGCATCAGATGTCAGTGATCAGACCGTTGCGGATGTTATGGAGAATCTTGGAACTTTGGACGGTGTTTCAATCGAGGAGAGCACAGCCAGAAAATACGTGGATTCAGAGTACTTTTCGCATCTTCTTGGATATACAGGCAAGGTTTCTGAAGATGAACTTGCAGAGCTTCAACAGACAAATGCAAGCTATGGTTTAAATGATACTGTTGGTAAATCCGGTATTGAGCAGTCAATGGAGTCTGTACTTCAGGGAACAAAAGGTTCTGAAACAGTCTATGTAGATAATACCGGTCAGGTAATTGAGACCAGTAACTATGTGGATTCTATTGCCGGTAATGATGTGTATCTTACCATTGATAAGGATCTGACTGAAGCCTGTTACGATATTATTGAACAGTCACTTGCAGGTATTTTGGTTTCAAAAATTCAGAATGTTAAGACATATACGTATACGGAAACCAGCAGTTCAAGCAGTATTGTAATTCCTATTTATGATGTCTATTACGCAATATTTGATAACGATGTTGTAGATATCCCTCACTTTGCCGAAAGCGATGCTAAGGATACTGAAAAGGCTGTATATCAGTCATTTGTTGAAAAGAATGCTTCCGTTTTATCAAATCTTAGAGATGAATTTGAAGTTATCCAAACTCCTTATAATGCTCTTTCAAGTGAGTATCAGTGGTATATGAGCCATATTGCAGCAATGCTTTATTCAGACGGTGTTATTAATTCTACTCTTGTTGATAAAGAAGATGATGTTTATATTGCATGGACTACGGATGAGACAATTTCTCTTACCGAATACTTAAAGTATGCCATTGCAATGAACTGGATTGATGTTTCAAAACTTAGTATTGATAATCAATATGCAGATTCTGAAGAGATTTTTTCTCAGATAGTAGATTATATTATAGATAAAATGTCATCTGATTATGATTTCCAGACAAGACTCTATAAATATCTTTTGCTTGATGGAAATATTACAGGTACACAAGTCTGCAATCTTTTGCTCGAACAGGACGTTGTGACTTTATCAGAAGAAGAACAGGGCATTTGGGACAGAGGCGGAGAGACTGCTTATACATTTATGACAAACAGGATTTCATCGCTTGATATTACACCTGCACAGCTTGCCCTTGACCCATGCACGGGATCAATGGTTGTTACAGATGTTAATACGGGTGATGTTTTAGCTCTTGTTTCATATCCGGGTTATGACAATAATAAAATGGCCAATGGAGTAGATGCTGAGTACTACGCCAAACTTCGCAGTGATAATTCTAATCCTTTATATAACTATGCAACCCAGCAGAAAACAGCTCCCGGTTCTACTTTTAAGATTGTTTCTGCGACAGCAGGCTTGACTGAAGGTGTAATAACAACTGATTCAACAATTTACTGCGGCGGTATTTTTGATAAACTGGATCATCCGCCTAAATGTTGGATTTATCCTAGTGGACATGGAAGTCTGAATGTAACTGGCGGCATTAGAAATTCCTGTAACGTATTTTTCTATGAAGTGGGTTATAGATTAGGACTACTTGGAAACTCCTATTCTTCAGAGACAGGTCTTGAAAAACTTGCAACATACGCAGATATGTATGGACTTACAGAAAAATCCGGAATTGAGATTGCAGAGTCAGAGCCTTCTGTATCAGATCAGGATGCTGTCCGTTCAGCTATCGGTCAGGGTAGTCACTCATATACAACAGTAGGACTTGCACGATATGTAACGACAATTGCCAATAGCGGAACATGCTATAATCTTTCTTTGATTGATAAAACCACCGATTCAAGCGGTAATTTATTGGAAGATTATAGTGCTTCTGTCAGGAATACCATTGAGATGCCTCAGTCTTATTGGAACGCAATACATCTTGGAATGAGGCAGGTTGTTCAGGATAAATCTTATTATGCAAATCTTGGAGTTAATGTAGCAGGTAAGACAGGTACAGCGCAGGAATCCAAGAGCAGACCTAACCACTCATTGTTTATCTGCTATGCTCCTTACGAGAAACCTGAGATAGCGATTGCAACAAGAATTGCGTATGGTTATACATCAAGTTATGCTGCCCAGATAACAAAAGAAGCATTGTCATACTATTTCGAGCTTAGAGACGAAGATGATATTTTGTCAGGAACAGCCAGAGAACTTTTGGATGGTGCAACTAACGCAGATTAATTGGGGGCTTTTATGTTAAAGAAGTACAAAATTATCGATTATGATTTTCCGCTTATCATAATGGTAGTGGGACTGACAATATTCGGAATAATGGCCATTAGTTCTGCCAATCCTTCATATGTCTCCAAGCAGACTGCAGGAATGGTGTTTGGAATAGTTTTGATGATATTTATATCGCTGCTTGATTATTCTTTTATCATCAAGCTGTATATTCCGTTTTATCTTATAAATGCCGCTTTGCTGGGACTCGTTTTATCACCTCTTGGCAGTAGTACAAACGGAGCTCAAAGATGGATAAGTCTGTTTGGCATTACTTTTCAGCCTTCGGAAGCGGCTAAAATTTTATTGATTTTATTTTATGCTCAGTTTATCATGAAATATAAAGACAAAGTTAAGAATATAAGCTTTGTTTTTATTTGTTTGGCATTGCTGGTTATTCCTTTAGGGCTTATTTATTCACAGCCTGACCTGTCTACATGTATTATGGTAATGATGATCTTTTCATCTATGATATTTGTTGCAGGTGTTAACTGGAAACTGGTAGCTTTCGTATTATCTGTTTCAATTCCAACAGTATTATTTGTAATTTATAATGCTGTACAGGAAGATAGTAGCATTCTTAAGGATTATCAGCAGAGAAGAATTCTTGCATGGTTACATCCGGAGGAGTATGCTAACTCTGAAGCTTATCAGACCCTTAATTCTATGATGGCTATTGGTTCAGGGCAGCTTTATGGCAAAGGATACAATACTAATGAAATTAGCTCTGTACTAAATGGTGGCTTTATTTCCGAATCTCAGACAGACTTTATCTTTACTGTTATCGGAGAGGAGTTTGGCTTTATTGGCGCATGTATAGTTGTGGTTCTTATCCTTGCGATTGCCATAGAATGTTTTATGGTTTCCATGAGGGCTAAAGATAAGGCTGGCGAGGTCATCGCTGCCGGCGTAGGTGGATGGATTGGTTTTCAGGGTATAATAAATATCGGCGTTGCAACCGGTGTTTTACCCAATACAGGACTTCCGCTACCATTTGTCAGTGCGGGTCTTACTTCACTTCTGAGTGTTTATATTGGCATAGGCTTTGTGCTGAATGTCAAGCTTCAGGGTAATAAATATATTTTGGGGAGAGGTTAACAGTATGAATATTGCTTTAATTGCACATGATGCGAAAAAGAAACTTATGCAGAATTTCTGTATAGCTTATAGAGGTATTCTCAGCAAAAACGATCTTTATGCTACAGGAACTACAGGAAGGCTTGTAGAAGAGGTTACAAATCTTTCGATTCATAAATATCTTGCGGGACATTTGGGTGGCGCTCAACAGCTTGGAGCTGCTATCGAACACAACGAGATAGATCTTGTTATTTTCCTTAGAGATCCATTAACTGTAAAATCTCATGAACCGGATATCAGCAATATCATGTCTTTATGTGATATGCATAATATTCCGGTTGCTACTAATCTTGCATCAGCCGAGCTTTTACTAAAGTCATTGGATAGGGGAGATTTTGAGTGGCGTGAAATGTACAAGTAAGATAGCTTTATTATTATGTCTTTTAGTAGGAACGACCGGATTAACCGGCTGTTCTTACTTTTCATATTCAGCAAAGTATTCTGTATCAACTTCTGATGATGATACCAGAAAAACTCTTTATTATCCGACTTTTGCTTCTGATCTGTGTGTAGCTGACGAAGACGTTACAGGTGAAGAGGATTCTCTTTCTGAAAATATCAGCGCCGGACTTTTTGATTTAAATAACAAGGAAACTTTATATGCCAAAAGTGTAAATGTACAGGTTCATCCGGCCAGCCTTACAAAGGTCATGACAGCTCTTGTTGCACTTAAGTATGGTAAGCTTGATCAGGTACTTGTAGCTGATAGTAATGTTTATGTTAATGAGAGCGGAGCTCAGAAAGTCAACTTAAAAGAAGGCGACAGGATGACTCTTGACCAGGCTCTCAGAATTCTTTTGGTTTATTCCGCCAATGATGTGGCTAATCTTATTGCTACAAATATTGGAGGATCTATTGAAGGTTTTGCAGAACTTATGAATACTGAAGCTCTTGCAATCGGAGCCACTAATTCTCATTTTAGCAATCCTCATGGTCTGACAGATGATAATCATTATGTAACAGCATATGATATGTATCTTATCTTTAATGCTGCCATGCAATACGATACATTCAGCGAAATTATCAATATGACGGAGTACACCACAAGCTATCTGGATTCGTCAGGTAATTCAAAAGAAATCTCTATTTCCAATACGAATGCGTATTTATCAGGAAGTCAGTCTGCACCGATGGGCGTAACTGTTATCGGAGGAAAAACAGGTACAACATCTGCCGCAGGACATTGCCTTATACTGCTTGCAAGAGATACTAACGGAAGTCCGTATATTGCTGTAATCATGCGCGATACAGATAGTGGGACACTATATTCGGATATGTCATCTTTGCTCGGAGAAATAACCAAATAGAGTTGTTTTTTAGCATCTATTATTCTATAATTAATATAAGAATTTTAATTCTAACTTGCAGGAGGGTATGCCGATGGTTCAGTTAATTGTTGGGAAAAAGGGTAAAGGAAAGACAAAATGTTTATTGGACAAGGTTAATACCGAGGTTAAGAATGTACTCGGAAGCGTAGTATTTCTTGATAAGAACACCAAGCACATGTATGAATTAAACAATAAGATAAGACTTATTGTAGTTCCAGAGTTCATGATTTCAAATTCTGATGAGTTCATCGGATTCGTAAGTGGTATCATTTCTCAAGACCACGATCTCCAGCAGATGTATTTCGACGGTTTTTTAAATATTTCCTGTTTAGAGGGCAAGGATATAACAGATACTGTAGAAAAACTCGAAAAGCTTTCTGAAAAATTCAATATTGATTTTATCTTAAGTGTATCGATGGATGAATCAGAACTGCCGGAGAATGTTAAATCCAAAGTTGTAATTTCACTTTAATTTAAAGTATAAGATATATAAGCCGCGGGCTTTCCGCGGCTTATATAATGTAATAATGTTTTTAAAAATCTATTTTATTTAACAGGAACTTATAATGGCCAAAAAGAATAGCCGTGTTACAAAATATCCGGGCAATATAAATAATATAAATATAGGTATGATATTTTTTGCTGTAATGGCAATTTATATTATTATCAGTGTAATTACTTATATGCGCAGGGATCATATGGTTGGATATCAGGTAAAAGAAGGTGCTCTTTCAACCAATAATATCTATGATGCAGTGGCTGTTCGAACAGAAAAAATAGTTACAAGTGATAATGCAGGTTATGTGAACTACTTTGCTACTGAAGGAGGAAGAGTGGCAGTAGGTAACCTTGTTTATACTGTAGATGAGTCCGGACAGCTTCTTGAATACCTTAAATCGCAGGGCTCCGAAGAGGTTGCTCTCGGGGATGAAGATCTTTCAGAACTCAGAAGTCAGATTGTAAATTTTGGTTCTACATTTGATCCTCAAAATTTTTATACAGTATATGATTTTAAAACCAGTATTGACGGAACGGTTCAAAAACTTTCCAACAATAATATTTTACAGAATATACAGTCTCTTAATTCAAGTAGCGGAAAATTGTCATCCATTAGTTATAAAAATGCTCCGGATACCGGAATTGTTGTATATTCCATTGATGGATATGAAGATCTTACCCTTGAAACCATGACAATTGATAAGCTTGATCAGAAAAATTATGAAAAAAATCAGCTTATAAATAATACTCTGGTTAAAGCCGGAGATCCGGTATATAAACTTTGTACGAATGAGGAATGGTCTATTATCATCAATGAACAGGATCCTGAAAGAGTTAAAGAGTTTGAAGAGCTTGAATATATTAAAGTAAGATTTATAAAAAATCAGGATGAATCGTGGGGAAAAGTTTCAACTTATACAAATGTGGATGGTGATAGTTTTGTTCAACTGACATTTACTAATTCCATGATTACATTCTGCAGAGACAGATTTCTAAATGTTGAATTGATTACAGAAGATGAGACAGGACTTAAGATTCCGAATTCTTCAATTGTAAATAAGAGCTTTTTCCTTATTCCAAAGTCTTATCTCATCAGTAATAATGACAATTCCACAGGAGTACTTAGAGAAAAGTATGATGAACAGGGCAATGCATCTACTGAATTTGTGAATTTGTCGATATATAATGAAACTGATACGGAGTATTATATTGATACAGATACTCTGCGTGCAGGAGACACACTAATCAAGCCTGATTCAAATGAAAGGTTTACTGTTAGCAAGACAGATACTCTTATAGGAGTTTATAATATTAATAAAGGATACGCTGATTTCAGGCAGGTTAAGATTCTTTATCAAAATGATGAATATGCTATAGTACGTTCAAATACTATGTATGGTCTTAATGTTTACGACTATATAGTTCTTGATTCTACAACAGTGGATGAAAATGCATCTGAAGCATCGGATGCTGCAAGTGATGAAGAGCAGGATAATAGTGATACAGCAAATAGTATTCAGGATGAGAGCGTATATGGGAGTAGTAATGCTTCAAATGAAAGTACTGCAGAAGCTTCAAGCGAAAGTTCTTCTGATAGTTCTTCAGGTAGTTCTTCTGATGATGCTACAGAAAACTCATCCGAAAGTTCAACCGCTGCCGGTGGTGAAGAAAGTTCTTTATCTGAAAATACATAGTTACAGTTCAGTAAATAGTAACAATACATTAAATTAAAAATTGTTAATATCACTATAAAATTTGACATATTACGTAAAACTACGTTAATATTAAATGAGATTTTTGTTGGGAAAATATTTGTGAGGAGCATTAGATAAAATGAGCGTAATGGACAAATTCTTAAAAGCAATTCAGCTTAATGGGGATGAAGATGGTTATTATGACGAGGATGACACATATTATGATGGTGGATCCAAGATTGAGTCAATAAATAATCAGGCTCCTATTGGAAAAGATGATCCCACTATTGATGTTTCTGAAAAAGAAACTAAAAAAGCCACACCAAAAGTTGTTCCGTCAAGATCAAAAAAAGCTTTATCAGCTGCAGGAATGGAAGTTTGTGTTATTAAGCCAACGTCAGTAGAGGATGCCAGGGAGATCACAGAAACTCTTTTAGCTAACCGTACTGTAGTGCTTAATTTAGAAGGACTTGATGTTGATATTGCCCAGAGAATTATTGATTTTACATCCGGTTCAACATTTGCTATTTCAGGTAATCTTCAGAAGATATCAAGATACATTTTCATTATTACACCAGCGTCAGTAGATATATCAGGTGATTTCCAGAATATTTTAAGTGGTTTTGGAAGTGGTATTCCGGAAGGACCTCATCAAATCGATTAATCGCACAAGCTGCTGCATTCACAGCAGCTTAATTTTTTTAGTTTTTGTACAGTTACCAGTGTATATTGAAAACCGTTTATGTCTGTTTTGACTGACGCTTTCGCTTCGTGAAAAACGTAGCGGTACTAGGTTATTATAAAACAATAACCAAGTACCGACGTTTTTCAAGACAGCCAAATCATACATAAACTTATTTCAATATACACACTGTTAACTGAAATATACGTTAATAATAAAGGATACAAGATATGGAAAGTTTAGTTGTTAACTATGGTGGAAAGCCATGTTATGAGATTATATTTGAGAAGGATTTTAATGGCCTGAGTGATAAGGTTAAGGAGCTTGGCTTTGAGGAGAGAAAAATTGCAATCATCACTGATAGTAATGTCGAAAAGCTCTATGCTAAAGATGTTTCAGATGAGCTATTAAAAGTTTCAGATAAGGTATTTACCTATGTCATTCCTGCCGGTGAAGAGAATAAGAATCTTAAAGAAATTGAAAAGATATATAAATTTTTAATTGAAAATCATTTTGGCAGACACGATTTGATAGTTGCTCTTGGTGGCGGTGTTGTCGGTGATATGGCAGGATTTGCTTCAGCTACATATCTTAGGGGAATCGACTTTATTCAGATTCCCACAACTCTTTTGGCTCAGAGTGATAGCAGTATCGGTGGCAAAACAGGCGTTGATTTTGATGAATATAAAAATATGGTCGGCGCATTTCATATGCCAAGGCTTGTATATATGAATATTTCAACGCTTAATTCACTTAGTGACAGGCAGTATGCATCCGGTTTTGCAGAAGTAATGAAGAATGGCCTTATTAAAGATGCTGCATTTTATTCCTGGCTTATTGAGAACATGTATGAAATAGAAGATAAAGACACAGATGTTGTTCTTGAAATGGTTAAAAGAAGCTGTGAGATTAAGAAAGCTGTTGTGGAAAAGGATCCAACCGAAAAGGGTGACAGAGCGCTTCTTAATTTTGGACATACTCTCGGACATGCAATAGAAAAAGCTAAGGAATTCTCACTACCTCATGGAGAATGTGTAGCCCTTGGTTGTGTGGCTGCTGCTTTTATTTCGTGGAAAAAAGAGTTGATTTCAATGGAAGAGTATTACGAGATAAGAGATATGTTTGTACCATTTAATCTTCCTATTTCAGTTGAAGATATTGATGCGGATGAAGTCATAAGATTCACAAAGTCAGATAAAAAATCTGATGGAAATAAAATCAAGTTTATACTTCTTAAAAAAATCGGAAAGGCATTCATTGACACATCTGTTAGTGAGGATGAAATGAGAGCAGCTCTTGATGAAATTATTTATGTGGAGAATGGAGACTGATTAAGTTTATATGAACAATACACTTTCAAAAAAGAAAAAAATCTTTTTATTCGTTGATTTTTTACTGATAATTCTTTTGGTATTTTTGGATCAGTTCACTAAATATTTAGCTGTACAGCATTTGGAAGATAAGCCTGCAATCAAAATTATTGATGGTATTTTAGAACTTAATTTTCTTAAAAACAGTGGCGCTGCCTTTGGACTTTTGCAGAATCAGAAGGTTTTCTTCATATTGGTTGCTGTAATTATCCTGTTTATTATAGCCTATGTATTATTCAGAATGCCCGATGATAAAAAATATAATATCATGCATATTCTTCTTGTGATGATAGCAAGCGGTGCTGCCGGCAATATGATTGACAGAATAAAAAATGACTATGTTGTTGATTTTATTTATTTTGTAATTATCAATTTCCCAATATTTAATGTGGCTGATATTTATGTTACTGTTTCGACATTCCTTTTTGTTTTACTTTTTCTTTTTTACTACAAAGAAAATGATTTTAATTTCCTTAGTTTTAACCAGCAAAAGAAATTCAGGGAAATAAAGTAATGGAAAATGAAGTAAAAAGTTTTGAATATTCAGTCACGGATGAATATGAGGGGTTAAGAATTGATAAGCTTCTTTCTGAGCTTTGTCCTTCTTTTTCCCGTACTTACATAAAAAAGCTTATTGATGATAAAAAGGTTTTTTGCAATGGAAAGAATGTAAAAGCCAGTTTCCAGATATCTGAAAATGATTTCATAAGGATGGAAATTCCTCCGGCGCAGATTCCTGAGATACTTCCTCAAGATATACCTCTTGATATCATTTATGAAGACAGTGATGTTTTAGTGGTTAATAAGCCAAAGGATATGGTTGTTCATCCGGCGGCAGGTCACTATAAGGATACGTTGGTCAATGCTGTAATGTATCATTGTCACGATAACCTTTCAGGTATTAATGGAGTTATGAGACCTGGAATTGTTCATAGAATTGATAAAGATACTACCGGATCAGTTATTATATGCAAAAATGATAACGCACATCAGAAAATTGCTGAGCAGTTAAAAGAGCATTCAATTAATAGAGTATATCATGCTATATGCTACGGAATCATAAAAGAAGATGAGGGGACTATCTCGTCTTTGATAGGAAGAAGCCCCACTGATAGAAAGAAAATGGCAGTTGTTCTCTCCGGTGGGAAAGAAGCAATCACTCATTTTCGGGTTCTAAAGCGATTTGAAGCTGACAATATGACCTATATTGAATGCAGGCTGGAAACGGGAAGAACTCATCAGATTAGGGTTCATATGGCTCATATCGGCCATCCTTTACTTGGTGATGAGGTCTATGGTAATGGCAGAAAAAGCAAATTTAAGCTTAAAGGACAATGTCTTCATGCAAAAACTTTAGGCTTTATACATCCTGTTACAAACGAGTATATTGAAACAGATGCAGAGCTTCCTGAATACTTTACGCATTTGCTCAATGTTCTTAAATAATGTAAAATAAGAAAAAGGGGAAAGGGGTGATAATTTATGAATACTATAATCACTATTGGAAGACAATTTGGATCAGGCGGAAGAGAAATAGGTGAGATGGTTGCTGATCACTTCGGAATTAAATGTTACGACAAAGAGCTTCTTTCCAGAGCAGCAAAGGAAAGCGGTTTTTGCGAAGAAATGATTCAAAATCACGACGAACGTCCAACTAACTCATTTCTTTATAATCTGGTTATGGATACATATTCTTTTGGATATAATTCTTCAAGCTTTGTCGATATGCCGATTAGCCATAAAGTGTTTTTGGCACAGTTTGACACCATAAAAAAGATAGCTCAGGAAGGTCCTTGCGTGATTGTTGGAAGATGCGCCGATTATGCGCTTTCAGATTTTCCGAATGTATTAAATCTTTTTATCACGGCTGATGAGGAATGTAAGATTAAACGTATTAAAGAGCGTTTTGAAGACATCAATTCCGATGATAAAGCAAGAGAAATGATGAACAAAAAGGATAAGCAGCGTCAAAGCTATTATAATTATTATTCTTCAAAAAAATGGGGACGTGCTGATAGCTATGACCTATGTATTAATTCAAGTATTCTTGGAATCGAAGGTACTGTTAAGTTTATTACTCAGTACATTGAAGATTACGAGCAGGCAAAAAGAATTTAAAGTTCATATGCGTATACTTGCAAGAAAGTACACTTTTTAACACTGAATAAAAGTTTCATTATTGCAACTATATTTTTGTAATTTTATTATGAACAATATGTAATTTAATATTTATTTAATTGGTTAATGGATAATAAGATGATACGCTAGAGCCATAAAACAATAATTGTGTGATTTTTTCCCATTTCACGTTTTCTTGCACAGAACGGAGTCTGTGCCATGTTTTTCAAGGAGGAATGACTATGGCAGCTGGTATAAGTAATAATGTTAGCCAATTATACAGGAATGTCGCAAATGCCGGCAAAAACCTTAAAGTAACCGACAAATCCAAATCCGCTCTTACTGACAAAACCAAGGAATCTCAAAGTAAATCCAGTATTTTCGGAACAGGAATAGGAAATAGTGCTACCGTATCTTTTTCACCCGAAGTGGAAATGTATGGAAGAGTTGTTGACATGCTTCAAAAAAAGTATGAAAACGCAGATATTTTTGTGGCAGGTCCGGATGATGATCTCTCTCAAATTGGAGGAGAGCAGGAATATAGCATTATTCTTTCTGAAGATGAAATGAAGCTTCTTGCTTCAAATGATGAAAAAGATAAAGAAGCCAAAGATAAACTGCTTGGTCAAATTGATGATGCCATGAGAAAAATTAGTGATATGAGCCAAAAAATCAGCGAAATTACAGATGATAAAGATGAAATTTCCAATTTTGGTCTTAACATTGGAAAAGATGGAAAAATTAATTTCTTTGCAGACATAAACGGTAATTCTTATAGCAACAATTCCTTGGATGAAATTATTAAGTCATTGGTTACAGACAAAACAAAAGAATAATTCTCAATAACCATGAGCACAGGCGAAAAACCTGTGCTTTTTTAATGATTTTTTTATATTTTTCCTCAATTAAATAACTTATTATTAATATGGATGTTTTAGTTTGGAAATCAGGAAAATAAAGCAGGTAAAAATATGGTGAAACAATTTGATGAAAAAAGCGTTACTATCAGAAATCAGATATATGAAATTCCGGAAGGTACTATGATCCTTAAGGAAGGCGAAATTAACCTTGATATGTACAAGATACTTTCCGGAAATGTTGAAATGTACACAGGCTATGGAACCGACAATGAAGTTCTGTTGGGAATGCTTGGAACAGGGGCGTGTTTTGGAGAATTTGGAATTCTCACAAAAAGGCCGGCCATATATACTATAATTGCCTATTCAAACATCAAGATTTTGCGTATTACTGAGAATCTTATCATGGATTTTATGAAAGATAATCCTGAAAATGTTTTGAAGATTATGCAGAATATGGCTAACCTGATGATGAAAATGCAAAGCCAGATTGAACAGCTTGGTAGCGAACTTAACGTTGCCAATAATAGTGAAAACAAAGTTTTCTCTGATATGCTCAAAAATATGCTACGAGAATATGCCATTTTTGATAACAATGTTCCTAAAAGTACAGATGAAACTGAAGGCATTATGAGATTTATGAGTAAACAAAGATTAAATGTTACGGATTTGCATAAATGATTTTTAGTCAAATAGACATAAATATTAATTAAACATATTAAAATCTCCACACAAGTCAAAAAGAGGTACCTATGAAAGTAGCATATGTTGGCATAGATATTTTATATCCTGCACTTACAAGTCTTTATGATACACAGGCAGAAATAGTTAAGGTCATTACCTGTAAGACTGATAATTACACAGAATTTAATGAAAAAATCCTTGAATTTGCCAAAAAGCATAATATTCCGTCAGAGATAAAAAAAATAACAAAGGAAGATCTTTATGAGCTGGTTAAAATGGGCTGTAAATTTGTATTGGTAGGTGGTTATTACCATGTTATACCTGTTATACCGGAGCTGAAAATAGTCAATATCCATCCGGCGCTTCTTCCTTTGGGAAGAGGTGCATGGCCAATGCCGTTAACAATTTTAAAGGGGCTTAAAGAAAGTGGGATTACCATGCATCAGATGGAAAAAGATCTTGATACGGGAAAGATTCTTATTCAGAGAAAATGCCCCGTATATCCGGATAAAGACAACTTGACCACACTTTCAAACAGACAGTGTCAGCTTATTCCCGAAATGGTAAAAGAACTGGTTTCAAACTTTGATAAGCTATGGGATAATGCAAGACCTCAGGAAGGAAAGGCAGAATACTGGGAAATGCCAACCAAAGAAGATTATACCGTTTATAGTGATATGTCTTTTGATGATGCAGATTTGATTTTAAGGGCTTTTAAGGGCTATGAGTGCATATATATGGAACGACAGCAACAGGAACAATTTGAAATTATCGATGGCGTTGCCTGTAAATCAGAGAATAATGATTATGTCCCTCAAAATGCACTTAAACTTAAAGATGGGTATATAGTCTGTGAAAGGATACGCAAGATTTAGGTATGTTGCAAATAGCTACTGAAAGTATAGATCTGACCATGTCGAAAGCCGTCTCCAAGCTATACAAAGAGTATGGAAAAAATGACAGCGCTCATGCCTTTAATTCTCTTTACATATGGGCTAAAAACATGAAACTATCCATATATCTTTCTCCGGATTTATATGCTGTAAAACTTAATGATGCCGGAACAAATACCTGGTTTTTTCCTGTTGGAAAAAAGGCGCAGAAAATAGATTTTATTAAAAATCGGCTAAAAGATGGAGAGTTTAGTCTTAGATACATGACCCGGGAAGATACAGAATTTATTAGAGAAAGCTTTCCTGAATGCTTTCAGATCAAAAAAGCGCCAAATGACTGCGAGTATCTTTATGACAGAGATACAATTGAAAATCTTCCCGGAAAGGTTTTTTCAAAAAAAAGAACATATGTAAGGCAGCTGTTAAGAGAACATATTTTTGAAACAAAACCTCTGAATGAGCTTACGATTCCGGATGTCAGATATATATTGGGAATATGGGAAAGAAATAAAGAAAAGAATAAAGAAAAAGAAGTAAACTCTAATGATAAAGCTGCTATGCAGACAATTTTAAGCGCATACTCACAAATGGATGTGGAAGGAATTGTTATATATATGGATGGAATTCCATGTTCGGCTGTGGCCGGATATTTTCTAAATGATGATACCTTTGATTGTTGTCTTCAAAAATCCGCCATTAACATAAATGGACTTCAGTACTACATCAGAAAAGAGTTTTCGCTGCAACGCCCCATAAATGTAGCCTATTACAACTGGGAGGAAGATCTGGGAATAGAAGGGCTAAAGCTTTCAAAAAAAATAATGCATCCATGTGGAATGGTTGATATGTATACAGGTAAACAGCTATGACAAAACAAAAAGTATCACAATTTACCATACAAATGTTTGCAAAACAATATCTGCCTGCACTATCTTCAGCAGTAGTACTTTCTATTGCCGACATGGCAGATGCTCTTGTGGTTGGTAATAGAATGGGAGCAACGGGACTTGCTGCCATTGCATTTGCAATTCCTGTTTTCATGATTTACAACGTTATAATGCATTCTTTTGGGCTTGGTGGTGCAGTTGTTTTTTCAAGTAAGATGTCCAAAGGAATGGAAAAAGAAGCAGAAGCGGACTTTAGAGGAATAATATGCACATTATTCATCATTGGTCTTTTCTTTGCCATCATTGGAAATGTATTTGCTAACGGAATAGCATCTCTTTTAGGAGCCAAAAGTTCAAATCCTGAACTGTTTGAAGCAACGGTAATATATTTAAGAGTGCTTTTTGCGGCAGCTCCATTTATGTTCTATTCATATGCAGTCAGCTACTTCATGAGAAATGATGATCTATCCTGGGAAACATCTATTGCGTCACAAATTGGAAATGGCTGTGATTTTTTTCTGAATATTATTTTGGTTTTATTTTGCGGTCTCGGAGTTATGGGTGCAGCTCTTTCAACTTTACTGGGAGTTGTCATTACCAGTGGTATAGAAATATTTTTTATTTATTATAAATTTTCGCACCTTCGTTTAGACTTTTCATGTATCAGCTTTAAAAGTATTTATAAGAGCTTTAAAACAGGTATTTCTTCCTGTATATCTTATATTTATACCTTTATTTTTATTTTCATAGCAAACAATGCACTGTTTAAAATTGCCGGGGAATTGGGTGTTGCTGTTTTTGAGATTGTTCAGAGTATAAGCTATATGATGGGCTATATATTCAATGCGGTCAGCATGGCTTCTCAGCCAATTTTGACTGCCTATGAATCTGAATGTAATTATGAGGAAAGCGATAGGACACAGAGTCTTTTAAGAAAGGTAACCATAGTTACTGCTTTCGTGCTGATCATACTTATAGGGGCTTTTGCAAAGGAAATATGTATATTGTTTGGTTTATCCGGCGAAAAGTCTCTTGGATATGGAATATTTGCACTTAGAATCTTTTGTCTGTGTATTCTTTTTGCAGGGCTAAATATTATAGAGGCCAATATTTATACCGCGCGAGGTACAAGCGTTCCTGCTTTTTTGCTATCAACACTACGGGGCTTTGTAGTATTGGTGCCGGTTATGCTTATCGCAATCAGTATCGGTAACAGAGCTTTTTGGTACACCTATTTTGTCGCTGAAGCAGTAACTTTGCTCATTATATATATTTATCTTAAGTTTATTTTAAAAGAAACCAAGAGAATAGAAAAAGACAGAATATACACCAAGACTCTTCATGGCAGTATGGATGAGCTTAGTCTGATGCTTCCTGAAATAGAAGAATTCTGTGAAAAATGGGAAGCTGATATGAAGCAGATTTATTACATGCAAATGACTGTTGAAGAGGTTTGCTCAACCATTATTCAAAGTGGTTTTGGAAAGATGGGCAAAGATAAAGGACTTATCCAGCTGACTCTTATATCAAGCGGTCAAAAGGGCTTTGCACTCCATATTAGGGATAATGCAGTCAGCTTCAATCCATTTGCCATGGATAAAAAGAAGATAACTGAGGTTGATGATTCCTCTGATAAGGATTTCAATGCCCTTGGAATGGATGTAATCAAAAAAAAATCAAAATCTTTTTACTATAGAAGATATCAAGGATTTAATACAATGGTGGTGAAAATATGAAAGCTGCAAAGAAAATGTCATTAGGCTTAAAAAGTGTTTTGATGGTCGTTATCATGGTTGTAGTCATGAGTGCTGTTGAAGGGACTTTGACTAAAGTAGTATTCGACAGAACGATTAATTCCGAGTATGAAAAAAATGTAACCAATCTTGCCCATACAGTGGCTTTAAGCGTAGACGGAGATACTATTGAAAAACTAAAAAACCAGGTAGTAGATACCTATGAAAAGTCTTCCAATAAGATGGGAAGTGACGAAATGGGTACTCCTGAATTTGATGAGTATATAAAAAGCTTCCAATATATTAAAGACACTCCTGAATATAAAAGCGAAGTTGAAAAGCTAAGACGCATCAGTAAAGCCAATGATGTAGACATATACCTGATATATGTTTATCCCAAGGATAAGATAACTCTTTATATTGCTGACGGATCAGAAATAGCAAATGATCCCGGTGTATTTGACCCATTATATGAAGTTAACTATGCGGTTTTAGATGACCCTTCCGTAGGTTTTCCTGCTTATATTACAAATACTCCGGAATACGGATGGCTTGTTTCTGCAGCATACCCGGTTTATAACTCAAAAGGAGATGTTGTTGCACTTGGAATGGCCGATATATCCATGAATGATATAAAGGCTAAAGAAAGATCTTTTTCCATGATTCTTGCTGTACTTAGCGTTATTATCGCAGTTATTCTCAGTACAATTTATATTCTGATAATTAAAAAACGTGTTGTCAGTCCAATCAATAAGCTTTCAAATGCAGCTCTTAATTATTACAACACAGAAAAGGGGCATGCTTTTAATAGCCTTAATATCACAACAGGTGATGAGATTGAGAACCTTTCAGATGCCATGAAACGCATGGAGCAGGATATTAATGATTATGTGGAAAGCGTAACTAATCTTACTGCTGAAAAAGAAAGGATTGGAGCGGAGCTTAATGTAGCAACTCAGATTCAGGCAGATATGCTTCCCAGAATATTCCCGCCATTTCCTGATATTGAGGAGTTTGATCTGTTTGCTTCTATGAACCCTGCCAAGGAAGTTGGAGGTGATTTCTACGACTTCTTTATGACCGATAAAGAACATCTTTGCCTTGTCATTGCTGATGTGTCAGGTAAAGGTGTTCCCGCAGCTCTTTTCATGGTCATTGCCAAGACTCTTATAAAAAACAGGGCACTAATGGGGGGAACTCCTTCAGAAATATTAAGCTATGCCAACGAACAACTATGTGAGGGAAATGAAGCTGAATTATTTGTTACCGTATGGATTGCGATAATTGATATTAGGACCGGTAAAGGTATCGCCGCAAATGCAGGACATGAGCATCCGGCGTTAAAAAAAGCAGGAGAAGACTATGAACTTGTTGTTTACAAGCATTCTCCGGCTGTGGCAACGATGGAAGGAATACGATATAAAGAACATGAATTTGAGCTAAAGCCCGGAGATATGCTATTTGTTTATACAGATGGCGTTACTGAGGCGACTAATAGAAATAATGAATTATTCGGCGAAAAGAGATTGATTGATGCATTAAATTCCGATAAAGATGCGATTCCTGAAAAAGTCCTTGAAAACGTAAAAAGTCATATTTCCGATTTTGTTAATGATGCAGATCAGTTTGATGACATTACAATGCTGTGCCTTAAGTATAACGGATAATATTAAAATAGAAAATGGACTGTTTAGGCATATGACTAAGCTTAATCGGAAAGCCTGGGATGATTACTTTTGAAAGTTTAATTTTGAGCAAATAAATGATAAAATATCTATATTGAGTTTATGAAGAGGGGTTGACAGTTAATGGTGCAGAAAATACAATTGCTAACAGCACAGCACAGCACAGCACAGCACTGAATAACTATGCCCATTTATGCCCTCTAGTTAGTATTTCATCCAATATATATGTGAGAAAAAATAGTCAAATCTAGCAAATTATGCTTGGTTTGGCTTTTTTTGTGCGCTAAAGCAGCGTAAATAAATACAATTCAGGAGGAAATAATGTTAAAGATTAGAAAGTTTTTGAGTGTATTAGTTGCATTTGTTGTTTTTGGGGTATCATTTAGAGGACTTAGCGTAAATGTTGAAGCTGCAACCCAGCATCAGCCTTGTACTGTTACTATTAATACTCCTGGTAGTTACACAATCACAGGAGGTTCAAATACTTATACTGCTGATGCAGGAGATGATGTTATCTTTGATTTTACAATTATTAACAATTCAACCGACGACTACACTGTAGCTGGGACGATACCTATATCTAAAACTGGAGGACAAGCGAGTGTAAGTGGGCAAATTACATATAATGGTACTTCAACTCGTACATCTTCTATGCGGTTATCTAATACTAATAATCCGATTGATCTTGAATATACTGTAAACTGGACTGCAGCGCCAACGCCGCCATCAGGTGGTGGAGATTCTTCATCTGATACATCTTCCAAAACGAGTACTCCTGTGTCTCATACT
>NZ_JAGBLU010000029.1 GCF_017635265.1 Butyrivibrio sp.
AGGTATCTATATTTTCACCCTCTTTCTTGTGGAACCACTATATCTTGTACATTTACATCATACAGGAAGCTCCTTTGATATTTAGTCCAAGAAACATCATAAGAGAAGGAGGAAGTGCAGGGAATGATCCCTACATTAAAAGGACCAGGATTAGTCAGTTTCAATAACTGATTAACCCTGGTTTTGTTTATTCTCACAAGAGACCCTCAAAGTAGCCCCTCACGACAGACCCTCAAACTAGACCCTCAAAATGATTGGCCCTCAAAAACTTTGAATACCCTATTTTTATACTTATTTTAGAGAATTGTGTGACGAAAAATAGTATCATATTATATGGAGGATTATGCGTATGTATTATGCCAGCTTTGGAATACTTGCGGTCATACTGCATTTAATAATAAATCAGGAAATACTTAGAAAAGGCGGTGCAACCTCAAAGGATAGCTCTTATTATAAATACAGGCTGTTCATTATTGCTATTTTGATTTTTTACATAGCGGATATTTTGTGGGGATTTCTTGAAGAATCAAAGATATTTATTGCAGCCTATATAGATACGGTTCTGTTCTTTTCCATGATGGCAGTATCAGTTCTTTTGTGGACCATTTTTGTGGCAGCATTTCTTGGAAGGAAAAATGTTGGAACTACTATTATGTTGGTGGCAGGATGGGGAATCTTTGGTTTTGTAATCCTTCTTCTGATCATAAATGTTTTCTATCCAGCCATTTTTATGTTTACCGAAGAAATGGAATATATTCCTGGATCAGGCAGGCATTTTTTGCTGGGAGCCCAGCTGATCCTGTATCTGGCGATCTCGCTTTATTCGCTGTTTGTTTCCAGAACAGTTCCCGGAAGTGCAAAAATACGCTATAGAGTAATAGGTCTTTCAGGAGCAGTAATGGCGCTGTTTATTGTTCTACAGATCAGAGATGCTTTTGCACCTTTTTACACAATCGGTTGTCTTATTGCCAACTGTCTTGTTCATGTATTTGTTGAGGAATACGAGAAGGAGAGACTTGTAAGGATATCTAAGCAGGCGACAGAGAATAAGATCACATTTTCACAGATTGCAGAGAGTCTGGCATCTCACTATGATGTAATTTATTATGTCAATCTACAGAATGATAAATATGTTGGATATACATCTGAAAATATCTATGGAGACCTGAAGATTGAGGAGTCAGGAGATGACTTTTTTATAGCTGTAAGACAGGATGCTCCTCAGATTGTCCATCCTCAGGACTGCGAGATGGTTGAGGATGCTCTGGATAAAGATGCTATACTGACAGCTCTTGAAGATAGGAAATATTATGTTTTGGAATATCGCCTTATTGTTGAGACAAAAGTGCAGTATACAAGATTAACTATAATGAAGACCAGTGAAGGCTCCCATCTGATCATCTGTGTGGAGAACATTGATGATGAAGTGAAAAGAGAGCGTGAAATTGCCCAGGCTATCAATACAGAAAAAGAGATGGCAAGACGCGATGAACTCACTGGTGTCAAAAACAAGAATGCCTTTACAGAACTTGAACTGTCTATTCAAAAGAACATTGATAATGGAGTGGATTATCTGCCCTTTGCTTTTGTTGTCTGCGACATAAATTATCTTAAGCATGTAAATGATACCGAGGGACACAAGGCTGGTGACGAACTCATTAAAAATTCAGCTAAACTGCTTTGTGATATCTTTTCTCACAGTCCGGTATTCAGGATAGGTGGAGACGAATTTGCCATATTCCTTAGCGACAATGACTTTGCGATAAAAGAACAACTTATGGATAAGCTTCAAAGTCAGGTCCTACTAAATCAACAAAGAAAAGATGGCCCTGTCATTGCAGCAGGAATCTCCGAGTTTAATATCGGATCCGACCACAGTGTAACGGCTGTCTTTGAGAGAGCTGATAGCCAGATGTATGAGAATAAGCGCATTTTGAAACAGCAACAATAGAGGAATTATTATGCTGGGGTTTGAAAAGTACAAGAAATCATCTGTCATTATAGCCACATTAGTTGGGACTGTGACGTTTATCATGCTGGCACTGTGCTGTATTTATTCAGCTGTCTATGGTGCAAATATGCATATCTCCACTGGTGGAGTGGTGATCATCACTTTTTTTATTTTGCCGTATCTTATCCTTGGTGGCCTTTATGGTTATCTGATCTCTTTGATTGTCTTTTTTATTTCCTTTATCTGCGCACTGATCTTTAATACGTCTGATGCGTATAAGATGTCAATTTTCCTTGTGGCAACTTTGTCTTTTTCTCTGTTTGGTCAGTATTTCTGGTTTGCAACCAAAAAGAAAACCGCGATTGTTGCGCTTGTTACCTTGGTTGCAACTTCTTTTACAGAGCTTCTATGTATTTCTGTGATCGAGTCCAATGAATATGCTCTATATCAGATGAAGAATGTTGGTACGTACTTTGTTAGAGATGTATTGGTCATATTTATTGCTGCATTCCTGTTTCATATTTACTATACAAAAGCACCAGATTCCTGGAAGTATCCCTTTCCTATTGCAGTAGCATATACTGGTTATTACCAGAATGACAAAGAGCTTTCAAGACAACTGCGTAAAACAAAGGTAAGCTACAAGATCACAGCTATCATCATAGGGATGGAACTTCTTCTTGGTATATTTGTAGGAATATTCATGGTAGTTCTTTTCCCGGATATAAAGGATATGTTTGTTGCAGGAATAAATCCTCTAGCCAACTCTGGATCAGAGGTGAGCTTAGAAGAAATGAGGCAGCATATCGAAAGGATGAATTACATCTTCAGTGGAAATGCCATAAGTTATGATATAAAAATGGTCCTTCTTATAATGTGCGTGGGTGTTCCCGTGGCAGCAATCGCGAATTTCTACACCAAAACAACCATTGGGGCGCCTCTGGGGAATATGTCTGACTTCATGCTTGAATATGCACAGGCGGATGATGAGAAAAAGCTTGAAGTGGGACAGAAGGTAGATGATATCTGTATTAAGACCCATGACGAGATACAAGTGGTTCATGAGTCTATTCAGGCAACAGTACATGCCATAGAGGAATATATTGCTCATATAAACGAGGAGCACGAACTAGAAAAAGAGCTTGAGGTGGCTCAAAAGGCTTCTGAGGCAAAATCATCGTTTCTGTCGAATATGTCCCATGAGATCAGGACGCCTATAAATGCGGTTCTTGGTCTTAATGAGATGATCATAAGGGAAAGTCACGAAGAGCAGATATTGGAGTATGCAACTAGTGTTAAAAGCGCCGGCAATTCCCTTCTTGGTATAGTCAATGATATTTTGGATTTCTCCAAGATTGAAGCCGGTAAGATGGACATTTTGCTTGTGGAATATAATATCAGCTCAACTATCAATGATCTTTTAAACCTTGTGGCTGTAAAGGCTGAGGATAAGGGGCTTGCGCTGAATTTCAACATTGATGAGACTATTCCACAAAAGCTTATAGGCGATGAGGTAAGGATAAAACAGTGCGTGACCAATATCCTTACAAATGCTGTGAAGTACACGGAAAAGGGCAGCGTTGATCTTAATGTTTCCTGCAGAAAGGCTGATGAAGACAGTATTTATCTGAGGTTTGAAATTGTTGATACGGGAATTGGTATAAAGGAAGAGGACCTTGAAAAGCTCTATTCGCCTTTTGAGAGGATTGAAGAAATCCGCAACCGTTCTATTGAAGGCACCGGCCTTGGAATGAGTATTGTTAAAAAACTTTTGGCCCTTATGGACACAAGGCTTGAGGTTAAGAGCGTTTACGGTGAAGGCTCCAATTTTTCTTTTGAAGTAAAACAGCAGGTTGCAAGTTGGGAAGAACTTGGGGACTTCAGGGAGAGGTATAAGGAATTTCTGGGAAGTCAAAAGAAATATTCCGAGAGTTTTGTTGCGCCTGACGCTCTGATACTTATTGTAGATGATACGCCAATTAACCTGACGGTGGTAAAAGGTCTTTTAAAGAAGACTAAGATCCAGGTTGATACTGCTGAGAGCGGTTTTGAAACTCTGGAGCTGGTCAAGAAAAAGAGATATGACGCGATTTTCATAGACCATAGGATGCCTGAAATGGATGGCATACAGACTCTGAAAGCCCTTAAGGAAATGGAGGATAATCTTTCCAAGGATGCTCCATGTATAGCACTTACTGCCAATGCAGGAGCAGGGGCGAGAGAAGAGTATATCGCTGAAGGCTTTAATGATTATCTGTCGAAGCCAGTAAATGGAGAGCTTCTTGAACAGATGTTAATAGAGTATCTTCCGAAGGAAAAGGTTCTCGAGGTTGATACAGCGGTGCTTGCGGATGGCAATGGAGAGGAAACATCTGATAGTGCGCAGAAAGATGTTCTAAGGCTCCTTCAAGGGATTGATCTTCATGAAGCAGAAAAGAACTGTGGAAGCCGGGAAGTTCTTAAAAATGTGGTAAAAGAGTTTTTGACTACAATTGATACTAAGGCTGAGCAGATAGAAGGTTTTGTTTCGGAGGGAGACTGGCGCAACTATACAGTGACGGTGCATGCCCTTAAGAGCAGCGCAAGGCTCATCGGAGCTATGGAACTGTCAGGAATGGCTGCTCATCTTGAGGACTGTGGCAATAAGGAAGACGAAAAGGAAATACGTGAAAAGACACCGGAACTCCTGGAACTCTTTAGAAGCTATAATGAAAAGCTCTCGGCAATAAATGGTAATGTGAGCGAAGATGAGCTTCCGGAAATAGGACCTGACGAGCTGGAGAGCGCTTTTGGCGATATGAAAGAGCTTCTTGAGGCTTACGATTTTGATACTGCAGATGGGATCATGGAGATGCTGTCTGACTATAGGATCCCTGAAGAATATAAAGAGAAATATGAAAAAGTAAAAACCCTGATGTCTGCAGTAGACAGGGATGAACTGTTAAAGATACTTTGAAATGCATGCGAGGACGAAGATGGATAAGAGAGTACTTCTTATAGGCGGCGGAAAAAGCTTTATGGTCACATCGATAGCCAAAGAACTGAAAGAACAGGGCTTTGAAGTGGTTCAGGCTGCTCCTGATGTAACTGAGATAGAACATATCGAGAACAGACCAAATGTCTATCTTATCTATGTGGACGATGTTGATGAGATGATGGAGTTTTTCGTGTATCTTAGAGACAAGTCCGTGGAGACGGATATTTCTATCAGCGTCATAGGTTCTCCCGACGAGATAGAAAAGATCTATACAAAGACCTCCAAGGACAAGATAGCTGCGGCCTTTGAGCGCCCTGTTAATGTGAAAGAGCTTGGCAGAGCAATGCTAAAGGTCGTTGAAGCTGAGGAAGTAAGACTCCAGAAAAAGAGAATTCTTGTGGTTGATGATGATGGAACAATGCTCCGGACCATAAAAGAGTGGCTCTCTGCAAAATACCAGGTATTCATGGTCAACTCCGGAATGGCTGCCATAACCTTTTTGGCCAAAAACGAAGTAGACCTTATTCTCCTTGATTACGAAATGCCCGTAACCACCGGCCCCAAAGTCCTTGAAATGCTCAGAAGTGAGCCTGCCACCAGTAACATCCCCGTAATGTTCCTCACCGTAAAGAGCGACAAAGAGAGCGTCATGCAGGTGTTATCCTTAAAGCCTGAGAAATATCTTTTAAAGACCATGCCCCCGGCAGAGCTTATCGCCAACATCGATGAATTCTTCGAAAACCAGAAGATCAAGAAATACATGTGACAAATACTATTCATGTATCCTCCTCCTTTGATATTTAGTCCAAGAAACATCATAAGAGAAGGAGGAAGTGCAGGGAATAATCCCTACATTAAAAGGACCAGGATTAGTCAGTTTCAATAACTGATTAACCCTGGTTTTGTTTATTCTCACAAGAGACCCTCAAACCAGCCCCTCAAACCAGACCCTCAAAGTAGCCCCTCACGACAGACCCTCAAACTAGACCCTCAAAATGATTGACCCTCAAAAACTTTGAATACCCGCGCATCGTAGTTGCCTACGAGCTCTGACTAAATACGAATTGTTTATCAGCGGTTATCATTAACCATGTAAAGAGCAACCGGTTAGCTCTTCGAACATCACATTTGTTTTAGGAGGATATGATGGCACGCAGAGCAAATTTTATTAACGAATATGGTAAAGCCAATCCTGATCAGAGAGTAAGAGAGCCGCCATATTATCGAAATTCTGTAAATTGCCAAAAGCTGAATGATTCCATAACAGAACATATTACATCTTATGATAAAGGATTACGTCTATTTTTGATATTAAAATGAGCATTAGGTAATATCACTTTAGTATGAGAATTATGTCCATTTTGAGGGAGATTTATTTAAAAATTTTTTTACTTTTTTTTACTTTGAAAAAGCAAAAGCGCTTATCGCAAGCCCTGCAGAATATTTCTGGTATCTTTCATATCTTTTCTTGATGCGCGGGCATAAACGTTGGTCGTCTCTATATTGGCGTGGTGAAGCTTCTCCTTTAGTTTAACTATGTCATGGCCCGAGGCTTCGTAATAGCTCATGGCAAAGCTGGATCGGAGCTTATGTGGAGTAATTTCAGATGTTCTCTGAGG
>NZ_JAGBLU010000030.1 GCF_017635265.1 Butyrivibrio sp.
GCCAGCGTGCATCCTGAGCCAGGATCGAACTCTCACGTTTAAAAGTTTGATCTGGTCAAAACTTAAGCTTGGCTTTCGTTCTGTCCGTTAATTTACTATCTTTGTTCTGAATAATTCTCTTGGAATTTTTCAGGGTTGCATTACTGTTTATTTGTCAAGGTGCTTTGTTGTTGTGCTCTTCAGCAGCAACTCATTCAGTATATCGCAGCTTCAGATGTTTGTCAACAACTTTTTTAAATTATCTTTTTCGACTCATTGAAATGTTCAATTGTCGGAAATCCGCTTATTTACTGAGGTTGTTCCCCTCACAGCGGGTAAAACAAAGTATATCACTACTTTTTTTACAATGCAACAGTTTTTTTAATTATTTATAAAACTTTCATTAAAAACCTTGTAAATACAAGCATACAGCTGCATTAAAACAGTCATTACACCGGTTATTATCTCTAAATCAGTAACATATTCTATGAGATAAATTATAGCTGCAGCTTCAACAGCTCCAAGCACTGCCCCCAAAAACCTGTCCAGGGCTCCGAATATCGGAACATCTCTCATCTTCTTAAAAGCATCGCCAATAGCAGTCATGATCTTATAAACCACGAAAGCAACCAATAAATATCCCACCTTAGGTATTATTACTCCGTAGTTCTGATCAAGTACACTCCCGGTAATATTTATAATGTAATATACCGAGGCAAATGCGGCAAAGACAGCAATAAGGCCTGTAGCTTCCGCAAACAGGCCATTATTTTTTCCATATGATATTCTCCAAAGGAACAGGCAGACAACAACTATAGTCAAAACCACTTGTGAAATATCAAAATTCATAAATTTCCCTTACTTTAATGTATATGTATCAACACTGTCAGCTGTAACAAGTATAAACTTATTTCTGATATTTGTTGGAACCATAGTCCTTACAGGTTCTTCAAATGTTCCGGTGAATTTGTCGTGCCCACTCATATCTTTTATGATACATTCGTCTTCATTATATATAACAATCTGTTTGTTGTTAAATATAATCTCAGAATAATCAATATCAAAGTATGTATTAAGAACGAGTTCTCCGGAGTTATTATAGACCTGAAGTCTATAATTCCCTTCATCAGTACTGTTTGAGAAGACCAGCCCCACGTAAGACTCATTAAAAAACACAGATCTTACCTGTTCGGTTCCTGTAAAGTTTTCACTGAGACTTACCGGCTTTTCCTCACCGGAATAAAACATTATTCTGTCATCGGAAACCGCAAATGCCGAGCTTGAGTTCATAAACTGTACATATGGAACAACCACTCCCGGGTAATCATATCCGCTTGCATAGTTATCAATTGAGTTCTGTCCTACCGATCCAAAGTTAAAAAACGCTACGCTTGTCTTTACAGTTCCGTCTTCAGGGTAGATATATGAAACACAAACCAGTTCTCCATTTGGTGAAATGCTGACACTGATAGGATATCCACTGTCTTTCATAGTGGTTTTGAAATTAGCAATAGTATTTCCCTTCGAATCATAAAGATAAATCCAGGTAACGTCTGTTCCATCAAGCACAACTGCCACTACACCCTGAGCCGATACACAAAAGTCTCTTATAGGAAGATTGGTGTCAATTTCACCCAATGCGCCGGATGAGTTACTGACATAAACGTTATGTCCATTGTAGTCGCCCACAGCAATTACATTCTGACATGTACGGGCTATAGGATTCTGCATCTCATAAGTCTGATTCCAAAGAACCTTTCCGCTTTCATCGATACAGCTGATACCATCCTTACTATACTGAACTATATATCCGCCAAGACCGATAACCTTGGCATCTGCTCCGTTGGTTATTCCTGCACCCCGAGTGACAGTAGCTTCTGAATATTCTTTATCGCGCCAACTGATATAGATTGCAGAAGCCAAAAGAACTACTATAGCAGCTATGCTCACGGTTCTAAAAAAAACTGCCAGCTTATGACTTCGTATTTTTTCCTTATATGAAGTCTCCCTGTTAGAGTTTCCTTTATCATCACCGCTATTATTCAATTTTCCGGCATAAGCGCTAAAATCTCTTACTTCCGCCAAAATATATCTCTCCGTTAAAATATTGTGTTTTAACAGAACTGGTATACAGTCTCTGTATCATATTCTCTGCTTGGTCCAAATACAGGCTCCGGGAAAGAAGGCTGATTAATCGAATCCGGATAGAACTGTGTTTCAAGGCAGAATCCATTTCTCGGTGCATACGTTGCGCCTTCTTTTGCATTGTCTGCCTTTAAAAAGTTACCTACATAGAGCTGGAATCCCAGAAGAGTTGTAAAACACTTCATTGTGATTCCTGTATCAGGAGAAGAAGCTACAGCAAATTCTTTTAAAGTTCCATCGGCCCCATCAACTACAAAATTATGATCATAACCACCGACAAACTTTAACTGCTCATTGTCTGCATCAATATCCTGTCCTATTGTCTTGGCTGAAGTAAAGTCAAAAGGCGTATTATCAACAGATGCAATTTCTCCTGTCGGAATTGCAGCAGAATCAATTACAGGTGTATACTTTTTGGCATTCAGTTTAAGCATATGACCAAGGATACTTCCTGAATTGTGTCCGCCCAAATTGAAATATGAATGATTGGTCATGTTGATTAACGTCTTTGCATCACTGCTTGCATGATAGCGAAGTGATAACTCATTATCTTTTGACAAAGATATTGTAAGTGTAAATACCCTGTTTCCGGAAAAGCCCATATCTCCATCGGGAGAATTTAGCGTGAATTTAACTGAATTATCGCTTTCTTCTCCATTCCATACACGCTTATGAAAACCTTTATTCATATCAGTATGCAGGTTGTTAGGGCCATCATTTACCGGAAGCTTAAATTCTTTTCCATCAATGCAGTATTTAGCATTTGCAATCCTATTAGCGCTGGGGCCTACTGTAGCGCCAAGAAAACAATCATTGACAAAATATCCCTCAAGATTATCAAATCCTAAAGCAACATCTACTTTATTTCCATTTTTATCAGGAACAATAATATTTCTGATTATGCAACCATAATCCAATACGACAACTTCCATATTGTCGTTGCTAATGTGATAAGCATGTACCTGCTCTCCACTTGGTGCTTTTCCAACAAGTTCTTTTCTTACTCCCATAGTTTTCCTCCGATTTAAGTGCGATTATAGTTCTGTTCTTCCCTCTAGCGCTCTTAAAAGTGTAACTTCATCAATATATTCAAGATCACCACCAACCGGAACTCCACTGGCTATCCTCGTAACCTTAATCCCCGTAGGTTTAACGAGTTTACTGATATACATAGCAGTTGTCTCGCCTTCAAGACTTGAATTAGTTGCAACAATCACTTCTCTCACATCTTCAGTCTGAAGCCTTTGCATAAGTTCTGTCAAACGTATATCACCAGGTCCTATTCCGAGCATAGGTGAAATTGCTCCATGCAACACATGATATACACCTTCAAACTTACCTGTCTTTTCATATGCAGCCAAATCCCTGGCATTTTCTACAACCATAATTGTTTTATGATCTCTGTTAGGATTATTACATATTGGACAGATATCATCATCGGTAAGTGTACAGCACACCTTACAATAGTGTACATTTTCACGAGCATTGGTTATTGAGTCCGCAAGCTTTTTAACTCTGTCCTTGGGAAGACCGATTATATAAAAAGCAAGTCTCTGTGCTGACTTACCGCCTATCCCGGGCAGAGAAGCAAGTTCATCAATCAGTCGGTTAATATGTCCGCTGTATAAATCCATTAGAAAGGAAATCCTCCGCCAAGACCGCCTGTCATCTTGCCAAGCATTGCTCCACTGGCTTCATCAGCCTGCTTCATGGCTTCATTTACGGCTGCAACTATCATGTCCTGAAGCATTTCTACATCATCAGGATCAACTGCATCAGGTGAGATTACAATACTTTTAACACTCTTATTGCCAAATACAGTAGCTTCTACCGCTCCGCCACCGGCTTTTGCAGTAAACTCTTTTGTCTCAAGTTCTTTTTGGCTTTCTTCCATCTGACGCTGCATTCTTTGCGCCTGTTTCATTAAATTGCTCATGTTACCGGGCATTCCTCCGCCCGGAAATCCACCACGTTTTGCCATTAGTTAATTCTCCTTTTCTTCGTCATCCTCAGTAACTATATTAAAATTGATAGCCTGTAGATTTACATAATTTTCTTCAAATACAACCTGCGGTTCAATAAACCTTGTTTCAAATTCCACATGTTTACCAAGCGCCTGGTCCAGCACATTCTGAAGTTCCTCAGAAGATGCGCCGTTTGAATATTTATCCGATAACTGCTTATTGTCAAAAACAATCTGCAAAATATCTCCATTTCCAAGGCTTAACCTTGCTTTTTGCAAGTAAGTCTTCATTGGATTGTCCATTCGGGAAAGAATTTTAGGCCAATCATTCACAAGTCTTTTTATGTCATCCGGGACAGCCCTGTCAAGAGTTTTCTTTTGTCCCTGTGTCATCGCTGCATTTAAAGGAGCTGCCGCACTATTTGAAGCAACAGTAACCTGCCCTGTCTGAATTTCCTTTAAAAGTCTGCTGTTTTCCTCATCATGCTGTTCAAGAATTCTAAGTCGGTCTTCAAAAGCATCTTCAGCCTTATCCATTTGGGGCTTACACATTTTTATCAGCGTTATTTCTATTAAAATACGTTTTTGCGTAGCATAACGAAGCTGCGATGACAGTTCCGAAAAAATTCTGATATATCTTAATATTGTATCAGTATCTGCACCTTCCGCCTGCTCTTTTAATGCTTTCAGATTGTCAGATGATATATCGATAACGTCCTCCATCTGATCCGAAGCCTGAACAAGCATAAGGTTTCTTAAATACCAGACAAAATCATTGACAAATTGATTAAGCTCTCTGCCCTGTATTACTATATCTGCCAAAATTGTAAGCGCATCATTGGCATCCTGTTTATACAGCGCGTTGAACAGTCTGCTGAAAACTTCAGTGTCTACAGCTCCAAGCACTCCAAGCACCTTGTCATAAGTCAATTCCTGACCGTAGTTAAAAGCAAGGCACTGATCAAGAAGGCTCAAAGAATCTCTCATGGAGCCATCAGCAGTCTTGGCAATATATCTGAGAGCTTTCTCTTCAACAGTTATGCCTTCTGCATCTACAACTTCACGGAGCCTTCCCTCTATTGTTTCTATCGTTATCCTGTGGAAATCATATCTTTGGCATCTGGATAAAATAGTAATTGGAATCTTCTGAACTTCTGTAGTAGCCAGAATAAACATAACATAAGAAGGAGGTTCTTCAAGTGTCTTTAGCAGTGCATTAAATGCTCCTGCCGAAAGCATATGCACCTCGTCGATTATATATACTTTTCTTTTACCTTTAGTTGGTGAATAGGAAACTTCGTCGATGATTTCTCTGACGTTATCAACACCATTATTGGATGCAGCATCAATTTCTATAACGTTCATGCTATTTCCTGCTGCAATCTCTCTGCACATCTCACACTCACCACAAGGGCTGCCATCAACAGGATGCTCACAGTTAACTGCCTTGGCAAGAATCTTCGCAACAGAAGTCTTACCTGTTCCGCGAGTTCCACAGAACAGGTAAGCGTGTCCAACTCTATCAGATTTAATCTGGTTCTTAAGTGTTGTAACTATATGATCCTGTCCTTTAACATCTTCAAAAACAGGAGGTCTGAATTTTCTGTAAAGAGCTACATAACCCATTTAAAACAACTTCCACCTATAACAAAACTTTTTTATAATCAATCCCCAAAGCAAACTCCCAGCATTTTGGCTTCCCTGATAATGCTGGCATCCGGCGATACATATTTGAGCTTGCCGGCAATCTCTGAAAGAGGAACCTTAACGATTTCTCTGTTCTTGTAAGCCACCATAAAACCATATTCTTTATTTAAAATAAGCTGTCCCGCCTCTGCCCCAAGTCTTGAAGCGAATACTCTGTCATAAGGATCAGGCGCTCCGCCTCTTTGCATGTGCCCGGGAACAGTAACTCTTACTTCGTGTCCACTCTTTTTCTGAATTGCCTCAGCTATTTCATACGACACAGAAGGATACTTGTAATTGGCCATCTTCTCCTTGTATTCTTTCTTGGAAAGTTTGGCATCTTTTTTAGAAATTGCACCTTCTGCAACCGCTATGATAGTAAATCTGCTGCCGCGTTTATCTCTTGCCTGGATTGCTTCGCAAATCTTGCCAATATCGTAAGGAATCTCCGGAATAAGGATAACATCCGCGCCACCTGCAAGTCCTGCATTGAGCGTAAGCCATCCAACCTTATGTCCCATTACTTCTATTATAAATACACGGCCATGAGAATCTGCTGTTGTATGTATATTATCGATGACCTGTGTAGCTACATCTACAGCACTCTGGAAACCGAAAGTCATATCTGTTCCCCAAAGGTCATTGTCTATAGTCTTGGGAAGTGATACAACATTGAGTCCCTCTTCGCTTAAAAGATTAGCTGTCTTCTGAGACCCATTTCCGCCGAGAACCACAAGGCAATCAAGTTGCAGCTTATAGTAGTTCTGCTTCATAGCCTCTACTTTATCAAGGCCGTTCTCATCAGGCTCTCTGATAGTCTTAAAAGGAGTTCTTGAACTTCCAAGAATTGTCCCTCCCTTAGTCAGAATACCTGAAAAGTCGTGAGACGACAGCATTCTAAAATCGCCATAGATAAGCCCTTTATAGCCATTTTTGAAGCCGTAAAACTCAACTTCCTCACCGCTGTGCGCAATACACTTAACCACTCCGCGCATCGCTGCATTCAAAGCCTGACAGTCACCACCACTGGTCAACATACCGATTCTCATCATGTGAAAAGGCCTCCTTTGAATTAATATGCTAAAAAGTTATTTGTAAACGCACATACTACTGACAATTATACAAAAAAAAGTAATCAATGCCAAGTAATACGCAAACCTGTTTCCGAGCTATTCTCCTGTATTTTTCACGCCACTGCGATCAAAAAAAGTAATAGCAGAGCCACAGATCTTTTTACTCTTATAAGCGCTGTTGTCAGCTCGTTTATATAACTCTCCAAAAGAAAATGAATCTGTCGGATAGTAAATTGCCGCACCGACGCTAATATCAATTTTCCTGTCTGACAGCCTTTCTATATTAAGGTTATGGATACTGTCAATCAAGCGCTTCATTATGAGTTCTCCATCTTCTCTGCTGTATACTCCCGGCATATAAGCAGCAAACTCATCTCCGCCAAGTCTCATTACTATATCTTTATCTCTGAAAACACGGACCATCTTCTCTGCTATACCAATCAGAACCTCATCTCCAACGTCATGTCCGTAGTTATCATTAACCTCTTTAAACTTATCAACATCAAAAAGGAAAAACAAGCCTCCAATATTCTGCTGCAATAAGTCACGAATTTTCTTTTCCCCGCTTCCCCTGTTGTTAATACCGGTAAGCTGATCGGTTTCTGCCAGAAATTTTAATTTGTCTCTTGTTCTTTTCTCCTCATCAATTGATTCCGTTGCAAAAATCACGCAGATGACATTTTTGTCAGAATCTCTTTCTTCTACGATAAAGCGGGCGCGATACCATATATGATCATAATTAAGAAACTCTAATGTGATTGTCTCTTTTCCTAACAGTCTCTTGTTCAAAGTGGACAGATCCATGAATTCATGCATGTCGTCCAAGGATCTTGACTCAACAAAGCTATTTGTCACTTCTTCCACAATCCGGGCGGCGTTATGGCGTCCCTTTGCAAGCTTTTCGGTTATTCCGTAGTCAGTGGATATTATGATTTCCAGATCATCATGAGCAAGATCGATCCTGACCATTGTTCCATAAATATTAGCAATAGCTCTTAATCCTCTTGCCTTAACAAAAGAATCCAAAAATCTAAAAATTTTATTTGACATTTCTCTCCTTAATACTGATTACCATTCACACAACTATTGTATTATGTTTTTTCGATCGCTTCTATTACAAAACAATAATAAAAATAGAAATAAAGTATAAACGTTCTCATTGACGACAGTTTAGGAAAAACGTATAATAAAAATCGCTGCAGTTATTCTGCAGCGTCATTTTTGGAGTTGTACCCAAGTGGTTGAAGGGTCCGGATTCGAAATCCGGTAGGTCGGCTCGTCCGGCGCAGGGGTTCAAATCCCCTCAACTCCGCTCTATATGATGTTCGTGCTTTCATGCTTCCACTCTCAATATCAAACACTGTTAAGCGATATCACCATCTCTGCAGCCTCAAGCATTGTTGTGCCTGAGTTCATGGCGCACTTTTGCAGGTACTTGTGTGCTTCGGGTTCAGACATATGATGTCTCTCCATCAAAAGTTCTTTGGCTTTGGTTATGGTCTTCATATCGGCTTCACTTTTATGAAGCCTTTTTTGTTTAGCCTTTTTTCTGGATAAAGTAACACCTTCAAGCATCATGTTGATAGTTGAATAAAAGTCTGCTTTTGAAAATGGAGATGGAAGAAATACCAGTTTTTCTCCATATTTATCAAAAGGAGCCTTATCCGCAGATGCAATCATCAGCATCTGAAAATAACCGGGAAGGTCCTGCGCAAGTTCAGAAAAGAGCATGTCATTTAAGCGGTAGCCACATACTATGACTCCGCTCCCGAGATCCTCCATGGCAGAAAGCGCCTTCACACCTGTTGTACAGACAATTACGTTATCATATCCGCCACGCAGCAATATGCTTTTTATATGCTGAGCATCCTCTGCTCTTGAAAAAGCTACGATTATATTCACTCAAGCTGCCCCGAATCAGAAATTATTGAGATACTTATCGATTTCCCACTTTGTCACACAGGTTCTAAACTCTTTCCACTCAGTTTTCTTGGCTTCAAGAATCTTGTTATGAACATCCGCTCCAAGAACTTCTCTGGTAAAAGAGTCTGTCTGATATGAATAAAGCGCCTCTCCAAGTGTGTGCGGAAGCACATCAAGATCCATTCCTTTGTTGTCATCTTTTTCAGATACTGCTTCCGGAGGTGTCATCTTTTTCTCTATTCCATCAAGACCTGCTGCCAGCAAAAGAGCTATTGCAAGATATGGATTGCAGGTGGCATCGGGATTTCTCACTTCAATTTGTGGATTTAAGTCAAGGTCTTTTGAAATTCGAATAAGGGCACTTCTGTTAGCCGAATTAGAAGACCATGATATATTAACAGGCGCATCATAACCGGGAACCAATCTTTTATATGAGTTAACAATAGGATTGGTTATCAGTGTCATCCCCTTCACATGGCAGAGAACACCGGCAACAAACTGCTTTGCTGTATCTGAAAGCTGTCCATCATCGCATGTAAAGAGATTTTTTCCATTTTCATCAGCACATACAAAGCTCATATGCATTCCGGATCCGCTTATACCTTCTACAGGCTTAGGCATAAAAGTTGCATAAAGTCCGTGCTTCTTGGCAATTGTCTTTACTGCCATTCTAAAGGTCATAATCATATCAGCCGCCCTCACAGGTTCCTCTCCGGAAAACTGAATTTCATGCTGTGCAGCCGCTATCTCATGATGTGAGGAAGCAATATCAAATCCCATTTCCTCCAGATTAAGGATTATTTCTCTTCTGACATTCTCCCCCTGATCAAGAGGTGCAACATCAAAATATCCGGCTCTTTCCTTGGTAGTGGTTGTGGGCTGACCATTATCATCATAATCGAACAAAAAGAACTCGGGCTGAGGATTTACTTTGAAATTGAGCCCCATTTCCTTTGCTTTTTCAACCACTTGTTTAAGCACATTTCTGGGATCTCCGGAAAATGGCCTGTTATCTGCGGTATAAACATTGCAGAACATTCTGGCAACCTTCCCCGCCTGTGGTCTCCATGGATATATCTCAAAACTGTCAAGATCAGGATAAAGATACATATCACTCTCTTCATTTCTTACAAATCCCTCAACAGATATTCCATCAAAGGCGTACTTGTTGTCCAAGGCCTTTTCAAGACCACTTGAAGGTATGGCAATATTTTTGGGTACTCCAAAAAGATCACAGAACTGGAGCCTTATAAAAGCCACATCCTCTTCATCAACGATACGTATAATATCCTCTCTGGTGTATTTGCTCATTTTTCCCTCCATACAAATAACAAAAATGGCGCACAAAACAAACGATCCCTCTGATCATTGTCTTGGCGCCCTTGCCACTATTTTTATATTATTTATTTTTGTCGTCACTGTCAACGAACAAATCAGAAACTATACTGTAAAACCAAGTCACTTATAATCCTGTAAGTCCCTCTTGGAACCGCAAACTCTATCCCGTCTTCCATTGTCAGAGCATCCTTTGTTATTCTTAGTACTTTTTTTAAGTTTACAATGACGTTCTTGCCCAAAAGATAAAAGTATGAAACATCCCCAAGGTCATCCATCAGCATTTGCATTGTACTTCTTACAAGGTAACTTCTATTTACTGTCACAATCCGCTTATAATGGTCCTCTGATTGAATATAAATTATATCATCTACAGAGACTTTACTGACTTCGCCGCTGTCCCTGACTGTGATGTAGTGAATCTCTTCTTCAACGCACACCCTATCCATAGCAGCAAAAAACTCTTCCTCAAGAATTGGCTTTTCCAGATAATGAACGGCATGTATTCTGAAAGCCTCTTTATAGAATGCATTAGAAGAAGTCATAAAGATAATCTGACCGCCACTATCTTTTTTCCTGATTGCATCTGCTATTTCTATGCCATTCATCTTATCAATATAGATGTCCAAAAGATATATGTCATAGCTGTCTTTTTCCATAGCGCCAAGAAGTTCTATAGATGAGTTAAAGATATCCACTTTAAAATCAACACCTGATTTTGATCTTTTATATCTTTCCAAAAGCTTTGCCGCCTCAGCAGCTGAGCTTTTTTCATCATCACAAATTGCAACCTTGTACATAAAATCCCCCGGTTTTTCTATTGTTACTTTATTTTTCAGCACTGAATTCTTCAGATTCAACGACTTCTCCGGTCTCATAATCTACCTTGCTAAAAATAATCTTATTCTCCGTTTTGTCATATTCTTTTTTATACACATAACGGATTCCTTCTTCAATAGCTTCACGGTAGCCATACCACATCGGGCATCTATTTATGAAACTGTTTGAGCTTTGAACCTCGCTGATCTCATTGGACACTTCTTCGGGTATTCCGTAATCGCTGTCATATTCGTATTCAAAATCAGCATAATCACCTACTTCAGCATCTTCTCTTTCTATACCGGAAACATACTCCTGAGCATAGCCTCGCTCTAACTTATTAAGCTCGTTGAAATCATCTTCATCGGTAGTTATGCATCTGGCCCAAAGATCTTCAGGGAACATTCTTTTTATTGAAGGAACAAAGTTACTTCCGTCTTCAGCCTCTTCATAACTTACAAGAGTGTATTCCTTTGAATCATTCAACACAAATGTGATAACCGTAGGTATAGCTCCGCTGCCCGAGCACTTTACAAAATTGCCATTCTGGAACTCATACTCGCCATACATTGCAAGGCAATACGCTTTCACCTGCGGTCCATCCTCCTCACTGCTCATAAGGATATGTCCCTCTGCTGCAAGTTCTCCCTGAGAATACATTCCTGCATTTGACTTAAGGATTGCAGAAGAAATAGCATCATCCAGCGCCGTTGGATTATCAAGGGATACCTGGTTGTAGGCAAGAGCAGATAATGCCTTGATCTCGAAATCATTATAAACGCCATCGCTTCCCATTGTAGGCACTAAAGTTCCTATAATAGTCGGCATGTTCTCATAGTCCGCTTCTGAGCTTCCCGTTGTCTTAATACCGGGTGTAACCTTGACTATCAGGTCATTTCCCGCATTCAGTGTATAACTGATATGATCACCAATGCAGATACTTTCTACATCTCCCGGATTATTGATCTCGCAGAGATTATTTCCATCACTGTTAAAAGAAATCTTGTCTTCAGTTACATTTAATGTAATCATTTCAAGCAGTTTTTCCTGAACAAGTACAGGATCAACCGCATAAATCATCTCAGACTTATCTGTTCCGATTGAGAAATAATACGGAATTTCTGCATGAACACCATTTTCTGAAATCGCTTCACCAACAAGCCACATGGTATTGTCATCATAGTCTACACCTACAGCCGGGCATCTTCCATGCCTTACTTCAGGATAAGCTGTCTTATACTTGCCGGAGCCTGTCACAACCACTGTTCCATAGTCGTTGTAATCCTTGTTTCCTTCGCCAACGCTTAATAAATCCCACACGCTGACTTCCATACTAAGATCTCCATATACCCTCTGAAATCTGCTGTCATCATCAAGTTCAGCTATTTCCTCTTTTTCCAGAATGTTAGACATTTCACCGTAATCTTCATCAGAAATGTGATCGGTAGCCCATCCATACTCAAGAGTACCTTCAAGTTTTATTTCCGGTATGTTATTTACGGTCTCGTCAACACTTGCCTCTACAGATGAACTATCTGCAGCAGTTTCTTCGCTCACCTGGCTTCCACATCCCACAGCCATAACAATCATCATTACAGATAATAACCCTGACACAATTTTCTTCTTCATAATTTCACTCCTTTTTGATAAATCACTTGACGTAATAGTGACGTGCTATCCACTTGGAAAGTCCTTCAAGTCCAGGATAAACAATTCGCTCACTCATATTGAGCTGGTCGAGCATATCTCGAACTCTCCACCTTAGCTTTTTATCAATAATATATTTAACGGTGTCCTCTGTATTGTCCGAAAGGAACTTTTCTATATCCTTAATACCTGTCGGAACTACCGCGAAAAACGAGTGCTGATTAATGATTCTCTGATTGAGAGATGGCGGCTCGATTATAACCATTGATGAATCTCCCATATCCGTATCATACTGTTTTAAGCTGTTTCCTGTAAGTTCTTTTAGCATATCTACTGTAAAAATCGTTGAGTGTTTTCTGTTTACCGCATATTTATACGGTTCGGGAAGATGATCAACCATTTCGGACATATTGATTCTCCAAACCATACAATCATGTTTGTCCATCTCTTCCAGATTCTCTTCTGTCATAGCAAAATTCAGCCCTACCAGTGCCGATTGTGTCCAGTCCAATAACCTTGTAGGAAGTCCGTAGTGCTGTCCCAGAATCATCTGTCTCCAAACAGAGTGCCCTATGGAAGGCTCATCATTTATGGCATACTTGGCAAAATTCTCCAGAATCGCCGGTTCCAGCTGTTTTTGAAGATCTTTGCAATTTCTGCTAAGACTTGTGTACATCTTAAATGACGAATCAGACATTCCCCTGTATACATATGGGCTTCTGTTTCTATCAAGATCTGGCCTGTACTCCTGTTCTGTCAAAAGAGGCAACAGCTCTTCCAAAGTATCAATATGTATTTCTTTAATCATCATTTATCCCTTTCAGTATATCTCCGGTCAAGATAAGTATAGCATAAAAAAGGAAAACCCCACAGCATACGCCGTGGGGCCCATAAATCATTTAGATTGTTATCACTTTCTCACACAGCCTGCAAAATAACAACGGCTGTTTACTAAATAATAACTTTAGATTACTTTACAGTAACTTTTGTGATGTGTGGATTAGCTCCTTCATACCAGTAAAGGAAACCTTCAACATCTACAACTGTGCCGGCTTCAAGACCACTTACAAGGTTGTAGAATTCTTCATCGCTGCCGTTTAAGTAGTACTCAAGGCAGAAATCGTAGCTAGCTCCATCCTTTGAAAGTGTAACATAGATATCATCGCCGGGCTGATCATTCTTAAACGCAACAGACTCAACTGTCATATCAGAGAAAGAAACAAGCTGATTCTGAAGGTCAATGAGTTCGTCCTTGCCAAGGAGATCTGTAGCATCCTTAGCTTCTGCTACGAAATTACCCTCTTCAATTTCATATGTAGCATCAACAATCTCAACTTCGCCTGACCACTCTGACTTAACACCAGTAACCTTAATCTTTGTACCCGGTACAAGCTTGTTATAATCGTCTTCTGAGCATGCCATTTCATAGATGAAGTAAGCGCCATCCTGATCCTGTGTATAGAATGTTGCTTTATCTTCCCACCATGACTGCTTAGCCTGTACATAAGTCTCAACTACAACCTCTGTTTCAAGCTCAGCTGCTGCGAACTCAGCGTATGTCATAACGCCTTCTGACTTAGCATCATCTGCTACTGCCTCTGATGCCTCTGAAACTGCCTCTGCAGCTACTTCTGATGCAGCTTCTGTTGCTGTCTCAACTGCCTCTGATACAGCCTCTGTTGCTGTTTCTGCAGTCTCTGTTGTTGCCTTGCTTCCACATCCTACAAATGAAAGAGCAAGACCCATTGTCAAAACTACTGCTAATGTCTTTTTCATAATATCCCTCCATGAAAAAAAGTTATGAGACATCCACTATAGATGTCTAACAATACCAAACAAAGAAATTATACTAAATAATAATTAAAATACAAATATTTATTTGGATTTACCACTAATTTTGTCTCTGATTGCAAAAGCACCTATAATCACCCAGGCTGAAAACAAGAGGATTAAGAACACTACTGATTCGGAAGGGAGCGCACCAAGTTCTTTTTTCTGTCCGCCTATGGCCCCACTGCTTCCGCCCTGATCAAGATGATAGAGAGATTTCACCTCTTCATAAAGATCATCAATAAACTTATCATCTACTGTTTTCTTTCTTCGAACAGCTTTTGTAACATTTTCGATCATCTGCCCGGCGGCATCTCTAACAGATGTTGAACCGTTAAATACCGGTGTGACAAAAGTATTCTCAGTATTGTCCATAAGAAGCTTTGCAGCATCTATTTTCACCTGATAATGATCATCATTATCAGTTCCGGCTTTAGCGATATAATCCTGATATTCAGATGCGTTCTGGGCTTTTAACGTAACAGGAACATATCCTTCTGTTTCTGAATAAGCTATCTGAACATCATTAGTCAAAAGATATTGAGCAAAAAGCCAAGACGCCAAGACTTCCTGTGAGTCAGACTTATTAAATACACAAACAGACGGTCCCTGTGATATCATCTTTGGATTTTCAGGATCATATTGTGGAATTGTCATTACCTTAGTCTCAAAATCCACCAGTTTATCTTCAGCAATATCTACAAGAGGCGCATCACTTCCCATCCAGGTAGCACCTGCTGTTGAATCAATAGCAAATATACACTGTCCGGCATTTAAGAAATTTGCAGGATATCCGGAAATCTTAAAGGTTGAAAATGCTCCTGATTTAGTGTGCTCTGAAATGGTATTCAGGATTTCTTTTGTCGTATCGTTAAATAACAATATATTACCGTCGGAGTCAGAATAAGGAGCCCCCTTTTGCCACAGGCTCTGTATCATCATATTGTCAGTGGACTTATAAATGAATGGAATCATAACCTGCTGCCCATTTATCTTAAAGGTTCCATCTGCATTTTTTTCCATGGCTTTCTCTGATACTTCCCAGACAAAATCCCATGTAAGAGTTTCGGGAAGTTCGTATCCAAGAGCCTCAACATAAGTCTTGTTCACATAGCATGCCTCAGTTGATCTCATGTATGGAACAGCATAGTGATAGTCCCCTATTACGCACTCATTCAAAAATTCCGGCACAATCTCATCGACTTTTACCGAATCAAACTTTACTTCACTTCCGCCAAGACCGTATTTCTCATCTGCAAACAAACCATCAAGCGGCACCACAGTATTGCTGCCTGTCAGATATGTAGCAATGTGATCCGGATATGTAATGCAGACATTCGGCGTTGTATTGGTTGATATATTCGTGATTACGTCATTATAGATCTTGCCATAATCCGTATACAGTCTCATATTCACAGTTATGTTCGGATATATATTCTCAAAGTCCTCTATCGCTTTATTGTATATCTCTGTCTGGACCTTATTTGTATCATTTTTTGCCCAAAATGTTATCTCTATATTCTTCGATTCATCAAATGATTCCGGTATATTAAACTCACTTCCACCTTTAGAACCATGACATCCCGTTAGCACAATTGCTGCAAATATTGATAAAGTTATAGTTTTCACATTTATAGTCATAGTAACGTCTCCGTTCTGAAATATCAGAAGCTATCATAAACCATTCATTAGCAGATGATGGTTTCATAATCAGTCTTTGTGGGAACGTCCCCAAAGCGATTATGTAACTTCATCTGCCCATCAATACTTATAAAGCTTCTTCCACCACTTGAGAGGAACAAGGAAGTTAAACCTCACTGTGTTCGGTTTAACACGTTCGAACTAGCTTCGAAAATACCTCAGCAAGTTCTCACAGCTCAGCCCTTCGTGCCGCCTCTTGCAACTCCTTCCATGATCTTATCCCTGAATACCAGGAAAAGAACCACAAGTGGCACAGATATTACAACTACTGCTGCCATCATTGCAGGAACATTCTCTCGTCCAAAACCATTCTCTCTTATCTCCTGAATACCGTTTGAAACAAGGAAATAATTCTGATCATCGGTAATGAGCCTTGGCCATACATAGGAGTTCCAACATTCAATAACCTTAAGAATCGTAATCGTAACTATGGTAGGCTTTGAAATAGGGATCATGACTCTGAAAAGATATCTGAAATCCGAGGTTCCATCTACTTTAGCAGCCTTATAAAGGTTTTCCGGTATCTGCTCAAAGTTTTCTTTTAAAAGATAGATGTAAAACACTGAAGTTACAGACGGTAAAATCAGTCCCGAAAATGTATTTCTCATATTCAAATTGGTAATAGTAACAAAATTTGTGATAATAACCAGTTCATTTGGAATCATCATAAGAGAGAGGAAAAGAGAAAACAAAAGGTCTTTCCCCTTAAAATCAAGCCTCGCAAAGGCAAATGCCGAAAGCACAACAACCACCAGCATCATTCCTGTTGTAATTACTGTGAAAACAATAGTATTAAGGAAATACTTGGCAAGCGGAACTGCTGTAAATGCTGTTACATAGTTCTCAACAGTTGGACTTAGAGCTATGAACTTCGGGACATATTCAGAATTGTATGAGCTGTAGCTTTTTATAGAGGTTAATATCATCCAATAAAAGGGAAACAGCACTATAATTGCCCACAACGTGAGAAAAGCATAAATTATCACATTTCTGGTTTTATTTTTCATTGATAATACACCGTCTTTCTACTTACCATGAGGTTTATGGTTGTAATTGTAAATACTATTGCAAAAAGAATAAGCGCTGCAGCTGATGCATATGAAGGGTAGCCGCCGCTGTTTCCGTAGAGCATATCATATACATATCCAACAATCGTATTCATCCCTGCTGCATTAAGGTCAGTTCCAAACAAAGCAACCTCATCGCTGTATGCCTTAAAAGCTCCGATGAATCCCGTGATAACCAGATAAAAAACCATAGGAGAAATCATAGGAAGTGTTATCTTGTAAAAAATCCTCCATTTAGGCGTGTCATCCACAATTGCCGCCTTATAGTACATCTCATTTACTGATGCCAAAGCACTTGTAAGGATCAGTATCTTAAATGGCATAACTATCCAAATTGTATAGAAGCACATAACGAACATTTTGGCGGCATATGGTCCGTCAATAAAATCAACGGAGGGACCTCCAAAAAACTGGATAAGAATGGAAATAAGTCCATCCGAGTACGCAGTCTTTTTAAATAGGATCATAAATACCAGTCCTACTGCCAGTGTGTTGGTAACATAAGGAAGGAAATATACAGTCTGAAAGAAATCCCTTAAAACCTTGATTCTGCTAAGCTCTAAGGATATTAAAAGAGCGATTCCGGTAGATAACGGAACCGTAATTATTACTATTATAAAGGTGTTTTTAAGAGCCTGAATAAAAAACGGATCATGAAGAACATAGGAATAGTTGTATAGACCTGTCCCCCAAAAACTCTGCGATGCAAAGTTATAGCCCTCTTCAAAGGAATAAACAAATACATCAAATAAAGGGTAAACCATAAAAATACCCAAAAACAATATAGCCGGCAAAAGGCAAAGCCACGCAGTCAGGTTCTTCTTCATAGCCTTATCCTCTCTTTTGTATTTCCATCAAAAACATGTACCTTGCCCCTCTTTAGTGAAAATCTCACTTTCCCGTCTGATATCTTGACTTCAGCATCGGAAGGAATTATTCCTCTTATCTTCTCGCCCGTAAAATCAGGGTGAGTAACAATTAAACTTGTGTCTCTTCCCATGATCTCGCGGTTTTCGTAACCACATTCAAATGGTCCATCCTCATCAAGAATAAATCCTTCAGGACGAACAGCCACAAAAACCTCACCATCCTTTGCCCCTTTGACATCAAGGACAACGGCGTCTCCAATCAAGACCTTTTCGTTTCTTATCCTGCCGTTAAATACATTTATCTGAGGCGTTCCAAGAAAGCTTGCCACAAAAAGATTATCAGGATCATCATATATATCCTGAGGTTTTCCCATCTGCTGAAGAACTCCCTCTTTCATCACAACAATCAGATCAGAAATGCTCATGGCCTCTTCCTGATCATGCGTTACGAATACTGTAGTTATTCCTGTCTCAAGCTGGATTCGCTTAAGTTCTTCTCTTGTCTGAAGTCTGAGTCTGGCATCCAGATTGGAAAGGGGTTCATCCAGCAAAAGAACCTGCGGCCTTTTTACAAGAGCTCTGGCAATGGCCACTCTCTGCTGCTGTCCACCCGACATCTCATTTGGGCGTCTGTCCATAAGCTCTTCAATCTGAACAAGCTTTGCAGCCTCTTTTACCTTGGCATCCATCTCTTCCTTGGACAGTTTCTTGTCGCCTCTTAAGTTTTCCAATGGAAATTTGATATTCTCATAGACAGTCAGATGCGGATAAAGCGCATAATTCTGGAACACCAGTCCGACTCCTCTTTTTTCAGGGGCCAGTTCTGTAACATCTGTGTCTCCAAAAATTATTTTCCCTTCTGAAGGCTTTTCCAATCCGCATATCAGATTAAGCGCTGTACTTTTTCCACAGCCGGAAGGTCCCAAAAGTCCGATGAGTTTTCCGTCGGGTATAGTAAAGTTAAAATCATTAACCGCAATGACGTCTCCCTTTATCTTTTTGTTCCTGTTTGGGAACCTCTTGGTCAAATGCTCTAAAACAATTTTCATACTCTCCTCCAGTTACATCTGATGTCTTACTACTTTATATTCATCATTATCCTGATAGTAGGGACATTCTAAGCGATTTCCAGACATCATTCTGTAATAGTCATCCTCATCCATATTTACCATGCATGTATAGCATTCCCAATCATCATCATACACATAATTGGCACAGGTATCACAGATCATACAAAATCCTCTCTCATAGGGTTAAAAATATCCAGAAGGATACCCTTTTCAAGGCAAACACATCCATGCTCTACACTGTTTGTCTTAAGCATTGTATCGCCGGCCGTAACAATCTTTTTTTCTCCATCAATGTTAAATTCAAATTTACCACTGACTACATATGTTATCTGAGTGTGCGGGTGATGATGGAGCGCCCCGATAGCCCCCTCTTCAAAAGTATTCTCTACACACATAAGGTCCTTACTGTAAGCAAGAACCCGCCTTACCACACCGTTTCCCTGATCTTCAGGTTTTACGTCTCCATGGAATACCCATCTTTCGTCTATCATCTTTTATCTCCTTACTAAAAATTGATTGCTTCTATATATTCGCTGTCAAACCGGTCAAGCTCCGCCAGTTGCACAACCTGTGAAACCTCACATATTTTCTCTATATCCCAAAGAGCTTTCCTGCTATTTCCTGTGAGATGCTCCACCACATACCTTATACATCCTTTTAAAGAAGTATTTCCCGCTGCAAGAATATTCCCTGTTATATCCTTTGGAAACATCTTGAGATTCATGATTTTATCCATATGGATGTGGGATCCAAATCCACCGGCAACAAAGAGATTGTCCACGTTTTCCCCGTTTGTCACAGTATAAAGGCCTGAGTAAATCGCAGCTTTGGCAAGCTGTACACTTCTTATGTCATTCTGCAACAGCTTTATATCTCCGGTAACAGTAAGAGGATAGCCTTTTTCAAAATATTTTTCACTTAAAAGCCCCGTATCATCAATGATTCCCACTCTCAAGAGCTCTGATACCGCTTCAAGAACTCCGGTACCGCACAGACCAATCGGCTCAACACCTCCTATTATATCCAATTCCGGGGAAAAATTCTTAATATTTATATGTTTTATTGCCCCTTTTACGGCAGGTACTCCGCAACTAATCCCGACTCCTTCAAACACAGGACCTGCCGCAGTAGACGTAGCATGAATGACACTCCCGTCAAAAAATGCTATTTCTCCGTTTGTTCCAAGGTCAAGCAGTAGGCTACTTCTGTCCGGATTGCTCAAAACATCAAGCGCATATAGTCCTGCAACGATATCTCCTCCCACAAAAGCAGCGATTCCCGGAAATATAAATACAGTACTTTCTGACAGCGCATCGTCAAATTCCATTCCCGATAACACTTCATACTCAAGGGACTGCGGTGTATACGGATACTTTCCAAGTCCCGAAACATCATACTTTCTTAAAAGGTGAATCATTGTGGTGTTTCCGGCAATGCATATTATATCTATGGAAGATCTGACCTTTCGGGAAAGCTCTTTTACCAAGCCTGAAATATCTCGTTTTACCAGCATTTGCATATCTGATGCCGCAAAGCTGTCTGATGCTTTGTCAATGCGACTGATGACATCGCCGCCATAGCGCCTCTGATGATTGACACAAGATGCTGTATCCAAAACTTCACCTGTGTTGTCCTCATTGCTAATTCCCACAAGAGCCGCTGCAATGGTTGTGGTTCCAAGGTCAACTGCTATACCGTAAGCATCATAGTTTTTATCAAAAGATCCATCTATGAGCGTGCTCTGAATTTCTATTGCTTCTGCATCGCTGCACTTCCTGGGACACTTATAACAATTTCCCATGCAGCCATGGGCCTTGTATATATTCATTTTTCTTTGGGAAATACTTGTATTTTTCATCCTCATAATTGTATCAGCATCAGTAGATTTGGGCAAAAAAAAATAGTATTTTGAATGTTTTTGTGAGAAAATAATAACTGTCTACACAAAATATCAGACAATTACTGTTTTTTAGTATGAAAGGAGATTGTTATGGGGCTTATTCAGGCTGCACTTGCTGCAGGTGGTAATGTTTTAGCAGATCAGTGGAGGGAGTATTTTTATTGTCCATCTCTTACAAATGACGTACTCCTTACAAAGGCTGAGAAAAAGGCCGGAAAGGGAGCAAACAAAAAGGGCTCTGACAACATTATTTCTAACGGCTCTGTCATCGCAGTAAATGAAGGACAGTGTGCCATTTTAGTTGACCAGGGACAGATAACAGAAATTTGTGCTGAAGCCGGTGAATTTGTATATGATACTTCAGCTGAACCTTCTGTATTCTTCGGTGATTTAAGCGACTCTATCGCTGAAAGCTTTAAGGAATTTGCCAAGCGTGTCGGCTTTGGCGGAACTGCTGCAAAGGATCAGAGAGTTTACTACTTTAACACAAAAGAAATTATCGGAAACAAATATGGCACTGTTAATCCTGTTCCTTTCCGTGTAGTTGATACAAACATCGGACTTGACCTTGATGCAAGCATTAAGTGCCATGGTGAATATAGCTACAAAATTGTTGATCCTATTCTTTTCTATAAAAATATATGCGGAAACATTGAAGGTGAGTATCGAAAAGATAAAATTGAATCTCAGCTTAAAAGCGAGCTTTTAACAGCTCTTCAGCCGGCATTTGCAAAAATTTCAGCAATGGGAATCCGTTACAGCCAGCTTCCTGCACATACGAATGAGATTGCAGATGCTCTTAACGAAGTTCTCTCAGATAAATGGACAAAAGTTTACGGAATCAAGATTTCAAGTTTTGGAATAAGCTCCGTAGTTGCATCTGAAGAAGATGAAAAAACAATCAAAGAGCTGCAGAGAGCCGGTGCGCTCCGAAATCCCAATATGGCTGCAGCAACTCTGGCAAGTGCACAGGCTCAGGCAATGCAGGACGCTGCAAAAAATACTGCTACAGGTCCAATGATGGCATTTGCAGGTATGAACATGGCTGCTCAGACCGGTGGAATGAATGCAGGTCAGCTCTTTAATATGGGTACTCAGCAACAGCCACAGGTTCAGGCTCCATCTGCTTCTTCAGCATGGACATGCTCATGCGGAGCAACCTCTACAGGTAATTTCTGTTCTAATTGCGGAAAACCAAAGCCATCAGCAAACTGGACGTGTTCCTGCGGTGCTGTTAACTCAGGTAATTTCTGCTCCAACTGTGGAAGTCCGAGACCTTAATACTTAACACTTAATATTAGATTTTTATTCAGAGGATAATATGGCTTTACAAGAATATGAATGCCCCGCCTGTGGCGGGGCTATGGAGTTTAATCCCCATACTCAAAAGTTGAAATGTCCTTTCTGCGATTCTGAGTTTGATGTAAAAGATTATGTCGCAAACCATAATTCTGAAAGCAGTGGTACTCAGTCAGAATCCAATGAAGAAATGTACATATACAGCTGTGGTTCCTGCGGTGGAGAAATACTGGCCACAGAGTCGCTCGGTTCACTTAAATGCCCCTTTTGCAGCAACAACGTTGTTGTAAAGGAAAAATTCACAGGTGAATTCAAGCCGGATTACATTATTCCATTTAAACTCACCAAGGATGATGCTGTAAAAACATATACAGATTATGTCAAAGGAAAGCGCCTTGTTCCGAAGGTCTTCCTTGAAAAGAATCATATTGATGAAATAAAGGGTGTCTATGTTCCATTCTGGCTCTTTAATGCAACCCAGAACTACTCCGGTTCTTTTGAAGGAACCAAAGTCAGAACCTGGTCAGACAGTAAATACTTGTATACCGAAACCAAATATTTCGACATAGTAAGATCAGGTAATGAGAGATTTGAAAGAGTACCTGTTGATGGTTCCAAAGAAATGCCCGATGATCTTATGGAGTCACTTGAGCCATTTGACCATAATAAAATGGTTCCTTTTAATATGGGATATTTAGCCGGCTTTTTGGCAAACAAGTACAACGTCGAATCGGATACATGTAAAAACAGAGCGTTCGAAAGGATGTCTGCTTCTGCTTCTGCAGATTTCAGAAATACAATAGTCGGATATGACTCACTAAAAACCAGGCATGAAAGCTGCAGCACCGGCAACTCATCTTGCAAGTATGCACTATACCCTGTGTATATTTTAAACACAACCTGGAATGGCAAAAACTTTCTCTTTGCAATGAACGGACAAACCGGAAAGTTTATCGGAGACCTGCCTTTTAGTATTACGCAGGCATTAAAATATTACATTCCAATTGGATTAATTGCTACAATCATCATTTACATTATTATTATTGCATTTATTTAATACCGGAAAGATTGGCCAGATATGAACAAAATCAATAAGGTTTTATTATTATTTTTAGCTCTTTTTATATTCACTTCTTTTAATATAACTGCATACGCTGACTATGATGAGCTTTGGAACAGTTATTCCATTCCTTCGTCCAGACAAAAAGAGCTTCTTTTAGATGAAGCCGATCTTCTGTCTGATGATGAGGAACAGACTATTTTGCAAAAGCTTTACACAGTCAGTCAAAATAGAGAGTGTAACATCGCCATACTTACTGTAGATGACCACACCGGTCCTATTCAGGACTTTTCCGACGATTATTTTGATTACAATGCCATGGGTGCGGATTACGATGGGAATGGTATCCTTTTTATGCTCAGCATGTATGACAGAGAATGGGCTATAAGCACTGCCGGAAAAGCCAAATATGCCTTTACCGATTATGGGCAGGAAGAGCTTGTGGATAGAATGTCCCCTTATCTTTCCAATGACGAGTATTATGATGCATTTATGTCATATGCAGATATCTGCGACATTTATTTGCAGGAATACGACAATGGCTATGCCATCGATGTCAATAACCCCTATCATACACAGTATGATTACCTTAAATTACTGCTTATCAGCCTTCTTTGCGGCTTTGGCGTTGCTCTTATTCCTATCCTTGTTATGAAATCACAGCTTCACACCGTTCACAGCAAATCCAATGCCTCAGGCTATCAGTCACATCAGGGATTAAATATGATATCCCATGAAGACAGATTCATAACTTCCAGAATCACCCATACTCCGATTCCCCGAAACGATAATTCTTCGAGGGGCGGAGGGCACGGCGGCTCTACTATACACACATCAAGTTCAGGCACTTCACATGGCGGAAGCCATGGTCATTTCTAATCAATAAATATTTTATCTTTTCTTTATTATCTATATACTGTTCATATTTTATTTTTTGGCTGTATACTATAAGTGAGATAATAGGAGAAGTGTAAGTGGGTATAAAAGCACGGATAAATGCTGTTCTCCTGACAATCCTGGGCTTTTTGATAATAGTCCTTACTGTGGGTGTTCTGGGAACAGCAAAGTTTAATACTCCAAGCGAATTTGAGCTTATCCAGCTGAATTCCGGCTGGACTATTTCTCGTGGAAACGAGTACCACTATATAGAGTCACTGGTAGACTCTTATACAGGACTTGCCAACAAGGGCGATTCTATTGTTATCAGCACCGTTCTCCCGGATTTATCAACTTATACATCTGTACCTCTTGGTGTATGTTTCAGAAGTATTCTCTCAACCGTTGACGCCTATATAGACGATGAACTAATATATTCCTATGGGCATGATTATGTAGAAAAAGGCAGAATGGTGCCAAAAGTCTACAACTTTGTACCACTCCCCCAAAATTCCGGCAAAAAAACATTGACTATAAGATTCACAGCGCAGGAAAACAATGCATTTTCCGGGTTTTCTCCGGTTTACCTTGGTTCATATAAAGATATTACCAATACGCTTATAGAGCCTAAAAGGCTTTCCATTGTCGTTGGCATCTTTCTTATGATGTTTGGATTTATTCTCCTTATAATGTCACCATTCATATTGTTTTCAGCAGGAAATGACTCATCACTTTTCTTTAGTTCTACTATATCCCTGACTATGGGCGTGTATATTTTTTGCTTTAATGACCTGTTCTGGCTTATTTCAAGTAAACCTGCCATCTATACTTTTCTTGAATATCTTTCACTTTTTATGATTCCTGCCAGTATAATCGGCTTCATACTCTTTACCGGAAAAGACCGAAATAAAAAAATTGTAACTTATGGATTTTTAGGAAATCTTCTGTTTATACTAACAGTTTCCATGCTTCACATTTTTAACATTGCACATATTTGCCATTTCGTGACCTTTTTCCATTTCACAGTTTTTGTTGAAGGTATATATCTCGTAATAACTCTCGCCATTTCATTAAAAAAACTCATCCGTGAAAAAAATGAATTGCAAAGCATAACGCTTTCAAGTATCTTTCTCGTTTCAGGTCTCCTCTTATTCATGGTCTGCTCCATGATAGATATTATCGGTTTTAATATGCACAAGTACTCTGTAAGCGGAGAGCAATTAATCAATATCAACTTCACTACTGTTGGCGCTTTACTTTTTATGATATGTCTTTTCCTTAACTACTTTTTCAAGAGAATTGAGTTTTTCAGTGAGCTGACTGTTAAAGAAAAACTTGAGGGCATTGCTTATACAGATGCCCTTACAAAAATTGCCAACAGAGCCAAATGTGAGCTTACTTTGGCACAGCTTGACGGAGATTATACAATAATTAGTCTTGATCTTGATTATCTTAAATATACCAACGATAACTATGGTCATGCAGAAGGTGACAAGCTTCTTAGTGGTTTTGCAAACATTTTAAAAGAAAGCTTTACTGAAGCCATCTTAATAGGCCGCATGGGTGGAGATGAATTCATAGTTGTGCTTCCTTTCATTAATGAAGAGCGGTGCGAAAGAGCAATAAAGTGCATGATTGACCTTATGATGTATAGAACCAGTAAAGAAGAGCATATTAGATATTCTGCATCATGGGGATCTGCCACAAGTTCAGACCTTAAATTTAAGCCGGACGCCACTGCCGGAGATGTATATCTTCTAGCGGACACCAAGATGTATGCCATGAAAAAGCAGCATCATAATCAGTCTCTCGGAAGGCTGTATGATGATTTGATAAAAAATATGAATAGTACAGGAGGTAGCGCAAATGAATCTTAAAAAGCGAATATCTCCAATAATCACATCAATATTACTACTTTTTGCTATCGATATTTTATGCCATATTTTTCTTTCTTACACCCCAAAGTATGCTATGTCAGCTTTGGATAACGGATGGGAAATTGATATTAACGGAAATCTATACGAAGATAAAAGTATTAATGAGTTTTATAAACTTCTCACCAAGCCACTTGAAAGAGGAGATCGCGTCACTTTTAGAACAACTCTGCCGGATTTAGGTTTTTTGCCTTTCCCTGCAATTCAGCTTAGAAGCAGATATACCACACTTGAATGCTATGTAGGAGATTTCCTTGTTTACGAATATGCCCCAGATATGTATGAAAAGGGTGCTTTTATAGGTAAAAGTTATCAACTTATAACTCTTCCAAGAGACTATGCAAAAAAAATACTCACAATAAAAATGGTTGTCTCAGAATATAATGCTGCCACCAATTATAAAGCACCAATTCTGGGAAACAGCGATGATCTGAAAACAGGTTTTATCCATGATAATATAGTTGTTATTGCCACCGGTGTATTTATGACTATATTCGGAGTTATTTACCTGTTTCTTTCATTATTGTTTTTCTCTGTGATCCCAAACAGTAAGGCTCAGGTATTTGAGTCTTTCCTTTGCATGAATCTTGGTGCGTGGCTGCTGAGTTATTACAATTTATTCTCTCTTTTTTACAATACAAAATTAGAAACGCAAATAGAGTATTTTACCCTTTATCTGATTGTGCCGTATTTTTACCTGATTTTGCTATCGATACAACCAATAAGTAAGAAACGTGCTTTCTACACTATTACCTTTATAAGTTGTCTCATTCCGGCCATTCAATATATGCTCCACTATGTATTTAACATACACATGCGTCGTACTGTTTTTGTTTATCACATTGATGCTTTTGTTTGCTTTTGTATAATCCTCTACTTCCTATACAACAATATTAAAAATCACAATATTGAAAAATCTGACATGATACAGATGAATGGAATATCAGCATTCGCAATTGCCCTGTTTATACATTTCATATCCTATATTCTTGATATGGCTCATCTTGATTCATTTTACCGCATAAACAAAACAATCATGTGCTTTGGATATCTTATTCTTGCAGTTTCTATGCTGGCTAACTATTTTATCTTCATTACAAGATCCTATGCACAAAAGCAGGAACATGCATCTTTATCACACCTTGCCTACGCAGATGGACTGACCAATCTTCCTAACAGAGCAAAAGCTGATAAAGAACTAAGCGAGCTTAAGAATGAGACTAATGACTATTGTATTGTCAGTATTGATCTCAATGGTCTCAAAACTGTAAATGATAAATTCGGTCATCCGACAGGGGACAAATATATAAAAGATTTTGCAAAAGTTCTTTCCACTACTTTTGGGGAAAATGATTTTTGCGGAAGAATCGGCGGCGATGAATTTATTGCAATTATAAAGAATGCATCCAACAAAGATATTCCTTCAATGATTGACAGAATGAACAGTGCATTAAATGTAATGAATGTTATTTATTCGGAATATCACAGAAGTGTTGCATCAGGATTTGCTTTCCTTCATGAGTTTAGTGATAATGACCCTCACGAAGTATATTTGCTGGCAGATCAGAGAATGTACGAAAATAAAAAAATCATGCATGAACAACTGGGAATCCACTTAAGACTGTAAATGATATTAATATTTAATGCCAACTCCGTAACATATTTTTTTCTTTCATAATTGTTCATTCAAAATAGATGGTTGCTCAAACCATTTTGCATTTTAGAAGTACTGCGAAGGCTCATACTCCTTCGCAGTTAAAATCCGGTATGAAGCTTTCATCGGCAGTTTCTCCAAACTGAATAAAGCCGTTGGTAAGTCCCATGTTTTCTGCATACTTTATGAGACTATGGTATTCGCTTTCTTTAACAGGTCTGTTTATTTCAGGGTAATCAGAAAGCTCTCCATTTGGTGTAAACTGGTTCATAAGGCTTATATATATACTGTCTCCATATTTCTCATAGAGATATTTTATTATCATCTTGGCCTGAATAACTTTACCCGGCATTAAAAGATGCCTTACTATAACCCCGTTTTTCATAAGATGCTGACCTTTTTCATCGTCATAGAAGATACATTCCGGCTGCTGCCTTACCATTTCATCAATTGCATCTTTGGCAGACTCCACATATCCCGGCGCTCTACTGTACCTTATAGCATCTTCATTTTTTATGTACTTAAAATCAGGAAGGTAGATGTCTATTAAGCCTTCCAAGCTCTTTAATGTTTCAACATTTATATAGGATGCTGTATTTAGTAAAAAGGGGATTTTCAAATTCCTTTCTTTGGCACTTTCAATAGCTCTTTTTACTGTAGGAATGAACATATCTGCGGTAACAAGATTGATATTGTTTGCACCTTTTTCCTGTAATTCAAAGAAGATATCCACAAGTCTTTGCGTGGAAATATTTTTTCCTACCTCACCACGACTAATTTTCCTATTCTGACAAAAAACACAGCCCATATTACAGCCTGAAAAAAAAACTGTTCCGGAGCCATTGGTTCCGGAAATACATGGTTCTTCCCACATATGAAGTGCTGCCCGGCTCACATGTAAAACATCTTTTTCTCTGCAAAAACCTGCTGCTTTAGTTCGGTCAACTTTGCAGTTTCTCGGGCATAAGGTACAGGAAGTATATTCCTTTAATATTTCCGATTTGAAATCAATATGATTCATTATATCTTTTTACCAATTCTGTTTTTTTTACAACGAAACTACCGAGCAGTAATCTTTCCAGATTTCGTTGATGTAAGCCTTATCAAGATGCTCTCCGATTATAATTATCGCATTTCTACTACTATTAACCGGCTCAATTTTTATTTCTTTTTCTGTGGCATTTATTTCAACCTGCGTGGAGTCGGATGTTTTAGCAAACCCTTTTATTCTTATGACCTTTCCGGCTTTTTTATCGCCTATAAGGTCATGCGCTGTTTTCCTTAAAAGCGCCTCATCCATAGCCACATCAAAGTAAAACAGGGGTTGATAATGCGAATCATCTACCTGAATCTTCGTGTATGATGAGCGGCGATAGCCTGCGTTTTCCAAGGAACTAAAATCATCTTGAGAAAGCTTATCAAAACGCTTACTTACGATATCACTGCGTTCAAATCTGGCACTGCAACCATATTCTTCCATGGTTTCATTTATAAAATTGCATATCTTTTCCGAATCTGTATCTTCACTTATTTTACTTAGCAGCAGCTTTCCTGCCCAAGCTATCTCTGACATAAACAGATATTTTGAAGTTCCTTCAAGAAGAAGCACTGACTCCGAATCGACTATAGAAATAACACTTCCTATCTCATACCACCTGTCCAAAGGTTCATCATAAAGTACATCAAAAAATTCATCTGCGTCATAGATTCCCGACGGCTCTATTATCACTCTGTCGTATCCGCTCATCCCCATAGAAATAAGCTTGGTCCTAAATCGTCTTCTATGAGCTTCTTTTCCATCTCCACCAACAATCATCTCAAGGTTACAGTTTTCACCCAGCAGATCCTGAAGAAGTACCATATCTATATTTACTGCACCATAATCGTTTTCAATTATGCAGATCTTTTCGCCCTTTGATATAAGGTATTTTGCATATTCTCTTATGAAAGTTGTCTTCCCGGATCCCAGAAATCCGGTTATCAGATCTATTTTTATCATTGCAATTACTTCCTTACAGACTATGATTCATCTCTTGCGTTGCTTTAAAATAATCATGCCCTGTACTATATATTCACATGTACATATCCGGCTTGCTCAAAACAAACTTAAACATTGACTAAAGAATGCTTACTCAGAGCATATATCCGCAAATGTATATCTTACAACCTTTTCTATATCTTTTACTGAAACTTCTACCTGGTAGCCCACTTTTCCTGCAGAAAAGAATATCTCCTCATAGCTTGAAGCGCTCGCGTGGATAACTGTAGGAAAGGACTTTTTCATTCCTATGGGTGAACATCCTCCATGAACATACCCTGTAAGAGGTAACAGCTCTTTTTGGTGTATCATGGAAACTGACTTCTCCGATACTGCTTTCGCAGCTTTTTTTAGGTCAAGCTCCGCTTTAACCGGAATAACAAAAACGTAATACTGCCCTGTTTTGCCTTGTGTCACAAGAGTTTTAAAAACTCTGTCGGCATCCTCTCCAAGAATTTCTGCTATTTCTTCTCCGCTAAGTCTTGCATCAGGTTCATACATATGACTTTTATAGGATATCTTTTTACCATCAAGAACTCTCATTACATTTGTCTTTTCATCTTTTGCCATTTAATTTCATCTCCGGTTTTAACTTTTTAATCAGCATTTCGTCTTACTGATCTCTGAACTGCTTCATTATTAAGATTACATCCAATGGACTTCATTGTCTATTGGATGCAAAATCATTTACACCTTTATGATTTTGCAAATTTTATTAAAATCACAGTGAAAATGCCCGAGATCATGCGCTTTTCACAAGGTCTTGGGCATTTCCCAACTTTGATGATAATTCGTTTCTGACAATATCTACCTTACTCTGGTCGATATCTTTTGGAACATTGAAACCAAGATAACAATCATCATATCCATCAAATAAGGCAGACTCTCCGTTCAAGCACATGTTCTTAGCATCTATCAAAGCATCAACCGCATTTTCATCAGAAACTACAATAATCTCTTTGCCAAAAAGTCCCATGGATGGATCAAATGTCTCTACAAGACATTCGTTTCCAATTTTCTCTTTGACCTGATAATCCTTACCAAATATTGAAAAGCTGCCTTCTTTCACCTTATCCGCAGAACTATAGCGGAATATCTCATCTTCACCAAGGCTTATGTTTTCACCTGTGTATTCATTATACTGGTCGGCTGTGATCAGATACATGACACGCATCTGAGAGTAATCTGCAGTCCTTGCTTTCCTAAAAATGGTAACAAAAAAGGAAATGCCTTGCCTTTTATTTGGCTTACATTTCCTGTAACTTAGCTTACGTTTTTGTAAGAAATCCAGAGTATGGGCATGTTCTTCCTTACGAATTATGGCGATTACATAATCCAGTAACGCAGTACCATAACCTTGGTTTTGTAATTCGGGCAGCACATACAAGTCTTCTATCAGACCGCCTGTGATGGATACTACTGCCATGATACGGAATGTATATGTGCAGCAGCGATGAGGTTGTCTTCTTTTACCGGAACGACCATATATTCACTTATCAGCCATTTCATTGCTTCGTCACGGTTATAGAAGGTTATTACTTCTTTCTCCGGATATGTGGGTTCTATCCGCTTTCCAGAATAAATTATCCAGGTGATATATTGGCAATCCGGTTACGTCGTGAAGACTTCCTGCGAATATGCTTTTTCCGCTCCCGGAGCAACCAACGACAATAATCTTTTTTCTGTCCATCTAGTTCCTCAATTCCATATTATGTCCGATAACAATCGCCTTAGAGTCTGCGCCATGCCCTATTTCGGCAGTTTCCGCCACACTATCTTGGCATATATATGCTCTGCAAACACAACCTCTATTCCTTGCTTATAAAGGATAGTTTCTAAGTCCTCATTCTGCTTTTTCCATTCTTTCAATTGCCCATCAGAGCATGCTGATATTCCATTTTTCATATAGACCCTTCCATTTAGTCATATACATATCAGTTTGCATCTTGAACCTGATTAATTTGAATTAAACTCGGTTATAACTCTGTAAATTCTATTCTAACGAGTTATAATCACTCTATATTCTCCATTTCCGTATATACCAGCTGTATCCATAGAATACCAGCTGTCTTTCTCTATCAGCAAAAACCGGCGCCAATGATTCCATCATCCATTCCCTTGTCTCATCAGCGCTGACGATTCCGCTCTCAATTTGAGCATTAACATTGGACTGGATCAACATAAAATCCACGAACTTATCAAGGGTAAAATGGTACTCCATGTCATATTCTGTCTGCTTTTCCATGACAAAGCCTTCAATCAGGTCAGCCTGAGTCCACTTGTTTTCTTTTCTTGGCGGCTTAGGAAATCTGCTCAGATACTCATCCCGGTACCATTCGGTATATGCATCATTTCCCAGCATTCTGTCTGTAATCCCAAAATCATAGATTACAACAAGCCCATTATCATCTAGAATTTCAGCCATATTCTTCATAAACTTCTTTTCATCAACCCAGTTGATGCATCCTGCTGCCGTTACAATATCGTATTTTTCATCCGGGATCATTGTTTCTTCCGCCTTAGCAGCATAAAAAGAGTATGACTTGTCTGTGCCATAAATCTCATCGCATACTTCAACCATCGATTCTGCTATATCTGTTCCTGTCACCTTATCGCATATGAGCCTCAGTGCCTTGGTTGAAAGCCCTGCTCCGCAACCCACGTCTAGACCATTTTTGAACATATAATCATCAGGAAGTCTTAAATCTTTCTTGAGCTGCTCTATCACTGACTTGTGGAGCCAGGGTCTCTTGGCATAGCCATGCGCTATTCTTTTTGAGTCAAATGCCTTATTATCCATGAATACCTTATACTCCTTACCAGTATCTTATATTTTTAAAACCTCCGAATTCGAGGTTTTTAGAAAGTGCACAAGTCAGCGGATCTTCCCATTCAATTATGGCGAATTCGCAAATACAAATTTGCTATGAGGTGTAAAACATGATGTTTTCGTTTTTAAACAGTTCATTATTGAACGGTTTGAATGATTTCAATACATTTTTCCAGGATTGTATTGTCATTTTATTGTCACGTTGACAATGTGATTTTACTATATCCTATCTAAGAATCCGACAGTTTTATGAATCTTTTTAGCTTTCATTCTGGCCATCAGTTTTTCCGATATCCTCAATGAGACCAGTGACCAAGTTCTGTAATTCGTTAGCATTCTTGCTGGTTATTACAGACTTCCCTGTTCTCTTCTCAACAGCTACTCTGGCTTCTCCGGCAGCCGCTCCGCCTTCATTTGCCACAATGCGATTTTCTTCAAAAGTTTCAGGCTTCTTTTCCTTGGAAATCTCGGCAGTTGTTGCTTCTGCCAACATATTAAGTACCAGCTCCAATGTTGACATGTTATCCCTGAGGTTTTCCTTCTTCAGACCTTTGAGGTTCTTATACTGTCTTGTTGTCATCCCGGACCATGCCTTTGTTATTTCATCAGTCAGAATGGCATACTCTACGCCTTTTTTGATGCCTCGTTTGCCCCACTCATCAGTAAGCTCTTTTCTTACCTGAATGCTCTGTAAACGTTGATTGATCCATTCTCTTGAATAACCCTTTTTGGCATAGGTCTCAAGGGCGCGCTCTATTGTGAGCTCCGGATCTATTACTTCTTCCATCCTCTCACGCCCAACCTGAGCAAGCCATAGTTTAAAGGGCTCGGCTTTTTTTGATGGGATGGACTGGATAATACGAAGAAGCTGCTCTGCATTAGCTACATCCGTGTTATATCTTTTTCCATCTTTAGGAGACTTCATTTTCAGTTGGTGACAATCTGTCACCAACTGACTTCCCTCGTCTTTAAGTCTCTGCTTTAGCTTATTCCAGTATTTTCTTCCATCTACACTTTCCGTAAGCGCCTGCACGACATCAACAACAGAGAAATACCACTCCTCTTCATCCTCTACCCAGGCTGTCCTTATCGGCTGATCTTCAAATAACTGTACTTTATCATTCCCCATTGCTCTTATTCCTCATCTCTTGACACTTTTTTCGAATAAATTGCATTATGTCATCTGGCAGGTCAATTTTGCCATCATGTTTAATTATATAATCCGCTCCCATAAAATAATATTCTGTTTTGGTTGAAGATTCATACCATACCAATAGATAGTCTGTTGTAGCACGTTCCTTTCCACGCATTCTAGTCAGAAACCCTGCCCCAGGCAGATCTAATACGTTTTGGGGAGGGAACTTCCTCCTGCATTTCTTAAAATGCTCAAATGGCTGGTCAAGTATTCTCAGCGCATCGTCTAATGGTATAAAAGGATTTGTCGGAGATATGTTAATCCGAATGAAATCTGTATACGCTTTCTCTTCATTTACATCCTTAATCTTTTCCATAATCTTTGATGTCTTGTTTATCAGATTCCGATACCTCTCCATTCCATAATTCGTATCGGAAGAAAAAGAGAGGTACTCATATTCCTTATATATCCTGGTGAGTTCTTCGGCTAGAGAAAGCACTTCTTCATTAGAAGTAAAGTATCTAAAAGCATCCTGCATTTTGCGATTGATAAGAAAACTATATACTTCAATAGAGGTTTGCATTACTGTCAGATGCTCCTTCGATAAATATAAAGTAGCACATACTCCTTCTTCTGTAGTTTCGCAAAACACAGATAAATCACCATTGCTTCCCCTAATCATAGGTGTATCATAGTCTACCATTATATCCCCCTCGGGGTTCTTGTACCAAGATAACTCATATCTAAGTCGCTGTTTTATATCATATGCATTGATGGCCCTAATATCAGTTTTTTCACTCCAGATTCCCAAAGAACAGGATGAATAATCTCCCATCCCCAACAGAGACGGTATCAGGAGATTACGAATCTCCTGAAAAACCCTATGTCTTCTCGATTCCTTATTCCACTTAGAATCTATATCATAAATATAAATTTCATCAATCCGATCATATTGTCCTATCCAAATTCGGCTATACAAATCAAGCGCAGATATTACCATATTGCATTCTGCCTCCGTTAGAGTCAAAGCCAGAGTTGCTGGAAGTGCTGAAATTCTCTTTTCAATTTTATGGTCATAATCACTGTTTTTGTACATATTAATCCTCTCAATTATGCACTGGCATATTGATAATACTTTATGCCATTGGCATAATCGATATCGCCTATTATTTTAGTTCTGTAAATCCTTTCCGTGAAATCACAAATTGTGATTTCACAGAATGCTGCTATATCTGCACTAAAAAAAGTCTTTAAATATACCGCCAAAAGCATTGCTCATATCCATCTGCACTCTATGCTTTCCGTTAGAATTTCGATAGATTTTAAAACCCATTCCTTTTATCACATCCAATAATTCCATGTACTTTTCAGAATCAGTCCAATACAATGTGTTCAATCTGTTCTCCATATCTTTTATATTCGGTGCCAACGTTTGATTCCTCCTCATCCGCTCCATCAAAGCCTTCACCCCTCCAATGTCAGAGGATTTGCTTTGGGATCAAAATTTATTCTATATACCATTGGTATGTGTTGATGATATCATATTCCAATGGTATAATCAACAGATAACACCGAAATCAAATACTGTTTTCGAAGGAGTTTTCAGAAAGTATGAGTATTTCACTGAATATAAACAGATTAAAAGAGTGCAGAGAAAAACTTGGGATCAGCAAGATGGAAGCAGCCAAAAGAATGCAGCTCTCTCAACCTGCTTATCTGAGGTACGAATCAGGCGCCAGAACACCTTCTATACAGACTTTAGAAGTAATTGCTCAGGTTTTGGATACTTCCAAAGAATACCTGATGAACCTTACCGATGATTCCAGTCCCATATCCTATACCATATCAAGAGCATCAGATCCGGAACTATTCGAAATCATCAAATTATGCCAAAATCCGGAAACCGAAATGAGAAAACGGTTAATTGCATACGCAAACAAAATAGCAGGCATAAGCTAAAAGAACAGACCTTGGAAAGGAGCCTCGTTAGTCCTTTTCAAGGTCTGTTACTTATGTTCTATTTAATTCTTTAGGGATAAAACAGTTTACCTCTTGGAGGATAATCTGCTTTGCCCTATGACACATATGTCCTCACTGAGGCATCATTTAACATCTCTTCAAATGCATGGCACATAATAACCCTCATCAAAACTGCACTTACAACAGTAATAGCGCTTCCGGTCTCCCTTCAAACTCTTCTTTCAAAGAATCTAGCACTGATTCTCTTGATTCTAAAAACACTTCCGTTGAAGGATCTGTCAGTGCTGCATATACTGTGGTCTCCATCAGTAACTCCACAGCCTCATCTCTGGAACATTTTTTAATTTCCATGATCATTTCCACTAAATAGGCTGACGTTTCCCTAATGATCCTGTTTTGTTCTGAACTTGTTATCATCCAACCACCTGCCTTTTCAACTTGTCAAACGACAGTGTCTTAACTGCTTTTTCGGTTCTGAAGAAGTATTGTTTCGGTAAGTTTTCAGGCTTTAACTTTGAAATGACTTTCTCACATATTTCTCCCTAAAAATCATTTTGAACCAGTTCGTCATAATACTGATTGGTAATAGCAGTTGTTTCTGCATCAGCTGTAGGGCCTATCACTATATCATATTCATGCGTGCTGGTTTTGCAGTTTCTATTTGCAATAATAAACCTTAACCACTCGCTATCCGCTTTAGTAAATGATTTTACCAACAGCCACTCAACTTGTTCATCAAAGATATTGTCCCATGATATAGATTCTTCAATCGATGCGACCTCCCTGCATTTCAATATACTCTTTCAAATCCTCAATTATCCCCTGATTACCCGTAGAATTATAGCTCTCATAACATGTATCAATATAACTTAGAACATTATATTTTCTGAACAACTTTGAAAGCTCAGAATATGAATACTTCCATGCTTCTGCCAGCATAGGTATCAGAACTAACTGCATATTTAAGACTTCTTTTTCCCTAGTATTCATTAAGTCTTCCTCCATCAGGCATGCACTCACTCAGCTACATCAGTTGTAATCAACTGCTCAATCCGAGCCTTATATTCCATCAATCTAAAAAGATACTCCGGCATCTTACGTTTACCCGCTTCCCAATCGACCATAGTTCTGTATGGGATGGCATAGTATTCACAGAACTCTTTACGGTTCATTCCCATCTCATCTCTAAGGTTTCTTACTTCATTCGCAATATCCATACAATATCACCTCATTCTTGTGACACTATGATATCATATTTTATGCATTGCATCAATGTATACTCAGTTATAATTACATGATATGCTTCTCTACATTGATCATACTTGTACTTGCCACCTGCTTTACAACATCAAATACTGAGCCCATCATGCCCATAATGCCTCCAGACTCTCCACCATTCTCACCAGGTTTGAGTGATCCCACCATAGCAACGTTCTTAGCTACAGTATGAACAGCACTTTCCTGTTCATCTGTGCAGGAGACTTTTGCGCAGTTCTTAATCTGAAGCCTGTCACAGATAAGCTGTGGTTCTACATCCTTATCTATGGAAAGCAGAGCGCAGTTTACTACTCTCACGCCTTTTTCATTAGCCATAAGAAGTGATCTGTCAACTATTGCCTTAGCACTGTTGACTATGCTCTTTCCTTCAAATAAATACTCCACTACATCCGCGTCAATATCAACATGTTTCATATCCTGATACATGCTCTCCCTTACAATTAGGGTCCCTGTTACAGTGAGCTTTTCCAACTTATCAAGCCTTGTAAATTCTGTTGATACCGTAAGATCTCCGTCAACATACAACCTGCTTCCACTTTTATCAAACAGGGCATCATTTAGTTCTGCATCGCCTTTTACAAAAGTCATTTCTTCAGGGATTACATTTATCCTGGTTGAAATATCAAACAATCCGGCAAGCTTCTCCACCTTGCTCTCACGCATGACCACGCAGGGAGTCTCAAATCTCACATTCTTCTCCACTAACTTGTCTGCGTCAACTGCGTCTTCGATAATAAGCTTTTTAGCGATATAATACTTTTCGTTTTCCTTAACCCGGAGCGGAAAGAACTTATCCATAACAAATTTTGAATCAAGCATGACTGCATCCTCAGGATAAATTACTGTTGGCCCATTTATGAGCATTTTGTCAGTATACCTTTTCATACTTCTCGGGCAGTATAATGGACCATTTACAAGCATATATACATACTGTTCCATTACCTCCTCAGAGCCGGGCTCGATTGTGACTTTTCCATTAGCGAGCAGGATTACCTTATTCTGTGGTTTTGACCCCTTTGAAATAACTTCTTTTCCATTACTAATCCTACTCTCAACAATCTCATCCTCAGCCACATCGACAATCGCCTCACTATTGATAACAGCCCCAAGCTTGTTCAGGATCTCCCTGCTCCTTGGGCTGGCAATAAGCACTTCTGCATTTATGATTATCCTCTTATATCCTTCGTAAACATCTTCCTTCATCTGTCTTGAATCACATACTTCTGCATTTATAACAAGATTTTCTTTTGACATTCCTCTTCACCTCTTCCAATAGTTTTTCATTGATGTTCTCAGTGTTTTTCTCGCCATACTGATCTCATATCTGACCGTACCTGATGGCATCTCAAGTATCTTTCCGATATCTTCAGCAGTATAGCCTTCCACATATCTCATGTACATTATTACGCCCTGCCTGCCCGGAAGTTCTTCAAAAAGCTGCGACCACTCTATCCTGGAATAATCCTCTGACTCTTCCATCGATTCCGGAATATCATCATCCGGACTTTCCCTTAGTGTTCCGGCTCTTACTGTATCTATGTAGATGTTGCGTGCTGTTCTATAGAGCCATGATTTCACCTGATTTTTATGAAGTGTTTTCAGCAGCTCCTGATTTACAGTTGCTCTGACAAATGTTTCCTGAACAACATCTTCCGAAAGCAGTCTGCTGTCGCACATTATGTAGATGTATGCAAGCAGATCTTTATTGAATTGTTGAAAAATCTTTTCAAGTTCCATCGTTTTCTTTTCCCTACAGCACTCTCTCCCATCCTCCATATTTCTGCAAGCGGCACAGAATACTCAAGCCGCTCGCTCTTGGCCCATGCTGGTACAGAGTATGCATTCCCCTTAACGCAGCCAGAGCCATATATTTCCATGTACATATTTCGGGTATCCATGACGGTGCCTCCTTCATGTGAAATACCCTTCGGCCGAAAGGTCTTTTTGTCCTTCTATTAGTTAAGACGTAATGGATAGAAAAAGTGTTGGAAAATTTTTAAAAAATTTAAAAAAGCGGCAAGAACCAGTCCTGTCGCCCTGTATGCCTCTAAAATATGAACACAATCACAAAGATTTTGCCATCGTCAAGTCTAACGTTGTCAGAATTCCCATCATACACCACCCAATATTTGTGCCCATCCTCTTCATACTCCATTGTTCCATCATAATGAGTCAGGGTAATAAAAGCCTTATAAACCGCTTAAAATCACGTTTTGTAAGGCTTTAGTGTATTATTCCAGCTCTAGAAAAGCATCAATATTTTGCGAAATTAATTTTCTTTTGTAGCTATATGTTGTTGTGGTTTTACGTTTACTCCGTCAATTCGTTTGCTTTTTATGGCTTTTTGCAACCAAAGTGCAACCGGGAATTAATAATCTTCTTTCAGTCGCTTTTCAATATCAGAGGCACTGTATAATACTCTACTTACCGTGACAACCTCTTCCTTGAATACATAAAATACCGAGTAATTATCTACTAGCATTCGCCTAAGTCCTTGTGAGCGTTCCGGCTCAAAATCTACTAGTCTAAATTTCTCTGGAAAGAAGCCAAGTTCAAGTACACGATCAGCTATTCTGTTATACTGCCCCATAGCATTTTCCGGTGATTGCAAATTAACTGCGATATACTCATATATCCCATTCATATCACCCAATGCTTTTTCAGTAATTTTTACCGGATATTCTCTCATCTGTGGCTCTCTCTAAAAGCTGCAAATGCGGCCTTTGCATCCTGTACTCGTCCAGCTTCAATATCCTCAAAGCCTTCCTGTAATTTTGTATGAATCTCTGCAGTCGTCATAAGATCCATATTAATAGCCTCCGGTGCCTGAGGTAATGAAACTCTAAAAGGAATTCCTCCTGTAAGAGTAATCTGTCTTAAATACATATCAATAGCTGTAGACATAGGAATTCCAAGACGTGAAAGCACATCTTCAGCTGATTTTTTCGTTGTAGGATTAACTCGTAAATTGAGTGTTGCTGTTTTCTCCATATGTATCAACTCCTTTTTATTTATTGTAACGCAATTTGCGTTACAATTCAAGATGCGCTGCAAATTTCTTTCGCTCAAAATATTACTTGTAAGCGACAAGATAAAGTTTTCACACTGCATATATTCCGTCTTATTGTCTTTCTAGAAACTGCTCAAGCATATCCATTTGGGTATCCGGTATTCTTCTTACCATGCTATCTCTCACTTGCGACCAATTGTATCTATAGTTACAAGTTTGATCAATTTTTATCAATAATGCATCGATCAATGCTAACGGTTCTTGTATCTGCTTTGAAAGTTTCCGCAAAACTAAATTGGCATTGCCGTCTATTCTACCCTCTCTTTTATTTATTTCATCAGTAAGAACTGCCACCTCAAACATTCTGCAATCCCGAAGAAAACCTTGAACAACTGGAAACACAATCCTGTTATAGTTCTCTTTCTCAATTAAAATGGCATTATTGCTTTTATATGGAGCATAATCAATATAGAATACTGTATTCATCTCAGCTTCAGAATTATAGATTAATTGCTTTAATGCGTCTTTTTGTATAACCTCATTATGCTCCACAAGAAAATCAATATTCTTCAGCATGACTTGTAACTGTCCATATAAATAATTTAGATGTGAATAGAGGAATGTTTCTGTACTTTCGCGATTCTCATAATACTTTGAGATTTCACAAATCAAAACTACGAGCATGCTGGCGAATGCTCCTCCAAAAACAGCAACCAAAAAGGTATCAGGTAGCCATTTTATTTCGTCTAATCCCCAAACACTTTTGATGGAAACTAAATATGTTATAACAGCCAAAATCAGCGATAATCTAGTTGTCAGTCTAATTGTTTTTACATTCGATCTCATGTTTTTAATCCTCTGCTCCATATACGCCTTATCACGTTGCTTATACTATTTGAAACAATATTTGTTGTTTCTCTGTTGCAATTATTCATATTATGCCCATAATATTCCAATCACAGTAAATACATAATGTTATTTGCTCCACCTTCTGACGTAATAAACCCTATGTCTACCAATATTTTTCAACTATCACAAGGTTATAAGAAATGAAGCTTTCCTGCAATTTTATCTTTCTCATTAGGTTATTTAAGTTACTTATTCCTTCTGTTCCTCATTATTTATCGCTTACTTATTTCAAGCGATATTTTCTGGTCCTATTTGCTCCTTCAGCAATTATAATTCCATCATCTACCATTTTAGACAAAATTGCCCTTGTTCTCTGTGGGCTAAGGCCGGAAAACTTCGCCATTTCAGCCGTTGTAGACATCCCATGTTGTGACATATATTCTTCAAACATAGTTCTACTATCGCTTGATTTTATCGCTTGTCGCTTGCTTGTTATCGCTTACTTTTATCGTTTGCTTTTCATCTTCTGGAAGAGCACGATACATATTAACTCTAAGGGCATTTTCCATATCGATAAACTCAACCTCTGGAAGTCCATACTCTTTAGTCTGTGCTAATATCTTTGGAATACCACTCCCCATTGTTCGATAAGATTCATATAAACAAAAGCATTCGCGATACCATGATTTCTAACCTTCAAAAAAGCCCTCTTTCATCTTCTCAATCGTAACTCCCGGCATCAATCCGCCAGGAGACGAAATTTCAAGTCTATTATCATATATTGCCACCTGCACAAGACTTCCCTGCAGGTAACTGCAATTAACAACAGCATTGATAATAAGCTCTCGTATACTCTCCGGTGGCAGTTCATAAACATCCTGTCAGTGAATACCCTTGATTCTTGCTCCAAGATGAATCTTACGAAGAACAAACTGATATGCCTGCTCTACCTGATCCCAGAGATTACCTCCGTACTCTCGTTTATCTACAAAAATACCACGTGTATTTCCTTTAAAAACTGCACACTGTATCTGAGACATAACATCATCTAGGCCTCTCAGATAATAATATGCATACGTTGGACGAACAACTCCGTTCTCTTCCTTAAGAATTCCCCAGGTTAACAGATTATTCTTGGTAGGCGTTTTTACCTTTTCAGCATCTTTCTCGTTCAAGCAATTACGCTGTGCCTCTTTTCTGTTACTTCAATGTCTTTATTAACAACATTATCAAAGGATCTATTTTCATCCTCATAATACATTTCCTGAATAAAAGGTCTGTCTGCAAGCCTGGTCGGCCCGCTGTACGTATAAATGTACCCTTATCCATTCCAAGAGATTTAAGATAATAAGTTCTCTGCCTTCCTGCACTGATTTCTACAACAATAACCGTTTTATCTCCCACTGCTTGTGGTGCAATATCCGGAATAATCAAAGGTTCACAACTATCACTAATGGCATTGGTAATCTTATCAAGCATAGTAAATACCGCCGTCTTATCAACCCCCACAACCTTTCAGTCATCATTGACACCAATGATAAGTCTGCCACCATCACCATTAGAAAAGGCAACAATCGTCTTCATATATTTTTTACTGTCTTCCGGCAGTTTTTCTTTGAACTCCAAGTCTTTTGATTCACCTTGGAGAATTTCTTCAACTGTCATATATACTGTCACCCTTTCTATAAATTCAAAAAATCTTCCTTTAATACCTCGTCAGAAGTATCTGGTGGTATATTCATATACTCACTCAAATCGATTAATCTTCCTTTGGAGATGTCTCATAGCTTCTACGAAGATAATCATGTCCTCCATCTACACTACATGCCCCACAACTACAGGTCACATAATCGTGCACATTTACTGATTCTAATGTTTCGCCGCAATGTTTACACTGAATGGCATTTCTTATTATCTTGCACATACTATTCTCCATTATTATCTGAATTAAACAGATATTGCTTTACACCATGCCTCTATTATTTCTATTGCATTTTCTTTATCCTGCAAATGAGCTTGAACATGTAGCGGGTTTATTTTATATAGAAAGCAAATAACATCTCTTGCTGTTCTTTGTTTATCTGCATCTGAAATGTAATCAAAGAAGTTCATATCATCTATTGTTTTCACCTTTTCTTCCATGTGACTGCCAGTATTCAATACAAGCCTATACATTAAGTTCTCGTAATATGTCTGATCTTCTTTTGAAAGATTTGCCATAATGCTTTCATCTGTTGAAAGCTGAGACATTCCTTTCTTATATACAAATGTACCGAATGCTTCCATTACTTTTCGCATAACATTCCCAATACTTACAGAGTATTGCGCATCTATCTCCTTGGCATAATCAAAGACCGTTCCCAGTAAAGCAGTATATTCATTCCTCTTTTGTATGTCTATTTTATCGACACCTGTATTCTTAAGCTCCCAATCTCTAACATACTTGCTTGCTTTGTTTTCAGAAACACAATATTTTGTGCTTAACAATTCAAGCACAAAATGACGCATATCATAAAATGTCTGCATATCATGCGTAAATAGCAGAAATTTTGATTTATCATTTCCCTTCAGATATTGCCCCAATTTATATTTCAAATAGGATAATATACCTATGCGATTTTCCATATCGAAACTCGACACTGGATCGTCGATAACCAGCAAATACCTAGAATTAAAGACTTTCTCTTCATCCTTGTTTTCCATTATTCTATTAAAGAAATAGCAAAGCCCTATTGCATTTCTTTCTCCAACCGAAACGTTTCCGGGTTCCACTAATCTTTCATGTGAATAAAGAACATATTTATCATGATCATAATCAATCCTTAGTCTTGTCTTAGAAAAGAAAATATAGGCCAAATCGTCATTAATAGCTTTCATGGCTATACGTGCATTTTTCTTCTCCTGCTCTAATACCTCAATTTGCTTCCTAAGATCATTTGCAGTTTGATTTAATTTCTTAGATTTTTCCTCTTCTGCTTTCTTCTCTGCAATTTGCTTTTGATACTTTTCGTGTAATTCCTTCAAATCATAATATGCAATCTCATTATTTACATTAGTAAGCTCATTTATAAGAGGTTTGGTATCCGTGGCTTTTTCATTATAATCTTTTCGTGCCTTCTCTAACTCTTCCAAAGAAGCTACACACTCATCGTACTTATTCTTTAAACAAAAACCTTCGTTCAATATCGGTTCATACACATTTTCGATCTTCTGATTAATCAACTCATTTACTTGTTCTATCGAAGAATTAAGTACCTCGATTTTTTTCTCACACTCTTTGACTTTTTCTGGTGATAATTCATTAAAGACCATGAGGTTTACCTCAAAAATAGATAATCTGGCTTTCAACAGTTTACCTTGATGTTCTTCGACCTTTTTACTAAGAATCTTCTCTATACTCTGCACCAAATCATCCGCATACTTCTCATCAACATCTTGGAAACAAAATGGACAAGTTGTTTTCTGGGTTCCAGCAAAATAAGCTTTTATATTAGTCAATCTTTGATTACCGTTATTATCCTGAAGAATATGAAATAGTGATTTCTCCCTCTCTGATAAAACAGGTTTTTCTATTTTTTCTTTAAGGAGATTCACTATATCGTTCTCTTTATCCTCAAACGTTTTTAAAGTTGGAACAACAGTCTCAATTCTTTTACTACCACTTTTTGCAGCCTCTAACTTTTTCATCGTAGCATCATAATCCACAATCAACTCATCTCTGCTTTTTGTTGGATGCAATCCTACAAACTGAGTATACGTATCGCGTCTAACTTGACTATTAGTCTTTTTTTCATGAATCCTTGCATCTCTTGACGCCCAACTATTATCACCTTTTAGCACTTTCTGCATTTCGTTTATATAATACTCTGGGCAAAGAACATTACCGATGTCTACGTATTTGTTTAAAACTTCTTGCTGTGCTTGTGCTTCAGATAAACTCTTCTCATAAGTAGGCTGAATCTTCTTTATCTTGTCGTCAACATCTTTAACTGCGCCCATGACAACTATTGCACTTAAGCCGTCATCATCTATTTTAATATTGTCTTCTATAAATTCTTCATTAAATACATAAATATTATTTTTTTCTTCTTCAGAGACCACTATAGTAGATCCGTCCGCGTCGAGTAGTTCCATTGATTCGATTTGCAACTCCTCAGCGCCAGTAATCTTTCTAAATCCACGCGATATGGTACTCTTGCCACTTCCGTTTTTTCCATAAATCAGAGAAAAATTCTGTTCTGGATTGTTGGGCTTTTCTTTTTCAAATATAGGCAAATCTATCTCTGTTTCAAAAATGCCTCCTTTTATCTTTATTGATGAAATATCTTCTAGCATTTCCTTGTTGTCTCCCTCCAAAATGTATTATTACTTCCCCGGCTATTATATTAATTATTAAGATTTTATTGTTTCCTCAATCGATAAGATTCCTTCTACAATTGATATGCATCTGCAATTATATAAAATGTTTACCGCTCGCATAAATGTATCTTCTGATAGTTCATCATAGAAATACTCTCGTAAAATAGCATTTGTTGCTCGCAAACAGTCTTCCTCTGTCTTGCTGCCGTTCTGTAACGCAAGAAGAATTGCTGTTTCATTCTCTGAAAAGTTGATCTTAGTTAATGATAGTGCACTAAATACCGCTCCCAATATTGACGCAACAGAAACGAGTTTATTGTCAGATGTAGCCAATCCTGCACTACTAATACCAAGTCCAATAACAGCAGAAGCTATTTCCTCAAGCATCCCATTCTTCAAGTTAATAACAACATTAAAAGGCTTTCTATCCCTACTAGTTAACCCATTCTTTGTGTTTATAGTTAAATAACAAAATTCCAGAGTTCTTGAATGGATTAGTTCATCTCCAGCAGTAATCTCTAAAAAGCCTATCTTTTCTAACTGCTTCTCAAATGTATCAGCTTTTGCAAGTGACACATTATAACGAGCAGATAACTCTCTAATAATTACATTAGCTGGCGAGTTATAACTATAGTCCTTATCTTCTTGTATACTACGTCTCTTCAACTGCTCCTGCAGTTCCTGAAAGCTCTCTAGTGCACTCTGCAGGTTTTCGATAATGTCATCCGCAAGTTCATCCGGAGATGGCAGATTATCGAGATCCGCAAGGGATTTATCCTTGATCCAAAAGATATCAAGGCTCGTCTTATCTCTTTCTAAAATGTCGTCGATCTTATACTTGCGCCAACGTCCATCTAGATTCTCTTCCGACCAGGTTTCATGACGCTCATAACGATTCTCGGGATTATAACATTTAATAAAGTCCTGCAGATCAGCGTAGTTCATCGGATGCTGTTTCAACGTAAAATGCACATTGGTTCTGAAGTCATAAATCCAGACTTCTTTTGTCTGCATCTCAGGGCTAGCTGGTTTCTTATCAAAGAATATAACGTTAGCTTTAACACCGGGCTTATAGAAAATACCTGTAGGCAATCTCAATATCGTATGCAGGTCTGTTGTCTCAAGCAGTTTCTTTCTGACTATTTCTCCGGCTCCACCTTCAAAAAGGACGTTATCAGGTACAACAACAGCTGCCTTACCAGTTGCTTTCAAAATAGTATTGATATGCTGCACAAAGTTCAGCTGCTTATTTGAGCTTGTAGTCCAGAAATCCTGTCGATTATATACAAGATCTTCTTCCTCTGTCTCATCATTCTCGTTAGTAAATGTAATGGATGACTTCTTACCAAAAGGAGGATTTGTCAGAACATAATCTACGCGATAACCTGGGTCTGATAATAATGCATCACCAAGAGTTACCGGAATTTCTCCGTATATATCTCCAATATTATGAAGGTATAAATTCATAAGTGCTGTCTTAAATGTAGCTGCTACAATCTCGTTACCATAGAATGTTTCATTCTTAAGAAACTCCTTCTGCTCACGGTCAAGTGTATAATTCTTTGGATCTGCAAGATAAGCCTGTGCTGCAAGGAAAAATCCACCACTACCACAACAAGGATCTGCTATAGTTTTTCCCGGCTCAGGACACATGCATTCCACCATCGCCTGAATCAATGGTCTCGGCGTGAAATACTGACCTGCTCCACTTTTGATATCTTCAGCATTTTTCTGAAGTAACCCTTCATAGATTTCACCTTTTACATCAGATGACATAGCTACCCATTTTTCACCATCAATCATCTGGACAACTTTATATAGAATTGCAACATTGCTGATTTTGTTTACGGCTCCCTTGAATATCTGCCCAAGAATACCTTTCTGTTCACCAAGCTTTTCAAGAGTATTTTTATATTGAGTCTCAAGCTCTGCACCCTTAAGTGTATTCATATCGGACCAAGTATATCCTACTGGTATACCTGTCTCTCTTTTATAAGGAGGCTTTGAATACTCATCTGACATCTTAAGAAAAATAAGATATGTCAGCTGTTCTAAATAATCTCCATATGAAATACCATCATCTCTAAGGGGATTGCAGAGCCCCCATACCTTAGAAACGATTGCTGATGTATTTCCTCCTGCCATTATACAAGTCTCCCTTCGAATGCTTCTTTTAAAATGCTCTGGCGCATTGCTTCTGATTGCTTTAATGCCATATCTACAGTCTCATCAATTGCATCACATTCAGATAATCGCGAATCAATCATATCAACTATAAATTTTTGTTCGTCTAATGAACAATATGGAATCATTAGATTTTCTAAAGTTGTTAGATTTATATTCTTTTGAGCAGTCGCTGGAGCAAATGCCCATAGTCTTAGTTTTGATGCCTCTATAAAATACCTTACATACTCTTTATTAACTTTATCTTCATCTGGTGTAAATCCAACAATGCTGTCAGGAAAACAGCCATCCACACCTAAAAAGCAAGTTTCAGCAATATTAGCTGCAATTGTTATACATAACGTTCCAGCAGGCCAGAGTTTACTCTGCTGCAATCCAAATTCACCATACATTTTTTCACAATCGACCAATTCCCTTCTAGCCGATTTAACATCTCCTGTTTGAAAGAAAGGGTACTTTCCATCTTCAAATAATCTACTATCATTTCTAGGACGATGCTTAGATTTTCCTCTGCTCAAATCTCCCAAGCTCGATAAATATACATATTTCCACTCTTTAGGCAAATCAACTTCACCGTTATTCAGCGGAATAGCCTTCATGTCATCAGTTAATTTAGCCTCTGTTCTATAGTTATAATTCCATTTTCCTTCAAAAGCATCTTTTAGCACAGCCTGTCGATATATTGCCAGCTGTTTTTTTGTTTTATTCAATGTTTCAACAGCATTATCAAGAGAAGAAAGACGTTCTTCTATCCTTGAAACTATTTCTTTCTGAGCAGAAACCGATGGTACATTTATTTCTTGCTTTTCAACATCTTGGTAATGCCTTGCATATCCCTTGTCACGTATTTTAGCTGCAAGATACTTAGTCGCATAAAAAAGGTATTCTATGTACAAAGAATCATCTGCCGGTCTAATAACTTTAATTCCATCTGCTCCTGGGGCGAAAGGCTTCTTAATGAGTTTTACGCAACGTGTGTGATCTCCGAACACAATAGCTGGCAAATCACATTCTACCCTTTTAGAAAGATCATCCGTGTAGCCACCAATTATTTTCTGTCCCTGATCAATTATAGGCAATAAACCTTCGTTCATATATTCTTTCTGCTTAGTTTTCTTTTCAGCCTGAACTGGAATTTTCTTTACAATATCTTTATATAATGCCATTTATGCCACCAACTCTATATTCATCTCATTTAATATTGCTTCATACTGATCACCAAAAGCATCATAAAAAGCCGCCAATCCACCATGTTTATCAAATGGTGTTAGATCAAGATCCTCTGGCAAAATGCTTAATGATGCAATTATGTGATCCTTAATAAGCCTCAGCCACTCCATCTGCTCTTCCGTGAAGTGAACAGCACCGGTATTCTTGCGGAATGTCCATTGCATGAAGTTATAATTTACCTTATCCGCAAATGGTGACAGATTATCTGCGTATCCCATTTCAAATCTGATCAAGGCAATCAAGTCCGTAACCTGACCCAGTGTACCTTTCTTGACCATATCAGGCTTCTTCATTGCATAGGAATCCCACAAACGTTCTACAGTTATACCCTTGAATTGAAGCTTTTCATATAAAGCTTTGAGGCCTTCTATCGCCATCGGTCTATCTTTGTATGTCTGATTATAGATAATACGAAGAGCTATAATTTCATTCTTATTCTCTTCAATAAACTCATGGAAGGACTTGATCACATTGTCGGCATTATTAGCCTTTTGTGTATCGAATCCCGAGAATAAAACATGGTCAATGTTTTCATCATCTATAATCTGATCATGACTTCTGCGGACGTTCTCAATATATTCTCTGACATCCGGATTATGAAAAGGCTCTGTAGCTTCTTTTATCAGTTCTCTCTTAGCCTCTTCGAGTTCTTTCTCATCAGGCTCATCTTTGCTTGTTGTCAGAACTGCCCTATCATGGATTACATCTACATCAAAGGCATTTAACAATTTCTCTGCAACAATTCCAGCAGACTCTCCAACTACTTTGGAAAAATTCTTCTGCTCGGAAACTGTCATCTGTGCATTCAGACGGATTACTCTATTAGCCAATGAAGTAAGCGTATCTTCGTCTTTGGCACCAAGAGCCACATTCATCATAAGTTCCTTCATAGACACAGTTGGCTTTCTTTCAAGCGGTCTCGTATCAGTTTTTTTAGATGATGTAACACCTACAGCATCAACTATTACAAAGTGATCTTTATTACCGGTAGCTGACGGGGTAACCTTCTGAAGGTCATCAGCCTTTAACGTTCTGGTGCCTCTGCCCTTCATCTGCTCAAAATAATTTCTGCTTCTTACATCACGCATAAATATCAGACATTCAATAGGCTTGACATCTGTACCTGTAGCAATCATATCTACAGTTACAGCAATACGCGGATAGTAATCATTCCTGAATGCGCTAAGCACAGATTCAGGATTATCTGCCTGATAAGTAATCTTCTTACAGAACTCATTACCTTCACCAAACTCTTCTCTAACAATCTGGATGATATCGTCTGCATGACTGTCCGTCTTTGCAAATATCAGTGTCTTAGGCACTTCTTTTCTATGTGGAAACAAGTTTGTAAACAAGTTTTCCTTAAATTCATGAATGACAGCTCTAATCTGGCTTGGATTTACAACCTCTTTATCAAGTTTTCCCTTTTTGCTTCCTGAATAATCTTCTTCCTCATCCATTTGCTGCCAGCGCATCTCTCGAGACAGTCTGTCCCTATACTCAATCAAGCGCTTCATTATTTTGGCACCATTCTTAGTAATATCTGTCTCGATCAGGAATATATCTTCTCCGACATTGACACCGTCAACAATAGCCTGCTCTCTTGGATACTCACTTACAATATTTTCATTAAAGAATGCAAATGTTCTCTTATCTGGAGTAGCTGTCAGACCTATAATAAACGCATCAAAATATGTCAACACCTGGCTCCACACGTTGTATATAGATCTATGACATTCATCAACAATAATGACATCAAAAAACTCAGGGGGATACTTCTCGTTATAGACCACTTCCTTCGGTACTTTTGATTCCGCTGTTACATATTCATCAAAAGGTACTTCTTCTGCACCTTCATCAAGTTCCTCCCCCTTCAGTATGGAGTACATTCTCTGAATTGTACTAACGCATATCTGAATGTCATTAGGAATGTAAGAGTTCTTTAACCGTCTTACACCATAGAGCTGTGAAAAATTTCTGGGATCATCATTAGGCGTGTAGGCAAGGAATTCTCTTTCTGCCTGTTCACCCAGACTCTTTGTATCAACAAGGAAAAGAATCCTGTTAATCTTGGCATACTTAAGTAACCGATACGCAGCTGTAATAGCTGTAAAGGTTTTTCCCGCGCCTGTTGCCATCTGAACCAATGCCTTTGGTCTGTTATCCGCAAATGACTTATCTAGGTTATTAATAGCGTTAATCTGACACTTTCTGAATCCGTTGGTATCAAGTTCCGGAAAATGTTTCATATTATTTCTAATGGTATCCTGCGCTGCCAGAAGAGTCTTCAAGGTCTCTGGTCTATGAAATGAAAAAACTGTTCTGGAGCGATACTTGATATCTTTGTAATCTGTAAACCTTACAAGCTTATCTGTAGCTTCATAAGCAAATCGAATCTGATAATCCTGCTGTACCCATTTAAAGGTACTGTTGGCATATCTGGCCGACTGGCCTTCAACAACTGTTATGTTTTCTCCAGCTTCTGTCTTCTTGGCTTCGACCACACCCACAGGAGTTCCTTCTACAAAAAGAGCATAGTCCACCGGGCCTGTACTGGTAGGGAATTCTCTAACAGCCACGCCTATACCTGCAGTAAGGTTTAACCTCTTCATATCCTGGATAATCCATCCGGACGTAACAAGCTTCTTGTCAATTTCCTCTCTTGCTTTCGCTTCAGGACTCATTTTTGCTAGCCCCCTCTTCATCATTAACAAATTCACAGACGTCTTCTATATTACAATTAAGCGTTTTACAGATTTTTTCTAAAACCTGCGTACTTATATGCTCATTTTTCCCTAATTTAGCCAACGCATTTGTAGTGATTCCTGATTTAATTCTGAGGTCCTTTTTCATCATGTCTTTATCAATCAGGAGTTTCCAAAGTTTGTTATAACGAATTGCCATAACTTTTTACCTTTCATGTTTGCTTACAAACCTCGATTTTGAGGCATTTCACCACAAATATAATTATAACAGAGCAGTCAGCTTTCATCAATCTAAAATTGAATATTTCAATCTGCGTGAAAACTCTTCAATAACAGCATCTTCTCACAACTTCACACAAGCAGTATGCCAAGAATTGATCCGACACATCAACTCCGGTAACAAAGAAAAATAAAAAAAGGCAATTAACGCATTAACCATTATCCGTGAGTACAACAACATCTTTACTTTGGAATCGTCAAATTTTAGTCCTGGGAAATACAGCATGCTTTCGCTGATCAAGAGCTTCTTGTTCGGTTGGCCAAGGAACGCCGTTACAAAAAGCAACTTTTAATCACTAATGATCGTAGCCTTAGTAAAGATGCCTGCAATCTAAATCTTCTTCAGTCATGTAAGGGAAAGAAAATTTCCGTATGCTACATGAATTATTATGGTCAGCTGAACCCTAGCAAGCTCGAAAGTGAATCTATTTCAGACATGGGTTCTACTCCGATCAATCCTATTCCTGTTCAAGAAGCTCTCTACACCGAGAAGGATGTATCAAGTTATACAAATAGCTCTATTCTTGGATATCTTGGAGTCGCTCTAGGTGCCTTTGCCCTTGGCATCGGATCATCACTATACGGCAAAAACATTATAGCTAATGTTAAATCATTATTATGAAAGGAAGTTATGTTATGACAAACCAAATTTTACTTACTCTTTCCCAGTCGCTCTCTGGCAAAAATGGTAGACTCTTGATTGGAGTGGGTGCCATTTCAGCCCTAACCATCTGTTCTATGCTGTTGGACAATGGATATTCCCTCGAAACCCCAAAAGCAGTATCCAAGCTCCAAACAATACCAATATCAGATCTATTACCTAAGCATAAAAAGATCAGAACATTGCCGGCGAATGTTCTGATCTTGCTACAAATCTTCTAACTTAGAAAGTACCCTAAGGTATTCTAAAGCTGCTTCTTTACATTTTGGGGTTTTAATACCCCTTAAAATATTGTCTCCTTCAATAATAAAGGAACTATCTTCTTTTCCAAATAGGATATAATCTGTAGTCATTTGGAACACATCTGCCAGTGCACTGACAGTCTCAGCATATAATCCCGACTTGCCGTTTTCAATCTCTGAGATCGATGACTTATTCTCAAAATTGACCATATGAGCCAACTGCTCTTGAGAGTAGCCATTCTTTTTTCTCAGATCTCAGATGCGCTGTCCAACGACATATGGATCATACTTATACGTCCTCTACGTCAGAATCTTCGTCAATAAGAGAATATTCCGCTCCACATGACGGGCATTCTACGTCCCAATCTCCATTGAGCCACATACCAATATGGCCACAACGCTTACACCGGATCTCGTCTTCATCTATCAGAGACATACTTTGTTCCTCCTTTCGATTGAATTGATCGATCTGAAAGAAGCTTAACTCATATATGCACCGCCTCCATCCCGGTGTTAAAATTGAAAAAGTGGGGGCTATCAATACTTATCGAAATACTCGGCCAGTAAAATCTTATGATACTTCGCATAGACCCTCTTTAAGTTCTTAGATATTTGGATCTCATCATATCCAGTAAAAGCAGATAGGATATCCTCATATATACATTTTTGTACTTTATTCTTCTTTATATATAAAGCTGCAAGTCCTACTTCCCTGAACAACCCTCGACTAATCTTTTCCCGGAGAAAAATAGTAGAACTTAATTCCTCATATAATGGTGTCTCAGGTTTATTAATGTGCCTTGCTATTGTATTTGCTGTTTGGATCTTTTCAGAAGAAATCTCATACTGAAGATCATCTTCGATAACTTCTCTATAAACCACTTTTGCATGTTGCAAATGTTCTGAACCAAGATCTCGTCCAGCAGTGAGCAATAAAATATCTATTAGATTTTGCATCTCTGCAAATCTCTTGTTGAAACGTTCTTCTTTTTCTTCTTTGCCTTCTAAGAATATTTTACGCAGCTCTTTTTTTGTAGGTACTTCATCAATACTCTTATAACTGTATTTACAGTCTTCTGGTACCTCCATTACATAACTTGGATCATTCATTTGTTGTTCCAACAATTCCTGAACATTCAGTTCTGTTGCAAATGAATTTCTTCTTGTCAGGAAGAATAAATATATAGCAAATGACCAAAGTATTTCCTGCTTTGAACCTTCTTTGAAATCAATCTTGCTTTCCTTAGCCTCTAAATATATATTCTCCAAAACCTTTTCTTTTTCTGCGTAATCGATTTTGTCTGACATCATAATGCAATAGTTTATTGTCTGCAGCAATAAACTCGCAAAAATGTCAATATATACATCAATCATATATATGCATTCTACAGGGTTGTATAATCCTGTATTCACCTTCTGATCATTATGTCTTGCTATTTCAGCCAGGTACACCTTCATATAATTATGATAGAGGTTATCGAAATCACCAAAATTTCTAATACGAAACCGAATATCCGCTGTAGCTTCATTTCTGTAATTTATAGATTCCTTTCTTGAATATCTATAATTGCAAATAAAGCTGGGGTCACCATTGCTCAATATACATCTATGATTAGCTTCATTCCTGATAAACAAATCGCTTATGAACTGATCCAGATATAAATCCGCATCCTTTTTACTAAGGTTATACAAAAGCTTCCTATTAGGGCTTTTCTGCTTTGATTCTTTACTTATAAAATATCTCTGTAAAACCGGTGTTTCTAATTCTAAGATTTCTATTAAAGATTCCAAGAATATTTTCTTTTCACCGATTGAAAACAGGGAAAAATCAAATTCATTTTCATCAATGGCATCAAGTGCCTTTAAGATACGTTCAACCCTATCATGCACATTCTTATTTTCACTTTTTGTCGATTGGGTTCGATTAATGATAACTGGTTCAATCGAATTAGCTATGAAATCAATTTCATCTGAAGATAATCCCATTTTTCAAACCTCCTATCTCTGAATTCCATATATTTATTATATCGGTTATGAATTTGCTAGTCTTCAACAAAAAGATCCACCAGTCATATAAACTGATGGACCTTATCTTGATCATCTTATTTTCGAAACTTCTCCAGGTATGCCTCAAACACATCACACTTAACCAGCGGAGGCATTCCTTCGATTCTATATACGGCACCGGCCTCATTCGCTAGACGCTGAAAAGCTGTCAACCCCATACTATATAACTCAGCTCCTTCGCTGTATCGAACCATCTTTTTGTTATTCTTCCTCATCGCTTGCCCTCCGATGTATAAAGCTATACTTCAAATCAATACATTCAACCGTTGAAAGAATTACGGATTTCTTGATGTTATAGATTTGTTTCTTGAAATTTGCTAAGTCCATGTGGAACTCTGTTGCTAGATCCTGAAGAGTCTCATCTTCCTTTAGTAAATACCTTAGGAACATTTCTTCCTCTTTCTTACCTAATGCATGGATAGCGTTTCGCATAATTGTGTAATCATCCTGCATATCTTGGATAATAAGTTTCTCTCTAATATGCTGATCTAGATTGTCCGTTCCTCTCAAAACAAGACGTAATTCACTTTCTGAGTGTGCCTCTTCAATTTCGATATTTGCGATTGCCTCATTCATCGTCGGATTACTCGTCCCGCTCTTTTGAACTCTTACCCCAAGATCACCTTTATCTGCTTCCTGGTTATAACGCTTCTCCGCCTTTATAATTATTTCCCAATTTGACTGATATCCTTCGACCATCTTCGGAAAACGCTCATAATTCTTAAGAATATACTTAGCCTTACATTCAGGATCAGACCTAGAGTAATAATGTAACTTTTTCACATAAGAATATTGTGCTTCAGCACCCATAAACAGCCTCCTTATCTGAGTTGTATGATTGCCAAAGCCGCGCGCCGCTTTGTTCTTACATGCTCTATTTTATGTATAATATCCGATTCTGTCGTTTCACATCTGCCAACTATAGCTACCAAAAGTTGGCGATTTGCCAACAATTGAAAAGGAGCCATGCATTTCTGCACGACTCCCTAATTGGCGTTGATTTCAATTTTCTACTTACGTTAATTCTTATTTCTATTCATTATTTCTTCTATTTCTGAATACGACTTTCTGTATTCACATTTCTTACATGTATCCGCTGTTGGTTCTTTAGCGGTACAAACTCCTTTTAATAGATAATCTGCCGATACGTCGAAGTACTCTGTAAGAGCAATTATCTTTTCTGCATCAGGAGACCTTTTACCAGTTTCCCAGTCAGATATTGTTGACTTGTTATCATACCCTAAATCCAAAGCCAAGTTCTCTTGTGAAAGATCTCTTGATTTCCTTAATTCCTCAATACGTAAACCGATGGCCTTCGCATGAGGTCTTTTGATCCCCGGTACCGTAGAACATCGCTGACTACTAATACCTAAATCCTTCTTATCTTGCTAATCTCACCGGAGGACAATTAACAAGCTGCGTCATTCCTACTGTTGAACTCTGTTTCTCACTTAACGAACTACATATAAAACAAAAACTAAGTGTCATCATAGGCTGCCCTCCTTTCCCCAACGAAAACATCCGCCGGTTCGACGCAAAAACAAGAAAGGGGGATTATATACTCCTTTTTTAACATAAATCTTTGTTGTAACTAGATCTATGCTTTCTTTCGTAAATCATTACTGATTCTCCGTCCCCTAGTAAAAAGTCAACGCCCCCTCTTTACGTCGGGTTTCTTCATTCCGCAAAGTTTACCTGCAATCTTTGCTCCTTAGGCTCCTGCAGGGAGTGTAATGGCATTCAACCATATAGTCCATTACCCCTTTCTCTCCGGTACACATGTCACCACCTGCCCGAAATGGCCTCGATCTTATACTGGCTCACCTAGAGGTACGGTTGATGAGTCATTTTGTTTCCCCGTACAGTCGCAATCTTTTCGGCAATAGGCGCTGCGATTCCATGCCCCTCACACAAAAGCCTTACTTGGATGCCTCTCTTGTGCAAGATGCCTGACTATTTGCATCCAATTATCATTATATTCCAAACAATTTCCCGAATCAACTTTTCTCAAAAGCCGCTAGAATCTGAATTTGTTTTATGGCAGCCTCCCTAAGTTTTTGACTTTTTATTCCTTTAAAAGCACTAATCAAAATTTCAATGTCACTGTCATCCATACTATCTCCGCTCAAAATATAATCAACGGTTGTATTAAGTTTCGAAGCTAATTCTACCAAAATATCGTGAGATGCCTCTCTTTTATCATTTTCATAGCTGCTTATGGTGGATTTGCTTTCAAGATTAAGCTCAAAGGCTAATTCTTCCTGTGTTAATCCTGCCTTTTTACGAAGATTCTTTATTCAAACTCTACCGTTCCCGGTGGCTTACTTGTGAGATCGTACATTACGCGGTTAACACCTTTAACCTCGTTTATGATACGGCTCATGACTTTCTGAAGTACTGCAAAAGGAATCTCTGAAGCTTCAGCTGTCATGAAGTCCACTGTCTCAACTGCACGAAGAACCACAGCATAGTCATATGTACGCTCATCTCCCATTACGCCTACCGAACGCATATTGGAAAGAGCTGCAAAGTACTGATCAGGAAGTTTCTCGAGCCCTGCGTTTGCAAGTTCTTCCCTGTAGATGAAGTCAGCGTCTTGAACTATTCTTACCTTCTCTGCTGTAACTTCACCAATAATTCTGATTCCAAGGCCGGGGCCGGGGAAAGGCTGACGGAAAACTAGATATTCAGGAAGACCAAGTTCAAGGCCCGCCTTACGCACTTCATCCTTAAACAGAGAGCGCAGTGGCTCGATTATCTCTTTGAAGTCAACATAATCCGGAAGTCCTCCAACATTGTGATGAGACTTGATAACAACGGACTCTCCGCCAAGTCCCGACTCAACGACATCAGGATAGATAGTTCCCTGTGCAAGGAAATCAACAGTTCCAATCTTTTTAGCTTCTTCCTCAAAAACTCTGATGAACTCTTCTCCGATTATTTTACGCTTACGTTCAGGCTCTTCTACGCCCTTTAACTTATCATAGTAGCGCTGTGCTGCATTTACTCTGATAAAGTTTATATCGAAATTACCATTTGGTCCAAAAACACTCTCGACCTCATCTCCCTCATTCTTACGAAGAAGACCATGATCTACAAATACACATGTGAGCTGTTTACCAATTGCTCTTGCAAGGAGCGCTGCCAGAACTGAAGAATCAACACCACCGGAAAGTGCCAGCAGTACTTTGCCATCGCCAACCTTATCACGGATTTCGCTGATGGTATTCTCAACAAAAGAATCCATTCTCCATGTTCCTGCTGTCTTACAGATATTTCTAACAAAATTGTGAAGTATCTCTTTACCCTTTACTGTATGAAGTACCTCGGGATGGAACTGAATCGCATAGAGTTTTTTCTCCTCGCATGCCGCTGCCGCAACAGGGCAATCGGATGTATGAGCAATTATTTCAAATCCGGGAGCGACCTTGCTGATATAGTCAAAATGGCTCATCCAAACTATTGTCTTCTCTTCTATGTCAGCAAAAAGAGAATTCTTAGCACCATCAATAAATGTTTCAGTCTTTCCATATTCACGAACAGGAGCCTTCTCAACCTTTCCGCCGAGAACATGCATCATAAGCTGCGCCCCGTAGCAAAGGCCCAAGACAGGAATTCCGAGTTCAAAAAGTTCTTTGGTATAAGTAGGTGCGCCTTCTTCATAACAGGAATTAGGGCCACCTGTTAAAATAATTCCCTTAGGGTTCATCGCCTTAATCTGTTCAATCGGTGTACGATATGAATAAATTTCACAATAAACATTACATTCTCTGACTCTTCTGGCAACAAGCTGATTGTATTGCCCACCAAAGTCAATTACTATTACCTTTTCTTCTGTAGCCATGTTTCCTCCATAAACAGAGTTAATAGTTGCGATATCAATACATCATCAGTAATCCACTACTGATACTGTCTATCCTCATATCATACGTCAGTTACTGATGCCATATAACCTTTAATCAGATATATCTTCTAACAGAAATTATTGATCTATATGTTGCACTGGTAATTTTTATTCCGGTTTTTTGGGTACTGGCGTGAACTATTTGTCCCCCACCAATATATATACCAACATGTCCACCATAGTATAACACATCACCCGGCTGAGCATTTTCATATGAAACCTCTGTTCCATATGAACCTTGTGCCCATGATGTTCTTGGAACCGATATTCCAAATGCCTGATAAACAGCCATTACAAACCCGGAACAGTCTGCTCCGTCAGTAAGGCTTGTTCCACCTGCTACATAGGGATTACCCACAAACTGGCATGCAAACTTTGCAATATTGGAGCCGGTTGCACTTCCTGCTGAAGCGTAACTTTTGGTAGAACCAGATGAATTATCTGAGTCATCATCATCATCGTCATCTGAATCTGATGATGTTGTATCTGTATACGTTGTTCCTGACGAAGTTGTCCCGGTACCGGTCGAATATCCGGAATCTTCATCATCTTCATTTTCAGCATTGGCAGCTTCTTCTGCGGCTCTTCTTGCTTCCTCTTCTGCCTTTAATGCTTCTTCTTTTGCTTTCTTGGTTTCCTGAACCTGTTTTTCTTTGGCTTCTATCTGTTTCTGAAGCGACGCTATACTTGACTGCTGACTCTTAACCTGCGCTGTATATACTGCAGCTTCCTGTTTAACCTTGGCAAGTTTAACTTCATAATCAGCATAAGTCGCCTTGTACTCAGCCAGAACTTCCTCCATGTACGCTTCTTCTTCTTCAAGCTCATACTTGGAAGTTTCAAGCTCCGCCTTTTCCTCCTCCAGCTGCTTGCCATAAGCTTCAGCTTTTTCTTTGGCTGAAACATACTCCGCAAGTTTTATTCTGTCATATTCATAAAGCTGTTCAACATATTGGGCCTTATTAAGCGCATCAGCATAGCTTGTTGCAGTTAAAAGAATCTGCACATACGACAGGTTTCCCTTTTCGTACATAAACTTAACTCGCTGAACCATCGCTTCATACAAGGTCTCTTCCTGCTTTTTGGCCTCATCATACTCTTGCTGGGTTATCTCGATCTGCTCTTGCGTCCTGTCAATGTCTTCCTTGATGAGCTCTATATCTGTCATGAGACCAACAATAACTGCATTGGTCTCATCAATGGCCTCTTTTGTTTCCCCTTTGGCTTCTGAGATACTGCCTATCTGACTGTTGGCATTGTTTAACTTGTTCTGACTGTCTTTTTGTTGTGACTGGAGTGATTTCTGCTGGGACTCCAGTGCTTTCTGTTCTTGTTCAAGCTTATTCTGTTTTTGCTGTAAATCAGTACTGGTGGTAGCCCATACAGGGTCTGCCACCAGTAAACTCATAACAAGAGACATAGCTATTACTACAAAAAAACTACTTTTTTTCATACCTATCCCCCTTGCTCCTAATTAAGATTTTACTTCAATATCATTATACAACAATATTGACTTATATATGTGTCCAACTCTCAAATGATCATCAGAGTTCACAGTTACCAACTGTTCTTGGGAATGACTCAACGTCACGAATGTTACCCATTCCTGTAAGATACATTACGCAACGCTCAAATCCAAGACCAAATCCTGCGTGACGAACACTACCGTACTTACGAAGATCAAGATAGAACTGATACTCGTCCTTCTTCATTCCAAGTTCATCCATACGGCTCTCAAGAAGCTGAAGATCATCCTCTCTCTGGCTTCCTCCAATGATCTCTCCGATTCCTGGAACAAGACAGTCAGCTGCTGCTACAGTCTTTCCATCTGGATTAAGTTTCATATAGAATGCCTTGATTTCCTTTGGATAATCAGTTACAAATACAGGCTTTTTGAAGATCTCTTCTGTAAGATATCTCTCATGCTCAGTCTGAAGGTCACATCCCCATGAAACCTTGTAATCAAACTTATCATTGTGCTTTTCCAAAAGCTCAATAGCTTCTGTATATGTAATACGGCCAAACTCGTTGTTTACTACGTTGTTAAGTCTATCGATAAGTCCCTTATCAATGAACTCGTTAAAGAATGCCATCTCTTCAGGGCAGTGCTCAAGAACATAGCTGATAACATACTTAAGCATTGCTTCTGCTGTATCACAGTCATCCTTAAGATCTGCAAAACACATCTCAGGCTCGATCATCCAGAACTCTGCGGCATGTCTTGTTGTGTTAGAATTCTCTGCACGGAATGTAGGTCCAAATGTGTAAACATTCTTAAATGCAAATGCATATGTCTCAACGTTAAGCTGTCCACTAACTGTAAGATTTACAGGCTTTCCGAAGAAGTCTTTTGAGTAATCAACTGCTCCATCTTCAGTCTTTGGAACGTTGTTTAGATCCATTGTTGTAACCTGGAACATTTCCCCTGCACCTTCACAGTCACTTCCTGTGATAAGTGGAGTGTGAACATATACGAAGTTTCTCTCCTGAAAGAAAGAGTGAATTGCATATGCGGCAACTGAACGAACTCTGAATACAGCTTCAAATGTGTTTGTTCTTGCTCTCAAATGAGGAATTGTTCTGAGGTACTCAAGAGTATGTCTCTTTGGCTGAAGAGGATAATCCGGAGTTGAAGGTCCCTCTATTTCAACTGAGTCTGCCTGCATCTCGAATGGCTGTTTTGCATTAGGAGTTGCAACAATACTACCAGTTACTATAACTGCTGCGCCTACATTGAGCTTGCTGATGTCTGCAAAGTTTGCAAGTCCGTCAGTATAAACAACCTGTAAAGGCTTGAAATATGTACCATCATTAAGCATGATGAAGCCGATAGTCTTTGAATCACGAATATTTCTGATCCATCCACCTACAGTAACTTTCTGTCCTGAATACTTTTCCTGCTGTTCAAACAGCGCTCTGATATCAACTAATTCCATGGCGTCCTCCAATCTATGAAAAAGGTAAATTATTCTCCTGCTGGCTCAACGACATTAGCATTTTCTACAAGGAAATCTAATACCTTCTCTGCCATCAAACCTTCTCTGTAAACTTCAGGGTCAATTGTTGCTTTGAAGTCTTCATATGAGCTGTAAGCTGTTGTTGATGCTGTATCGTAAGCATTCTTAAGATATGCATCTATATCATCATCTGTAACTTCAATTCCTTCAGCCTTTGCAACTGCTGCAAACATAACGAACTGCTGTGTAGAATTTGTTACCATTTCTTTTAAATAGTCATCTCCTGAAAGAGCTGAGCCTTCATTCTGGATCATCATATTGACTATATCACTTGATGTAAGCTGCTTTCCAACGTACATAGAATACATGCTTGCATAGTACTCAAGCTGTTCGTTCTGCTGCTTAAGATATCTGTTGTAGAGCTTCTCAGGAACTTCCTTAAACTCGCAATTTGACATAACTGCTGTAAGAACTTCGTTATCTACATTGTTATTGTAAGTATCCTTAGCGTCCTGTTCAAGTCCGCTTCTGATGTACTCTCTTAAATCTGCAAGATTTGTAACTGCTCTGTCTTCGTAGCCTTCACCGATGTTGCTGAAGTTAGCACCAAGACCTGCTGCCCACTCATCTGTCATCTCATCTGACTTTACAGAGATGCTGTTGATTGTAACTGTAAAAATAACATCCTTGCCGGCAAGATCTGTAGCACCGTAATCCTCTGGGAAAGTAAGGTTAAGATCTACCGTATCACCAATATTTGCTCCAACAAGTCCGCTCTCAAAACCATCAATATATGAATTGGATCCGATAACGAGATCTGCTCCCTGAGCTGTACCGCCATCAAAAGCTTCACCGCTGTCAGCATATTTACCTACATAATCGATATTTACTGTATCTCCATCCTGAACTGCTCTGTCTGTAACCTCAGTCATAGGCGGGTTGCTTGAAAAGATGCTGCTGAGCTGGCTCTCTACATCTTCATCTGTAACATTTGGTGCTGCAACTTCTACTGTAACACCCTTGTACTCGCCAAGAGTAACAAACTCTTCAGGGTTGATCTCGGCAAGTGTCATTGTCTCAAGGTTTTCAAGATTCTCTAAAGCTGAAATTGTAGGTGTTGTCTCTGCTGAGCTATCTGAAGCAGCACCTGCAGCCTCATCTGAACTAACAGAGCTGGTCTCTGATGCTGCATTTGTAGCTGTTTCTGTATTATTTTTTCCGGTGCAGGCTGTAAGTGATGCAACGACTAAAACTCCAGTCATTAATAACGCGATTTTGTTTCTCATTTCTAATTCTCCTCCAGTGAAATCGGTATAATTCCACCTTTCATAACATTTGTAAAAACAATATTTTTTATACTACCACACCTTACAAACAGATTAAAGTATTTTATTTGCTTATCTTCCTAAATAATGCTAAAATACAACTTGCTATATTTATATTTATTTTGGAGGATTATATTTTGAGTACAGGGGCTATTGTTGCTATTGTTATTTCAGTAATTCTGATTGCTGCCATCGTTGCACTTATCATTATCGGTAAGAAAGCTCAAAAGAAGCAGGCCGAACAACAGGTTCAGCTTGACGCTATGAAGCAGACAATCACTATGCTTATAATTGATAAAAAAAGAATGAAACTTAACGAATCAGGTCTTCCTCAGTCAGTTATCGAGCAGACACCTAAACTTCTTAGAAGATCCAAACTTCCAATCCTCAAGGTAAGAGTGGGAAACAGAGTTATGAGTCTTATCTGCGATGAAAAGATTTATGATCAGGTTCCTGTAAAAAAGGAAGTAAAAGCTTCCGTAAGTGGCATTTATGTTACAGAAGTTAAGGGACTTCACGGAAAAGTTCAGGCACCGGAAAAGAAGAAAAGCTTCTTCAAGAACCTTGTTGCCAAGGCGCAGGAAAAAGCCGGAGCAAAAATGGTTAAATAATTGCAAAAATAAAATGCTGGGACAGTTAAACTGTCTCAGCATTTTTTATTTCAATAATTATCATCGAATCTGACAAAACTTCTCCGCCCATCTCAAGTTCATACTCTGCCATGAGCTTCATTTCCTCTTCATGTCTGATATTTATAAAGTCAAAACTGGTAGTTACAACTTTCATCTGCATTGTGCCATATGGCGTCTCATATGCTGTGTCGTACTCAAGCTCTTTTCCAAAGGCAAGTCTGGAACTCATATCCCCTCCACGGGTAATTTCCATGCTGTTGCCATCAGATGCAATGCAGACTTTATTGTGAATACAAAGCTCTCCGCTTCCTGTATCCTGTTTTTCATCATATTCTATAACTTTACTGCCATCATCAAGAGTTTCATACATTCCTGAAGACGTTGTAACTATTTTTTCTGTGGGCTCACCCGGTCTTGAATGAATGCCGGTTACATTAACATCTACGTTTTTTCTCATATTCACCTCGCTTATTCCTCTGGTGTGAGCGGTCCGGATAAAAAGAGTTCCGGCGCAAGTCCGCTTTTCTCCACAGCATCTCTTGCTTTTTCTGCCTTTGACCTGTCATCAAAGATAGCAAAAACAGTAGGACCACTTCCTGTCATAAACGCTTTTATAGCACCATTTTCTTCAAGGATATTTTCAATTTTTCCGATTTCTTCATATCTTGATGCTGTTACCGGTTCAAGCACATTTCCAATAAGGCTACACATCTCATGAATATTGCCATTCTCAATTGCACTCTTAATACCGTCAATGTCCGGATGGCTTTCAATTTCTTTACTGTCAAGTTCTTTATATACCCAGCCTGTAGATACATCTATCGCCGGTTTTGCTATTACGATATCGCAATGAGGAAGATCTCTTACCTCAGTAAGTACCTCGCCAATTCCTTCAGCCAGCATGGTTCCTCCCATTATGCAATATGGAATGTCCGCACCAAGACTAACTGCCAGGTCACATAATTCTTTTTTACTAAGTCCCAGGTTCCATAGCCGGTTTAGTGCTATATAAGCTGCCGCTCCGTCTGTGCTTCCCCCCGCCATACCTGCGGCAACCGGAATTCTTTTTACCAGATTAATATTGGCACCTTTTTTTACATTAAATTTATCCTGAAGCTGCCTCGCAACTTTACAGATAAGGTTACTGTCATCAGTAGGTATCTTGGGCGATGACGCTGTTAAAACTATTTCTCCGGTCTCATTATCTTCAAAATCCAATGTATCGTATAAATCCACATTTTGCATTATCATCCGAACAATGTGGTAACCATCGGCTCTTTTGCCTGTTACATCCAGTCCAAGGTTGATTTTTGCGTATGCTTTGCGAGTTATTTTCATGTAAATCCGCTCCAAATCTATCTTTTCTACAATCTTCTCAAACATTTACCACAAACTCAAGAAAAAAAATTAAAAAAAAGACTAAAGTTTTTAAAAATAATGCCGATATGAGGAGTAGGTAAACTATAGTTTCGTTTTAGCGCGGTTTTTTTAGGGGCCTACGCGGAAAAGGAGTTCTATATGGGCGTAAACGGAGTTACCGAGGTTACTAACAACATCGCAACCACCTATGCTTCTACAGTCAATCCTTCATCTGTTGAAGAGAAGAAAAAAGACAATGAAGTAAAGGTGAAAGCTGAAGCCGCTGCCGTATACGAGAAGTCCGGTGAAGGAAGTGAACAGACTTCCAAAACAACTTCAAAAGATACGGACAGAACCCAGATCATTAGACAGATGCAGGCTGATGTAGAAGTCCGCAAACAACAGCTTTTGGACATTGTCCGGAAGATGATGGGCAAGCAGGCAAAAGCCTACGGCATAGCTAATTCTGACAATGATGAGGATTCTATGTGGAAATTCCTTGCAAAAGGAGATTTCACAGTTGATGCAGCGACAAAGGCGCAGGCACAGGCAGATGTCGCAGAGGATGGATATTGGGGTGTAAACAAGACCTCCGAAAGAATCCTTGATTTTGCCAAGACTCTGGCTGGAGACGACCCTGATAAACTCGAAAAGATGAGAGAAGCTTTCGAGAAGGGGTATGCACAGGCTGAAAATACCTGGGGCGGAGAGCTTCCGGAAATATCAAAACAGACCTATGCTGCTGTCATGAAAGGGTTCGACGAACTCACCGGTAAAACAGACAGTGAGTAAGGACTAAAAGTTGCTAGTAATCGAAAAGGAAGAGCTAAACCGGCTCTTCCTTTTCTTTTTATTCAACAATCCCTCGTATACTGTTAATATCATCAACGTGGCAGTCTCTCATGTACTTTTCTATTCCATCCACTGTTTTTTCAGTAAGATATGGATCGTGGAAATTCATAGCTCCTACTGCAACAGCTGTTGCACCTGCCATTATAAATTCTATGGCATCTTCAGCATTTGCTATTCCGCCCATTCCTATAATCGGAATGTTAACAGCCCTTGATGCCTCATAAACCATTCTTACAGCCACAGGCTTAATTGCCGGGCCGGACAAGCCTCCGGTCTTGTTTGCAAGAGCAAATTTTCTCTTATAAATATCAATCTTCATTCCGGTGATTGTATTTATAAGGGATATGGCATCCGCACCTGCCGCTTCTGCTGCCTTTGCCATTTCAGCAATGCTCGTTACATTAGGACTGAGCTTCATGATTATAGGCTTTTTTGAAACCTTTTTTATCCTGCTTGTTATATCAAAAAGCGCATCCTTGTTCTGTCCGAAAGCTATTGCTCCTTCCTTGACATTGGGACATGATACATTGATTTCAAGCATATCAACTCTGGCTTCATCTGAAAGCTTTTCCACAACTTCAAGGTAATCCTCTACAGTTTTTCCACAAACATTGACTATTACCTTTGTATCATAGCTCTTGAGAAACTCCAAATCTCTTTTCACAAATACATCTATTCCCGGGTTCTGAAGACCTATAGCATTGAGCATTCCGCCGTACACTTCTGCAACTCTCGGCGTGGGGTTCCCCTCCCATGGCACATTGGCAACACCTTTTGTAACTACTGCACCTAGCTTATTCAGATCAACAAAATCGGCATACTCCATTCCAGAACCAAAGGTTCCCGAAGCTGTCATTACCGGATTTTTAAATTCAACTCCTGCTATCTTAACTTTCGTATTCATATAATCTATTCTCTCGCAATCCTTAAATAATCTGCAATTTACATATCAAGATCATCGGCATCAAACACAGGGCCATCTGTACAGATTCTGGCATTTTTTACATGTGAATGATTATCTGTCTCTTTTGTCTTACAAATACATCCAAGACACGCTCCTACTCCGCAGGCCATTTTCTCCTCCAGGGAAAGATATGCCTTAATTCCATTTTCCTTCGCATATGCCTTAATTCCCTTAAGCATCGGCATCGGTCCACAGGCAAATATGACATCGCAGTCAATTTTGTTTTCTTTGATGGCATCTATAACATTTCCTTTTGTTCCAACGCTTCCATCATCAGATGCAATATACAGATCAACATATTTTTTGAAATCATCGGAAAGAAAGACTTCAGAATTTCTGTATCCCATAACAGCCTTTACGTCTGCTGCACCGTTAAGTTTCTTTGCTGTTTCCAATAAAGGCGGAACTCCAATTCCACCACCCATCAGAATAACTCTTTTCCCTGCTGCCTTATCAAGTGGAAAGCCATTCCCCAGAGGTCCGAGAATCATCATATAATCTCCCGGCTGATACAATGAAAACTCAGCAGTTCCTGTTCCAACGACTCTGTAAACCAGCCTGATTGCAGTCCTATCCTCGTTCACCTCACAGACACTTATAGGCCTTGGTAAAAGAGCTGCCTTATTGACTGTGTAGACTCCAACAAACTGGCCCGGATGTGTGTTTTCGGCAATTTCTGTTTCAAGCCACAGATCATAAATACCCTCTGCCAGCAGTTTCTGACTTATTACCTTTGCTTCTTTTTTAATCTTCTTTGTCATGATTTATATATAACCTTTCCTTTGCAAATGGTATATAAAACTTTTCCCGGAAGTCTTTCACCTAAAAACGGTGTATTGGAAGACTTGGACTGGCTTTGAACAAAATTCCACTCTTCAGCCGGGTTAAATATGACCAGGTCGGCAAAACCGCCTTCTTTTATCTTGCCGGCATCAAGTCCATATATTTCGGCAGGATTGACAGTCATAGCCTTTAACAGATCCATAAGGCTGACATATCCCTTATTTACAAGCTCTCTTATTCCAAGAGCAAGTGATGTTTCAAGACCTGTTATGCCACTTGGCGCACTTTTTAAATCTTTTGCCTTTTCCTGTCTGGCATGCGGTGCATGATCTGTTGCAATCATTTCAATCGTGCCATCCTTTATTCCCTCTATTATTGCCAGCCTGTCACTTTCAAGTCTAAGCGGAGGATTCATTTTAGCAAGTGATCCATATTTTAAAAGAGCATTCTCTGTAAGTGTAAAATGATGAGGTGTTGCCTCAGCATGCACTTTGACTCCTTCTTTTTGGGCATTTCTTATAAGCTCAACTGATTCGGCTGCACTGATATGCTGCACAGTGATGCTTGCTCCGGTTCTTCTTGCTATTTCAATATCTCTTTGCACCATTGAGATTTCAGCTTCTCTCGGCGAGCCGACAAGCCCTAATTTCTGAGCAACTTCGCCTGCATTGACACCGTTATCGGTAATAAATGAAGGATTCTCCTCATGAAGGCTTATAACTTTTCCTAATCTGGCAGCCTCATTGCAAGCCTTCTCCATAAGACCTTCATCAACAATCGGTTTACCGTCATCCGTGAAAAGAACTGCTCCTGCTCTCACAAGTGCATCCGTATCAACAAGCTCTTTTCCTGCCATCTGCTTTGTCACATTGCCACAGACATAAATATTAAGCCCTGTCCGAGAGCCTCTGTCCAACACATCTTTTATAGTGTCTGTGTTGTCCATATGCGGCTCTGTGTTGCCCATCATTACAACGCTTGTAAATCCACCTCTTGCAGCAGTCTTTGCACCGGTTTCGATGTCTTCCTTATAGGTAAATCCGGGATCTCTGAAATGAACATGCCCATCAACAAGTCCCGGAGCCACGATACATCCCGCAGCATCTATTGTAATAAGCGCATCGCCTTCTTCATTCCCGGCTCCATTTTCAGATTCCATTCCGCCTTCCGACATAAGCATACTTTCGGTTGCCATATCATCAAGGCTTCCGCACATGCCTATTCTAGCTATTTTTTCTCCGTCTACCAGCACGTCCACAAGCCCGCACAGTCCCGTCGCCGGGTCCATCAATTGTCCATTTTTGATCAGTAACATTTGCATCCCCTTGAAATATTAATTTATCTCTATGGTATATAATGCAATAATACTCCTGTGATTTTCAAGTTAAAAATACTCTTTCTATTTTTTACAAGCCATGAGAAAATAGATGAAGAATTTTATCAATAAGTATAGAAAGGCAAAACAATAATGATTCGTTTAGTTCTCGCAGTTTTATTTGTAGCGATATTTTTAATAGTCAGTCTCCCTATTCAGGGCATTCTCTGGATTGTCGGAAAGTTTAATCCTATGGCCAAAAAGACACTGTCACTTGCCATCGTAAGTTGGGCATTTAACGTAGTCATATTTATTTCAGGAGTTAAAAGAACTGTTATAGGTGAGGAAAATGTCCCCAAAGACAAAGCCGTTCTCTATGTCGGTAATCACAGAAGCATCTTTGATGTAGTACTTTGTTATCCGAGAGTTCCAAGTCCTACAGGTTTCATAGCCAAAAAAGAAATTTTAAAAGTACCTCTTCTTAATATCTGGATGATCTATATGGACTGTCTCTTCCTTGACAGATCAGACCTCAAGAAGGGACTTGAAATGATCCTGACTGCAATCGAAAAAGTCAAAAATGGTATTTCAATTTTTATATACCCTGAAGGTACGAGGAACAAGACAGACCAGCCTCTCGGTGAATTTCACAAAGGTAGTTTTAAAATTGCCCAAAGAACCAACTGCCCAATCATTCCGGTTGTTGTGACTCATACTGAAGAGATTCTTGAAAATCATTTCCCATTCATTAAATCCACTCATGTGACTATTGAATACTGTAAACCGGTTGTCATGAGTGAACTCTCTAAAGAGAACCAGAAAAACATAGACCTTTACGTAAAAGACATAATTGAAAAAACCTACATAAAAAATACAAATGCATAAATAAAGAGTCGCTCGCGACTCTTCGCGCCCGAGCGGTATTGCGAAGCAATTAATTTCATTGCCGCGAGGTGCGCATCTTTAGCGGAGCGTTTTTTAATATCATAGGAATGCAATTTCCTATGATATTAAAAAATGGCGAGTGCTTCTCCACTCGCCATTTTTTATTACATCTTACTTCCCTTTGTACCACCACCAAGGTGTACGCCCTCAAGAACGTTAGTCTCAAAGGAATATACTACCTTGTGATTTTCTCTGTCAGCTTTAAGCGCCAGCTGAATCATGCTGTCAAGAAGCTGCTCGTATTTTACTCCAAGCGGTTCCCAAAGATAGAATGAAAGAGATCCCGGAATAGTATTTATCTCATTTAAATATACTTTGTTTGTTGCCATATCGATCATGAAATCTATTCTTGATACCCCGGAGCATCCAAGACAGATAAATGCATCAACGGCCATTTTTCTGATCTGATCTCTCATTTCAGAAGTGATATCAGCAGGAATTTTTCTTTTAAGTGATGCCATTCCTTTTGAACCACCGGTCTTGGCTCCGCCTTTTGCTGAACCCTTAGCTCCGCCAATATATTTATCCTCGAAGCTTAATATGTCATCAGAATTTATTGGTTCTTCGCATTCAGAAGCCTGCGCTGATTCATAATCACCAAGAACTGAGCAGTTAATCTCTTTAAGCTGTGAAATTGCCGGCTCAACAAGAATTTTCTTGGAAAATTCAAATCCAAGATCAAGAGCTTCTAAAAGTCCTTCTCTGTTTGATGCCTTTTTGATACCGATACTTGATCCAAGGTTGAGTGGCTTAATGATAACAGGATAACTGAACTCACCTTCGATTTTCTGCACAAGTCCGTCTACATCCTCATAATCCTTCCATGTGTAGCACTTGCAATCAAGAACCGGGATTCCGTTGTCCTTAAGTACAGTCTTCATAACATATTTATTCATTCCAACTGCAGATGAAAGAACATCACATCCCACAACAGGAAGGCCCATTGTAGCAAGATATCCCTGTAAAGTTCCGTCTTCTACGTTTGTTCCATGAACGATAGGGAAGGCAACGTCAACCTGAGTAATAACATTATTTCCAAATTTCTTCATAGGATATCTCATAAGAGAAACCTTGTCGCCTTCCTTAACCCAGATGACTTGTGTACTCTTTTTCAAAAGTTCCGGAATATGTGTATACTCCTCAATCTTGTCAACGTACTCGCCTACATAAAAGTCATTATTCTTGGTAATATAAACCGGTACAACATCATATTTTTCTCTGTTAATGCTGCCCATAGCCTGAATAGCTGAGATAATTGAAATCTCATGCTCTGTACTTTTTCCACCAAATAAAACTGCAACTTTAAGCTTCATAAACTGCCTTCTTTCCTAAATCCTTAATTTATCTATAATTATCCGGAAGATCATTTTCAAGCAAAATTACTTTTTCTCTTCCTGCATCAATCTCATACATAAGAGCTGTAGCTTCTGCAAGGGTATTTTTCACAAAAAGTCTCTCCGGATCAAATCCTGCTTCCAAAGCTCCTGCCTTTATTGACGGGCTGTTCTTTTCACCTACAAGAATAATGTAATCACAGACAGCTGCCGCTTGTTTACCAAATTCCTTATTATATTCATCCTCTTTTTCTCCAAGCTCAACCATGCCCGGAGTAACAAGGATCTTAACATGGTTCTCAAAAAGCGCCAGTGTCTCAAGAGCCACCTTGGCTCCATTGGGGTTGGAATTGTATGCATCATCCAAAATAGAAACATTGCCATGCCTGTTGAGTTCAAGTCTGTGTGGTACACTCTGAAGTCGTCTTACAGCCATTTTAAGCTTAGGCATCGGAATTCCAAGGCTGTTTGCTGCAGCAATCGCTCCAACTATGTTTTCAACATTATGCCTTCCGACAAGCTTCGTAGTATACTCTGCCATCTCACCATCAGGTGCCGTTACTGTAAAGGTCGTTCCCTGACTGTTTACCTTAATATCTTTTGCCTGATAATCGTTACCGTCATTAAGTCCGTAGGTGATGGCATCCTGATACTTCATGTTTGAGCGGATTATCTCATTGTCACCATTGACAAATTTAAGATGCTTGCCTTCTGCTTTGCCTTCAGATTTCTCTTTTTCATCAACAGCATCCAACAGTTCATATTTAGTACTGATAATATTTTCAAGGCTGTGAAAAGTCTCCAGATGCTGATAACCGATGGATGTAACTATTCCATCGTCAGGATTAACAATATCAGTTATCTCTTTTATATCATGAAGATGCCTTGCGCCCATTTCACATACAAAAATCTCATGCGTAGGCTTAAGGTGTTCCCTTATAGTCCTGACAATTCCCATAGGAGTGTTATAGCTCTCCGGCGTCATCAAAACACTAAAGCCCTCTGATAAAAGTGTTGTCAGATAATACTTAACGCTCGTCTTGCCGAAACTACCTGTGATACCTATAATGCGAAGGTTCTCATGCTCTCTAAGCATCCTCTTGGCGTCATCGATAAAATACTTATTTATTCTGTTCTCGATTGGTTTATTTATAAGATTAGCAAGGGCCGGAACAAGTGGCAAAAAAGCCATAAACAATACGGCAGAAGCTGCCCAATATCCTAACAATCCCTTTCCAACTATAAGTACCAAAGCTGCTATTATTACATATGTAATGAACAGTCTCTTAACTCTGTCTGTAACAACAAATTTCTTTTTGGCCGGCTTTGGAAGGTATGCAGTAATAAGAAAAACATATAGCGCCATCATTCCTGCAATAGAGAATGCAAGTATCCTTATCCCGCTTTTATCTGCCACAAGGGAGCATATAATAATTAAAAGAAATGCACCATGAGCCACCAGATTCCCCGGAATAGATCTTAAGAATCTAAAGTATCCCTGAAACTGATAGCTCGAAAGCTGAAGCATATGTGTGTAGAATCTAAGTCCTAACACAGACATTACAGCCACAAGCATAAAAACAAATATACTAAAAATAATTAATAACATACTTTACCTCTTAGCCTATCCCCAAAAAACTTCCAAGAATCCTGTTATAAAGATATGGATTGTCCAAAAAAGAATAATGCCCTGCTCCGTTTATAACTGCAAGTCCTGCCTCCGGCATAAGTTTTTCCATGCGCTGACCGTCAGAAAGCGGTGTAGCAGTATCCTTATCTCCCCAAATCAAAAGAGTTGGCTGTGTCACAAAAGGCATATATGGAACCATGTCCTCATTTACTGCCATTACAAGACTCTTTCTCATAACAGGAGAAGCTGCGGCATAGTCAGCACTTCCAAATTTCTTTTGAAGCTTGTTAAGGGCATCCGGATCAAGTTTAAGAATTCCGCTTTTTTCAATAAGATTTTTATAGAAATGATATCTCTTCGTACGCTTCTTTTGTTCTTTGGTCTTTTCCGGGATAATCCCTGCAGAATCGGTAAGAATGATCTTGGGAATTGTAAAATCAGTCTTTATACGACCATCATGAATTCCTGAAGCCAACTTGATTATAATCCTGCCACCCATGGAGTGCCCAAGAAAAATTATCTCCTTTTCATCCGGATAAAGCTTTTTGATAAAATCCAAAACAAAATCCACAAAAGCATCCACATTCATAGGCTCTTGCGGTTCATCGCTTTTCCCAAATCCCGGCATATCCATTGCTACAACATGGTATCCGCTCTTGGCAAAAGAAATAACTCCTGCAAAAAGATCTATATTGGACCCCCATCCATGCAGCATCACAAGCAGAGGCCCTTTTCCTTCATCTATGTAATTTATGTTTAATCCATTAATATTTGTATTCATGACTCATCCATATTAACACCTAAGAAAGTGCCGTGCAAATCCAAAAGGTTGTCATTTAGATAGTAAAATGTGTTCAGCGCAAGACGCTCAACATGAATATAAGTAATGCATCATTTCCGGGATCATTTAGTATTCCTGTCTTTGAATCATCATCCCGGTAAGTTCTCTCTGTACTGTCAGTTACATAATTCATTGCACCTGGATTCATGCCCATCAGAAAATGCAGATGATTTTCTATTATTGTCGTATATTCATGATTGTAAATAATATGATCTGTTATAGTAAGGCACCTCATATCGTATAGGAGCTTTGAAAAATCCTGCTCTGCAGTAATATCAGTTACAAGAAACTGACTTTTTGTTGAAACTTCTGCAATTTTCTCAGACTTTTTCATGAGCATCTTCATGAGTTTGCCGCATTGGTCCACATCCACCGCCTGACTGGTTGAGAGATAGGTTACAGCTCCGATAAATACATTCTCATCAGTCTTAAAAAGTTCCTCAAAATCTTTTCTTAAAAAGAAACTGTTTAAAACTGCTTCATAATCCTGATTTCCCGTAGCTCTGTAGAGCTGGGCTGCCGCCTTAAATACCGCTGAATCTTCAATGTTCTGATTCATCAGGTAGCAATTCCAGGCCTTGTCTGCTGCCCTAAGGCATACTGTAGCAAACTCCGGATCATATTGCTGGTAAAAATAACTGAATCTTGCCATCATGGCTGCGAAGTTAATGGTCGCTTCCATGGAAACCGGCGTCACCACCACCGGATAAGTGAAAATATCGCCGCCTTTACTACTGTCTGTAATCGCCGCCCCATATTCACCACCAGTCTTTTCGTCCTGCATTTTAAGCAGCCATTCAACCTCATATCTGACTTCATCCAAAATATCCGGTATTCCATTTCCGCTTTCAGGAATCCCGATATCATCGGTAAAAACCTCCTCATCCATTTCGTAGGCCAAAAGAAAATTCTCTGCTATTTTACTTCCAACATTAGTGTCTCTGTCAGCCTGCTCGTCCATGTGCCATCCGCCTGTAACATCAAGCTGAATACTATCATCTTCCTGAAGTCTGGCCGCAGACGTATGACAGGCGCTGTGGGTGTTATCCCCTGCATAGCTTTCTGATAACGCAATTCCGCATCTGTTATAGTAGAATTTTTTACAAGCCTCATTAAAAAGATCCGAAATAGTTGTCTGAGATACAGAAAAAGAATAAGATTCACCTAAGTGATCAGCATAAATATAATAATCCCCTTCCTCTGTGAGATCAGTAAAATAACCAACGGCAAAATTTACTCCCAGCTCCTGATCAAAGCTCTTTTTTAAAACCTCTCCTTCATAGCAGGACTCTCCATCTTCAAGTCTGCAAACAGTAAATGTTTCGGGCAATTCTTTCCCTCTGAAAATCACAACCTTATCCGAATCAGGCAAAAAACCTGTCTGATCCACTAAAATATTGGGTGTCTGAACCGGAGCTTCATAGTCAAATTTAGCAGTTTTTTTTTCTTTTTCCACTAAAGCATTATCACTGGAAGAAGCGCCGCAACCTGCGGCGCTTCCAAGAACAGCAGCCAAAAGGACTGCTGCCGCTATTTTCTTTTTCCCTCTCATATAAGAAAACATTATCTTACTTTACCCTATTATAATTTATTAAGCATCCATCAAGAATAATCTGCCTTTCATCGTCTGTCAGATTCCCCAGTCTCAATGTAAACTCTTTTAATCCATCATCCGAAATGGCATAAGCCTTGATTTCTTCATTCTTATTATATACGGCATCTCTGATTCCCGGAATAAAAATATAATCTTTATTCTTAAACGGAAGGTCTCCCTCATCAATTATAAATGGAAGCATTCCCCAGTTGATAAGGTTTGAACGATAACGTTTAGTAGCATATTCGTTGGCTATGTTCGCCCATCCTCCAAGAACCTTCTGACAAGATGCTGCCTGCTCACGAGCTGAACCATCCCCCGGTTTAACTGCGAATATTGTAGACCCGATTCCGGTATTCTTAGCCGTCACATCCTGATATTTTCCACAGATTGTCTTAATAGCTGCTTTGATTTCATCACTCAAATTATCGAATGACTCGTCTTTTTGTCTCTTTTCTTCCTCAGCATGAACTTCCTTGGCTCTTCCCACATATTCAGGATCCTTCCTTGAAAGTGTAAATTCAGCAAGACCGATAGGATTTGATCTGTAGGATGATGTTTCTCCTGATGGGATAAGCTCATCCGTAGTTGTAACAGGATCATGAATCTCCGACACAACTTTAAGAAGAAGATTATCTGTAAGAGCCACCATAGAAGGCCAGTCTTTAATGTTAGGTCCGAGCTGCAGTTCTACGCTGTCATCTGCAACGCCATGAGAATCAAATACTCTGTTCTTATAGATAGCACTGTCAAAGTGATACTTATACTTATTAAAATCTCCGACAAATTCAGTTGCAGGTGTAAGAACTCCCTTGTTAGCAGCTGTTGCTGCTATAGAGCGTGCATCCATAAGTGCAACTGAAGCAACCTGTCCGCTCTGAACCTTTGAACCTTCTCTGTTAGGGAAGTTTCTTGTTGAGTGTCTGATACTGAATGCATTATTCGCAGGAGTATCACCGGCACCAAAGCAAGGTCCGCAAAATGCTGTCTTTAGTATTGCTCCTGACTCCATGATTGTAGCTGCTGCACCGTTTTTAACAATTTCCATATAAATAGGTGTTGAAGCCGGATAAACACTTAGTGTGAATCTGTCATTACCAATAAATTTACCTTTTAGAATATCCGCTGCTGCACAAATATTTTCAAATCCGCCACCGGCGCAGCCTGCAATAATTCCCTGATCAACCATGAACTTTCCGTCTTTAAGCTTATCATGAAGAGAGAATGTAACCTTATCACCAAAGCTTACTTTTGCTCTCTTTTCCACATCAGCAATAATATCCGCAGCATTTCTGTTTACTTCTTCAATCTCATATACATTACTTGGATGGAATGGCATAGCGATCATAGGATTAATTGAATCAAGGTCAACCTTTACCAATCCGTCATAGTAAGCCACTTTTCCCGGTTTTAACTCTTTATACTCCGAAACTCTGCCGTGAATATCATAGAATTCCTTAATCTCTTCATCAGTCTGCCATATTGATGAAAGGCATGTGGTTTCTGTCGTCATAACATCAACACCGATTCTAAAGTCCGCGCTTAAATTTGCCACACCGGGTCCCACAAACTCCATAACCTTATTCTTTACATATCCGTCTGCGAAGACCTTGCCTATAATTGCAAGTGCCACATCCTGTGGTCCAACACCCTTCTTTGGAGTTCCCTCAAGGTAAATAGCTACAACTCCCGGCATATCAATATCATATGTCTGTCCGAGAAGCTGCTTTACAAGTTCCGGTCCTCCTTCTCCAATAGCCATTGTTCCGAGAGCGCCGTATCTTGTATGTGAATCTGAACCAAGAATCATGCTTCCACCTGATGAGAGCATCTCACGGGCAAACTGGTGAATAACTGCCTGATGAGGTGGTACATATATTCCGCCATATTTCTGTGCTGCTGTGAGTCCAAACATGTGATCATCTTCATTTATTGTTCCGCCTACAGCGCATAAAGAATTGTGGCAGTTAGTCAGAACATATGGAATGGGGAACTTTGTAAGTCCTGAAGCTCTCGCAGTCTGGATAATACCAACATATGTGATATCATGGGATGTAAGCTTATCAAACTTAACACACAGCTTGTCCATGTTGCCCGACATATTATGTGCTTTAAGAATCCCATAACAAATAGTATTTTCTCTTGCCTGTTCTTTAGTTACACCCTCAATTCCTTCCGAAGATAAACGAACTGCCGCATCGTTGTCATCTAATACAAGAGTCTTTCCATTCACTAAAAAACATCCATTATTGTATGTTGTTACCATTACTTTCCTCCTGCCTTTTTATCCGCTATACATGTATACAATTTTATAGGCGCTATTCTACCATAAATAAACACTACTTGGTAGGATATTTTTTAATATGAATCTAAAATCATCTGAAGTTTTCTGGTCATTTTTTCAATCCCTGCTTCTTTTAACTCCTGACGGAAAAGAGCTACTTCCTCCTCAGGGGTAATATCATATTGACCATAGGAAATAGCCGGAAGGTACTTATCAAACACCTTTATAATCGGCTCCATTTCCAGATTTATCTCCTCTGTAGAAAACGGGACGCTGTCCCAAGGATATTCATATGCGTTCCTATCATATGTATCAATAAGCTCATAATAATCGTCCCATGCATAAGATGAGTCCTTATATTCAAACTCATCTCTTCGTCCCCACCAGTAATTTAGAACAACAGAATCCCTCTCTGAATTGTATCCACTTGGTTTATCAAGCGTTCCGTTTTTGTTTATCCTGTATTGAACGCCCTCTATTCCATATCGCATAAGGTTATAACACTTTTGATCATTTCTTATAATATCGTAGACCATAAGCGCGCGTTCAGGATTTTTAGAATCCTTATAGACCGCCATAGCACCATGTAGAATACTGGTTTTTATCAGATTATTATTTTCTTCTCCAAACCAGAAAAAATCTGTTTCCGCTTCCGGTTTCATAACATTCATGGTTGGTTTTATTTCTGTAAAGTATTTTTGGGTATGGTGCTGAACCACGCTGGTATAGCCGTTGTAAAACTCTTCCGTATTATCCTCAACAAATTTAAAATTTCTTCTCCATATCCCAAGTTCTTCCCACGACTTCATAAGTCTTGCAAATTCAACAAACTCATCCCCGGTATAATATGGAGAAACAATTGTCTTCATATCATCATAATATGCTCCCCAGATTCCATATGTACTCAGTTCATAGATCGGGGCATATTTCTGCTTAGACATAAGATAACCCAATGTGTGTATCGTTGTTTTTCCATCCTCATCCCACACAATCATGCCGGTATAATTTTTCTTCACATGCTTATAATATTTATCAAGATCTTCCCATGAACTTATCTTTCCTATTCCTGCTTCCTGCGCTATATCTTTTCTATAAATAAATCCATGATTTATCCACTGAGTATATTCATTTTCGGGAATCATATATATGTTTCCATTGTATGAGCATTTATCCCACTCTGCTGAAGTCACATTTGTATAAGTTCTGGGACAATATTTTTGTAACATTTCCTTGGAAAGTGGTAAAAAATTGCCGCTTATGGCATTGGGCCAGGCATCCAGCCAATCGCTTCCCGTGCCAACAAGATCCAGACTAACTTTCCCTGAATCCAGAACAGCATTATAATTATTAAGATAGTCATCCCAAGAAACATAGTAAATATCAAGCTTAGCATTAACCCTCTTGATAAGGATTTTGTTAAGCTCATCTACCACTTCCTCAGTTCTGCCATTAGACGGCTTATCGCCGATAGTAAGATAAGTAATTGTAACCGGTTCTTTAGTGTAGTCTATTTCCTTCTGGTATTCCTCGCCTTGATATGATCCGAATCCACACGCAATGCATGTAATAACCACGATCAACACCAACAAGCAAGTAAAAAACCTTTTTTTCACTGGAGGTTTCCTTTCTGTTCCTTCAATGCTTTGTTTCTGGCACGAAGTTCAACAAAAAAATCTTTTAAAAGTCTACTACACTCCTCCCTTAAAACGCCTTTTTTCACACTAACCTGATGATTAAAGTCCGGATTATTCAAAATATCCATAACAGAGCCCGCACATCCGGCTTTAGGATTTTCCGCCGCCATTATAACCTCAGGAATTCTTGCCTGAACAATGGCACCGGCACACATCTGACAAGGTTCCAAAGTAACATAAAGTTTGCACTCCTCCAGCCTCCAGTCCTTCATGACCTTTACTGCCTTTTTAATAGCGGTAATCTCAGCATGAGCAAGTGGTGTCTTGTCGGTATTGCGCCTGTTATATCCCCTTCCTATAATCCTTCCTTCATAAACAATCACGCATCCGATTGGCACTTCCCCGAGTTTATATGCCTTTTTTGCCTGCGCAATTGCAGCTTTCATGTATTTGTTATCTTCTTGTTCTTCATCTATAATTCTTGATTTTGCTTGTAATTTCATAGTAGTAATTGATTATCTTTTTTGATATTATATGAGGTAAACTCATATTATCACGATATTATTATATATTGTTTTAGAGGTTGCATAAATGAAAATTTCCACAAAAGGTCGCTATGCACTTAAAATCATGATGGATATTGCCCTTCATGACAATGGCGATTATATTTCGTTAAAAGATATTTCTAAACGCCAGAACATTACTGTAAAATACCTGGAACAGATCGTCTCCGGTCTGAACAAATCCGGTTTTTTATTGAGTATGCGCGGAAACAACGGTGGATATCGCCTTGCAAGAGAACCAAAAGATTGTAATATTGGCGAGATCTTACGAACTGTCGAAGGAAGTCTTACTCCCATTGAATGTGTGGCCGGTGATACCGGCAATCCTTGTCCTCTTTCTGATTCCTGTTCAACTCTTCCTTTTTGGACCGGACTCGATAAAGTAGTCAATGACTATATTAACAGCTATACCCTTCAGGATCTGATAGATCAAAATTGACAATATTTCAAAAACAAAGTATAGTAATAGAGCGGTTTTGTGAAGGGTGCATGTAGCAGTCCTTTTGTACAGAATCGGGTCTTATGCAATGGAAATCTACGAACCGTGTCAGGTCGGGAACGAAGCAGCACTAAGTAGAACCTTCCATGTGTTGTAAGGTTGCCTTATTCTGTCTTAAGTAAACGTGCATGCGTCCTTCACAGAACCGCTTATCTGTTTTATCTGTTTTCCAGATATTTCATGTAGCCAATAACCATTAAAGCGATTTTAAAGGTAAGTGCATCATCAAATTTTCTTACATCCAGTCCTGAACTCTTTTCCAGCTTTTCAATTCTGTAAACCAAAGTGTTTCTGTGAACAAAGAGCTGCCTTGATGTCTCCGAAACATTTAGATTGTTTTCAAAAAACTTGTTTATGGTATTTAATGTTTCCTCATCAAGATCATCCGGAACTTCTTTTCCACCAAATATTTCATCGATAAATATACGGCACAAACTCTCCGGAAGCTGATAAATAAGCCTTCCAATTCCCAGAGTGTTATAGGCATTGACTTTTTTTTCAGCGTAAAAGATTTTTCCGACCTCAAGAGCCATCTTGGCTTCTTTGTATGATTTACTAAGATCCTTTAATTCCTCTACTATTGTTCCGTAAGCAACTCTTACATCAAGCATTGCCTCTGTATTCATCATATCCACTATAGTTGTGGCAATCTTTTGAACTTCTTCATAGGACTGATTTTTGGAAAGAGATTTAATAAGAATTACACTATTTTCATCTACTGCTGTTACATAATCACCGGTATGGGGAGCATACATACTTCCAAGAAGCTCCTGTGCAGTATTGTCACTTGCGTGTTTTACTTCAACTAAAATAATAACTCTTGGAGCATTAACCTCAACTTTGAGCTTACGCGCCCTATTATATACATCAATAAGAAGCATATTATCAAGAAGAAGATTCTGGAAGAAATTGTTTCTGTCATATCTTTCTTTATACGCAACTATAAGATTCTGGAGCTGACTTACCCCTATTTTCCCGACCATGTAAGCATGCTCACTATCCCCCTTGGCCAGTAATACATATGCAGGTTCTCCTTCATCAAGAATCTTAAACAGATGAACATCCCCGATTACCTGTGAATCCACCGGCGATTGTGCAAAGCTGGTGATTATAGAAATATCGAGCATATCACGTTCTGTAGTTGCCGCAACGACTTCTCCATTTAAATCCATCACACAAAGCTCTACTTTTGTAATTGCTCCTAACTCTTCTATACTTGCTTTTATATTCTGCGCAGAAATCATCTGTCTACCTCCTTGCAATACTATTATAAGTATAACATAATGCATAAAAAAAAGGCTATCACAGTAGTGATAGCCCTTAAAATCAATATTAGTTTGTGATTGTCTTCTCTGTCTCTTTGTCGAAGATGTGAATCTTCTCAACATCGAATGCAAACTTAACCTTATCGCCAGGTCTAGCTGTTGTACGAGAATCAACTCTAGCTGTGATAGGGAACTTATCAAGATCAAAGTACAGATAAACTTCTGCACCAAGAAGCTCGTATACGTTGATTGTTGACTCAAATACAGCCTTTGATGTGTTAACAACCATCTCTGAATCATCAACATCTTCCGGACGGATACCGAATGTAACAGTCTTTCCAGCGTAGCCTCCCTCGATAACCTTCTTAGCCTTTGCAGGTGGAAGTTCGATTGACTTACCGGCAATCTTAAGGCAAGCCTTATCTCCGCTAACTTCTACTTCTGCATCAAGGAAGTTCATCTGAGGTGATCCCATGAATCCAGCAACAAAGAGGTTGCCTGGCTTATCATAGAGGTTCTGAGGTGTATCAACCTGCTGAACAACACCATCCTTCATAACTACGATTCTTGTACCAAGAGTCATAGCCTCTGTCTGGTCATGTGTAACGTAGATGATTGTTGTGCCAAGTCTCTGATGAAGCTTAGCAATCTCTGTTCTCATCTGTACACGAAGTTTAGCATCAAGGTTTGAAAGAGGTTCGTCCATAAGGAATACCTTAGGGTTACGAACGATAGCACGTCCCATAGCAACACGCTGTCTCTGTCCACCTGAAAGAGCCTTTGGCTTACGATCAAGGAGCTTCTCAAGGTCAAGGATCTTAGCAGCTTCTCTAACCATCTTGTCAATTTCAGCCTTTGGAACTTTTCTAAGCTTAAGTCCAAATGCCATGTTATCATATACAGTCATATGTGGGTACAGAGCGTAGTTCTGGAATACCATCGCGATATCTCTGTCCTTAGGCTCAACATCGTTAACAACTCTGTCACCAATCTTAAGTGTTCCTGAAGAAATATCTTCAAGACCGGCGATCATACGAAGTGTTGTTGACTTACCACATCCTGAAGGTCCTACGAAAATAATAAACTCTTTATCCTGAATCTCAAGGTTGAAATCTTTAACAGCCTCAAAACCATTAGGATAAACTTTAGTTACATGCTCAAGTGATAAACTTGCCATACCTTATATTCCTCCTAATTCATAAATAGCTTTATGCTATAAACAAGTATAGCGGCGGAATAATTTATTTACTATTCACTTATTTCACAAATATTTTACAATTCATTAGCTAAACTGACTAGCAATCCGGGTAATTTTCCACAATTCTGAAATATTGACGAAGAATCTAAAAATTCTATATGCAATTTGACCATTGCTTAGGCATGATAAAATGCTACTACGCCCGATTCGTGTTTTTCCCGTTCTCGCAATGCCGATCTGGAAGACGCAAATAATTTTGCATAATTATTTCCGTCTTTTGGTGCAACTGCAGCGCCAACACTGAGAAAAAGTCCTGTTCCATCTACCTCTTTCATGTTTTTAAAATCATGAATCAGTAAAATAAGTTCATCAATCTGTTTTCTTACATCCTTCGGTTCAACTATATCCTTCAAAAAAATGACAAATTCATCGTCAACTCTGCCTATGGCATCTGATGTTCTGTATTTTTCCAAAAGTTTCTTTGAAAACTTTATTATCACAGCATCCATCATTTCACTTTTTGTTTTTCTAAACTCTTTTGATCCATCAATAGACAACAGGAACATAAGGCCTTTTCTTTCACCGGGCTCCGACAGGTATGCATTCACTTCAGCTTCTACAGAATCCTCTGTTAAAAGACCTGTAACAAAATCCTTTTCGTGAACGTATCTGCTTTTTCTCCGCTTGCTGTAAGCCATTATATGTCCTACAAACAATACTGCTATAAGCATTGCTGTCAATGTCATTATCCACAGAAACATTATAAAATATCCATGAATTGCCCCATCTACAGCTTTATTCATATTGTCATAACTGATTAAAGCAATTATCGATCCGCCCGAAACAGGAGCAGGCACGGCAACTGCATAACCATATCCCGGTATTTCCTCATCATATGTTGCCCCCTGCATCAGGGCATGTTGAAAGCGCTCACTGTTAAAGTTTTCAGGTAACGCATCCCAAGCCATCTCTATATCTTTATCAGCATTTCGAATTCTGTCACCGTACTCAGTCAGTATATGACCTCTGACAGCCACCCACACTCCATAGCTGACAGATTTTTGCTTTTCAAATATTCCTTCGGATAAATTCTCGACATTGAGAATAGACACAAGATATCCTTTGGTTCCACCTATAAACCTAATGCCATTTATAAAGGCTACACTATGTCCGCCAAAGATATCTTCAGTAATATAAAGAACACCAGAGCTGTCTGCATCAAACCCATCTCTGATCTGTTCAAAGAAATCATAATTAGAAAGATTGACTGTTTTTCCACGTTCGTCAAATCCATTGCCTTCCGAATCACATATAATCGAAGTAAGACATTCTGTATTAGTCACTATAACAGATGCCCAATCTGCCATATCTGCTTTTTCATCGGCAATGTCAAATGTCTTTAAGGCTTTGGCTGCTGAATCCTGATAATCACGTATACGAACGTAATTTATATCCTTTTTATATAGTTCAGCTGCAATTCCGGAAGAAACGCTCTGTATCTCAAACATTGAAATACCATATCTCAAATCATTGCTGTAGGTTTTGAATACAATACCTACAGCAACAGCAAATATTAAGACCGGCACCAGGCATGATAACAGAGCTCTCTTCATTTGTCACCTCATAATAAGATAATCACTGCTATTATTCTTCGTCTAATTTTTTAATGGCTGCGTCCAGTTCTTCCTCTTCAGAAAGATTTTCTTCTTCAGGTTCAAATCTTTTGAATGTTCCGTTGTAAAGCATCGCATTAAGATAACTTGGTCCTGCAATTCCCAAAAGAATAAGTACCGGAACCGCTTTAAAATCAAAGAAATAAAACACAATAAACGGAATAGATGAAATAATCGTCATCAAAATAGTTTTTGGGAATGCCAATATTGCCATTAAAAGTGAATTCTTGAGAGTTGCCGCATTTGTGTTGACAAACTTGGAAAGTATCGGGAACACATAAAGTGATACCATATAAAGTAAAACACTCAATGCTATTATGGCATACCTGTAAAAACCATTTAAATTATTCAAAATAAAGAAATCCAAAACCAGAATTCCGGCAATGGCAAATTTAATAACCTGAAGGATAAGTCCCTGTTTAAAGTTCTCTTTAAAAGATCTGAAATAAGTCTTGGTTATATAACTGTCTTCATCTCTTACAATCTTCAAAAGAACAAAATGCATAGCGGTACATGCCGGCCCCAGAATACTGGAACAAATAATACCAAATATCCACGCCCATAAAACAGCGCTCAAAAAATAGTTGTAATCAAGCTCAGCGCCATCAAACAGCACCGGTCCGATAGCCGGTCCCAAAAACAGGATCTGTTCAAAAATAAGCGGGATAGCAAAAATCAAAGTTAAAATGTTTACCCACATTACATCTGCAAGCCTGGTAAGTGCTCGCATCAAAGGACTTTCTAAATCAAATATTTTTCCCATAAGTTAACTCCTCAAACAAAGCTTCATTGGTGTAAATCGGATGCCATCTGCCGTCATTTCCTCCCGGACATCCTTAAATCCCCGCTTATGATAAAAACCGACAGCGTAAGGTGCTGCATTCACTGTCAGCTCATCCATCCCCTCTTCTTCAAGAGCATATTTTGACACATATCTTATCAGTGCAGTTCCTATTCCCACACCGTGATAATTTCCATCCACAAACAATAAAGAAATATGTTTACGCTCCCGTAATGAAATCATTCCAAGGTATTTATCTTCGTAAACAGCAACAAAAAGCTGATACTGCCCGGCGATAAACATCTTCCTAAGCATATCATCATTTACAAAATTTCTGAAGTTGTCTATTCCCTCATCAGAATAGTCAGGGGCGTCAAATCTTGCAAAGGTATCCCACGCAAGTTTCATCGCCCCATCCCAATCAGAATGGTAAGCACACCTTACCATTATTTTTGATCTGTCAATTTGCAGTGCCACTCTTCAACACTCTCATTATCCAAGCATACTGATCTTCGTATACTTTTTCTCTTCCAATTTCCTGCTGAAGTTCATGACGCATTCCATCATAAATCTTAAGCTCAACATCCTTTATCTCAAGCTTATTTTTGTAAATATCATAAAGTTTGTTTAATGCCTCACCATAACTTCCTACAGGATCTTCAGCGCCGCCGGTGATAAGAATAGGAAGACTCTTTGGAATATCCTCCATCTTATCAATATCCTGAACTCTCTTTAAGAGTTCTGCCATTGTCTTGAAACCATTAAGGGTAAACACAAAGTTACATCTTGGATCGGCTACATACTTGTTTACACTTTCCTCATTATGCGAAAGCCAGTCAAACTTAGTTTTGTGATCGGGAATCTTTTTTAAATATCCCTTAAAAGCCATGTTATTGATCATCTCTGAACGATACTTCGTCCCAAAGATTACCTGTAATATGCTGACCATAGTGCTCAAAGAATTAACTGTTCCAGTGGGCATAGCTGCTGTTCCCTGAATAATAGCGCCGCTAATACCTGTTCCATAACGAGTAATGTACTCTCTTGCCACAAAAGAGCCAAAGCTGTGACCCAGAATAAATACCGGAACTCCCGGATACTCTTCCTGTGTCATTTTCTTTAATCTGTGCGCATCTCTTACAAGTACAGTTGCCGGATCGTTTTTGCAAAAGAATCCGTAAGTACCTTTGCCATCTGCTACAGAACCGCCGTGTCCAAGATGATCGTTACCCATTACGAGAATGCCCTTTTCTGCCAAAAAGTTTGCAAACTCATCATAGCGATCGATAAATTCCTGCATTCCATGGATAATCTGCAGGATAGCAACCGGCTTGCCTTCAGGTATCCATCTGATAGCATGAAGCATGGTCTGCCTGTCTCTTGATTTGTAAGTCAATTCCTCTTTGCGTGCCATTGGAAATCCCTCCCCATAATTGTTTATACTTATATGATAACATGTATTCTAAAGCTTCGCTTTAAAACATTTCATCAACAGATTTCCGCTCCGGATGGCATATCCTTTTCAGGAGTCATAAGTGCCAGATTGCCCTCAGCGTCTTCCGCACAAAGAAGCATTCCCTCTGACATTACTCCCGCAAGTTTTGCAGGCTTAAGGTTTACAAGTACCATTACCTTCTTACCAACCATCTCTTCCGGAGAATAGTATTTTCTAATTCCTGATACAATCTGCTTAACCTGACTTCCAATCTTAACCTGTGAACAAAGAAGCTTTTTTGATTTCTCAACCGCTTCGCACTTTATAATCTCGCCAACTTGGAACTGCATAGCTCCAAACTGATCAAAGGTAATTTCTTCTTTTGCAGGAATATCAATTGCTTCTGCACTTTCACTACTTTCAGTTTTCTCAACAACTGCAGGAGCAAGACCTGCCTTTGCAAGATTCTTTGCTGCCTCAGCCTGTGCTCTTTCATACTCAGCTTTTTGTCTCTTTGTAATCTCGGCAGCTTTCTCAAGCACATCCTTTAAATCTTTACGGGCAAAGAGCATTTCAGGAGCATCAGTGACTTTAGTGCCACTCTTACAAATACCGAATTTATCAAGAGTGTCAAAGTCTCTGTCAGGAGTATTGAGCTGTTCCTTGATTTTCTGCGCTGTTTCAGGCATAAACGGGTCAAGAAGAGCTGCTCCAATTGAGATAGACTCTACAAGATTGTAAAGAACTGTAGATAATCTGTCCTTTTTGCTCTCATCTTTTCCAAGAACCCATGGTTCTGTTTCATCAATATATTTATTGCATCTCTTGAATAAAGTAAATATTTCTGTAAGTGCATCCGCAACACGAAGCTCGTCCATCTTTGCTTCTACTTTTGCATAGCATCCGGTAACTACAGCCTTAAGATCATCATCAACAGGCTCTGTCACGTTCTTGTCTGCCACAACACCGCCGAGATACTTGTTACTCATAGCTATAGTACGATTTACAAGGTTTCCGAGCGTATTGGCCAGATCAGAGTTGAATCTTTCTACCAAAAGTTCCCATGTAATAACTCCATCGTTATCAAAAGGCATCTCATGAAGAACGAAATATCTTACAGGATCAACTCCAAAAAGACTTACCAGATCATCAGCGTAAATAACATTGCCCTTTGACTTACTCATTTTCTCGCCGCCCTGTAAAAGCCATGGATGACCAAATACCTGTTTGGGAAGCGGCTCGCCAAGTGCCATAAGGAAAATAGGCCAATAGATTGTATGGAATCTGATAATATCTTTTCCTATAAGGTGAAGATCTGCAGGCCACCACTTCTTGTATTCTTCAGAGCTGTTACCATCAGCATCGTACCCAATTCCTGTTATATAATTGGTAAGAGCGTCAAGCCATACATAAACCACATGTTTATCATCAAAATCAACAGGTATTCCCCATTTAAATGATGTTCTTGATACACAAAGATCCTGAAGTCCGGGAAGAAGGAAATTGTTCATCATTTCATTCTTTCTTGATGCAGGCTGAATAAATTCCGGATGTGTATTGATATGTTCGATAAGTCTGTCAGCATATTTGCTCATCTTAAAGAAGTATGCTTCTTCCTCTGCAGGATGAACAGGGCCTCCGCATTCAGGGCATTTTCCGTCCTTGAGCTGAGATTCTGTATAGAAAGCCTCGCACTCTGTACAATACATTCCCTTATATGATCCCTTGTAAATGTCTCCCTGATCATAGAATTTTTTGAAAATTTTCTGAACCTGTTTTACATGATCTTCATCTGTTGTTCTGATGAATCGGTCATAAGAAGTGTCCATAAGATTCCAGAGACCTTTAATAGTATCTGAAACCTGATCTACAAACTCTTTAGGTGAACTGCAACCGGCTTCGATTGCTCTTGTCTCAATTTTCTGACCATGCTCGTCAGAACCTGTCTGAAAATGAACATCAAATCCGTCTCTTCTTTTATACCTTGCAATAGCATCTGCCAACACGATTTCATAGCTGTTACCAATATGCGGCTTACCGGATGTGTAAGCTATTGCAGTTGTAATATAATATTTACCCTTATTCTGCATCTAAAAAACCTCGTCTTTCTATGAATGTTTACCAGCACAAAAGTTCATACCCGGTCTCAGTAACCAGAAGTTCCACTTCCCACTGCGCCGAAGGCTTAAGATCTGCTGTGTAAACAGTCCAATCATTATCTTCATCAATGAATATCTCATTTGTTCCCATGTTTACCATAGGTTCAATAGTAAATACCATTCCCGGAACCATAATCATCCCCGTTCCGGGCTTACTTACAAAACTTACAAACGGTTCCTCATGGAAAGCATTACCACATCCATGCCCGCCGATTTCTCTAACTACAGTATATCCATTCTTAAGTGCATGCTGATGAACCGCATTTCCCATATCGCCAATAGGTGTCCACGGCTTAACTGCTTTAAGTCCCTCTTCAAGGCACTCTTTTGTAACATCAACAAGTCGCTTCTTTTCAGGAGAGACATCACCTATACAAAACATTCGTGAAGAATCAGAAAAATAGCCGTCAAGAATTGTGGAACAGTCAACATTAATAATGTCGCCATCCTTTAAAATAATATCCTTTGATGGGATTCCATGACACACTTCCTCATTAATAGATGTGCACACGCTCTTGGGAAATCCCTCATAATTAAGATCTGCCGGAATTCCTCCCATCTTGGTCGTAGTATTATATACGATATCATCAATTTCCTGAGTGCTCATTCCTGCATGGATTTTCTCTCCGATTTCATCCAACACAGCCATATTTATAACTGCACTCTTCTTGATTCCTTCAATATCTTTTTCTGTTTTAAAAAGACTTCTGTCCGGTACTATAAATCCCTGATGCTCAAGCTGTATCAATTTATCGTCAAAAGCAGCGTGACAGCTTTTGTATTTCTTGCCGCTGCCGCACCAACAGGCATCGTTTCTCTCTAATCTCTTATACATGGCGTTCCTTCTTCATAAAATCGATAATTTCACAAATATAGTATGCCTTTTCAGACTTTAACTGTCAACTTGCTGTTAACTATCTCCTTAACAGGACTGTTCCTTCTAAGGTAATCGATCAAAAGATCCGGCATCTCATCAGGAAAGCTCTTTACTGTTTTGCTGTTTCCTATGCATGCATATCCGCCGGTTCCGGTAGCTCTGTAGTTGCTTGTAACAAGAGTGTATGTCTTATCGTCCTCAAGCTCAGTTCCATCAAGCTTTCTTAAAAGAGTGACTCTCTCTCCGAGAGGCTTTGTGATATCAAGGACATACTCAAGTCCGGCATAAAAATCGTAATTGTAATGCTCAATCTTTGGCTGCAAAAAGATGTTTGAAATTTTCAGTTTACCATCCTCATCAATCTCAAAGTATTCTGCACATCTTTCAAGAGCCTTTTTAATTACAGCTTTTGTTACTTCTTTTACCTCAACGGTATTGGAGAACTGATAAATTCCAAGTACGTCTCTTACTGTAATATCCTTTTTAAGACCAAGAGGATCATTGGAAAGGCTCGTGCAGGAGAAGTCAGCTCCTGTATATTCAAGCTGAACCTGATTAAAAATAGCTGCCACTTTACTTCCGTTAACAGCCACTTCAAGTTTTGGCTCAGGTTCAATGGCTTTTTCAAGGCATCCGATTGGTTCATCAAGCCATTTCTGAATTCTGGTGTTGAGGTCGTTCATAAAATCATGTGCTTTTTCTATTTCTTTATACTTAGCATCCGGTTCATTAACTGCTACAAGCTTTGATGAAATATCCCAGCCATCATTCTTTTTATCTACTTTAAGCTCACAGTACTTCATAGCCTTGGCGGGCGGCTGAACACCATAGCTTCCCTCAATAGTTACTCCTTCAACAGCCATATGCTGATGACCTGTAAGCACTATATCAAAATCAAGCTCTCTCATTATCTTACATGCCTGATTTTCTGTTGTACCGGACAAAAGTTTTCCTGTTGCAAGATCTTCTTCAAAACCGCCGTGGTAAATGCAAACTGTGATATCGCATTTATCCTTCATTATTTCAAGTTCTTTTTTTAAAGCTTCAACCGGATCAGAAACCACAAGTTCTGTAAGGTGGTCCTTTTGTTCCCACACATTGACATATCCTGTAACTGCTCCTGTTATTCCTACTCTCGTACCATCTTCAAGAGTATGAATAACGTGTTTTTTTATTCCAAGTGCGTTTCTCTTATCTTCAACGTTGGCTGAAATCAAGGTTGCATTCATGGCAGATACAAAGTCAAGAATTGCCTCATAGCCAAAGTTGAAGTCATGGTTGCCAAGTGTATAGTAATCCAATCCCATAGCATTAAATCCTTCTGCTGCGGGATTGAAATCGTATTCGTCTTTATGTTCCAAATAATATGAAAGAAGGGGTGTTCCCTGAAGGGAATCTCCTCCGTCTAAAACCAAAGTGTTTCCATCCTTTGAAATTTGTGCTGCTATGCAAAAAAGCCCCGCATTCTCGGGGCAGTTTGTGGCATAGTTAATCGGAAACACATGTCCATGGGTATCAGATGTAAAAATGATGTGCATTATTTTTCCTTTCTAAATTGGACGAAGTAGAGATGAATTTACATATTCATAATTTTCAAAAATTTATTCACATTTTCTGAAATATTACCTTTGAATATTCCCGAACCGGATACTATGACATTGGCTCCGGCTTCAAGAACTATGGGGAGATTTTCAGCATAAATACCGCCATCAACTTCTATGTCTGTTTCCAAATGTCTGTCATCAAGCATCCGACGCAATTTTCTGACCTTATCAAGTGTTTCGGGAATTAATTTCTGTCCGCCGAATCCCGGCTCAACAGTCATTATAAGAATCATTTCAACCTTGTCAAGATATGGAATGAGTTCATGGGCTGAAGTTCCTGGTTTTATGGATAACCCGGCCTTTTTGCCATATTTATGAATTTCGTCAATTACCGCTTGTGGATTTGAAGCAGCCTCAAGATGGAAGGTTATAATGTCTGCTCCGGAATCTACAAAATCCTTTATATATCTGATAGGATCTGTGATCATAAGATGCACATCAAAGACTTTGTCAGTTACTTTTCTAATACTTTTAATAACCGGCATACCATAGGAAATGGATGGCACAAATGTGCCATCCATAACATCAATATGAATATACTCTGCTCCGGCTTTATCAGCTTCTGTAATCTGCTGACCAAGCACAGTGAAATCTGCAGATAAAATTGAAGGGCTTAAAATTATCATTACTTAAGGAATTCCTTTACTGATGCGTATACACCCTCGCCGTCAAGTCCATACTTATGAACAAGTTCTGAAGCTGTTCCTGACTCGCCGAATGTATCCTGCATTCCGAGTTTCTTTACAGGAGTAGGTGCAAGTTCAGAAAGTGCATCGCATACAGCGCTTCCAAGTCCGCCGATAACGGAATGTTCCTCAACTGTTACAACTTTGCCTGTCTTCTTGGCAGATGCTGCTACAAGCTCTTTATCAAGAGGCTTGATTGTGCAGATATTGATTACTTCTGCTGAAATGCCGTCTTTAGCAAGCATTTCTGCTGCACTTAAAGCTGAATCTACGCAAATTCCTGTAGCTACTATTGTAACATCTTTTCCTTCTCTGACAACATTTCCTTTTCCAATTTCAAATTTGTAATCAGGTCTGTCATTAATGATGCTGCATGCTGCACGGCCAAATCTGATGTATACAGGGCCTTCATGCTCAACTGCTGCACGTACGCAAGCCTTTGCTTCAATGTCATCAGCAGGGCACATAACAACCATTCCAGGGATTACACTCATAAGAGCGAAATCTTCGTTACACTGATGGCTGGCTCCGTCCTCACCAACTGTGATTCCGGCATGTGTTCCACCAATCTTTACGTTAAGATGAGGATATCCTACTGAGTTACGAACCTGCTCAAATGCACGTCCTGCTGCGAACATTGCAAAAGAACTAACGAAAGGAATCTTTCCTGTTGTTGCAAGTCCAGCTGCGATACCCATCATGTTGCATTCTGCAATACCACAATCAATGTGTCTTTCTGGGAATTTCTTCTGGAAAACTGCTGTCTTTGTAGAAGCTGCAAGGTCAGCATCTAAAACTACAAGGTTAGGATACTCATCACCGAGTTCTGCAAGAGCATTACCATAACTCTCTCTTGTTGCTATTTTCTTTACATCGCTCATAGTGCTGCACCTGTCCTTTCTAATTCTTCCATAGCAAGCTTAAACTCTTCATCGTTAGGAGCTTTGCCATGCCAACCTACCTGATTCTCCATAAATGAAACGCCCTTGCCCTTAACTGTGTGAGCAATGATAGCTGTAGGCTGTCCCTTTGTATTCTTAGCTTCTTCAAAAGCTTTTCTTATTTCATCAAAATTATGACCATCAATGTTGATTACATGGAAGTTAAATGCTTTAAACTTCTCATCGATAGGATAAGGAGAACATACCTTATCAATAGGTCCATCAATCTGTAATCCGTTGTTATCTACGATTACGCAGAGGTTATCAAGTTTTCTGAATCCGGCAAACATAGCTGCTTCCCAAACCTGTCCCTCTTCAAGCTCTCCATCACCAAGGAGTGTGTATACACGGAATGACTTGTTATCAAGCTTAGCTGAAAGAGCCATACCACAAGCTGCTGAGATTCCCTGTCCAAGAGATCCGCTGCTCATGTCAAGACCTGGAAGATACTGCATGCTTGGATGTCCCTGAAGTCTTGAACCAAGTTTACGAAGAGTTGTAAGCTCCTCCTTAGGGAAATATCCTCTCTCTGCCATTACTGAGTAAAGGCCAGGAGCACAATGTCCCTTTGAAAGAACGAAACGATCGCGGTCAGCATTCTTTGTGTCCTTAGGATCGATATTCATTTCTTCGAAGTAAAGATAAGTGAAAATATCTGTTGATGACAGCGATCCGCCCGGATGTCCTGCCCCAGCTGCATGAAGTGCTGTGATAATACTTTTTCTGACTTCATTAGCTGTTTTTTGAAGTTCCTGATTGGTCATAATTATTTTTCCTTTCTATTTTTATAAAGTAGTTCTGCTCTCACCGAGTGATTACTTTTGTCCATAATATGCGTTAGCACCGTGTTTACGGTAATAGTGCTTATCCTGAAGTTCTTGTGGAGCAGGCTTCACTTCCGGATTAATAGTTTCGCACCTATAGGCCATTTTTGCAACCTCTTCTGTAACAACTGCATTATGAACCGCTTCATGTGCATCTTTACCCCAGGTAAACACACCGTGATTTTTACAAAGTACTGCAGGTACAGCCACCGGATCTTTTCCCATACGTTCAAACTCATTAACAATTAGGTGGCCTGTATTCTCTTCATATGCAGATTCGATTTCTTCCTTAGTGAGGCATCTTACGCACGGAATCTCACCATAGAAGTAATCAGCATGAGTCGTGCCATAGCACGGAATGCTTCTCCCTGCCTGAGCCCAACTTGTAGCATAGGATGAATGTGTGTGAACAACACCGCCTACTTCCTTAAATGCTTTGTAGATCTCAACATGTGTAGGTGTATCGGATGATGGGTTTAATTTACCCTCAACCTTGTTGCCATTAAGATCCATAACAACCATGTCATCAGGAGTCATGGTGTCATAGTCAACGCCGCTTGGCTTGATAACAAAAAGACCGCTCTCTCTGTCAATCGCACTTACATTTCCCCAGGTAAAAGTTACAAGTCCATACTTAGGTAACAATATGTTTGCTTCATAAACTTTTTTCTTTAATTCTTCTAACATTTTTCTACGCTCCAATGTTCATTCTATTATCAGACCGACAATTAATCTTCGTAATTATTGCGATAGGCTTATCAATTTATAGCAATCCGTATCTGAAAAGACATTAAAAATCCAGATAATTATTATTATTTTAATGAATCAACTGCTGCCCTTTCTATAGAAAGACCTGCGTTGTAGTCTTTCATAAACTCATCAAAACCGGCAACATCCTCTTTATTTGGGTCACAGGTCTCAACTTTTCCACTTGCAAATACCTTATCAGCAAGATATTTTTCAAGAGTCTCACCATCGTTTTTCTGCATCATGAATCCTGCAAGGATTGCCTGTCCCCAAGGACCGCCCTCTCCTGCTGTCTCCATAAGCTTGATAGGAGTATTGAGCGCTGCCGCCATTACTCTGTCACCAACACCTCTTACCTTGAAGAATCCGCCCTGTCCAAAGAAGAAGTCTGCCTTAACATTTTCTTCTTTCATAAGAATGTCATTTCCTGCTTTAAGAGCACCAAGTGCAGTATAAAGATGTGTTCTCATAAAGTTAGAAAGGTTGAACTTGTCATCAGGTCTTCTTACAAACAGAGGTCTTCCTTCATTGAATCCTGTGATGCTCTCACCTGAGAAATAGTTATACGCAAGAAGTCCGCCGCAGTCGGCATCACCTTCCATAGCTTTGCGGTAAAGTGTTCCATATAATGCATCATCATCAATATCTTTTCCGATTGCTCCTGCAAACTCTCTAAACAGAGATACCCATGCGTTGAGATCAGATGTGCAGTTGTTGCAGTGAACCATTGCAACCTGCTCTCCTGATGGTGTTGTAACAAGGTCAAGCTCAGGATATGCCTTTGAAAGGTCATGTTCCAGAACAACCATTGAAAATACTGAAGTTCCGGCAGAAATATTACCGGTTCTTACTCCGACTGAATTTGTGGCAACCATTCCTGTTCCGGCATCTCCCTCAGGAGGGCATACAGGGATTCCTGCCTTCAATTCGCCTGACGGATCAAGCTTTTTTACGCCTTCTTCTGTAAGACTTCCTGCCTTCGCACCTGCAGGAAGTGACTTTGGAAGGATGTCAGAAAGTTTCCAGTCAAAAGAATATGATGCAACCAGTTCATCGAACTGTTCAACCATCTTTTTGTTGTAGTCGCATGTCTTTGAATCAATAGGGAACATTCCGGAAGCATCGCCAACTCCAAGAACTTTTTCTCCTGTGAGCTGCCAATGAATATATCCGGCAAGAGTTGTAAAGAAATCCACTTTAGATACGTGCTCTTCTTTATTAAGAATAGCCTGATAGAGGTGGGCAATGCTCCATCTCTGGGGAATATGGTATCCAAAAACCTCTGTAAGTTTGTCAGAAGCTTCCTCTGTTATTGTATTTCTCCATGTTCTGAATGGCACAAGAAGGTTTCCGGCCTTATCAAATGCCATATAACCATGCATCATGGCAGAAAAGCCCATAGCTCCGACAGTTGTAAGCTTAACGCCATACTTGTTTTCCACATCCTTCTTCAGTCCCTGATAACAGTCCTGAAGCCCCGTCCAAATGTCATCAAGTGTATATGTCCAGATACCGTTATCCAGTCTGTTTTCCCATCCATGGGAGCCGGAAGCTATCGGGTTATATTCTTCATCTGTTAAAACAGCCTTAATTCTTGTTGAGCCGAACTCAATTCCGAGAAATGTTTTTCCCTCTTCAATAAACATTTTTGCATCACCCATACCTTTTCTCCTTTAATAACGCCAGTTTATTATCTGACTTACTCCGTTCGGATGCAGATACCGCAACTCAGCAAAATACGCTTCGAACGGTATCATGCTCCTTTAATTAACCCATATTTTACTTTTTTGACTAATATTTTAGTTTTTAGTAAACATACACTAATTATATACATATTCTACATTTTTTGTACATTTATTTCAGATTATTTTAAAAGAAGTTGTCCCCACCTTTATGAGGACAACTTCTTTATCAATTATTGCTATTATGACAAAAGAATTCTTTCAAACCATTACTTAATTATATGAAGAAGCGCCAACAATTTTGCCATAAGCCCGGTTTTTACAGCAACTACTGCAGCTGCAGCCACAACCACTGTAGCTCCGCCTGCTGCTATAGGCGCTACAGGAATCGGTGTTTTATCACCTGAAGGAGCTGCCTCTTTTGCCGTCTGTTCATCCAAAATCTCTACTCCAGATGAAGTTTGTTTTCCCGAATCATCAGGTGTCTGTACTGCTTCATTCGAATGTTCCTGTGTATTACCTTCATTATCTTGAGTTCCTATATTTTCCTCTCTCTGAGCCCCTGCGACATCTCGTTCATTGTTACGATTATCATTCCCGAATATGCGGTTAACGAAATTATTAACTCTATTTACAATTCGCTCCACCACATTTTCAATCGCTCTTACTATAGGCGTTGGTTCCACTCTGGATGCAGGAACTGATTCAGATGTGCTTGATGAACCTGATTCATCAGATCCCGATTCGTCATCATCTACATCCTCATCACTTGAATCACTTGAATCTCCTGATCCTTCGCTTGCAGAATCCGATTCGGATGTTGAATCTGATGAAGTTTCTGCCGTGCTGCTCTCTGATGACTGATCCTGTGTTGATGATCCGCTTGTGCTTGCAGAACCTGCTTCTTCTGTTGAACTTGCAGAGCCTGATTCTTGTGTCGAAGCAGAAGAACCTGCATCTGAGCTTACTTCTGTGCTTGATTCCGGACTCTCCTCCGAACTTGCTTCTGTGCTTGAAGCGCTTGAAGAATCATCATCCTCACTCGGATCATAGTTGTAGCCTGAAGCCTCATAGCTTCCATTTAATACAGCCACAACGTCGGAGTACGTAATACCGGCCTTTGCCAAAGCCTCCATACCTGCATCAGTCAGCTTCAGGAAATCGCCAAGGTCAATTTTTCCATTACTGCTTCTCATTCCTTCTGCTACCGCCAGCGGATCCTGTGCATTTGCATAAGGTGCATCAAGGGATACAAACCAGTCATCAGATGCTGTAAGTCCTTCACTGTTAGCAGATGTTCCATCATTCCAGAAGAAGTTAAGTTTTCCGTAAATCTTTGAGGAATCCTGTGTTCCCTTTGCTTTTATTGTTTCATTTGTACTTGTTCCGGTTGTTCTGTATGAGAGCACACCGTCAACACAAAAATCTGTGTTTGCTGTGTCATTTGTATAAAGAGCTACATTACTGCCTCCGTTATTAAATGACATGCTGTTGTATACCTGAATGTCAGGTCCGGAGTTGGAATCAATACCTTTTGCCTTGTTGCCCCATGCAACGGAATTGATGAGTTTATGAGGTCCTGCCATGCTGGAGCCACCCATCTTAAATCCATTACCGTTTCCTTCATCTGTTCCATCCACGCCGTAACCATTTGCAAAGGCAACACAATTCCGGATTGTAACCTGACCAATGCAACCTGATTCAACTTTCGCAAAAAGATCCCAGCCGTCATCCGCATTGTTGTAGGAAATACATCCATCAAATACTATGCCTTCTGCTACTGTAAGCTTTGCAGCAAATCCGTCTGCATCTTCGTATCCTGCATCCGCATTACTATATGATGTGCAGTTGAGAATAAGATCATCACTTGGCCAATCATCCCACTCATCTGTTGAAAGATATCTGCTTACCTGAATACCTGTATTTCCGTTTTCATATGTATGAATATCTTCAAGTGTAATGTGACTTCCGGACACCTGAATACCCTTTTGGGAATTACCTGATCTCGTACAGTCAATTCCGCTTACATACCAATAGTCGCCCGCAAATACAAAACCAGCGCACGCCTTGTTAAAATCAAACACTGCTCTGTCACCGGATTCAGCAATCATTCTGATCGGCTTAGATGAAGTTCCATCAATTCCCCTTGCAACTGTAACAGTACTCTTAAGTGAATATGTGCCGCCGGCAAGTCTTATTGTCTGTCCGGGCTGTACATATTTAACTGCTGTATAGATGTCTACCGGAGAATTCTCTGTTCCTTCCCCTGTGCTTGTGCCCTCAGGGGATACATATATCTCTTTTGCATCACTGATAGTCTTGTAATTTACAGTATGCGTAAATGTGCTTGCTTCATATGATGAAAGGAGCTGATACTCATCATCCTCAGGATGGAAAAATTCATCCGGTATAAATGTTACTGTAAAGGTGTTATCTCCTTTATCAAGTGTTGCTTCAACGCTCTCTACTGTATTTTCCTCAACAGTTTTGGCATTTACGAGGTTATTACCCTTTGAATCCGATATTGTCAATACACCATCTGCATTACCTGTATACTGCAATGTGTACTCAGCAGTATTTGAATATGTTGCTGAGATAATCTTGTAGCTTGGTGTTACATATGTAATTGGTTTATCTTCTGCAGCTTCATCATCAGCAGGATCAACAAGTGTCAGTTCAATATCACTAAACGTTGCTGTTGCATTTCTTGAAGCAAAGAATCCTGCATAAACATTGTCAGTATCCAGCTGTTCAAGAGCCTCTGTGTCATAATACTTCTGTGTTGTTGTATTTCCATCAGCATCTGTGTAGCTCACAAAATATCCTGTGTTGTTCTTTCTTATTGAAAGTTTAAACTCTGTTACAGGATTATCTACGGTTGTCGATGCCACACCGCCTGAAGTCTCATTTCCAATAAGATTGTATGTACCTGCTCCTTTGCTACCGCATGATGTATCAAGCGGTCTCATTGTAGATGAGAATTCTCCTGTTATTGTTGTCGAATCATTTGCCTGAAGAAGGGACAGATTATCCTGTGTAACACCAATTTTCTGCTGTGAACCAATTCCAATTTTCATTGATATTTTACTTGCTGATGTATCGTCTGTTACTTCTCCCGCAGCTGTATCATAATAATATTCAACCTTTGTAGCACTTGCCATGTAAGAGTTATTCCAAAATGCCGAAGAGTCTCCGTTTACTCCAACAGTATCTGCTGCCATAAGACCAAAGCCTTCCTGACCGTTTGAATATTTCCAGGAATCAACACTAACCGTGGCAGAAAGAGTAAAGTTTTTATCTGCCGGTATTGTTGCGTAATAAAACGCAAGCCCATCAGTAGATGCCGGAACAAGTTTTCCTTTTCCGCCGGTTGAAGCAACTGTTACAGAACCATCGTCGTTTACCGTAGCTTTATTGGTTGAAGTTGACACGCCTGATCCAAATGCAGAGAATGTCCACTCTTGTTCCCCATCCTCAGTGACCTCGATATTCATTGTACTTTCAGCCGAAACCTCTTCGTTTCTTTTTGCCGATAAAACAAGTTTATATTCATGACCAACTGTAAGATTCTTGAATGTATATTCGTATTCCGTTGAAGTATTTGTTACAACTTCTTCAGGTGTATAGGTTGCTTTCACCTCTGATGATTCGTTCTCTGTATCAATAGCTAGAAGAGTATATTCTGTAGCTTCTTTTACAGAATAGAATTTTACAGTTACAGTTCCGCTTCCCTTATTTACTGCATTTTTAAACTGTGGAGCTGTAAGAGGAAGCGTAAATTCATACTTATCTGACTCACCGCTTGTCTTTACATCTGTTTCGTCCTCTCTTGCAAGTGTAGCTACGAAATAGTATTTACCGCTTAATTCAGGCGTAAAAGAAAAATCGAAAGATTCTTTTTCTGCTGATGACTTCAAAGTTTCTTTTGTAATTCCGCCTTCATCATACATAGTTACTGTAAGGCTATCGCCGCCATCTGTGCCGATAATTGCATTCACCTTAACATCTATTTTATTTGAATCGCTCTCATTAAGTGCAACACTTTCGATAACAGGAGTACTCACACTGCTCCAATCAGCTCTTATTACTTCTTCCTGCTCACCGTCTGTTACAACAACCTTGAAAATATAGTTATTGCCGGTGGCTCCTCCAAGATAATAGGTTCCTGCACTACTAGTTTTAAGCGTTGATTTGTATGCGGAATTCTTAACCGCTTCCTCCTCAGTTATGGCAACTGTACTTCCGTTGCTGTCAAGTATTGCTATCTGGCGACCACTATCACCACAAGCCCACCACACTTCAACCTGTGCTTCATTGCTTGATGTAGTAAACTTGATTGCATTTTTCTCAGTACTTACATTACCGCCTAAATTCAATCGCTGAGAAGATGCATATCCATCATCCCAAGTCTTCGAGCTGGAATCAACTTTACTTTTTGCGCTGTATACTAATGTAAAGTATTCATCTGTGCCAGCCTTTTCAGTTTCTCCATCGCTCTTGGCACCGGCAGCAAAAGCAGCTAAACCTGATGATTCAAGTGTGTATACTGTATTTGCCTTTTCTTCTGACTTCTCGCTTTCATCAGCAACAGGTGCCTCGTCTGTTGTTCCATCGGGGAAAGTAATAGTCATATCATTACCATTTTCCTCAAACGGATCCCAGTCACCCAAAAATGCTGCTACAGAAATCCCTGTCCCATCTGAACAAACAGCTGTCTCAGGCTGCTGCGCCCAGGTTACACGAGATGAGCTGTTATCTTCTCCGGACACCTCGTATGTGCCATATTCTACGCACCTTGCCGATTCTCCGCCAAGAGTTGTATTCCAACCTGCCGGCTGGATAAGTGATACGTTAGAGTCTGTATCATAAACATATCTATTGTTTGAATCAAGGCTCCAATTTGTTGCCTCTACAACAGTATCAAAAAATACAACTTCAGAAGTATTCGCCTGCCAAGGTCTTCCAAACTGTCCGGGCTTTGATTTATATTCTGATGCTGTGTCAACGCCTGGCGTTGCACTTGTAACTTTACAGTTGTACATAAGATATCCGCGTGTACCTGAAGCCTTCTGCTGAGCTGCTGTAATATAAGCAACATCGTTTTTATCTTCACTTGTGTTAAGAACAAGGTCGCACTTTGCGAATACTGCTGTCATTCCGCCAAAGATGTAGTCTGTTCCGCCATATACTGCACAATCATAGAACGCTGCTGTAGCACCTTCTCCGCCGTAGAGAGTATCCTGACGACCAATTATGCGGCAACCATCAAAATAGCTTTCTGTTGCTGATGATGTAAGAGCAAGAGCTGCAGCTCTTTCTACATAGCTCTTATTCTGCAGACTTGTATCGCCGGCTAACATATCTGCACGGGCTGTAGATCCCTCTTTTGCACCACTTTGAGGAACAATCACGTCCTCTGCTGCCTTTTCCGACATATACTGGTTAAAAGAATTTTCAAAAATAATATCTTTTGCTTCAAATCCGGAAGCACTTACTACAACAGTTGCATTCCAGTATGTTCCAGTTCCTGAGCCGGGGTTAACAACAGATGCATAGCCATTAGCTTTGTTAGTAGTAAGAACATCGCTATTGTACTTGTAATCACTTCCCATACTGTAGTATGTATAGCCGTGTCCGTAATACCATGTAATACGAACTGCATTGTCATCAATATCTACGCCTGAATTTGTAAGTGTGTTTGTAGGATTATCACTTGCATTTTTAAGTGTTACGTTAGGAACATCAATTACAAGCATTTCCTCATAATTGCCAGGCTCTATACTAACTGTAACTCTTTCACTGTCATCTCTCTCCATGAGACGAATCGCGTCAAGTGCTTCTCCAATAGTCTCATAGTCTGCAGACTCTGATGATCCAACTGATATTTCAGACTTATATTCTGTCTGATAAACAGTCGCAATTTTTGTAATATATGATGAACCCAGAACAGTTATGTCAAATGTCCCCTTTTCTCCATCATAATTGTAGGTAAAAGTATCATCCTGACTCGTTGTTCCGGTTTTAACATCAACCGATTCTTCTGAATCACTCTCAAAATAGAAGGAGTACTGATAATTTGCAGTTACCTGAATCTGACAAGCTCCTTTTACGGGAACTGATATTGTTCCTGCTCCTGAATAAAGATATACACTATTGTGTGATCTTCCATTTGTCCATGATAATCCGTTATAAGTTCCCGATGAAGCATTCGCATATTTAGACACGAATGACTCATCACTGAAATTCCATTCTGTTATATCAGATGAGAATGTAATCTCTTTTACCACATCTGCGCCATTTACGATAAGATTGCTGGTAAGCTGCTGTACATATTCTCCCGAATCAGTAACCTCTACAACATACTGTCCATCTCTTAAAGTAATGCCATCTGTTCCTGTAAACTCATAAACGTATCCGTCAGCTTCATAATCATTTTCTGTATCAAGTCTTGTAAAGGTAAATGTTGCTTCTGCCAGATCATCAAGAGTTGCCCCGTTGGGCACGATTGTTATGTTGTATACAGGCTTAGCTTCAAATTCAATAGCAAAGTTATCTTTTTCCCCATCTACAGCAATAGATGTTGTAATCAGGTTGTAATCTTCTACTGCCGCGTATTTCTCTGAAGCAGTATCTTCTTTATCCTCTACAGCTACTTCATAATTCACTCCGCTTTGAAGCTTTACTTCATAAACAATAGCATTTTCTTCAGAATTAAGTGTAATAGAAGGAACATATACCGATTCCTTGTCATCCGGTGTAAATGTAAACTCAGCAGCTCGAACAAAGCTGTCTATATCTTCTGTATCAATCCCGGTAATACTTCCTGTGTATGTCACAAGTGTAACGCCTGCAACATCCACTTCAATTGAAGTATCCTCACTGATATTTATGCTCTTGCTAGATGTAATAACATAGTTATCAGCCCCCTCAAGAGATAAATCATAATCAAAGCCTTCTGCAAGCTCTGCCGTAAATGAACCTTCACTGACCTCAGCTCTGACCTCGTTGCCATTTTGTCTGTTAGTAAATACTATGGAAAGAGATTCTGTTCCTTCATAGCCGTTTACTGTACCTGTAAGCTGTGCATACTCCGCATGCTTACGAAGAATTCTGGCCACTACAAGCTTCTCGGTAGCAGAATATAATTTGTACCGGCTTTCGTTTGCAGGATAGTATACAAATCTTGATACTGTACTTGAACCTGCCGTATGTGTATACGTAGTTGATTCTGTTCCATCAGACATATTTTCAAATACAACATCTGAATCTGTTCCATTGCTGGCAACATATGCAGTGATGATATCATCAGCCTGGCATTCCACCGCGATATAAACATCCGATGTCCCGCTTTTATTTGAATAAATATAACCGCTATATACATTTCCATCAGAGTCTTTTAGTGACTTACTGTCATAACGGGTAAGCTCTGTGTTAGTGGTTCTTAACCTGTGAGTTTCACTATATCCACCATCATTGAATGAAAAATCCCCATCATCTATCGAGAATGATGCAATATTAACTCCTGTTGAACCGGCACTTACACTGTAAAGACCATTAATAGTATCAACTGTTAATCTGTTATTGTAATCTTCTCCCAGATCCTCAGCGCCAAAATCCCATACATCTGTCTTGGAGTCATCAAAGTTTCTATCTTCTGATTCTTCTTCAATCTCTTCTGTAGCTGCGCTGCTTGCTGCTGTTGCTGCTTCCACCGAAGAAGCACTACTTGCCGCAGAACCTTCAACTGAAGATGCGCTTGTTGCTGCAGTTCCTTCTGATGATGCTTCACTTGCAGCTGAAGAACTTGCTGATGCTGCTCCTGAAGACGCATTTCCGCTTGCAGCCGCTCCAAGTAAGGTCGCTCCTGCTGTTGCTGCAGTCAAAGAAGTTGCCTCTTCAGTTCCAGCCAAAGTTGTAGCTGCTTCCTCTGTTACTTCCTCTGTTTTAACTGTTACTGTTTCTTCTTTTTCATCATCAACACTTGATACTTCTGATGATGCATCAGAACTCCCATCAGTACTGCCTTCTTCAGAAGTCCCACTTGCGGATTCTGATGAATTGTCAGTTGTTTCTGCATAGACAACAGTCTGCGGCATTACCATGGTGACATTTGCCATCACAATCGCAGCAGACATAAGTACAGCCCCAACCTTTGTCCATGCCTTTTTGCATAGTCCCTTTCTTACCATTGTTCTCCTCCCAATTTATGTGTCTCCCACAAAACACGAATCTTAACACCCCTATAAAAATGCAAGTTTATACTTTCTTAATAATGTAAACGCTTACATTTTCATAATTCGTGTTACCATCATAACATATATATATTGACGAAAACAATATGTAAGAATTAGTTTTCATTGTGATAATGCACTAATTAATCAACAAATTCATAGAGTAAAAACTGTGCATTTTTTATGATTTGCGATAGATAATATATTTTTTGTATCCAACAATATGTAAAATTGCATTGTTAGCGCTTTCAGAGAATGCTACTAAAAAACGCCTGACCACCATAAGGCAATCAGACGTTTAATACTATATTCAAAAGTACTCGTATTTATTTTGGATCTCCCCTAAAGGTATTTCGAATCAGCAAAACAGGATTTGCCCGCTTCATTTTAAAGCCACCACTAGAGATGTATAGAGGCTTTCCACCTTTTTTCCAAATCGGTCTCCCCTCTCCGTTGGGATTTCCGGTTCTTACAAATGCTGCCACGTAATCCATAATCAGTTCTGATGCAGCCTTATCCTTCTCGCCATAAGGCCGAAAACTCTTATCAAGAGTTCCAAAGAAATACCTAAGATCCGAAGAATGAAAGGCACCGTTATCATCTCCCGGTGCTTCTATATCAAAGAAATAGCGATATCCCTTATTTTCTCGGATAAATTTCCAGGCCATGTGGTAAAGGACCACATTGAACATATCGTTGGATGTGGTACCTGCCATATAGTCAATGCACAAAGGTTGCTTCACAAGCTGCACCGTATCTTTTTCCAGAAGATAACCATCCACAACCGGTTGTGTGTTCACCAGATTGTCATTTCGCTCAGTTTTGATAACTTCAACAGCTGCCATCACTTCTTTTTCATCCAAGTGCCGGAATTCTTCTAAAGTCTTTACCCCGGCTATTTTCATTACTTCTTTCCAGTATTCTCTGGTTTCAGTAGCAGGCTTTGGCCTGGCTTTCTTAGGAAAAAGTCCTCCACCAGAGAGCATAATAGCACGCTTAAAGAGACCTTCTGCTTTTTGAGAAAGACAGAGGTATTGCAGAGAAATCGCTCCAGCGCTTTGTCCCATAGCCGTGATATTTTCAGCATCGCCGCCAAAGGAAGCTATATGTCTTTTTACCCATTTAATGGCAACTAAAATATCGTCCAGTCCAAAGTTTCCGTCGCGACCATTCTTTTCCTGTATTTCCTCATGAGTCAGATATCCAAAGGCTCCCACCCTGTAGTTAATGCACACAAGTATGATTCCACGCTTCGCATAACCGGCGCCGTCAAGATAGCCCTCGGAATTGGCCATGGAATTAAAGCCTCCGCCGTGGATAAATACAAGAACCGGTGCGTTTTGAGCATCTTTTGGCGCATAGATGTTGAGGTTCAGGCAGTCCTCACTATAGGTAAAACTTAGTCCCTCTCTGAATTCCCGATGATAAAAAAGTCGCTCCGGCACATCAAGATGGGGAAAGTAGGTCCGGTACTGAGTACAGGCATCGCCGAAGTGCGTGGCATCATATGTCCCCTCCCATTTTTCTATGGGAACAGCATAGGAAAAACGCTCTGCCTTTGCATAGCGAATCCCAAGAAAGGCCAGGTCGTCTTCTCTCTCAAGGCCTCTGATCCTGCCAAGGCCTGTTTCTTTTTCAATAAACTTAATATCACTCATAGATTTTTATCTCCAAAGTATGCTTCCTTTTTTGCCTGCAGTTCTGTCACTTTCTCCTTTGAAAGCGGATACCAGACGATCAGGAATAGCGCCATCAGGGCAAACATTACAGCAGGGATCAGGGTTGCCAGTACATACATTAAAGACAGTTGTGCCCCGGTAAATTTGAATTCCAGCGTACTTGCTGTGTCATAGTATCCCATTGCCAAAAGAGCTGCATTTACCGCAATGGCTGAGATTACCTGCCCCAATTTGCGGAAGAAATTAAGGAACGCATAAGCTGTTCCGTTATCCTTACTTCCGGTTGTAACTTCGATCTCGTCTATGGCATCCCCCGCCATAGCCCACAGCTGCAGGACAAATAGGTTTAAACCAAATCCGGAGACAAAGCACAAAAACATGAAAGGCATAAGTGCCGCTGCGGGATCCAGGAATTTCAGGAAAAACATTAAAAAGTTCGCTGCTGCCGCAATGATCATACCTACGGAAGTAATCTCTTTTTTGCCATACTTTCTGGCAAGCTTTGGAGTAAATGCCATCAGTATTGCCATTGGAATATAGGTAAGGATAGTCGGAAGTGATACAAAAATACCGCCCTTTCCAAAATAGTAGCGGATAAGATACACATAGTAGCTTTGAGTAAACATCTGCCCTGCCAAAAGAAGCATTGCTACTACAGAAATAGAAAGCATTGACTTGTTTCCAAAGATAAGCTTTAAAGCTTTGCCTGCTGCGCCCTTTTCATGGTGCTTTTGCTCCGCCTTCACTCTCTCTTTTGTACCAAGGAATGCAAATAGAAGCGCTATCATAGATAAAAGAGCCATGACAATAACGCCGGTTAAAAGAACATCATATTTTACGATGGATTGACCTGTTGTTTTATCAGTGCTAAAGCAAAGCATTGAAAGCACCATGACAGGCATAGAACCAAGAGCCGCACCAACAGCACGAAATACTGACAGTTTGGACCTTTCTTTGTCATCCAAAGTGATAACACTTGCAAGGGAGCCATAAGGAATCTGCAGCATGGTATAGATCATTCCCCATGCAACATAGGTCACTGTCGCATAAATATAGGCAGGCAGATTGTCTCCCGGCGTACCAAAACCCGGGAATTTACAAAATAACAGAATAGATGCTATAGCAAGCGGTATTGCCACGCGAAGAAACCACACACGATATCGACCATGCTTTGAGACCTTCGCTGTATCACAGATGCGCCCCATAATTGGGTCATTCACCGCGTCCCAGACTCTTGTCAGTACAAACATGATCATGATAAAGAACGGACTTAAGATAAGTACATCCGTATAGTAGGTCTGCAGGATGGAAGTCACCAGCCCAAACACCAGGCATCCACCCGCATCCCCCAATGCATAGCTGACATACTCTGCGGTCCTAAGGCCACTGGCCCTTTGGATCACACTTTTTTCTTCATTTTTCCCCATAGAAATTACCCTCCTGTTCTTGAATAGAAAAATAGATACTGCTGCATAACCCCATTAAAAGGAGCATAGCTTTCAAAAGCAAAGCCTTTTTGATAATGTGCATCAAGAACTTTTTTTATCCAAACATCAATAGGAAACGCATCAAGCCTGTGATAGCCAAAAAGAATCTCACAATTTGCAACCTTAACCCCAACACCAAATAATTTAAGGAGATTCTCCATCAGCTCTTCATCAGATAGCTTCTCCCATGCCTTTAAGTCTACTGCGCCGCTTGCCACATCAAGTGCCGCCTGATGAACATACTTATCTCTATATCCAAGGCTACAGGATGATAACTGCTCCATTGATAAAGCTGCTATTTTTTCAGGAGTGGGAAAAGAATATATTTTCCCAAACTCTTCTCCCTCATCAATTACATTCCCCGCAAGAGCGCAGAGTTTTTCAATTGAGGCCTTGATAGCAGGAATATTTTTTCTCTGGGATATGATAAAAGAAATAAGCATTTCCCACGGATCCTGCCTGAGAATCCTTATTCCTTTGCCGTATTCCGAAGCATTATAAAGATATTCATCTTTGGTTTTATCAATCCTTGAACGAATATCGCTATAGCTGATGTCCATATCAAAATAGTTTTTCCAAAAGGAGTCATATTCTTTTTGGTCACAGCTAAATTCGTACCTGTTTTCGTCAAGTTTTTTAACCAGCACATGTTTGTCTAATGCTGCAACGCTGTAATGCTCCTGCGACCCTTCTCCGCACTTGTTAAACCTGAAGCACTGACCGCTGTCAGCTATCTTTCCAAGGTCAAAATCATCTTCAATTGTTACTACCACTATAGTCTCCTATTCTTTACCGATACTTTCAGTCCCACTACCCCGGTCATTTTTTCTCCATGTTATCCACATATCCTCTGTCCCAAAGCATAATATTGAGCTTTGTTGCAAGTTCAACGGCAGGCTGAGTGAAATATTGGTTAGTCATAACAACGCCAACCATTTTCCCATAGTAATCACGACCGGCATATATCTCCTGTATTGCTTTGACGCCGATTGGCTTATCATAACACTTGCACTGAAACGCATAGGTTACTCCGTCCTTTTCAGCAAGGATATCAGCGCCAAAGTCGCCGCTCCCCTTGGTCACTTCAACTTCGAGAAAGCCATTGTCTTTTAACAGATCCGCGCAATAATACTCGAAGTCATGCCCCTCCATTTCATCCATAGGAAGCGGGCGCATTTTATGTCTTTTAATTAGATAAAGTATAAGGACAGCAAGTAAAACCACCGCTGCCCCTATAACTGCATAGATTATATTATCTCTAAACATTAAAGCTTCATATCTCCGTCTTTTACCCAGCCAAGTTTTTTAACACCTGCATTTATTATAAGTGAAAATACAGCCGGAAGCACTATGGAAATCATCAAAAGTCCAAACCAGTCAAATCCTGTGATTGCTGCCTTGGCACCATTCGCCACATCACTGACCCATCCTGTATAAACTCCGATAGGTCCAACCATTCCGCAGGTTCCCATTCCCGATGAAACCGGAGCTCCATTCATCTGCAATCTGAAAAGACATGTAGCAATAGGGCCTGTTATAGCCGATGCAAGTGTCGGTGCAATCCATATTCTTGGATTTTTAATGATGTTTCCCATCTGAAGCATTGATGTTCCGATTCCCTGTGAGATAAGTCCGCCCCACTTATTTTCTTTAAAAGAAATAACTGCAAAGCCGATCATCTGGGCACAGCATCCTGCTACAGCTGCTCCACCCGCAAGTCCTGTAAGACCAAAGGCTGCGCAGATTGCTGCTGAAGAAATAGGAAGTGTGAGCGCCACACCAACAAGCACGGAAACCAAAATTCCCATAAGGAATGGCTGAAGCTCAGTTGCCCACATTATAAGGTTTCCAATCCACATAGCTGCCCTGCCAAGAGGCGGTGCAATGAGCCATGAGAAAAATACTCCAACGCCTATAGTTACAAGAGGTGTAACCAGAATATCAATCTTTGTCTCCTTGGAAACTGCTTTACCAAATTCTGCTGCAAGTATTGCAACGAACAATACAGCCAAAGGGCCACCTGCTCCACCAAGAGCATTAGCCGCAAATCCAACCGTGATCATTGAAAAAAGAACCAGTGGCGGGCACTTAAGAGCATATCCTATAGCTGCTGCCATTGCAGGTCCGCTCATCGCTGTAGCCAGACCGCCAACTGTATATTCTGTACCGGCAATCGTTGCCACTGTTTTCATCAAAAAAGGAACATGGAACTGAGTCCCGATTGTGTTGATGATAGTTCCGATAAGAAGCGAACAGAATAATCCCTGCGCCATAGCTCCCAGCGCATCAATACCATAGCGCTTCAAGGAAATCTCAATATCTTTCCTCTTCAAAAAATCTTTAAACTTTTCCATACCATTCTCCCTGTTATAGTTTTGTCTTATAGCATCCCCACGATTATACTATAACGCTTTAGAGAATTGAACTAAAAAAGTGACAACAGACAGAATATTCCGCAAATGCAAGTAAATTTTTACTTTTATGTCTTTATTTTCAGACCGCGCAAATACTCTTTTGCTTCATCTGTAATCCTATAACTTTCAATTGCCTTCTGAATTGTCTTGTTATGGGTCCATACATCAAGCCTGCGATCTTGGATATACAAAATTGTTGATTCATACTGCTTGGCAAGAGCTGTAGCAAAATACCAGGCTATCATCATGTTGACATAGTATTCTTCTGACCTGATACTTGATACTCTTTCAAGATATTTCGTGTCAAATTCTCCATCCAGATAATGCTGCATAAGCATTCCGATCGCAAACCTTATGGTATATGTTTTATCTGATTCGAGCCATTTGTATATTTCTTTTGATAGCTCATCTTTATGTTTTTTAAAAATCCCGGGCGACATCTGATCACAGGTTGCCCAGTTATCCACAAATGGAAGGAACCTGTCCACCTGTTTTACACATTCAACATAATCTTTTATCTCAGAGATGATAAACGCATGGAGCTGATTCTCATCGAAATACTTGTGTGGAAGGTCATTCAAAAACTCATCAATCCCCTCCGTCTTTGCCAGTTCTTTGGCATACTTCCTAAGAGCGGGCGTCCTTACTCCTATAAACATCTCTTTTTCCGCAGTTGGTATGAGTCCGCTCTGGAAATCCCTATATTTTATATCCTGCAATTCATAAAGCCTTGTTCTTATTTCTTCAATCATCATAATATCTCTTCGCTAAAACTTAACTGTTATCGTAGTGCCTACCCCAGGTGCGCTGTCAAGTTCTATTCTCGCATCATGTATCTCAACAATATGTTTTACAATGGCAAGTCCCAGACCGGTGCCACCTGTCGCTTTTGATCTGCTTTTATCAACCCTGTAAAACCTCTCGAAAACTCTCTGCTGATCTGCCGCAGGAATCCCGATTCCATTATCCTTTACAATCAGGCAAGTGTAATTGTCCATAATGTTAACCGATACCAGAACCTTTCCACCCGGATTATTATATCTAATTGCATTTTGGATCAGATTCTCAATAAGTTCCCTCAACAGATCTCTGTTGCCGTTTACTATACCTTTTTCTCCTTCAATGGCTATATATATCTCTTTAACCTTAGCGCTTACAGATAAATCATTTACACATTCCGCAGCCAAATCATATAAATCAATTTTTTCGAAGGCAAGTTCACCATTTACTCTGTCAAGTTCTGAAAGCTTAATAATATCATTTATAAGTGCGATCAATCTGTCTGCATTCTTGCGGATTTCCTGATGAAAGTGCTTTTGCTTTTCTTCTCCCACCATTCCGCCTTCTAACAGTTCTGCATATCCTGAAATGGCTGTAAGGGGTGTTTTTAACTCATGTGATACATTTGCCGTAAAATCCTGTCTGGCTTTTGCAGCTGCAAGTATATCTGTATGCTGTGTCCTTAGCATTTCAGAAAGGGGGTCAAGTTCCTTATACGGAGATTCGTAATCAGCATTTTCCAGATTCGAAACCATTACTTCAATCGGCTTCAATAGCTGTTTTGTAAGTAAATGCGAAATTACTACGCACATTGAAATGATAATTAAAATGATCAAAGTAATGATGGGAGCCACCGATACAAATACGGCCCAAAGGTTTTGTGCATCAGTTGCTACTCTGAGCACCGTTCCGTTATCCAAAAGAACAGCATAATAGAACGTATTCTTGTTCATAGTGTCAGATTTTCTAATAGCCTCACCAACTCCATCGGTAAAAGCTTCTTGTATTTCCGGTCTGTCGTTATGATTCGTCAGGGACTCTGCTGATGCATCGTTGTCGTAAAGCACCGTTCCGTCTTCTGCAATCCATGTGACACGAAGTTCTTCAATATCAGTAGACAGATCAATATCGTATATATCAATATTAACCGACTCAAAATAGTGAGTATCCCTCAGAAGCTTAGCACTTACAGAAAGATCTGCCCGCACACGCTTCTGAAACAAGCCGTAATATATAATTGTAGTTCCTGCAACTGTGGCAAGTACTGCAAGAATAGCAATTCCAACCAGTCTTTTATTTATTTGGCTTTTCATTCTATTACATAACCTACATTTCTGATTGTTTTTATTTTCGTTCCATAAACACCAAGCTTTTTACGAAGTGTTTTCACATGCATATCGATTGTTCTTGATTCACCTTCGTATTCAGTTCCCCAGACTTCATCCATTATTATATCTCTCGTCAAGACAACTCCTCTATTGGCAATAAACAAAGACAATAATTCATATTCTTTATATGTTAATTCTACGGGCTTTCCCTCTATAGAAACTTCGTGCTTCTCATTATTAACAACAAGTTCTTCCAAACGTAATTCTTTTATCTCCTCAGATAAAGTTCTCCTAAGCAGCGCCTTTACTCTCGTAATAAGTTCCATAACCGAAAACGGCTTCTTAATATAATCATCTGCCCCATCTTCAATGCCCTTTACAAGATCAAGCTCAGATGTTTTAGCAGTTACCATTATGACAGGCACTTTCTTTGTATCCGGATTTCTGCGGAGTCTCCTTACAATCTCGTTTCCGTTTTCATCAGGAAGCATTATATCGACAAGACATAAATCCGGTTTTACCTCTTCTATTTTTTTGTAAAAATCCTTTGCACAGTTAAAACCTAAAACTTTATGTCCCGCATTCATAAGCGCGAATTCTTCTATTTCCCTTATACTATCATCATCTTCAATTATGTATATAAGTGCCATCATCCTTCTCCCGTTCCGGCTTCATCAATTGCTTGATTTCTTTCTTGGTTATAGGATACCTTTTAAGCAATCCCTCATATTCAGTATAGAAAAAAGCCCTCTCTTCAGCAGAAAAGTTTTTATAATATCCATGTGTGTTGTAATCATTATCATGGATAGTGATAAGCTCTAACGCAATATTCGAACAATGATCAGATACTCTTTCCAAACCTGTCAGAATATCTTCAAGAATAAATCCCATCTCAACTCCACACTTGCCTTTTTTCAGCCTTTTAATATGATTTTCTTTTATTCTCTTTGTCAGAGTGTCGATTACTTCTTCTAAAGGCTCTACGTGAGACGCTTTTTCGCTGTCATCATTGCAAAAGCTCGATATCGTAAGGCCGCAAATATCCTGCACGGCTTTGCTGATTGCCTCTATCTCGCGCCTTGCTGATTTTGAAAAAGATAATTCTTTTTTGTTAATCTCCTTGGCTGATTCTGCCAGATCAAGGGCATGATCTGATATTCTTTCCAGATCACTGATACTGTGCAAAATAACAGACATACTCTGGCTATCTTCAACAGAAATATTTTTACTGGATAATTTTACAAGATATGTGCCAAGTGCATCTTCGTACTTATCAACTATCGCTTCAAGACTGCTAATTTCCTTGACATTATCTGAATTGTACTCCAAAAGAGTTCCAGTTGCCAGTTCGATAGATTTTTGTACAATCTCTGCCATCTCTCGCGCCTTTGTCCGGCATATCTCCATAGCAAAAGCCGGGCGCTCAAGAAACCTTTCATCAATAGAAACATCAATTTCTTTGATATCTTCTTTTTCATTGTCACCTGAAATTGTAATCTCTGCCAGTTTTACAAGACTATCAGAAAACGGAAACAAACAAATCGTCGCTCCTATATTAAAAAGGCTGTGAATTAGCGCTATTCCCGCCGCATTAGCTGATTCTCCCAGAAAAGCGAAATTTACAAATGCATTTATTATATAAAACGAGATCATAAATAAAGTAGTGCCGATAAGATTAAAATACAAATGTATCATGGCTGCTCTTCTGGCATTCTTATTGGCTCCAATCGACGAAATAATGCTTGTTACACATGTTCCGATATTCTGTCCCATTATAATCGGTAAAGCTACAGAATAATGAACAGCTCCGGTTGCGCACAGAGCTTGAAGTATACCTACAGAAGCCGATGAGCTCTGGATAATTGCTGTGAGAATCGCCCCCGCTGCCATACCGATTATCGGATTGCTAAATGCAGTCATTAGTCTGGTAAAAGAAGGATTGTCTGAAAGCCCTGAAACTGCTCCGCTCATAGTTTCCATACCGAACATCAGAATTGCAAATCCCAGTAGTATTCCGCCAATGTCCTTCTTTTTGGACTCAGCCTTACTTGCCATCATAAAAATAATGCCAATAGCAGCCAGCACCGGAGAAAACGAAGACGGTTTCAACAGCTTAAGCCAAATCGTATTTCCTTCTATTCCCGTCAATGATAAAAGCCATGATGTAATTGTAGTACCTATGTTGGCACCCATTATTATGCCGACAGCCTGAGACAGTTTCATGATTCCGGAATTAACAAATCCGACTATCATAACTGTTGTTGCTGAAGATGACTGAATTACTGCCGTAACCCCCGCTCCTAAAAGGACAGCAAAAATACGCTTTTTGGTAAGTGTCTCAAGTATAGTTTCAAGCTTACCGCCAGCCATTTTAGAGAGCCCATCTCCCATAACACTCATTCCATATAAAAACAACGATAAACCGCCAATCATGTTCAAAATACTAAAAATATCCATTCTATTTCCTTTCTTATCTCCTATTTTGACCTTCTTCAGAATAAAAGATGAAAGTAAAATATAGAACATGGTTATGTAAAATCTATGTAAAATTATCTATGATCAGCTGCCGGCGGTCAAAATGTAAATATGTTTTATTTCGTTAAGAGTCTTCTTTGTTCTCGTTTGCACTCGTAAAGTTCTCATTGTCATTTTGCTTCAGGGAATAAATAACCCACTCCGCTATATTCGTAGCATGATCTCCGATTCTTTCAAAATACTTTGCAATCATAAGAATATCTGTCGCTTCTTCACCTTCACCCGGGTTATTGAGAATCAATTCAATAACATCACGTTTCACTTCAACAAATAATCCATCTACAATATCATCATGCTCAATTACCTCATTTGCCTTACTAATATCCTTCTCAATATAGGCTTCCATACTGTGATTGAGCATAATCATTGTTACTGTAGCCATTTTAGATACATGTTCGAACTTATCAATTTGGCTGTTCTTCCCCAGTAAAATCGTTATTTCAGAAATATCTTCCGCATGATCTCCGATCCTTTCCATATCAGTAACCATCTTCATAGCCGCTGTCACAGTTCGAAGGTCCCCGGCTACAGGTTGCTGCTGAATTAAAAGATTAAAACAAATTCCTTCTATCTTCTTTTGAAGATGGTCTATCTCAACATCCCCCTCCATAATAGCTTTAGCCATATCTTCATCCCCGGCCAACAGAGCTTCAATTGCGTTTTTTATAGATTGAATAATTTTATTTCCCATTTCAATCATTTCTTTATTCAGTTCTAAAAGCTGCCCATCAAATTTACTTCTCATTACTATTTTCCTTTCCATTATTTCAATTATTTCGCTAATCATCTTAGCCAAACCTTCCTGTGATATAATCTTCTGTCCTTTTATCACCCGGATAGGAAAAGACCTGTTTCGTTTCACCATATTCCACCAATTCTCCAACCAGAAAAAAGGCTGTATAATCCGAAATTCTAACCGCCTGTTGCATGTTATGGGTTACTACAACAACCGTATATTTTTTCTTTAACTCCTCCATTAAATCTTCAATCTTTGTTGTTGAAATTGGATCAAGGGCCGATGTAGGTTCATCCATAAGTAATATTTCCGGTTCTACGGCCAAAGCCCTTGCAATACATATTCTTTGTTGTTGTCCGCCGGATAACGACAACGCAGATTTTCTCAAGTTATTCTTTACTTCATCCCAAATTGCCGCTCCTCTTAAACTATCCTCAACAATTTTATCAAGCTTTTTCCTGTCCTTGATTCCATGAATTCTTGGTCCATATGCCACATTGTCATAAATACTCATAGGAAATGGATTCGGCTGCTGAAAAACCATTCCTACCTTTTTTCTAAGTAACGTAGTATCAATTCCCTCTACATAAATATCTTTACCATCTATTTCTACAGTCCCTGAAATTTTTACATTATCCACCAAATCATTCATTCTGTTTAAAGTCTTTAAAAATGTCGATTTTCCGCATCCTGATGGACCTATGAAAGCCGTGATAGCATTTTCTTTTATTTCCATACTTACATCTTTAAGTGCATGATTTTTCCCATAATATAGATTCATGTTTTTTACTTTTATTTTTGTCTGATTCATTACAGCGCCTTCCTTGTTACATCGAAATATTTTATAAGTACCTTGGTTCCAAGATTTATTAACAGAACAAGAACCAGTAATACAACCGCTATTCCAAAAGCTGTTTCAAAATCTCCTTCACTAGTTGCCGAAAGATACATTTGTATTGTGAGAGTTCCTCCGGATTGAAACATTTTATCAAGCAATCCTTTTATCCCATTTGGTAATTGTTTTGCACTTCCTGCTGTAAAAAGAAGGGCGGCAGATTCGCCCACAATTCTTCCGATTGCCAAAATGGCTCCGGTAATAATTCCAGGCATTGCGTAAGGAAGCAAAATTGTACGAATCATATGCCACTTTCCGCTTCCCAGACCAATTGCACCGGATCTGTAAATATCAGGAACCGTTTTAAGAGCTTCCTGCGTATTTCTTGTGATCAATGGAAGAACCATGATGATTAATGTAAAAGAACCGGTAAGCAAAGAATATCCAAGTCCCAACCTTTCTCCAAAAAACATCATTCCAAACAGACCAAAGATAATGGATGGTATTCCGGAAAGAGTTTCTGTAGCATATTCAATCAGCGTTACTATCTTTTCCGATTTTGCATATTCACTTAAGTAAATAGCACTTCCAATCCCTAAAGGTGTTGCAATAACCATGGTAATAAGAATAATCAGAATTGTATTTATTATATTTCCTGCAATCCCTACGGTACCTTTTAGTACACTTGTTACAGATGTTAGAAACGACCAATTCACAATTGATATACCTTTTACCAATACATAAAGAATAATTAATGTTAACAAAAGAACTGAAAATGAAGCACACATATAAATGAGCATTCGTAAACCGAAGCCTTTTATCCTTCTCGTATTAATCGCCATGCCTGCTGCCTCCCTTTCTCGCCTTTAACAACACCAAATTCACGATCATTATGAGTATATAAAGGACCAGTCCGACCGTAAAAAGGACTTGTCTATGGGTTCCACTTGCATAACCCATTTCACTAACAATCTGAGTAGTAAGCGTTCTAACCGAATTAAACGGAAGTGGAATATTTACCGCACCACCTGCCACCATATTAATTGCCATTGCTTCACCAAGTGCTCTTCCTATTCCCAAAACAACTCCTGTTAATATTCCCGATTTTGCCGCCGGGATAACAGTCTTAAATATTGTCTCTTCTCTGGTTGCTCCGAGTGCCAATGATGCAGCTCTTAAGCTGTCCGGCACCGCCTTAAGCGAAGATGTGCTAACACTGATTACTGTTGGCAGAATCATAACTGCAAGCACAATTATCGCGGAAAGCATGTTTGCTCCTCCGGTATATTGATGCGTACTATCTTTTGCAAATAACATTTTTTCAATCTTAAACATCATTGGATTAAGTACCATCATTCCGATAAGTCCATAGATTACTGACGGTACAGCTGCAAGCAGTTCTACTGCAGAGCCTACAATAATACCTATTTTTTTACCTGCCAGCTCAGATAAGTAAACGGCGGTAAGTAAGCCTATAGGTACACCAATAATTATCGCGGCTACTGTTCCTGCAATTGAACGTTGAGTGAATGACTCGTTGTTAGCTCATTCCTCAGCACTTAACAAAAACTCCATTTTAGCCCCAAATTTTTCGTTTTAGAGCCATATATCTTTCAAATAAATGTTATAATTAAGCCATTCCAGATATTGCTGAAGAAA
>NZ_JAGBLU010000001.1 GCF_017635265.1 Butyrivibrio sp.
ATAGTCAGATCATATGAAAGCTCAGATTCAGCAAGGGTTACTGTTCCGCTTTCTTCAATGCCGAGTACTATATCTCCCTTTACAACAGTTGTTTCTTTATATACATAGCTTTCAGTTGAAAGCCTTGGATAAATAAGAAGCTGATAAATCACCAAAGTAATGACAACAAGGAACAACGCTGCTATGCCAATGAATTTTGCAAGAAACTTTTTATTTTTCAGTTTTTTCTTAATTGTCTCCACTTTCACTTTCATCCTCCTCATCAGTATCAAATGTAACCGTTGCTGTCAGATTCTGTGAAAGATTTGAGACATCCCCCTTAAGTTCAACAGTTACCGTATAAGTTACGGATGACCTGCTGCTTGAAGCAGTGTTAGGATTTATAGCTGTAATCACTCCTTCATAAGTTCCATAATCTTCAAATGTCACTGTTGCCGCCTGACCAACAACCAGCTGCGAAATATAATCCTGCTCAACGGAAGCAGATACGGAAATAGTGCTCTCATCAGTGTATGCAATCACCATACTGTCAGCAGAAAGACTTCCGCCTTCGGAAACAGCTACCATCATTATTGTTCCTGCTGTTGAAGTATACATATATCCATCGCTTATGGACTCATTGAAGGCACTCAGATTATCCTCTGCATCATCCATTGCATCCTTCAATGTAGCCAGTTCCTCTTCAGCTTTTTCGACTGCTGTATCGTAAGTTGCCTGAGCTATTTCACTCTGAGCTACTGTTTCTGTTTTAGTGGAATTTGCCGCTGTAAGTGCGTCATCATATTCGACCTGTGCTTTAGATAGCTGCGCTTGTAACTTTTCCAGATTAGCCTGTGCTTTTACAAGTCCGTTTGCTGCGATTCTGACTGCATCCTCATAATCTTCGAGAGCCTGCTCATACTCTTCCTGCTCCTGCGTAACTTCTTCTTCAAAAGCCTCATATATTTCGTAGTTACTGTCATGTGTTTCTGACAATGACTGCACTTCAATATTCCATTCATCATAAAACTTCATAAGCAATGTAAAATTGTTATAAAGCTGAGTTTCCATTTCTCCCAGATTATAGTAGGTGTAATAATAGTCATCATTTACCGACGCTGTATACTCTTCAACAAGTTCACCGGCTTCTTCAACCTGCTTTTTTAGATTTTCTACCTCTTCCTTTTTCTCCTGAATGTCGCTATTGTAGTCATTTTCTGCATACTTGGAATTGACGCTTGCCTGCTCCAGAGTGCTCTCAGCAGTCAATACCTCCTCCTCATAATCTATTACTCCCAGTCTGTATGCATATTCTGCCGACTCAGCAGCCTGTTCCAGTTCAGTCCGCGCTTTTTCAAGACTTTCATCAGAAATCTTCAGGATTTTTGCTCCTTTTTCAACCTCGTCTCCATTGTTTAGATAAACTTCTTCAATCTCAAGTGTTGTCTCCAGACTATCAACATCAAAAGTCTCTTCCACCATGCCAACAGTAGTTATTCCACTGGCTGTCACTCCAAAAGACATGTCCATTCCACCGGGGCCAAAGCCATCCCTTCCCGGTTCTGATCCCGAATTTTTCCTCAGGATAATCCGTACACCAAAAATAGCGCCAACAACAAGAATTAAAGCCAAAGCTATGGCAACAATTCTTGTTTTGACGCCGGTTCTCTTTATCCTACGTAGTATTCTTGCAGGCAACTTTACCCCGTTTTGCCTGTCTTCTCTTTTCTGGGCATCTCTTTCCTCCAGACGCTCAAGCCTTTTCTCCCTGCTTTTTTCAATAAATTCTTTCAGCTTCATGAAAGTCTCCTTCGGCAAAAACAATCTTTCCTTCTACTTTGCCAAAAGAACCTAAAATGAAACTAAAAAAATCTCCACATAAATGTGAAGATTTTTTTATCTTTTATTTATTCTACGCTGTTTATAAGAGCAAATATTTCCTCTTTAATCCTCTTGTTTGTCTCAAGAGCATTTTCTCTGCTGTCCCTGTTTGAATAAAAATAGAATTTAATCTTTGGCTCCGTTCCCGAAGGTCTGATAGCAAACCATGAGCCGTTATCAAGAAAGATTCTTATTGCATTCTGAGCAGGAATGTCTTCATAACCACCTATATAGTCAATTACCTTTTCAACCCTTGCTCCTGCAACCTCAGAAGGAATATTCTCTCTGAACCACTTCATCATGCGCTGAATACGCTGTGCTCCGGATATTCCCTCAAGAACGATATTGGGCTCATCCTCAGCAAAAAAGCCGTATTTAGCATAAATTTCCTGAAGCACATCCCAAAGAGTCTTTCCCTGTTTTCTATAGTAGGCTGCTGCCTCAGCTACAAGCATACCTGCTGAAATACCATCTTTATCACGGATATCTTCGCAAACCGCATATCCAACGGACTCTTCATAGCCAAAGAGATAGGTATATCCATTCTCATGAAGATATGGAATCTTACCGCAAATGTTCTTAAATCCTGTAAGAGTCTCAAACATTTCAACCCCGTAAGCCTTTGCCATGATAGTAGAAAGAGTTGAAGTAACAATAGATTTTACCATTGCTCCCTTAACAGGAAGTGTGCCTGCATCTTTTCTTCCTTCAAGGACATAGTTAACGAGGATATATCCCGTCTGATTACCATTAAGCGGAACATACTCTCCCTTGTCATTTCTTATCTCAATGGCAAATCTGTCTGAATCAGGATCCGTTGCCATAAGAAGCTCAGCGCCAAACTCTTTTCCGTACTGTTCTGAGAGCTTAAATGCTTTAGGATCTTCAGGATTGGGGTATCCAACTGTAGTAAAGTCAGGGTCAGGATTTTCCTGTTCAGGAACAATCTTCCAGTTATTAAAGCCTCTGTCAGTAAGCATCTGTCTGAACGGAATAGAACCGCATCCGTTAAGAGGTGTGTAAACAAGAGGAATCGATAAGTCAAGCTCATCTCCTTCGTGAATAGCCATACCTTCAATCTTATCCAGATATTCCCTGTCATACTTCTCATCAAGAATAGTGATTTTTCCTTCTTTTACAAACTGATCAAAATCACCTTTCTTAATGCCATTCCACATATCAACCGCATCTATTTTTTCAGTCATACCATCAGCGATTTCTGATGAAACCTGACATCCATCATCCCAATATGCCTTATATCCGTTATACTCTCTTGGGTTGTGAGAAGCTGTAATGTTAATTCCGGAAACCGTTCCAAGTCTTCTTATCATAAATGCAAGCTCAGGAGTTGGTCTAAGGTCAGGGAATGTATAAACCTTAATTCCGTTAGCAGCAAAGATACTGGCTGCAAGCCTTGAAAACTCCTTTGAAAAATGTCTTGGATCATGGGCAATGACAACACCCTTTTCCATGTTCTCTTTTCCTGAAGCTACAATGTAATCAGCAATTCCTTGAGATGCCTTTCCAACAGTCAAAAAGTTCATTCTGTTTGTTCCGGCGCCGACTTTTCCACGAAGTCCCGCAGTTCCAAAGGATAGATTTTGGAAAAATCTCTCTTCAATTTCAGTGTCGTTATCCTTAATCTCTATAAGTTCTGCTTTTAATGGGTCGTTGTCTGAAAGATTGTCAAGCCATTCATTGTATCTTTCTTTATAATCCATATTAAAACCTCCGTAAAAAAATATTTCATAACACCTCATTATTTTAACATAAAAGGCATAAAATTACTCCCATCCTATACAAAGACGGGAGTAGTATTTTAATATAGATCAAAGCTTAAAAATTTGAATCTTCCTTTTCCTTTATATGTAATGTACAAAGCTTCTTTTTCCGATAAACCGGATATGGCAAAATCTCCTCCAAAGTTATCATCTTTCCTTTTCTTTGCACATCTGACTGAAATTCTTGCTATAATTTTACTCCTGTCCATCTTGACATAAGCATCAGACAAAAGCGGCGATGCAACATTCTTTCCTCCATACACTACAATTTCTCCATCAAGAGGCTCGGACTCCTTAATGAAAACTCTGATACTCTTGGTATCTCTAAGGTCAAAAAACTTAAATCCTGCCACTGCTCCATCGCAGAAATTATCAATGTATTGATCAGGTCCATTCTCTCTGTCCCCGCCATCCTGAGTAAGAAAAGGAGTATTTTTCTTTGGATGCTTTATCATTGATAAAAATCTTGTGCCATCCTTGCCGTAAAGATTACATGCAATATACGCCGGGAAACTTCCTGTTCCTTTAATCGCGCCGATGGTAAAGCCCTTACTTGTCATCTGCGCCTGATAAAATCTCCCGTTCTCAAACCTGATTTCCTCTACGCAGGCTTGCCTTGAGGATTGTTTTCTATTGGTCTGTCTGTGATAAAAGACATAGTACCTGCCATTAAGCTTAATAAGGCTTCCATGGGTATTGCCGGTGTTATTCATAGCTCTTTTAACACTGGTAATATCAGCAAGACCTATATCACCGTTGGACACCAATGTGCCGCCAAAGGTAAATCCTTCCGTGGGCTTATCAGAGACTGCATAACACAGCTCATGGCTTTCCATGGAGCTGTATATGTAATAATATTTCCCATCAAATTTCCTCATGGAACTGGCTTCCAGAAAAAGATGTCCCTTATAGCCTTTTTTATTTCCGTCTTTAAAACCACCAACGCCAATATAAGCAGGTCCTTTTTTTACGGTAAACATGTCTGACGAATCAAGTTCAAACACCATTGGACCATAATCTGTTGGTTTACTGCCCATAAGAAGAACAGGATTATTTCTTAAAGCAAAGCCTGTGTACAGATAAAGTTTTCCATCATCGTCCATAAATACACCCGGATCAAACTGGAATGGTTCTCCCCTGTGACCTATAGGTGTTTTGTCTTTGTATTGTACATCTCCGTAAAACTCATACTTTCCGGCAGGTGTATCACAAACCGCAACAGAAATTTTTTTGGTTCCACCCATAAAGTAGTACAAATAAAATCTTCCATCAGGCCCCTGCACCATATCAGGCGCAGCAAGCCCCAGAAGAAATCTGGGGCCTTTTGCTGACGGATCCTGTTCTCTTTTAAAAATAACGCCTTCATATCGCCAATCCGATAAATCGCCAAGCGGAGCCGAGTAACATACATAATCACCCATACAGAATGAAATACCGTCAAACAGATCATGGGATCCGTACACGTAAACTCTGTCTCCAACTATATGAGGCTCTCCATCAGGGATGTACTCATAACTTGGCAGATACGGATTAAAGGAATATTTTTTCATAAAACGGATTTCCTTATAATATTTATTTTTTTATTCTGCTTCCTGCTTCATAAATCCCGAAACCCAGCAGAGAATCATTCCTATCACTGCAATTGATACAAAAATTATAAAGCTTATTATTGTATCAATGGTATCAAGAGCCGCAACAACATATCCAATCTGATTGACCATCACATAGAATGAATGAGCAGCAGCAAAGCCCAAGAGAACTGCCAGTATTACAGGAAGCAGATTATTCAAAATCCTATTATTCACAAAAATTGCCACACATTCAATAACTACTGCAAGCGCCAGTACAACAAAGACAGATGGCATCTTGTACATAACCTGAGTATATACAATTATATCCGCCAAAGCCAGCACACAGGCGACCAAAGTAAGATAAAAACCTATTCCTTTGTTTTTCACTTTTCTTCCCCTCCTTTGCGTACAGATCTAAAGTATAAAGCAGCGCCTATTATCGTAATAATAGTAAATAGTGAAATTGCTGCATAAATAGCGTTTTGCCACCATGTGGATACATATTTGATATCCATGGTTTTGCTGATTCCATTCATTCCATTGGATTGAGCAAGATTATACAGCCAATACTTAATGTTACTCTTCATCATCTTTTGGAATGCTGTATCTTTTGCTATTTCCGATTTTGAAGCAGCCATAGTTCCTATTTTGGATGTTTCATAAGCTGATGTAGTAAGACAATTTCCGCCTCCTGCAAATGTTATATCTCTCCAGTTCATGTAATCGGCACCGTTGATCATATCTGTAACGAAGGCACCTGTGTAGCCCCACTCATTTCTGGCTATATTGATTAATAGCTCTTCACTGGCTCCCACAAACTGAGTTCCGATTCTGTTAAAGGCTGTCATAACAGTAGCAGCTGTATTAAGTGACATAACACCCTGGAATCCTCTAAGTTCATTCTCACGTGCTGCCTGCTCTTTAATAAATGTTGACATACCTGAACGGTTTGTTTCCTGATGATTAAATGCAAGGTGCTTGGGCTGGGCCTGGAGTCCTTTTGACTTCATACCTGACGTAATGGCAACACCCATAAGGTTTGTAAGCATTGAGTCTTCAGAATAGTACTCATGATTTCTTGCATTATAAGGAACTCTGTGAAGATTCATGCCGGGTCCTATCACTCCTGTCTCCTTTGTCCAAAGAGCTGCCTCACCCTGAAGCTCACCTTCTCTTACAACAAGTTCATCATTAAATGTAGCTGCAACTACAGGCTCTGTAGGCATTACATTATCTGACCATGTGGCATAATCATCAGTTTTTTCCACATAAGTCGGTCTTGAAGAATCTGACTTGGTCCATCTCACATAATATCCACTGACCTGATCATAGGTAAATCCCAAAGGGCCATCATTTTCATACAACCTTGGAAGAAGTATTGAGTCGATATTCTCAATATCATCTCCACCTTTTTCTATAAACTGTATCGCCTCATCAAGAGTAATTTCCTCAAGCAGTTGTTCCCACAGCGGATCATCAAGACTTGCAACAGATACAATCTTTCCATCTTCTATCGTCACAAGATCAATAAGATTAAGGTCATGATCAACTCCCCAGGTCTCACCGTCTCCGTTTACCGTAAGCTCATATCTTGAGTTTGTAAGACCAACCATCATTTCATCAGTTGGTGTAAGTGGGTCAACAGTCTCCCATCCCACTGTCCAGTCAGAACGGGTTGTATACTCAACAGTACCCGGAATCTGCGTATTAATATCAGCAAACTGAAGCTGATTCTCTACATTTTCCGAATATGTTGTATCGTCCTTTGCTGAAAGAGTCCACTTAAAAGCACATGTTTCGTCTATGACTTCATCATCCGTAGTTGAAACAAGGTTTTCAACACTTCCTGTTTTAAGAGCAAGAATATTGTTAAGTGCTTCATGAGCACCATTACCTATTGCAAAATAGTAATCTCCTGCATCAAGTACCCATGCTCCACCGTTTGAGTCGTCATAGCTTGCTATATACTGTGGATCAAATGAAACAGTTATTGTCTCGGAAGCACCTGCTTCAAGTACACTTGTCTTGCCATATCCAATAAGCTGTATAGCAGACTTTTCTATTCCTCCCTGAATATAAGGAGCCTGTACATAGAGCTGAACAACAGATTTTCCCGCTCTGTCACCTGTATTGGTTACAGTTACACTGGCACTGCCTTCACCTCCGACTGAAACATTAACGTTTTCCAGCTTCTGCTCAAATGTCGTATATGAAAGACCGTATCCAAACGGATAAGTTACCTCATCTTCATATACCCAGCTGTTTCCCTGAGTCGCGCCGACTGAAGAATCTGCATTTCCCTGTCCTAAAACACTATCTTCGTATCTGGTCTCGTAGTACTTATAACCCACATAGATTCCTTCATTTTCTACAAGATACCAGTCAGCCTTGTCATTCTCTGTAAGATTTCCTCCCTGATTATATGAGTTTGTATACTCATACATTCCAAAGTTTGCCATGGCAGGTGAAGATGTGGAGTCTACAGCATAAGTATCTGAAATATGTCCGGATGGATTAACTTCTCCGGAAATGACATCAGCCACTCCAAGAAATCCATATACTCCGGGTTCTCCTGCCCACACAATAGCATCAATTTCATCATCGTTTTTAAGCTCTTCTATTTCAATAGCATTATCCGCATTGATGAGCACAATCACCTTAGTGCTATGCTCTTTGGCAAGTGCTATCATATCTCTCTCATAATCAGAAAGAGCAAGAGGCCTTTCATATGAGTCCCCTTCTGTAGTATTTACTTCTGTAGGATAATAATCTGCGGCTTCAGATGAATCACGGGATATTACCACTATTGCCGCAGTAGAATCAGCACTTTTTAAAATATCATCCGTGTATAAACTTGCAGGAATCTCTCCCACAGGGTACTCGGACTGATTTACATATGTTGCCGTAAATGCCGGTGAAAGACCGTGTCCTGTCTGACCGAATCCTCTTCTCGCATAAGCAAGAACAGCTTCAGAAGAATACAGATCTATCATTGTCTGATTGAGATTAAATCCCCTCTCTAAAAAAGCTTCTTCTATCCCATAACTTGGCTGACCATTTTCTGTATCAACTGTTGTTGATGAACCAATCATTCCTCCAAGTGTTGGAAAATGAGAATTAAGTCCCCATAAAGTGACAGATTCACTACTTATATTTAGTGGAAGCGCCCCATTATTCTTAAAAAGAACAGTTCCTTCACTTGCTATTTCCTCTGCAAGTGCTCTTTTTGCCAGGACCATCTCTTCAAGTGTTGAAAATTCCGACTTGTAATATATCGTATCCTCTGTTCCGTCTCCGCTGTCAACAACAATGTTATTTGTTGTCCCCAAGCGGGCATTGATGAAGCCCACATTGGCATTAGCTATGTTTAGCCCTGCAAAAAGCATCGCAAGGACAGAAGCTGATATACCGGTCAGACCTCTCCATCCATTTTTTCCTTTGCTCATAATACCCTCCTGAATTATAGTTTTAATGCTCTATATCCTAATATTAGCCGGAATTTTTAACCTTGAACGTCTTTTTCGCCATCTGTCGCTTTTTTATCATAAACTGTAAAAAGGAACCGCAATTAAGCGATTCCTTTCCTCTTTTTTATTTCATCCTGTTCATTTTTTAGATTCTTTTCAACCGTAAAGGCCAAAATAAGAAAAGCACAAATGCCGTAACATATTGTTTCTATCCATATATACGAAACCACAAGAGCAGACCTTGCAGATGCAATCTGAACGCCCTCTCCAAATACAAGTGTCTGGTCAAATCCCGCTGCTGACAAAAGCCCATTCATAATTGATGTTCCTATTGGAGAAGCCGCAACCATAAGCGATGAATATATAGACATTGTGAGCCCATCGGTTCTTATTCCGCTCTTATACTCAATATGATCAATTACATCTGCAATCATTGCAAGAATAAGATAACATGCAGGTGATGAACCAAAACATTTAAGTCCTACTCCAATTCCGACAATCACAAGATTTGTAGGGAAAAGACCTGCAAGCAATCCTCCAAAAAATCCGATAATAAGGAATATAAATGTAGTCTTAGCCTTTCCGATTTTATTTGAAAGAGGCATTACAATAACGACTGCGACAGTCATAGGTACTGCCCCTGCTATTGACAGGATTGTCTGAGCAATCCCCCAGTCGCCGCCTACAATATTAAGGTTTACTACCCATTCGCAAAATTGTGTCATTGCGCCGTTTTTTATAGCTCCTGCCCATTGAAAGAGCATATAAAAAACAATTATTATCCACCACCATTTTTCTGACATAACCGCTGCCAACTGCTCTTTGATGGTGACTGTTCTTTTTTCTTCCTGTCCTTGTTTTCCGTCAACCAGATCTTCTTCTGTTACCCTTTCTCTGGTAAATTTAAACTGCAGGAGTATTGTAAGCGCAGTAATTATCGCTACAAAGATCATTACCATGAGCCATTTGCTCTGATCATTTTTTAATATATTGGAAGCAAGTATCGGAAATACCATTGAGCCTGTTCCCATTACTCCAAGACCTGCTATATTGCTAAGAGATGCCAGTGTGCTTCGCTGGCTTCCGTTTCTGGTTGAAACAGGAACCATTGTGGAATTGGCTGTATTGTAAATAGGAAAAGCTACCGAATAATATAAATTATAGGAAACAGCAATCCATACCATCCTTGCAGTTTCTCCGGCAGGAACAACAAACATAAGTATTGATGCGACAGACAAAGTAGCTGCGGATAAAAGAATCCACGGTCTGGCTTTTCCGGCCATCACTTTAGTTTTCTCAATCAGTTGACCTACTATCAGATTTGCGATAATTATAAATATTGTTGATATAAGAGGCAGCGCTGTTAAGAACCCGTTAGATAAACCAAGAACTTCATTTAAATATTTTTGAAGCATACTTGTAAAAATACCCGATGATAAAAGTGCTCCAAAAGGTCCTACAAGATAGCCTATGAACATCTCCGGTATTTTTACATTTTCCGATCTGACTGCCGATGCCAATATCGGTTTTGACCAAATATCTTTATTTTTACTATTCACGCTTTTCCTCCTGATATGGAATCAATATCTGAAGCTTGAACCATCCGTCTTCTGCTTCTGCTCCGATCGAGCCTCCATACTTTTCTGTAATATTTTTCATACTCTTAATCCCAAAACCATGTATATTGGTATTTTGCTTATTGGTTACAGGCAGATTATGCCTGAATTTAATATGCCCTTCATATCGGTTCTCGACAAAAATACTGGTAAAGCCTTTCTTTTTCTCTACTACCAGATGAATAAGCTTTTCGTTACTGTTTTTTACTTTTTCAACGCCTTCTATTGCATTATCCAGAGCATTACCAAAAAGTGCGCTGATATCCATTGCATCAATAAATGATAACGCCTCCCCATCCACAACACATCTGAGTTCGATTCCTCTTGCCTGGCAGTTTAATGCTTTGGCAGAAAGAATTGTATCAAGAATATTGTTACCGGTTACATACTGATTCTCATATCGTTTTATTTCCTCCAGCATTTCATCCAGATGTTCGGAGGTTTTGCTATTTTCGATATCTGACTTAAGCACGATAATCTGGTGCTTAAGATCATGATATTTACGATTAACCAAATCTATTGATTCCTTGGAAATCTGATATTGGCTATACTGCATCTGAAGCATATTTTTTAAGGTTTCCGATTCTATATTTTCTGACATCTGCTGCATAAGTTCATGGTACATATAAAATAAAACCACCGCCATTAAATCAAGAGATGTCCTTATTATGAATCGTTCCAAGGTATTTACTGTTGTAAAGGGAGTTCCTGAAACAACATAAGAAAGATTACTTAAAATATAGATAAAAAGACCTATTGCAAAAACAGTAAAAAAAGCTCTTCTTGAAATGATCGTCTCTCTGTTTCTCTTTGCATGTTTCTTTTCAGCAATAACAGCGATCAAAACAAACAATAAATAATCCGGCAACATCGCAAGAGCCTGTGTCCCAAAACCTTTCCCGGCTTTTCCTATCTGAACTCCGTAATAGTATACCTGCCAGCCAATAGAAGCCATGAGTTCACCATACATAAAGGATCTGACTGTGTAATAGGCTCTTTTATAGAAATCCCCTTCCATATTCAGTGCAAAAATACTGTACAGAATCATAAAAACAGTTATCATCACAAGCACAAAGCTTATTCCATAAACACCTGTTGTTGCATGCATGAAAATCATGAAAAAAACTGCTATTGGCGATAGCGTAACCCATTTGAACACGCCTTTTATCTTTTTATGATTGGATGATAAAAAGACAAGCGAAGACAGAAGATACGCTATGGCATACCAAACGCCCGGAGTATTTTCTATATATGAAACATGCTTTATTCCTATTTCCATGTTATCCTCCGCTTCGTCTCATATAGTTATTTATTGCTTCAATCAAAGGTTTTTTCTTGGCTCTGCTAACCTGTAATGTGTCTTTTCCGATAATAACATTGTTTCCGTCAACCTCATCCACATATTCAAGATTAATCAAATAGCCTTTATTACATAGAAAAAAAATGTCACTTTTTATTTCTTTAATAACTTCTTTAAGAGATCCCTTCGAATTTATATCATTTTCTGTCGTGTGGAAAATAAGGTCATGATCCAGAACCTCCACGTATTTGATGGTACTTACGTCTATCTTTTGTCTCATTCCGTGCAAAGACGCAATAATGTATTTTTTTTCAGCACTGTTTTTCTTTCCAATAGCTCTTTTCATAGTCTGAGAAAACGGATAATAGCTTATTGGCTTTAAAATATAATCAAGGGCTCCTACCTGATATCCTTTAATGGCATATTGAGGCATATTTGTTATAAAAATAATAATAACCTCATTATCAACTTTTCTAATATCGGTGGCTGCGGTCATACCGTCCATAAACTGCATTTCAACATCCAGAAGAATAATATCAAAAACAGGTTCATAGTGTTCAATAAGTTCATCTCCGTCTGTATACTCATATATCATGAACTTTTCCCCATAATCCTGTTCATACTTCTTGAGAAGTTGTTTAATTTCAGCGCGATATGCCGCATCATCATCAACAATAGCCAGCTTAAGCATAGGACCCTCTCATTTTTATAGATTTTCATCCAGATAATTCTTTATCCTCGATAATTCTTCATCTGTATACATTATATCCCCTGCGTGACCTGCCCCACTAATTACAGTATATTCTACATTTTCCTGCCCTATAAGTTCTGTAATATAATTGTAAAACCTTTCTGTCTGCATGATAGGAACTGTTATATCGCAGTCTCCATGGGAAAGCCAAAACTTTATATTGCTACCAGAATCAAGATTCTCTGATGCATAATGATATATATCAAAAGCCTTAATATCCTCATCCGTCATGGTCCCTGTGTCTTTTCTAAGCCAAAAGGACTCCACATCCTCATAGCCTTCCAGAGTCTGTGTATGAAGCCAGCTATTTGCTATATCAATAATAAACTGCGGAACTTTAAGTGTTTTCCAATCTTCATTTTTTTTGCCAAGCTCAACTGCCCCGTAATAATCAACGCATACGGATACTTTTGCAGAGACTTTTCCGTTTTTGCTTTCTTTCTCCGCCTGGTCAATATAGGTCACATCCATAAACTCATCATCATTTGTAACCGCCGCAGCAACAGCAAGATATCCTCCGGCAGATTCGCCCCATACAGCTATTTTTTCGGCATCATAGCCATATTCATCTGCATGACTTCTAAGAAACCTTATAGCAGCCTTCACATCCGATAACGCTCCGGGAAAGGGTTCTTCCTGAGCAAGTCTGTAATTTACGGAAGCGCATGCATAGCCATGGTCTCTAAAATATCTATACATTAACTGTGCCTGCCTTGACTGGGAGTCATTGGTAATAAAACCGCCTCCGTGAATCAGAACAAAAAGCTTGGGAAGGCTTTCAGACTCTGCGTCAGGAACATAAAGATCCAGATATTGTGCCTGGGAATCCGACGCATAATAGGTCTTGGCATAGGTGCTTCCGCCATCCCACTTTGTGCTTTCATCCATTTTTATTTTATATGCTGTAAGATTTTTAAAAACCATGTATGTTGCATTACTATACATACTTATTATTGTAGCAATAACAATCACAAGTCCTAAAATTACCGAAAGAAAAACTGTCGTTTTTTTCATTTGCCTTATCCCACTTTACAAGGAATCTCTACCTTTTCTTCTTTTCCGTCATAAAAAGCCTTTAATAGGATTTTTTCACCGTCGGTTGCTCTGACTATTGCCATTGCCTCTCCATAATAAGTAAATGTTTCATCCAGCGTATAGCCATCAGGATTATAGGGACATGCATTTCCCAAAGCAACAAGTTCTCCGCCTTCTACGGTCACCTTTACCCTATGCTTTTCCATTGGTTTCCAGATACCGTTGTCATCTGCAAATCTTAGTCTCACATATGACAGGTGGCCTTTCATTACTTCTTTTTCCTCCGGTAAAAGCATAAGTTTTGTATGTACATCTGCCGTTTTTAAAGAATCTCTTCCTATTTCGTTTCCATTACTATCATATGAAACGGCTTCAAGAGTTCCGTTTTCATATTTTGTTTTGAATCTGAATATGCAGTCGTTTGTACTTTTTTTCTTTCCTACACTGTTTCCGTTTACAAAAAGTTCCACAGCTGACGCCCTTGCATATACTTCAACCTTGGCATCATAGCCCTCACATCCTCTGTAGGACCAGCTTCTTATGGCATCAGACATTTTCCATGCTGAAGGTGAATGTTTTCCTGTCTGATAAACCGGACTTACTGCAATTATCGGACCTTTTACCCTGTCAAATGCTACTCTTGTATAATAAGCTTCACCCAAGGGTTTTCCTGTAATATCAAGTCTTCCGCTTCCGGCGGCAAGCCAGCCTGCTTTATCTGCTCCTTTTGGTGCATAGTCATTATATTCCCATGAACCAATACCGGCTTCTCCCAGATAGTCCATTCCGGCCCATACAAAATCACCTACAAGGCCTGGATTTCTTTTTGCAAATTCATAAAACTTATATGCATCCTTACAGAAGGTTTCACTTCCAAGTATCAGTCTTTTAGGATATTTTTTAAGGTCCCCCTTATACCTGAGTATTCCATAGTTGTATCCGGCAATATCCATATTGGCAAATGCATCTTTCGTCTTAAGATCACACGGGTATGTAGCCGCACCCATTTTCATGAATGTATCACCGAATATCCCTGCCATCTGATTATAAAATTCACTTCCAACCGCTTTTTTCTTCTTTTTTGCATTTTGGGCATCCTTCTCGGCTTTTTCATCGCTGTAAATTCCAAAGCCTGCGGAAAAAAGAAAATTAAAGAATATATTTACTCCACAGCTTACAGGTCTGGTGTCATCAAGACTATGAAGGTAATCAGTCATTTTTTGGGTAAAATCTATTCCCTTCTTCTGACTTGTCTCAGCCACTTCATTTCCTGTTGAGTACATGACAACACACGGATGGTTATAATCTTTATCAACCATTGACTTTAAATCAAACCTGTAATTGTCCATAACATGAAGTGCATAGTCATATTTAGTCTTATGTATATACCACATATCAACATATTCATCCATCATGTACATTCCAAGCTTGTCGCATGCTTCCAGCAGGTACTTTGAACATGGGTTATGAGCACTTCTTATAGCGTTATATCCGTTCTTTTTAAGGAGTCTTACACGTCGAAGCTCCGCATCCGGATCAGTTATCGCTCCCAAAAGCTGATTATCTGAATGAATGCACGCTCCTCTTAAAATTATTCTTTTGCCGTTTACTCTTATTCCGTTTTCTCTGTCCCAGGTAAGCTTTCTTATTCCGAATGTAACTTCCTGTGTATCGCTGCCATATGTAACCTTCAATGTATAAAGTGAGGGCATGGCTGCGCTCCAGAGTTTTACGTCTGTTAAACTTATTTCTTTTTCAATGTCAGCATCAAGTGCTCCTTCTTTAACTAAAGCCTTATTTTCATCATAGATGCTGTAAGTTATATTCTTCCCTTCACCTGTCACTTGGATGGTTAAACCGATTACAGCATTTCCAACAGTATATTTATCATCTGTGGCAGTAGCTTCTATTGTTCTTACTTTTATTCCGTCAAGTCTTATATGTTCTTTTTCTGCGCACCAAAGCCAAACAGGTCTGTATAACCCTGAACCTGAATACCACCTGCTGTTTGGCTGATCGGAATTTTTTACAGTAACTCTTATTTCATTTTCTTTATCAAAATAAAGGTTGTCTGCTTTAACTGTAAAATCACTGTACCCATAATTGCAGCCTCCCTTTTTCTCTCCGTTTATAAACACTTCGGGATCATGATAAGCTCCCTCAAATTCAAAAATGAATTCTTTTCCTTCATCTTCCTTATCAAGCGTAAAGAATTTCTTGTACTCATAGTCATGACCCTCAAAATATCCTATATTATGAATCCCGGGGTTATCCTCACTCCTTTTTTCATAAATCATCGCATCATGAGGAAGAGTAACTTTTTTCTCCTCATCATAAACATCTGTCTTTTTAACAGTCCAATCCTTGTTAAAATCAATTTTCTTCATAATCGTTCCTTTCCAAAGACATATCGGTACAATCTGACTATTATATATTAATACAAAAAAATCATTAAACTGAACGCCAACGTAAACTGTCATTATTTTGACATAATCTGCTGTTTTATGGAAAGAAAAAACGCCCTACAAATTTGTAGGACGCAGTTCATTATTTTTTAAGCGGTATCAAAATACGAAGCTCAAACCAACCATTATCTGCTTTAATTGTGGTGCTTCCATCATACTTTAAAACTGTTTCTTTTATACCTTTTATTCCAAAGCCGTGATACTCCTTGTTTTTCTTAGTGGTTCTTGGCACACCGTTTACCATTTTAAGCTCGCCTTCATAATAATTGCTGACAAGCACATGCACAAATCCCTTCTGTCCCGAAACTGTCACATGTATGAGCCTCTTTTGAATATCTCCTATTTTCTTTACGCTTTCAATGGCATTGTCTATAGCATTTCCAAAGATTGTACTGATATCAATCTCATCAATATGATCCAGAAGCTTTCCGTCTGCCACTACAGATAACTGAATACTGTTCTTTTGACATATAAGTGCCTTGGTAGTAAGTATAATATCCAAAACCTCATTGCCTGTTTTATTCTGGGCTTCATAGGTTCTTATCTCTTCTTCCATTTTATCCAGATAAGCGTTTCTTTTGTCCGGATCGGACTGCGATCTAAGTACCGCAATCTGATGCTTAAGATCATGATACTTCTGATTAACGACCTCTATACTCTCTTTGCCAATGCGATAATTGTTGTACTGCATTTTCAGCATATTTCTCATGGCAATGCTCTGCTTTTCCGCGTTAAGCTCCCGCTGCTGATAATGATAGGCTGTCTGGATGGCAACTCCTGCAAGATATACAAGAGTCCTTACATTAAAGCGGTCTGCCTGCGAAGTACCCACAAAAGGAGAATTAACATTGGCATAGCTAAGTGACGACAATATATAGATGAAATATGCAACAAGTGCATTTACCACTGCTTCCATCGGTTTTATTCTGGGAAAAGAGCTTTCATCAAAATCTTTTCCTCCAATAAGGAAAAACATTCCAAATATGACAGCATACGCCACCACCATTATAATAAGCATTTTCCAAAATTCGTTTATCAGGCTGTTCTGATCAGCAACAAACCTGTATATCTGCCAAAAAAAAGAAGAGGAAAAGCCTGCCAGCAAAAAAGCTCTCGAACAATAATAAACAGACGTATAAATTCCCGAGTTGCTCATAACATGTATAAATCCAAACATCAAAAGTGCGGAAAAAGTCATGAAAATATTAAACAAAGTACCGTCATTACCGCCTGTTAAAACCATGTATGATGAAATAACAGGTAAAAACAGCACACTTAACAATATATGTTTTTTTAATTCAAATCTGTGCTGCATCTGCTGCAAAAACAGCACGCAGGCACACCAGTCTGCCACTGCAGTACATATTCTCGGAATATTACCGCTAATCTCCAGTCCCATTATCAACCTCTGACTTCGCTCATATAATTATTCAGTGCATCCACAAATGCCCTCTTTTGTCCCTTGCTTACAGGAATCTTTCTTCCGTCCACAATAGCATCCATTCCATCAATTTCATCTACGTACTCAAGATTTACTATAAAGCCCTGACTGCACCTAAAAAACATCTTCCCCTGTATCCTGCTTTCAATCTTTTTCATGGAACAGTTGATAGTAAGGTCATTACTCCCCTTTATATGAAAAACAAGCTCTCTTCCTGCCACCTCTATGTATATAAGGTTATAGAGGTCTATCTTATGGGCATATCCGTTTCCTGAGAGCAAAATATATTTATGCTCTCTTTCCTTGAGCCTTCCGATTGCCCTTTCAATTGTCTGGGAAAAAGGGAAATAATTAACCGGCTTTAGTACATAGTCCAAGGCATCCACTTCGTATCCCGATATAGCATACTGTGGAGCGTTGGTTATAAATATGATGACCACGTTCCTGTCATATTGCCTTATGATTCTGGCTGTTTCCATTCCGTCCATAAACTTCATTTCAACATCCAGCAGGATAATATCAAAGCCTGAGCTGGTTTTCCCGGAAAGCTCTGTAGTAAGATCGCTTCCGTCTTTATACTCTGTTATAAGAAATCTGTTTTCGGAATTGGACTCATATTTTTTCAGATAATCCAAAAGCAGTTCTCTGTACTTTTTATCATCGTCAACTACCGCAATACTTAACACACTAACCTCCCCAAAACGCATTCCGCCCTATTATGATATACGAAATTTATTGACCGTAGAAGTGTTTTTTTAGATAATTGTCTCATGAAAAAAATTCTTTTGTTTGTCAACTTAATAGCTTTTTTTCTAATGTTTCTTACTTCATGTAATTCTACCACTTCTGACTGTTCAGACACTACTGATACTGTAAGAATCGTAATAGAAGATAATCAAAATCTTGATCTGTCCGAAAGTTTTTACGAAACTGCCTATAACAGCGATCTTTCAATTACCATAACTCCAAAAGAAGGCTACAAAGTCACAGGGTGCGATTTCAAAGACTATCTGTTGGAAAAAGAAGATTATTCTTATAACCTCACTCTTAAAAATGTAAAGTACGGGACAGTTGTCACTGTCTACACCTCGCAATATGAGCTTTGCGCACAGTATGATCTTAACTTTCCGATTTCATCCGACAAAAAAGACAGTTGCTTTAAAGAATATCCGGATGACAGTCATATAAGAATAAACACCTGCAGATACAGCTCTCTGTTTGATTGTGCAGGGTACACTCTTACTTCCTGGAACACACAAAAAAACGGAAGCGGTACTTATATTTCACTTGGAAGCCGTGCAGACAAAAACATCATCACTTCCCAAACATTATACGGACAATGGGAAAAATGGACTCAAACCTCACTTTTTAAATACGAAAAAGAAGGCAGCGCTCTTAAGATTACAGGTTTTAAAGGACAGGTACAAGAGCTGATAATTCCATCCACAATAGACGGCCTTCCGGTGGAAAAACTGGCTTCAAATGCCTTTACAGACCTTTCTGCCCAAAAAGTTGTCATACCTCCTTCTGTAAAAGTTATAGAAAATGGCGCCTTTACAAATTGCAACTTAAACGAAATCATCCTTTTTGACAGCCTTGAAAAAATATCCGACTACTCCTTTAAAGAATGCAGCAACATAAAAACTCTTCGGATTAATGCCGCAGTATCCCCTGTTTACTGCGGTTCATACTACGCAACCTTTCCGGACAAAATGGATTACCTAAAGCTCCTTGAAAATGAATATCCCGGTCAAAAAAAGCTTGTTCTTTTTTCAGGTTCTTCCACCCGCTTTGGGTATGATAGTGAACTTTTGGAAAAAGAGCTCCCGGCATACAAGGTTGCCAACATGGGCGTTTTTGCTTACACCAATGCCCTGCCACAGCTTGATCTTATTCTTGAACATATGAATCCGGGGGACATCCTTCTTGATTCACCCGAATTTGACGCATCAAAACGACAGTTTTGCGTCACCAACAAATTTGACGATAAATTTTTTAACCTTATTGAAGAAAACTATTCCCTTATTGAGAAACTTGATATAAGGAATTATGCAGGCGTCTTTTCCGCCTTTGGGGAGTTTCTATCAAACAGACACGGCATCACTTCAAAAAGCTACGATCTGTCGCCTTCCGACTTTGATGAAAACTTTAACCCGGTAGATGAAAAGACTTATAATATTCAGGGTGACTATTGTTTATTCAGACCAAATGCCAAAGACGATTCTCCTGTATATGATCTGCCTGTTGACTATACAGTTTCAGCATTTCCAAAAGAGTACACTGACGCCCTTAATAAAGAGGCTTACAAATTCACAGAAAAAGGCATTACTTTTCTTTTTACCTATGCTCCGAGAAACGAAAGTGCAGTCTCTCTTGAAAGCACACCAAAAAATCGCCGTGAACTTAATGAGCACCTTAAAAGCGCACTTGATTTTCCTGTAATATCAGATATTGAGGACTCACTTTTTAAAGGCAGATATCTTTTTGAAACAGATAACCACCTTTCAACTGAAGGTGTCCGCATAAGAACCGAAAATATCTTAAAAGACCTTATACCCTATACCCAAAGCTAAGCGGAGGACACTCAATGCTTGACAGACTGCTTCTTTTTACAGTTCCTATACTGATCCTGATTATGCTCATAATGGAGTTTTCTTATCTTAAGATAGCTCTGGTTTTAATGGGCGTAGTGCTTTTGATACTTATTCTTCATACACTCATAAAAGGATTTAAGAACAAATGAACTTTCTATCTCCTGTTTTTTTATGTGCTTTGCCTCTTATTTTGGGGCTGTATAACTTTATTCCCCAAAAGCTACGCCCTTATCTGCTGCTTTTAGCCAGCTGGAGCTTTTATATATACGGAAGTCCGGGTTCCTTTTGGGTTCTTATTGCCATTACCGTCATTTCCTACTGCTATGGACTCATACTTGAAAAAAGAAGAAATTTTTTTATTCTTACAGCCGGAATATTACCGGTTCTTGGTTTTCTTATAATTTACAAATATATGGGGCTGGGGCTTACCCTTCCTGTGGGTATTTCCTTTTATACCTTCCAGACCCTTTCATATATGATTGACGTCTACAAAAAAGACTGCAAAGCTGAAGCCAATTTTTTCAGGTACTCACTTTTTGTATCCTTCTTTCCTCAGCTGGTGGCAGGACCAATAGAACGCCCGCAAAATCTGATTCCTCAACTGCAAAAATGCAAAGTTCAATCTTCTGAGCATTTAAAAGAGGGACTCATCCTGATGCTTATGGGCTTTTACAAGAAAGTCGCTGTAGCCGACTTTTTAGCTCCCCTTGTTGATAAGGTGTACAGTGATCCTTCTCTTTGGATCGGACCTGTAGTATTATTTGCATCAATTCTTTTTTCAATGCAGATTTATGCGGATTTTTCAGGATACAGCGACATTGCAAGGGGCTGTGCCGGACTCTTTGGAATAGAATTAAGTGTCAACTTTGATCACCCCTACATTTCTGCATCTCTTCGCGAATTTTGGAAAAAATGGCATATAACACTTACAAAATGGCTGACCGACTACATCTACATTCCTCTTGGCGGAAGCAGAAAAGGAAAATTTAAGCTTATAATTAATACCCTTGTCGTGTTCCTTATAAGCGGAATCTGGCACGGTGCCGGTCTTAAATTCATCCTGTGGGGGTTGGGGCATGGTATAATTGTTCTTTTTGAAGATATACCGCCTGTGAAAAAAGCTATCAATAGCCTTCCCAAATGGCCGGCAGTCTTTATAAACTTTATGATAGTTAACCTTTTATGGATTTTCTTTAGAGCGCCCGATACAAATGCAGCCCTTACGATGATCAAAATGCTTAAAACAGGCTGGGATAACCCAATCCTAAAAATTTTTAATATATTTGTTCTGACCAAAATTCCAAAAGGTCCCGGCATCATCTGTATTCTTCTTAGTATTGCACTGCTTTATCTATTTCCGAAAGTTGTGGATATAAGCAAAAAATACCGCGTAGTTTTATTTATTATGGCTATCATAATAATATTTATACGAATGTACCAGATAGAACTTGGCACCACCAATTCCTTTATCTACTTTAGGTTTTAAGGATGATAACAATGAAAAATAAGTTATTCTACCTGTGGACAATACTGTTTATTCCTGTTTTTCTGCTATTGTCCACGCTTTGCCTTCCATCCCAATATGAAAACAGCTATATGGGAGAACTAAAATACAAATACAGCCGGTTAAAAAATACCACCGGAAAAAGAATCATCATAGTGGGCGGAAGTGCCATGGCATTTGACATTGACAGCTCACTGATAAAAGAAAACTTCCCGGAATATGAAATTATAAACCTTGGAATGTACGCAGGACTTGGAACTGCAACCGTTCTTGATATGGCAATTTCCTACTGCCATGACGGAGATATTATAATCTTCGCCCCTGAACAAAATCCTCAGACCTTATCTTTATATCTCGGAAGTGAATATGCCTGGCAGGCTGTTGACGGCGCATTTAACATGCTTCCTTTCTTTTTAAGATCAGAAAAAAACATTTCTCTTATGGCAGCAGCATTTCCAAAATTCGCCGCCCGGAAGATAAAAATGTTTGTGACAGATTCAGCCCCCGATCCTGATTCAGTATACAGAAAATCTGCATTTAATGAATATGGTGACATTGCCGACAATCTCTCACAAAACATAATGATAAACGGTCTGGATACCGATACTCCTATTTCTTATGAACAGGGTTCATTAACAAACGAATACATAACCTACTTAAATACATGCGGTGCATCAGCTTTAAAAAGAAATGCCACTCTTGTTTTGGCCTATTGTCCCTCCAATAAGGCTGCGGTTACAAAAGCTGATGCTCCGGACTTTGAAAGCACAATTGATGAATATGGTCTTTTCCTTAAAAATGCTCTTACAATCAATATTATCGGCAATCCCAATGATAGCATCATGGATATGGAATGGTTCTATGATACAAATTTTCATTTAAACAGCAGCGGAAAGATTTTTTACACAAGGCTGCTTATCAGGAATCTAAAAGCATATTTATCCGATTCCTCACTGACCGCCATTGAAATTCCTTCAAAGCCGCCCCTTCTATATGAATCGGGCACAGAAACGAAGGTTCTTACAGCAGGCACCTATTCAAATAACACCACCATAACTTCCATAACAGTAGACAAAGACATTTCCATGATAGAGGACTACGCCTTTAACGGCTGCTCTTCCCTAAAGGAAATCCACATAAAAAATACTGTCCCATCTTCAATTCAGATAGGACAGCACCTATTAGATGGCACTTCTGCCAACATATTCGTTCCAGAGAGTGCCTTATCAACCTACAAAACCGACTACCGCTTCTCCCTCTACTCAGATAGAATCTTTGCTGAAAAAAAATAGCAACAGCATAAAAAAGAATCACCTCTCAAACTCACAGGTTCGGGGAGTGATTCTTTTTTATGCCTATAGGGCGTTTTTATCAGTTCTCTGCTACTTTTTTCACATCGAAGAATGCGCTTATGATTCCAAATATAGCTGCAGCTATGATCGCAACTATTGCTACAACGGCGCTGGACATGTCTGACATGTTCTGGGCGTTGTTAGTGAATGTCATGATAGCGGCCATTCCGTTTATTCTGGTGTTGAGAAGTGTGATGCCGCCAACAAACAGACAAGCCGGAACTATTACAGGTAATATGTCTGTCCATGAAGGTGACACTTTTCCGAGTGTCATCCAAATGATCAAAGCTGCTATTGCTATTGCAAGTGAAGCAATAACTGTTGTGTTTTTACCAAGGTTTGAAAAATATGCAGTATTTGCATTTATTATATAAGCTACAAATCCTATAATTGCAAGGATCAGCGTTATGCAGCTTGTTACCATTCCTTTTCCTAATTTCTTATTCATACTCTGCCTCCTGTCAGTCTTCCTTTTTGCGGGCTGTATTTACATACATGCCTATTCCGCAAACTACCATAAGTCCAAATACTATTGAAAGTGCAGTAAGAAGATTGTCGTACCATGTTCTTACACTTTCAAGTCTTGAATTTGAAACAAGACCATCCATTGCATTGGAATTAGCCAAAGCATAATTCTGCATCTTCATTGCATTTTTAAGAGCCTGTAACATAGTTGCATCCTTAGATACATTCTCCTCTGTCCAGTAGGAGTAAACAGCAGAAACCGCATCCATAGTGTTGTCACCTGTGTTACATGACATTGTAACACCGTTTAATACTGCTTCCTTAAGAACAACATATGTAGGATCCATGATGAAGTCCTCAGACATAAGTCCGTAGAAGCCCCATTCATTGTGAAGGATGTTATTAAGAAGTCCCGAATGAGCATTGGCAGGAGTTAAGCCTACACGGTTAAATGCTGTCATTACACCGAGTACTTTACCGCTTTCTATAGGAGCCTGAGTTGCTCTAAGTTCCTGCTCACGGGCTTTCTGCTCTGTCATAAATACCGCAACACCACTTCTGTTAACTTCAGTATCGTTAAATGCCAGATGCTTTGTAGCAACAATTACGCCATACTTCTGTGCTGCAACTGCTTCAGCAAGTCCAATGAAGGATGAAAGTACAGGATCTTCTGAATAGTACTCATGATTACGTGCATTGTAAGGAAGTCTGTGGATATTATTGGATACTCCCCACCAGATAGTAAGGTTTGACCAAAGTGAATAGTTACCCATAACAGCACCATACTCAGAAGCAAGTTTTTTACTAAACGTCTGTGCAATTACTGTTGCGTTTGCCATTACACCTGCCTTGTAAGAAGCATTTTTATCATTGGCATCGATAGCACAAGGATCTGAAGAAGATGTATCGGTATTGGCATACTGACTAAGCGGATATGAATAAATACCATTGGCACCATCATTCTGAATTACTTCGGGTGATGAAATTGAATCAATTGTCTTGGTACTTGTTCCACCAAAGCCGGTTCTTATCAAAGCTTCTGAAAGAGTAATCTGATCAACAAGAAGGTCCCATCTCTCATCATCTACATCAGTCACACCCTTAAGATCTGCCAGCTTAAGACCGTTATCAGCCCCAAATACTACAGATGAAGGATCACCGTTTGCTGTAATCTCATATGTATCATTATCGAGAATCTCCAGCATTTCATCGGTTGCTGTAAGACCTTCATAAGTCTTGGGCCATGTTCCTGCCCAGTCATTTCTGGTAAGGTATGTTACAGTACCCGGAAGCCAGTTGTTGAGATCCATATCAGAAAGCTGATTCTCTACTGCTGTTCCGTTTTTTGTTGTTGCAAAAGTTGAACCGTCAAATTCTGATAAAGTCCAAATCTTTACGTTTTCAGCATTGCCCTCTTCTGTCATACCATCGGCAACAGTCTTTCCCTGCGCTGCAAGTACATTGTTAAGAGCTTCGTGTGCTCCGTTACCAACTGTGAAGTAATAATCACCTTCGTCCAGAATGTAAGAGCCTGTTGTTCCTGTTGCATTTGAAGCGGTACTATCCCAGCTTGTCATGTAGTCCATGTCAGCTTCAATAGTTACAGTCTCAGATGCTCCGGGCTCCAAAATTTCAGTCTTACCAAAATCAAGAAGCTGAATAGCTGATTTTTCAATTCCATGCTCAATATCATACTGAGTATAAGGAAGTGATACATAGAGCTGGACAGCATCTTTTCCGGCTGTATCGCCTGTGTTAGTAACAGTAACCCTGGCAGTTACCTTTCTGGCAGCTGTATCAACATCAATACTGTCAATCACCTGTTCAAAGGTTGTATATGAAAGACCGTATCCAAATGTATATGTTACTTCATCAGCATAGTTCCATGCACTTCCTGTGCTGCTGCCAACTGAATCAGATGCATTTCCCTGACCTAAAACCACATCAGCGTAACGTGTCTCATAATATTTATATCCGGTGTATATACCCTCTGCCTCTACAAGTGCATCATTGATATAAAGTGTATCATCAGCATTTGTCCATCTAAGGTCACCATAGTTCTGAGCTGCAGGAGAATTAGCCGCAACTACAGCATATGTATCTGTAAGATGTCCTGAAGGATTTACTTCGCCGCTCAAAATATCAGCAACTCCATAAAATCCATATCCTCCCGGAAGACCAACCTGAAGGATTGCATCTACTCCTTCATTATCCTGAAGTTCCTGTACCTCCATGGCGCTTGAGTTATTTAAAATAACTATGACCTTACCGCCATTTACATTTTTGGCATCAATCGCTGCCTGAATCAGATTTCTCTCATCATCGGAAAGACCAAGCGGATCGGTCTGGTTGAGATTCTGAGTGGAATCTACTCCATCCTGTCCCGGTGTATAGTTTTTGTTCTCACTTCCGCTTCTTGCAATGGTAACAATCATTACGTTGTTGCTTGCAAGGGAATCCTTCCAGCCGGAACTTGCCCCATTAAGTGCCTCTATAGAAGGCTCTTTGCTTGTAAACTGTGCACCGATTGAAGGAGCAGTAATATTGTAATAAGTTGATGTTCCGCCCCAGGTCTCTACCTCTGTTTTAAAGGTTTCTTTGAGCTTTTCATAAGCATTTTGAAGTTCTGTGTTTATTACAAAACCTTTTGCAGTAAGTGCTCCGACGAAATCTACTGTATCTGCGTCTGTTCCGACATTTACGGTAAGTGAGGAACCCATATCACCACCCTGAACAGGATAGTAGCTTGAGAAGCCTAAAAGACTTACCTTTTTTGTCTCATCAGCCGAAAGTGGGAGTGCACCATTGTTTTTCAATAGTACGCTTCCTTCCTCACTCATTCTTTCTCCAACATCAGCTATTGCACTTACAAGCTCTGTTGTGTTTGAATAATCCGATGAATATGTGTACATATCCGATGTATCCACATCCTCATCCGTTACGATTTTTGTGCTTGATGTTCCAAGGAACTTATCTATATCGGTTCTGTGATCATTCACCACAGTTGTTGCCGATACTGAAAGTGCCAGAAGCGCTGCTCCACTGGCAGTCAAGCCTCTGTAGAGCGAAATTTTTTTACCTTTACTCATGTTAACCTCCCTTATTTATTTAACGCTGCGCCTTCTTTTTCCTGACGCTCGCGTATTATCCTGTGATCTTCTTCTATATGTTTTTCTACTTTCAAAAAGCTCATAAGAACCACTATTACTGCATAGCAGATAAGTTCAATTCCCAAATAACAAAGAACAAGCATGTTCTGAACTGAAGCATTCTGAACCGATAAGGTTGCATCATATCCTGCTGCCGTCAAAAAAACATTTATAATACCGTTTCCAAGTCCTGTCATTCCTACCATGATTGCCCCGTATACAGCCATGGTAAATCCATCAGACCTAAATCCGTTTTTGGCTTCCAAATGATCAAGTACATCCGCTAAAAGAGCCAATGTTACATACATAGCAGGTATTGAACCGATTCCTTTTAAGATCACTCCGATAGTAACAATGACAAAGCTGTGTACATTTATAAAGCTTACAAGTCCGCCGATAACCGATATCAAAAGACCAAGTGTTACAGCTCTTTGCTTTCCAAGCTTACCGGCTATAGGCCATGCAAGAACCATTCCAATGGCCGTTGGTATTCCGCCGATTGCACCCAGAAGTCCCATGGCAGTTCCGCCGTCAATGCCTTCAAATACCCATGTGCAGTAGTAGTTCATGGATCCGTTTTTTACAAGTCCACCAAACTGGAATAAGAGGAAGTACAGAATAATGATCCACCAGTACTTTTCCTTTATGCACACTCCAATCTGCTGAGAAAGAGGTATTTTTTTTGTACTTTCTTCAAGTCCGTAGGTTTCTTCCGTAATTCTTTCTCTTGTAAAGAAGTACTCAATGATTATTCCGATCAGAGTCGAAATGCAAAGCACAAGCATAACTATTTTCCAGTTATTGTAGCTTGCAGCCGCATCGATTCCTCCATCAGCCTTGGGAACAAACAAATAATTCTGTAAAAGAATCGGAACCAGTATGCTGGCGCCTACTCCAACCGCAGCCACACCTGCTGCGTTTGAAAATGTAGCAAGCTGTCCCCTGTCGTCACTGTTTCTGGTCGAAAGTGAGACCAGAGCACTGTGAGCTGTGTAATAAAATGGATAGGCAAGCGCATAATAAAGATTGTATGAAACAGCAATCCATATCATCTGAAAAATCGGTGCACTATCCTTTGGAACCATGAAAAGAGTTATTATTGCAATGACTATAAGCGGCATTGACAATATAAGAAGCGGTCTTGCCTTACCCTGACTGGTTCTGGTGCTGTCCATAACTCTTCCCACAAAGAGATTTCCAATGATAACAAATATCACTGACAAAATAGGAAGAAGACCTGAAAATGTTCCAAATCTTGCGGTGTCTGTCCACCCTATAACATCTGAATAATATCTGTTGAGGTATGAACCAAAGATTGCATTGGATATCAGTGCGCAAAATGGTCCGATCAGGTATCCAAGCGCTTTTTCATTAAGCTTTACTTCCGGACTTTTTATCTTTGTCTTTAGTGCCGGCAATTCAACAATTTCCTTTAACATTTCATCCTCCGTATATACTTATATCTTTGCTGTGGCTCTGTATCTTCCACTGCCATATTCATAGGTCTTTCCATCAGGAAGTTCCAAAATACACCTGCATCCCACAGGAACTTCTACCTCGATGGAAAAATCAGAATCATTTATATGCCACTTGGAGCTCACTACTCCGTAAGAAGTATCAATACTTGCCTCTGCATAGGAAAGATTTCCTCCGGGAACAGGTTTTATCCTGAACTTTTTATATCCGGCTTCAATAGGTTCGATTCCTGCAATTCGCTTATAAAAGAAATCACCAACAGCCCCGGAAGCATAATGATTGTAGGAAATCATATTATCTGTGCCGTCATCTCCAATAGGGCACTGGCCGTTTTCATCAAGACCATCCCATCTTTCCCATATAGTTGTGGCACCGGTTTTAACTTCATACAGCCAGCTCGGACATTTAGTATTAAGCAGCATCTTATAAGCCACATCTGCCCGACCGTTATCTGCAAGAGCAAAAAGAATATACGGTGTCCCGGGAAAGCCTGTTCCAATACAGTAATCACTCTTTTCAATGAGCTTTACCAGATTGTCCACAGCTTTTTTTCGATTTTCCTTTTTAAACATTCCAAACTGTATCGGCAGCACATATGCCGTTTGGAATTCTTCGTTCAGTTTCCCGTTTCCGTCAGTAAAAATGCTCTCATAAGCATCTGCGACATTTTCGGACAGCTTTTTATATTCTTTTTCATCCTCTTCATAGCCCAGAATCCCGGCTATTTTTGAAAGAATACTGCTGGTGTTAAAAAGACTTGCCGTAGCTGTCCATTTACTTCTCTTCTGCCACTGCTGCATCTTTGGGGCATCGGGCGCAACCCAGTCTCCAAAATGAAATACCGAAGGTGTATGCCAGATGAATCTGTTCTTGCCAAAGCTAAAAAGCGCCGCCCATCTTTTGCATGCTCCCACATATTTTTTCATTATGTCATAATTATCTTGAAGAACGCTTATGTCCCCGTCTGACATGTATAAAGCCCACGGAACCAGTACACAGGCATCTCCCCACCAGTCAATTGCCATGGTCGGCATTGTTACAGGAAATCCAAAGCCATTGGCAGGAACCGTATTGGGAAGTCCTCCTGTGGGAAGCTGTTCACTTCTTACATCCCCAAGCCATTTCTTCAAAAATCTTCCGGTGTCAAAATTAAAGCACGCTGTTGTACCAAAGACAGCTATATCACCTGTCCATCCCATTCTCTCATCCCTTTGCGGACAGTCCGTAGGTATTTCAACAAAATTTGATTTTGTTGACCATCGGATATTTGACTGAAGTTTATTTAGCATATCATCAGAGCATTCAAAGCTTCCTCTGTCTTTCATATCCGAATAAAGAGCTACTGCCTTTATCTCAAAATCTTCTTTTTTTACACCTTTAACAGACACATACCTGAATCCCATATATGTAAATGAGGGGCTAAATGTCTGCTCGCCTTCACTGCAGATATAGGTTACTGTAGCCTTGGCGCTTCTTAAAAAGCTTGTATTTAATGTCCCATCAGGATTTAAGATTTCCGCATGTTTTATCTCAATGATCTGGCCTTTCTTTGCATTTTTTACTGTAAATCTCACAATTCCCGCAAAGTTCTGTCCAAAGTCATATATAATCTCATTTTTATTTATCTGCTCAGTTACAGGTAAAAGAACTTCGTGCTCCGTAACAGGTGCCCCGCTCTCTGCTGTTATTTTGGGACTGTATTTAAGCTTTTCTTCCGTGGCATTTACCCAGACAGCTCTGCTCGTGTCAACTGTGCTGTCAAATGTTTCGCCATCATAAAGGTCAGCCATTTTTACTTTTCCCTGCCTTGTTACAAGCCATGTAGAATCAGTTCCGACTATATCTGCCTCACCATTGTCATAAACAAAATAAAATAAAGCTGAAAGTGCCTGCCTGTCAGCAGCAAATCTGTTGTTTCTGCTATAGATAAAAGAGCCTACAGCCCAGCCGCCGGATACAGTAAAACTTACTTCAACTTCTTTTCCCTGAGTGAAATAATCAGTCACATCATACGTTTGATATTGAAGCCTTTTTTTATAAGATGTAAAACCGGGAGCAAAATATCTCTGTCCGACCTTTTTACCATCAAAATACATCTCATATATTCCTAATGCTGTTGCATAAGCGTAAGCTTTTACTACTTTCCCTGCTGCCTTAACTTTTTTCTTAAAGTTCATGGGTTCAGGTGAAATTCTCTTTTCCGTAAAAGAATAACTTCCGTCAGTAATAAATGTTCCGGGCCATTTATCTGTCATAAGTCCCGTTGCAAACTCTGTGGAAGAAGCCGCCTCTTCTCCGGTATCAGCCTTTACTGCTATATCCACTCTGTATTCAGAGGATGGTTTTAGCCTTTTTCCCTTATAGGCAATCTCAATCTGCTCAGTAGTATCTGTTTCCCACATAACATTTCCATCTGCATCTTTTACCGCAATATGGCAATTTGCTACATTGACATTTTGCCCGTCAGATACAACCTTGTATGAAATATGGGGATTATATTCATCGGTAACAATGTTTTTTTCAAGACCTTCAACTGTCAGTCGTGCAATCTCAAACATCTCAAACCTCTTTTCTCTTCCGAATCCTGGTATCTTATGATATAAGCGCCATAAGTAATAACACGGATTATTTCGTGCGTCGAACTTCACAATCCTGTTACCATCTTATAATTGCACAAAAAAAAGAAGCAAAAACGATTTGTCATGTTTTGCTCCTTTTTTTACATATTTGATTTTTTTATTGGTATTTATACACAAAAACAGGCCGAATCTAATTGTATATTTTCACCAATACGATAATAATAGATTTTGCTCCACCTAAAATCACATCATTCCAAAGTTCTTAAGAATAAGTATCCAGAAGAATATAGTCACTATTGATAAAAGCGTTGAAAGTAAAACGTATTCTCCTGCAAGGTCCGCATCTCCTCCCATGCTCTGAGCCATTGGGTAGGATGCTGCAGCAACAGGTGTTGCAAACATACAAAAAACCACAAAAAGTTCAGCTCCGCTTATGCCGATAAGAGACATTGCAGTCACCATTATGCTTGGAATAATGGCAAGTTTAAGAGCAATCCCTATGCAGAGAGGACGAATATCTCTTTTTATATTGGCTGCATGAAGGCTTCCTCCAAGTACAAAAAGTGACAACGGCGTAGCCATATTGTTAAGCTCAGCTATAGGTTTAACCAGACTGGTCGGCATAGTCACAGGAAGAATATTAAAGATCACACCTGCAATAGCGCCAATAATAAGCGGGTTTTTCAGGATGTTTTTCAAAAGTACCGGAAACGAAACCCTGCCTCCCCTGAAATATTCAAGAATAGCTACAGAAGCAATATTGTATAGAGGCACTATAAATGCGACCATAATGCTGGCCATTACAGCTCCCTCTTTTCCAAATACACTTTCAGTAAGCGGTATTGCAAAGAGAACCGAATTGCTCCTGAAAATTGCCTGCATCACAACTCCGCGTCTTGGATTTTCTTTTACAAAAAGCGGAACAATAAAAAAACAGGCAAATATAACTATAAGTGTTGCCGCGAACGCAAACGCCACATATCCCGCATCACTTAACCTGTTAAAATCCACATCATAGAGATTATTAAACATTATAAACGGGAAGAAGATTTTAAAAACAACTCCGTTAAGTTCCTTTAAAAAACTCTCCTTTACAGCACCGCTCTTCTTGGCAATCATTCCAAGTAAAATATAAACCATAAAAGGTATTACGGCATTTGTGGCTATCTGCAGATTTTCCATACTCTTCTCCTTTTTAACAATCCCCCAATTTCATCTTACACATTCTTGAATTTTTAATTCGAGAATGCCAGACTTCATACTCAGTTTGCAGCTCTTTTCAGATCACTTTCTATCTGAGCCTTGAGATGCTCAATACTGTCAAACTTCATCTCCGGTCTCAAAAACTCTTTTAACCTGACTGTTATAGCCTTTCCGTATACATCCTCATCAAAATCATAGATATATGTTTCAGCTCCCACAGCCTCTTTTTCAGATATCGTAGGTTTTCTTCCGATATTGGTCATGCCTCTGTACTCTTTATCATCTATGACCACAATACTTGAATAAACCCCAAAGGGGGGAAGAAGCTTATTGGCAGAAGGAAGGACGTTGACTGTAGGCACCCCTATTGTATGCCCGATGTGCCTTCCATGTTCAACAATTCCGCTGATACTGTATTCTGTCCCAAGAAGTCTTTTTACCTCAGCCATGTTACCATCTGCCACTTCGTTTCTTACCCTTGTGGAGCTGACTTCTGATCCGTCAAGCATGACCTTGTCGATAAGTTCAAGTTCAAATCCAAGCTCCTTACTCAGATTTCTGAGAAGATGCTGGTCTCCTCTTCCCTTATCACCAAAAGAAACATCGCTTCCCGCAGCAATATACACCGCTTTAAGATCATCACACAGAATATTTCTTACAAAGTCCTCGGGATCTGTTGCAGCAGTAGCTTCTGTAAGCGGAAACTCAACCAAAATATCCACTCCCAGCTTTTCAAAAGCGCGTCTTTTCTCATTTCTGATAAAAAGCTGTCTCACAGTATGCCCTACAAAAAATTCTTCCGGTGAGGGCTCAAACGTAAACACACAGGCCTTAAGACCATCCTGCTTCTGTTCAAGTATTTTTGCCAGAAGTTTTTTATGCCCCAAGTGTATTCCGTCAAATTTTCCCATGGCAATGGCAGTTTTACTATTTATATTAAGTTCATCAAGTCTGGTTATTATTTCCAATCAAATCACCACCAATATATTATTTTTCAAAAAAGAACTTATCCACCTTAAACATTCTCGTTCTCTCATCATATCTGTAGATTCCGAAAAATGTCTCATCTTCAGCATAAACTCTGATCATATTGCCATCTGTAAACATTTCTTTTTCGAATTCCTTGTCATTCACTCCCTTTGGGTCTTCGTTCAGGATATTATCCTTTCTGAAGCTGTTTCCATTTTCCAGAAGAACTCTTGCACTATCTTTGACATGTATCTTGTCAAGATCCCTGAAAATATATTCAGGAGACTGGATTATTTCAGAAAGTGTACCTTCATCACGCATCTGTTCAATCTGCGAAAGAGTGACCGCAGTTTCCAGGCTGAACGCTCCAACTCTGGTTCTTGTAAGATGCTGCATTGCTGCTCCGCATCCAAGCCTTTGGCCAATGTCATGGCAAAGAGTCCTTATGTAAGTTCCTTTTGAACACTTAACTTCCATTGTGAAAATATGGTCGCTTTCAAGATGGGAATCATCAAGAACAGTAATAGCACCGATATGTATCTTTCTGGCTTTTCTCTCTACTTCAATTCCCTCTCTTGCAAGCTCGTAAAGCTTTTTTCCATCCTGCTTTATAGCTGAATACATCGGCGGAATCTGATCATATTCACCAACAAAAGCCTGCACAGCCTCATGAAGCTCAGCCTTTGTAACATTTACAGATTTCTCTTCTAAAACATTTCCGGACATATCCTGAGTATCTGTTGTTGTCCCAAGTCTACAAACTGCAATATATTCTTTGTCATGGTCTGTCAACATTTCTACCAGCTTAGTACCTGTACCCAAACATACTACTAAAACTCCTACAGCATCAGGGTCAAGAGTTCCTGTATGCCCAATCTTTTTTTGCTTAAGGATTCCACGCAGTTTTGCAACAACATCATTGGATGTAAAGCCCGGCTCCTTATATATATTTATCAAGCCATTATATTTATTCATATCGATTTTCTCATTTCATATTTGAGGTTTTTGGCTAAATATTTTAGTCAAAACAAGCCACAAGACATAATATCTTGTGGCTATATTATTATAACTGTTGCTGAATATACTTTGTAATGTTATTTATAACATCGTGCTGAGTACCATTAACTGTACAACCGGCAGCCCTCATATGTCCGCCGCCGCCAAAAATCTTGGCAACCTTCGAAACATCTACACTTCCGTCGCTGCGAAGACTTACTCTGTAAGTCATTGGCTCCTCTTCATACATAAAAATTGAACAGCCAACACCAATAGTAAGAAGCATCTGATTAACAATTCCATCCATATCATTGCTGGTCGCACCATAAAAATCCATGGTCTGTCTTGAAACCACTGATACTATGCATTTACCGTCCATAAGAAGAATACTCTCAAGAAGCGCTCTTCCAAGAATCTGATTTTGAAGATATGTTTTCTCATAAAATACATGATCAATGAGGCTTCCAAAATCAAATCCATAGCTTATAAGTCTGGCTGCAATCTCCATTGTTTTGGGAGAAGTACAGGAATATTTGAAAACTCCTGTATCTGTAACCATTCCGGTGTAAAGAGATTTGGCAATGTCTTCATCCATCTTTGCTGTGTCAATGACAGTATATACAAGCTCACATGCACTGCTTGCTGTCGGAACAATATAATTCACATTACCGGTTCCCGGATTACTTATATGATGGTCAATATTTACAGTATTTTTTGCTGTATCAAAAAACTTCTCAGCATTTCCAATACGATCCTTGCCACAGTCAAGAACAATAAAAAGATCATAACTTTCTATATCCGTTGTATAGTTCTTATTGACCTTATCTGTATCCTTTATAAACTCAAGTTCAGGTGGAATATCCTCAAGAAAAACATGTGTTTCAACTTCAGGATAATTCCTGGATAGATATAGATACATCCCCATGCATGATCCAACACAGTCCCCATCCGGTCTTATATGACCACTAATACCTACTGTCTTTACTCCCTGCATAAATTCATCTATCTTCATATCTTCCTACTCTTTCCTGTAAATATGCTTATTGCCGGTTACTGTTCAGTCCCTGAACAGCAACTATTACTCTTCATCCTCTTCGTCAAAAGAATCTTCTGTACTCTCACCGCGAGCTGCTCTGGCCTCATTGTCTTTGGCTGTAACTTCATCAATCTTTTTGGACATATTAATCGCATACTCAATTGAATCATCCATTATGAAACGCAGTTCCGGAGTGTATCTCATGTTAAGCTCTTTTGCCAATGTGGAACGAATATATCCGGAAGCACTCTTAAGCCCTTCCTGCGTGCGAAGTCTATCCTCTTCATCCCCCATTACAGTTACCCATACCTTGCATGTCTTAAGATCCGGAGCAACTTCTACATCCATAACGGATGTAAAAGCGCTGATCCTCGGATCTTTACTGTAACGAATGGCTTCTGAAATAACTTTCATTACTTCGCCATTAATTCTTTTATTCTTGTTACTGTTTTTACGCATAATTGTTACCTCCGTGATATACGTATCACTTATGTCCTGGGTACCTCTACCATTTCATAAGCTTCTACCATATCACCTTCATGGATCTGGTCAAAGCCATCAAATACAAGACCGCACTCGAAGCCTTCCTTAACTTCCTTGACATCATCCTTAAATCTCTTAAGTGATGCGAGATCACCTTCAAAGATCTGTTCTCCTTCTCTTGAGATACGAACCTTGCAATCTTTCTTGATAACACCGTCCTTAACAAAGGCTCCGGCAATATTACCAACCTTAGATGCCTTGAATATCTGACGGACTTCAGCATGTCCTGTAACTCTCTCCTCATAGATAGGAGCAAGCATACCCTTCATAGCATATTCAATCTCTTCGATTGCCTGATAAATAACCTTGTAAAGCTTAATCTCAACGCCTTCGTGTTCAGCCATGCTCTTAGCGGTTGCATCAGGACGAACATCAAATCCGATAATAATCGCATTGGATGCAGCAGCAAGTGTTACATCTGATTCGTTGATGGCACCAACACCACCGTGAATAACCTTAACCACAACCTCATCATTGGAAAGCTTAAGAAGACTCTGTTTAAGCGCTTCTACGCTACCCTGAACGTCAGCCTTGATGATGATATCAAGTTCCTGAAGTCTTCCTTCTTCAATCTTGGAATAAAGATCGTCAAGAGACATTTTTGCTTTGGTCTCTTCAATAAGGTCTTTCTTGTGCTGCTGAAGGTATGTATTGGCATACTGCTTAGCCAGCTTATCAGTCTCATGTCCAAGGAATACTTCACCTGCATTTGGAACATCAGAAAGACCAAGAATCTCAACAGGCTGTGAAGGACGAGCTTCCTTAAGCTTGTTACCCTTATCATCAACCATAGCTCGAACCTTACCTGAACTTGCACCTGCGGAAATGAAATCACCTACATGAAGTGTTCCCTTCTGAACAAGAACATTGGCAACAGGACCACGACCTTTATCAAGTCTTGCTTCAAGCACAAGACCTCTTGCCATTCTGTCAGGATTTGCTTTAAGTTCCAAAATATCTGCAGTAAGAATGATGGTCTCAAGAAGGTCTTCAATACCTTCACCTGACTTGGCTGATACAGGCACAAATTCTGTTGTTCCGCCCCAGTCTGTTGAAATAAGACCATACTCTGTCATTTCCTGCTTAACTTTATCAATATTGGCATTTGGTTTATCAATCTTGTTTACAGCCACAATAATCTCAACTTCGGCAGCTTTAGCATGGTTAATAGCTTCAACTGTCTGTGGCATCACACCATCATCAGCAGCAACTACCAGTACTGCTATATCTGTAGAATTAGCACCACGCATACGCATAGCTGTAAATGCTTCGTGTCCCGGTGTATCAAGGAATGTAATCTTCTGATCATTAACAGATACTGTGTAAGCACCGATTCTCTGGGTGATACCGCCTGCTTCTCTGTCTGTTACACTTGTCTTACTGATGGCATCAAGAAGTGATGTTTTAACATGGTCAACATGACCCATTACGCAGACAACAGGTGGTCTCTTTTTAAGTGTCTCAGGCGCGTCCTCGTCCTCTTTAAGAAGCTCTTCGATAACATCAACGGGAACTTCCTTTTCGCAGATGATATCATACTCAATAGCAATGTTTTCAGCCTCTTCATAAGTAAGCTCTGTGTTTACGGTAGAAATCTGACCAGCCATAAAGAGTTTCTTGATGATAACCGAAGGCTGCATCTTCATCTTTTCAGCAAGTTCCTTGATAGAAACTTTCTCCGGAATGGAAATAACTTTAATCTGCTCTTCAGGCTCTTCTACCTTCTTGACTTCAGGCTTAATAAATCTGCCTACCCTCTTGCTTCTTGGCATCATCTCTTCCTGCTCATAAGCAAGATCCTTTTTATTTCTCTTGTCCTTTTCCTGACCGATACGACGTCTTTCTTCGTCTCTGTGACCTGCACCTTCTTTTACAGGAGCTGCATCAGCAAAGCCGCCTCTCTGGTTCTTGTCGAACTTATTATTTCTATCATTTCTGTCGTTTCTTCCGCCAAACTTGCCGCCCTGCTGTCCACCGTTCATCTGACCGTCACGACCACCGCGCTGACCGAATCCGCCCTGATTATTATCTCTGCGGAATCCGCCATTTTGTCCATTATTTCTATTCTGGAATCCATTCCTATCGCCTCTGTCATTTCTTCCGGAATTGTTTCTATTATCCCTGTTGTCTCTTACGTCGCGGCTGTCTCTGTTATCTCTGTTGTCTCTATTATTATCCCTATTATCTCTATTATCTCTGGGCTTTTCATTCTGAACAGGAGCAGCGCTTACAGGCTTTGGTGCCTCGCTTTGCACAGGAGCAGCTGCCTGCTGTGGCTGCATGGCCGCCTGCTTGTTCTCAACAGTCTGTGGAGCACTTTCTTTCTTGGGTGCAGGCTTTGGAGTGGTACTCTTACTAATCGGTGTATTATAACTTTCAAGCTGTGATGGAGCAGTCAATGGCTTAATCGGATGGTAGGCATTTTGAGATTGAGCAAATACGCCCCTTCTGTTATTTCCGCCATTATTGTTATTACCGTAACCGCTTCTGTTATCACGGCGCTGATTATTATTGCTCTGAGCTCCGCTATTATTTCCATTCTGGTTATTATGATAGCCACCCATCTTTGAATTGCCGGCATTTGTAACCATAATAATCTTTTTCTTTTTCTTTGGTGTATCAGCACTATCAGTTTTCACAGCTGAATTTTTAGAAGCACCTTCCTCTGTTTTTGGAGCATCACTCTTAACAGGGGCTTTCTTTTCTTCCTTATCTGAAGCATCAGCTTTTTTCGCAGAACCTTTAAAGTGCTTTCTTGCTATTTCTGCATCAGCCTCTTCTATTGAACTGTTCGAACGTTTTGCTTCTATGCCTTTCTCCTGCAAAACACTTATCAGCTCCTTTGCGTCGCATCCAAGCTCACTTGCAAGTTCGGATATTTTAATTTTTGCCATTCACATTTCCTCCATACTTTTTTCTGAAAGTAAGTTCTTTATGAGCGTCTTCGCTAATCCAGCATCAGTAATAGCCAAACTCGTTCGAACATCCTTACCTATTGCATGCCCCAATTCATCCATACTGCCGAAAAAATAAATCGGGATCTTATAAAACTTACATTTATCACTAAATTCTTTTTTGGTATTGTCTGAGGCATCTTCGCTGACAATAACTATAACCGCCGTCTTTTTCCTTATAGCTTCAAGGCAGGCAAACTCACCGCTTTTAAGCTTTCCGGATCTCTGGCAAAGCCCCAGAACACCAAGTATTTTTCCTTTAGAATCCAATTCCGCTTAGCTCCTTTTCAAGCTTTAGACGTTCTTCTTCCGGTACCTGCGACTTAAGAGATTTCTCAAGACCCTTATTCTTAAAAGCCTTGCTAAGACAATCCTTTGACCGACAGATGTATGCTCCTCTGCCATTAGCTCGTCCTGTCAGATCAAGAGATACCCTGCCATCCTGTGATTTAATGACACGGATCAGTTCTTTTTTCTCCTTCATCTCCATGCATCCAACGCACTTTCTCATCGGAATCTTTTTCTGCATTATTATTCCTCTACTTCAGTATCAGAAGACTCTGCAACATCTTCGCCTTCCTCATACTCATCATAATCTTCATCATCAAGATAATCTTCCATACGGAATCCGGGAGCATCCTTAGCCTGTGTCTCACTCTTTATATCAATCTTATATCCTGTAAGTCGTGCAGCAAGTCTTGCATTCTGACCTTCTTTACCAATAGCAAGTGAAAGCTGATAATCCGGAACAACTACCTTGGCACTCTTTTCATCGGGATCAGCAAATACTGCTACGATCTTAGCAGGTGAAAGTGCGTTCTGAATAAGATTACCGGGGTTCTCATCCCAGTTGATAACATCAATCTTTTCGCCATTAAGCTCATCTACAATAAGATTAACTCTTGCACCGTTAACACCTACACAAGCACCTACTGCATCTACATTAGGATTGTTGGAATAAACAGCAATCTTTGTACGGCTTCCCGCTTCTCTGGCAATAGATTTGATTTCTACTGTTCCGTCCTGAATCTCTGCAACTTCCTGTTCAAAAAGCCTCTTAACAAGATCCGGGTGAGTTCTGGATACAAGAATCCTTGGTCCCTTTGAGCCGTTCTTAACCTCAAGAACATATACTCTGATACGTGATGTCGGTCTGTAAACCTCACCTTTTACCTGCTCATTCTCATTAAGGATAGCATCTGCACGTCCAAGGTTTATGCTTACATTCTTGCCGATAAATCTCTGGACAACACCTGTTACAATATCATGTTCCTTTTCAAAATATTCATTGTAGATTGCGCCGCGCTCTTCTTCGCGAATCTTCTGCAAAATAACATTTTTTGCATTCTGTGTGGCAATACGTCCAAATTCCTTGGAATTAAGCGGAACTGCTACAATATCGCCAACCTGTGCCTTCTTACTAATCTTCCTGGCATCATCAAGGCAAATCTCAATCTGTGGATCCATGACATCATCGAAAAGTTCCACTACCTCTTTGTCAGCATAGCACTTGAAGTCACAGTTATTTCTGTCCACTTCAACCCTGATATTTTCAGCTTTGCCAAAATTATTCTTGCATGCTGTGATAAGTGAATTCTCAATTGCATCAAACAGAGAATCTTTGCTGATGTTCTTCTCCTTTTCCAAAAGGTCAAGGGCATCCATTAGTTCTTTACTCATCGTAATCTCCTTTTTCTGCCTGGATTAAAAATCCAAAGCAAGCTTAATCACTGATATCTCTTTTCTGGAAAAAATTTCATCTTTATCATTTATAGTTACGGTAACGCTATTGCTGTCATAGCTTTTTAGTGTACCGGCAAACTCCTTAACACCGTCTCTTGCCTTAAAAAGTTTAAGTTCAACATCCTGTCCGAGGCTGTTTTCAAAATGCCTGTCCTTTTTAAGCTGTCTGCCAAGTCCGGGACTTGAAACCTCCAAAATGTAGGCATCCTCTATAAAATCATCTTTATCAAGTGCATCCGAAAGTGCATGGCTGACATCAACGCATTTATTGATATCCACGCCGCCTTCCCTGTCAATGTAAGCTCTGAGGTACCATTCCCCGCCTTCCTTGACATATTCTACATCGTAGATGCTCACTTCATTTGCTTCTGCAATTGGAACAAGCATTTCTTCTACTTTTGCTTCAATTTCATTCTTTTTCATTCATTACCCTCTTATGTGCTGACATAAAGAAAGTGGGCTTTCTTCAAGCCCACTTAACATTTACCATATCGACAATACCACAAAAACGGCATTCCGTCAAGTAAATGTCGATGCCTAAAGCCATCATGACATTACTGTCTGGTTACTAGCAAGTATCCTCTCAACTTCCTGTGAATGTAAAAAGTTCCCATTACACAAAAATCCCCAGGTTGCGAAGCAATCTGGGTTTCGGGTTGGGCTGTTATAAACAGTCAATACCTCGTAGCGGAATCGAACCGCTGATTCTGCCGTGAGAGGGCAGCGTCTTAACCGCTTGACCAACGAGGCTTATCAGTTCTTTTGTCGCCGCCGTATCGCGGCGACTTGTTTATAATATCTTATTGCAAATAAAAATGCAAGCACTTTTTTAAATTTTTTTAAAAAATCGTTATCCCGTACAAATCTTAGCATCATTTCTCAAGGATTAACTATATTTCTCATCTCACCTTTTTGCCAGGCTACTACGTTTTTCTTCACCTCTTCAAGGCATCTCTTTCTTGCCTCAGTACTTGCCCACGCCATGTGAGGTGTTACAAATAGTTTTCCACTGTCCTGTATCTTAAGAAGTGGAGAATCCTTTGCCATGGGTTCAGGACTTAATACATCAAGACCTGCTGCTGCGATCTTCTTCTGTGTAAGGGCATCATAAAGATCCTGCTCACTGACTACTGCGCCTCTTGCTACATTTATAAGGATAGCGTTTTTCTTCATCTTATCAAAAGCATTTTTATCAAAGAGATTTCTGGTTCTGTCTGTAAGCGGACAATGCAATGATATAACATCAGAACGGGATAAGAGTTCATCAAACTCAACTCTCTCATAATCTGTACATGTGCTTTTTCCGGATGCAGAGTAAAATATAACCTTTGCGCCAAAAGCAGTTGCTATCTCAGCAACCTTTCTGCCGATGTTTCCCATTCCTACTATTCCATAGGTTTTTCCATCAAGTTCATTAAAAGGAATATCAAGGCAGCAAAAATGAGATTGGTTAGCGTATTTTCCACTCTTAACGAACTCATCATAGTGCCTGGAGTTCTCCATCAGATAAAAAAGAAGTGAAAATGTATGCTGTGCCACTGACATGGTTGAATAGCCAACCACGTTAGCTACCTTTACACCATGCCTGTTGCAGGCTTCAATATTGGCATTGTCAAATCCTGTAGCAAACTCACAGATAAGTTCAAGATCCGGAGCCGCATCAAGAATCTTGTCTGATATTGCACTTTTATTGATCATAAGCACCTTGGCGCCTGCAAGTCTTTCTGCCGCATTGTCATCTGTTATCTTATCATCGTAATAGGTACACTCTCCAAGCTCATCAAAGAGTGTATAGTCCATATCTGATCCTACGCTGTCTGTATCTGCTACAACAATTTTCATATCTGCTCATCTCCTTAATTTATGCTTATTGATAAAAGAACCTAAGATCAAAAAATCTTAGGTTCACCTAAAAAGTACCCTTGAGCAAGGTCAATTTTCATGCTCTTAAAGAAATTAAGTTCTCCCTGAGTCTCAATTCCTTCTGCAAGAATAATAATATCCCTCGCCCTCAGTTCTTCTATTATTTCTTTTACAATATGCTGCTTGTTAAAATCCTTATCCACACCGGATACATATTTCCTATCGATCTTAACAAGATCAGGTCTGTAAAAATCAAGACATTCCCTGTCTATGTTGCTGCCAGTTCCGAAATCATCTATGGCGATCAATGGAGTCGCTCCCTCTATATTAAAAGCAACCTTTTTCATCTCCCAGGCATATTTTTCGAGCTTGGTATATTCAAGCATTTCATACACCAGACGATTCATCATTTTTTCACCGCCTAGTGCTGCAACCTGTTTGGTCTGCTCTATTCTCATGCACACCGATGGAAAAGAATTCATAAAGAGCATTCCTTCAAGCCCTGCCTCCATGAAATGCTTTGTTCCGTAATAGTTGGTAATCTCTTCTATCAGATAAAGCTTATCCATATTGGCTACAGCTTTTATAAACTCAACAGGTGTATATAGTTCAGGTCTCATAAGAGCTTCGTAGCCATATATTGAATTGTCTTCCAGTTTAATAATCGGTTGAAACGCAAACTTTATTTCCTGAGGATTTTCAAGCAAATACTCAACCGTGACTTTATTTCTACCCATCAAAAACCTTTTCTAATCAAAACATAAAAACCATAAATGAAAACATCAGAAATATATCAGCTTTTTACAAATAATTCAAGCACAATTTATTATTAGTGTCAGTTAAAAAAGAGTCAGAACTTTTCGCCTGACTCTTTTTTGGGGTATATACATTATCTAAGCTTGAACTTTCCTACAACGCTTGAGAGACTTCTGGATATCTCCTGCTGACGCACAGACATATCCGATACATTATCAACAACACCGGAAACTGTGTTTACAGTATCTGTTATCTCTGAACTTCTTGATGCAGTATCCTGTGTCGATTCGGTAATATTCTGAATTGCCGAGCTGACTTCATTCATAGCACCGCGTATAGTATTGACCATTTCAGCAATTGATCCCGACTGCTGCCCAAAAGATTCTGCATCGCTGCCATATTCCCTTGCAACATTTACAAAATTATCATAGTCAGACTTAACGGTTTCATTAAGGAACTTCAATAGCTCATTGGTAGCATTTAAAAGATTTTCAAATGCAGCCTGAACATTCTCTACAGTCCCTTGGATCTGGCCTACAGCCTCCGCTGTATCACCTGCCAGCTTGTTGATCTCAGATGCCACTACTGCAAATCCCTTACCATGTTCGCCGGCTCTTGCAGCCTCAATAGACGCATTTAATGACAAAAGATTGATCTGATCTGCTATCTCGGCTATAGAATCAGCAAGGGAACCTATTTCTTTAACAACCTCTGCCTGCTCATTGGCTTCTTCTACATCTCTTTCTCTTTCAGAAGCTATAGCAGTTGCATGTTCACTTGCCATTCTTGATTTTGCTTCAATATCTGCAGCCTTTTTCTGAATATCGTCAGCCTGTGTTCTGGTTTCATCAGCCTGAGCAGAGAGCATCTGTACAGACGCATTAACTTCTTCTATGGAAGCATTTACTTCCTCTGTTGCTGCAGAAGCGCTCATCATTGCATCATTTACACCTGTCATATTACTTCTTATCATCTGGAAATCATTACTTAACTGCTCAGCCATATTTCCAAGATTGGATGATGCATCGCCAATTCTTTCGGATTCTTCTGAAACCTGTGTGATAACGGATTTATTGCTCTCATACATGTTATTGAGAGATTGCGACATCTGCCCCAACTCATCATCACTTTTAGAAGATATACGTTCAATTGTAAAGTCGCCCTGAGCCAGATTCCCTGCAAATGCCTTTACATTGTTTACACTCTTTACTATTGAGAACGCAAGGCCGATTATTATAGCTCCGCAAACCACAAGTGCTATAACGCATATAAGAATCAAAAATGACCTTATGGCAATTACGCTTGCATTCATTTCTTTCTCCTGAAGCGTAACAGCCAGCTTCCATCCCACATCAGGTACAGTACCGTAGAATAAAAGATACTTCTCTCCATTTTGGATAAAAGATGTAACTCCAATATCTTCAGACATTATCTTTGCGCTGGCAGCGGCAAGCGTTGTATTGCTGTCATTTGCTATATTTAAACCAGTAGAAATTTTTTCAGAATCAACATCATACAGATACACTCCATTAGAATCCAATAGTATCGGAGCTGAATTTTTGCCAAGTGAAATACCTGATACCATGCTTTGAATCGAATCAAGATATATATCTACAGTAATGCATCCCGAATAGTAGCCAGCCACATCATATATCGGAGCAGAGCACGTTGCCATTACTTTACCGCTTGAAGGATCATAATACGGATTTGTTATGTTTGACTCTCCCTCGGAAAGAGAAGCTGCCACTGTGTAGTATTCCTGGTTAAAGTAGTCATAATCAGCATTTGAATACTCATCAGTGTATGTAATTGTATCTCCATCTCTGTACCAGTAAGGCCCGGCATACGTCTTGTGCTCGTATACGCCCTGTTTAAACCATATTCCTGATCCTGATATAACGTCATTTGACAAAACAGCTTTTTTAAAAATTGCCTGATATACATCAAGATCTGTGGAGCTGTACGTTCCGCCAACTGTATTGGCAAGAGTTGTCGCCGTTGACCTGAGTGTCATAAGTGTTGCATTGATATCACTGACATTTGCCATAATAGATTCTTCAGCCTTTTGCTCGGTCAATGTTTCTATAGCATCCGATGATTTGTTAACGCTGACTGCAGTTACAATAATCAGTGCCAGTGCAACAGCCGGTATTATTCCCAAAAGCATCTTGGATAGCAGGTTCATTTTTCTTAACATTACAGTGTCCCCTCCTTACTCTTCTTCTACATATGGCTCTCTGCCAAACTGAGGATCATTATTACCTGAGTCAGTAATAAACATTTCAAGCATGTTTATGGGATCATTGAAATCTGCAAGCCATCCTTCTCTGGCAACATCATAGTTGCCGTCCTTACGGTTTTGAAGGAAGGTACTCCACTCCTGCTTTACTATTGTCATCTCGATTCCAATTTCAGCAAGATCTCTTTTAATGGCTTCTGCCACCAAAACATGAGATTGACTGTCATTAGTCAGAAATTCAAATGCTATGGGCGTATCCTGCGAAAGCTTTCCTTCTGAATCAAAGGTATAACCTGCTTCTTCTAAAAGTGCTTTTGCCTCCTGAATTGTTGCATCTGTTTTCTCTGCCGGATAATAGCCTGTAGATGAAGAATCAGGGAATGAATAGCTATCGTCATTTGCTTTAAACACTCCTCCATTACCGTCAAGCATTCCCTCAGGTATGAACGAAGTTGCTATAGTCTGGCCTGTCTGGCCGATTTTTTCTACGATATAGCTTCTGTCAACCAAAAGCCCTATTGCCCTTCTCATGGCTGAAGCCTGCATTGATGTCTTTCCGTCAAACAAATGACTGTTTACATTAAAAGCAAAGTAGTATGTTCCAAGGTTCGGATCAATATGAAATTCCGGATCTGAAGATGAGATAAAGCCTGCTATTTCATCCGTAGGAACAGAATCCGCAAAATCTATTTCTCCATTTTTGTATTGACTAAAAATCACTTCTTCATCCGATGTCAGAACAAAAACAAGTTCATCTACCGATACATTCTCGGCATCATAAAAGTACGGATTTTTCACATAGACCATTCTGTTTCCGGGCTCCCACAACTGTAGTGTAAACGCACCACTTGCCACAAATCCCACATGTTCCGCCCAGGCTCCCGGATTAACTCCGTCAGGATCTGCAGCTTCTACTGAAGGCTGATGCACAGGAAAGAAAATCGGGAATGCCATAAGATCAAGAATATATGCACAAGGTGATGTTAAAGTGAAGGTCAGTGTTGTATCGTCAACTGCCTTTGCCTTGACTTTTCCATCATCATACCCTGCAAAGTTACTGAACATGTACGCATAATCAGCATTAACGGAAGGTGTAACTGCTCTATTCCAGGAATATACAAAATCAGATGCTGTTAAAGGTGAACCATCAGACCACTTCAGATCCTTTTTTAAATGGAAAGTATAGTTAAGCCCGTCTTCCGATACCTCATACGGGTTAGCTTCATCTGCAAGCGCAGGAATGCACTCACCATCAGCATTATAGGTGTAAAGACCCGCAAAAGTGTTAGCCACAAGACATGCGCCGTCCACAGAGGAATTAAGCGCAGGATCAAGATAAGTCGGATCAGACGAAAGACTTACTCTTAAGATATTGTCAGTACATCCTTTTGCATACATAAAGTATTTTGTACCAAACAATGAAGAATAAATTCCATCAATTGATGCCTTCTGAAGATAAGGATCATTATAATAATACAGTGGAACAACAGCCCCTGTTGACATTAATATGTCTTCAGCCCGATGCATCATTGCCTCTCGCTCTTTATAATCCGTGGTATTTTTTATATTAAATATCAACTGATTATACTCAATCCAATCAGGTGCTGCACTGTTATGCACAGAATTGGTAAGTGTGGTTGGCCAGGTAGTACCACTTACTGAATTTTCAGTATTTGCCTCAACAGCAGAAGCCGATGCGCTATCTGCAGCCTGACCTACATCTTCGGAATTATCAATTTGCTTTCCACATCCCGTGCAAATACTTAATATCATTGATATAACTATTCCACAGGATAACACTTTGTTCCACATTTTGTTACCTCCTAATATATTCCCAAAAACACAGACCCTCTACATATAACTCTATCAAAAAAAAACTATAATTCTACGATATTTCAATTAACTTTTTATTAATTTTAAAAAGCCGGAATCTCTTAAACGATCCCGGCTTTTTTTAACTATTTATTTATTACAACCTGTTATAAACATTAGAGAAAAGGCTAATATAGCAAAGACTTATCAAACACCCGCCCAAAATATCAGTAAACCAGTGAACTCCGCATACAAGTCTTCCGACAACTGTAAACGCAATTATCACAAGGCATGCTACCTTACAAAACTTTACAACCTTCTCATTTTTAATGTATTTCTCAAGCACATACATCAGCGTTCCGAAGATAGTAACAATCAGCATTGTATGGGATGATGGAAATGATGCTTCTACATGTTCCGCTCCCGCTTCAATTATTGGCCTGTAATTGACAATCACCTTTTCAAAAAATGCATAAGTCACAAGAACCAACGCATACAGGCAGCCAAGACAAAGAATTTCTTTATCAACCTTAACAATACTTTTTCTCTTAATAAGCTGTATCACTCCAAGACACGCAAACACTGCAACTACCAGTATTGCAAGTACTCCAAAAATTTCCGTCAATTTATACCAGCCCATATTTATTCCAAAAAAATCATGGATAATTCCATTTACGTGTGATAAGCCTATCGAAGTTCCTTCAGGTCCGATTGCTGCCACGTCTACATTTTTTACTAAAATAATAAGGATAAGAAAGAGGGCAAAGTTTATTAAAGCAAACACGCTCCGAGTCTTTCTCATATTTTCACTTCTTTCCATTCTATGCCTCCTTGCCAATTTCAGATATTATTGAAAAGAATTATTCCGCTACATTTATGCAAATCCACCCTTACTTCATCAGATCAAAAATACTTATCTGATTGGAATCCGGGATATCTCCCAAAAGTCCCATGTCTGACATCTTTTCAAGTACAGTTTGCGGGCACTTGGTCCTTTGCTTAAAATCATCCTTTGAAAGGAAAGGACCATCTTTGGCCGCTTCCACAATCTGGTCAGCAGCTTTCTCACCCATTCCGTCAATACTTGTAAGAGCAGGCATAATCTTGTCTCCGATAACCTGGAAGTCCCTTGACTTAACCTTAAAGATGTCTATAGGAAGGAACTCAATCCCACGCTCATACATTTCTTCAACCAGCCTCATATCACCGTATTCAGCCTGTTGAGCATTGGTAAGCTCATCTTTTTTATTGTTGTACTCGCGCATAATAGCTCTTAAATGATTTTCTCCCTGACACATGTGCTCATAGTTAAAAGCCTTTGCCCTTATACTGAACCAGGCAGCGTAAAAAGCCTGCGGAACATATACTTTGAAATATGCAATTCGCCATGCCATCATAACGTAAGCTGCCGCATGCGCCTTGGGGAACATATACTTTATCTTTTCACAGGACCAGATGTACCAGTCGGGAACGCCGTGGTCTGTCATATCCTTTTTCCAGTCGGCCCAGTTGCTTTCTTTCCCCTTGGCAACTTTTCCCTTACGAACAGCCTCCATGATTTTAAAGGATTCAGACTTATCAAGACCCTTCTGAATAAGATAGATCATAATATCATCTCGACAGCAGATACAGGTATCAATCGTAGCCTTACCTTCCTGAATAAGAGTCTGTGCGTTACCAAGCCAAACGTCAGTACCGTGTGACAGACCTGAAATTCTTATAAGGTGGGACAATGATGATGGTCCTGCATCGATAACCATCTGCATGGCAAAGTCTGTACCAAACTCAGGAAGTCCAAGGCATCCAAGCTTTGTTCCACCAATCTGATCAGGAGTGATATTAAGAGCCGTAGTGTTCATGAAAAGGCTCATAACATTTTTATCATCAAGTGGCACAGTCTTGGGGTCAAGGCCTGTACAATCCTGCAAAAATCTGATCATGGTAGGATCATCATGTCCGAGAATATCAAGCTTTAACAGGTTGTGGTCAATGGAGTGATAATCATAATGCGTCGTAATGGTTGCAGTTGTCATATCATTGGCCGGGTGCTGTACAGGACAGAAAGAGTTAATATCCTCACCCACAGGCAAAACTATGATTCCACCGGGATGCTGACCTGTTCCTCGTCTTATACCGGTACAACCCTGAACTATTCTGTTGATCTCACATTTTCTCTTGCTGGCACCGATTCCGTCGTAATATTTTTTAACAAAACCATAAGCTGTCTTATCTGCAAGAGAAGCTATCGTTCCCGCTCTGAAAGTCTGTCCGTAACCGAAAATAACTTCAGTATACTTATGAGCTTTAGACTGATACTCACCAGAGAAGTTAAGGTCAATATCAGGCTCCTTATCACCCTTAAATCCAAGGAAGGTCTCGAAAGGAATATCGAATCCATCCTTGTTCATCATGGCTCCGCACTTAGGGCATCTCTTATCAGGCATATCACAGCCAGAATTACCGCCATACTTAAGTACTTCTTCAGAATCAAAGTCACTATATTTACACTTAGGGCACACATAGTGCGGGCTAAGTGAATTAACTTCCGTGATACCTGATGTAAATGCGACAAAAGAGGAACCTACAGATCCCCTGGAGCCAACCAGGTATCCATCTTCGTTTGACTTCCAAACAAGCTTCTGGGCGATGATATACATAACCGCGAAACCATTCTTTATAATTGAGTTAAGTTCTCTCTCAAGTCGCTCCTGAACTATTTCAGGAAGGTTTTCTCCATAAATTTCATGAGCCTTGTCGTAACAGATCTTAGTAAGGATCTCATCACTGTTTTCAATGACAGGGGGACACTTATCAGGTCTTACCGGTGATATGCTCTCGCACATATCAAGGATCTTCCTGGTATTATCTATAACAATTTCTTTTGCCTTATCGCCACCGAGATAGTCAAATTCCTCCATCATCTCGTCAGTAGTCCTTAGGAAAAGAGGTGCAGGCTCTTCATCATTCATACCCTTTCCGGCCATGATGATCGTTCTGTATATCTCATCCTCAGGATTTAAGAAATGTGCGTCGCAGGTAGCAACAACAGGTTTGTTGAACTGCTCGCCGAGCTTAACTATTTCTTTGTTGATCTCTCTTATGTCATCATCACTGTTGATGTCTTCATATCGCTCTGAATCCACCATGAAATGGTTGTTACCCACAGGCTGGATCTCAAGATAATCATAGAAATCCACAATTCTTGCTATTTCTTCCGGAGGTCTCCCCTCTACTACTGCACCGTAAAGCTCTCCGGCACAACATGCACTTCCGATAATAAGTCCCTCTCTGTGCTTTAAAAGCTCACTCTTTGGAATAAGAGGAAATCTTCTAAAGTAGTCAATATGGGACTCGCTGACAAGGGTATAAAGGTTAACTCTTCCCAATGTATTCTTTGCAAGGATAATACAGTGATTAGGACGAAGATGTCTTATCATTTCCTTGGTTGGCTTTCCAAGAACATTTACATCGGTAAGCGTTACTGCCTTTTGTTCCTCAAGCATTGGAAGGAACTTGTTAAAAATAAGCGCAGTACACTCTGCATCATCAACAGCTCTGTGGTGATGTTCAAGAACTACTCCCAAAGTCTTGGCTACTGCATCAAGAGTGTGCTTGGCCTGGAGAGGGAAGAAGTATCTTGATAACCACAAAGTATCAACTGTTGTGTAGTCAGCAGGGATTCCCAGTTCAAGACAATTCTGGTTGATAAAGCTTATATCAAATCCAACGTTATGTCCTACCAATACAGCATCTTTACAAAATTCCACAAACTTAGGGATAATTACCTCCCTTGTGGGTGCATCCATTACCATTTCATCAGTAATGCTTGTGAGCTTTTCAATTCTATAGGGAATAGGCACCTGAGGATTTATAAACTCGGAGAATCTCTCAATGATTTCTCCATTTCTTACCTTTACGGCACCGATCTCAATGATCTTGTTTTTTATAGGAGAAAAACCTGTGGTCTCAATATCGAATACAACAAAGGTTGTATCTCGAAGTGGCTGTCCCTTGTCATTTACAACAATTTCCTTAAGGTCGTCAACAAGATATGCCTCTACTCCAAGGATCAGTTTAAAGAAATCCTGTCTCTCGATAGGTGGCTCACCGGCTTCTTTTCTCCTCTTTTTCTCATCGTTAAAGAGGTCTTCCCAGACATGGTTTGCATCTGTAAGAGCCTGAACAACGCCGTGGTCTGTTATGGCAATACCTGGCATTCCCCACTTATAGGCCTGTTTAACTATATCCTTAACTTCAGAAACGCCATCCATATCACTCATCTTGGTATGGCAATGAAGTTCTACTCTTTTTACTTCTGCCCTGTCTACTCTCTTCGTAGTAAAATCAGGGATCTTTTTTACTCCCACAATAGACTGAAGTGACAACTCATGGTCAAACTTATCAACAGCAGCGATACCTTTGATCTTAAGGAAAGCTCCGGGTTTAATATCCTTTGTGATATCAGGAACATCCTCTGTCTTTACAAACATCTTTACAGTGATAGAGTCTGTAAAATCAGTTATGTCAAAGATCATGATACTCTTTTCATTTCTGATATCTCTCTGATCATAAGCTGTTACTTTACCGTGAACTGTAACTTCGCCAAGCTCTCCTATTAGCTCAGAAAGCTTCATTGTTTCATCATCAAAGTCTCGTCCAAATACAACATCAGGATTATCACTTCGTTTGTAGCTTCCGCCAAAGTCTCTCTTTGGAGTCCACTTGCCTTTTGAAAATCCAGCCTTTGTCCCTTCTGCTGCACTCTTTTGAGGTTCCTCATTTTTCTGAACTTTTTCTTCAGCAGCCTTTTGAGCTTTTTTCTCAGCAGCCTGTTTCTTCTTTTCCTCGGACTTCTGCTCAAAATCTTCCAGTTTTTTAGCCATTTTGGCTGACTCGTCAGTATAATCAGGCTCTTTTGTCTCCTTCTGAGTTTCCACAAACTCAGGAGAAATAGCTACGGACAAACCACATCTTTCATTTACGATTTTTGATAAAACTCTGATAAGATCGGGAGCCTTCTTTTTGCCAACCACGCTGTTTTCAAGCCTGATGATTACATTTCCATCATTGGGATACTCAAAATCTGCAGCACGAAAAAGACTATACTCCATATGGTCATAGTCTTTTAATTCCATCTCTATGCTCTCTCTGTAGATATCAAAGAGATTCTGCGGTGTATACTGAGCAGACAGACTGAACTTCTCATAGATCTTTATAGTCAGATCCTGTCCGTTAAAGAGCTGCTTTTTTATCCCCTGCTCTGTCTTATAAATATCTGCCTTATCGATAAGAGCATTGCTGCATATATATATTCTGATAAAATCCTGTTTTCTTGTGGTCGAGACCTTAACAACCTCAGTTTGCTCCATTATCTCTTGAGTTCGGTCATCAAGCTTAAGACCAGGAAAAACTTCGAAAAACTTCTTCCCCATTAAAACTCCTAAATATTACATGTACGGAACACGTTCGAACCAGACTTTGAAATACCTCTTTAGGTTCTCACAGCCCAATTATCAAGCTCTTCTTTAAGAACGGCAAGTAGCTGATCCTCAGGCACTTTTTTGATAATCTCGCCATGCTTTATAAGAAGGCCTTCTCCATCACCGCCTGCAATTCCGATATCAGCCTCTTTTGCTTCTCCGGGGCCATTTACAGCACATCCCATTACTGCAACCTTGATATCAAGAGGATACTTTTGAACCATTGTCTCTACCTGATTGGCAAGTCCGATAAGATCAATCTTTGTTCTTCCACAGGTTGGGCATGATACAACTTCTATTCCGCCTTTTCTGATATCAAGAGTTCTGAGGATCATCTTGGCTGTCTTGATCTCTTCTACAGGATCACCTGAAAGAGAGACTCTTATAGTATCTCCGATACCTTCATTTAAGATAATTCCAAGTCCAACTGAAGACTTAATATTACCTCCATACACAGTTCCTGCCTCAGTAATTCCTACATGAAGGGGATATTTGCACTGTTTTGCCAAAAGCTCATGGGCTTTAACACACAACATGACATTGGATGACTTAATACTGATTACCATATTGTCATAGCCAAGATCTTCTATTATACCTATCTTGTCTATAGCGCTCTCAACAAGTCCCTCAGCTGTCACTCCATGGTACTTTTCCACGAGATTTTTCTCAAGAGAACCACTGTTTACACCTACACGGATAGGGATGTTTCTCTCTTTTGCGCATGAAACTACTGCCGCAATTCTGTCCTTTGATCCAATGTTGCCGGGATTTATTCTGATCTTATCAGCACCGTTTTCCATGGCGGCAATAGCCATCTTATAATCAAAGTGAATATCTGCGACAAGCGGAATATGTATTTGTTTTTTTATTTCTCCAAGAGCCTTTGCAGCCTCAAGATTTGGAACTGTACACCTGATGATGTCACAGCCTGCTTCTTCAAGGCGTTTTATCTGCGCAACAGTACCTTCTACATCCTCAGTTCTGGTGTTGGTCATAGACTGAATAAGGATAGGATTGCCTCCACCGATAACTCTGTCGCCTATATGCACAACTTTTGTATTATCTCTATATGCCATACATTTTATCCTTTCTATTCCGTTTTATTATAGAAATGCAACGAAACAGCAGTTAATTTACTACATTTTTTTGTTTACTGAAATGGTGATTTTTGATTAAACTGCGCTGAATTATCACCTTGTAAACTTGGTTATATCATTGAAAAGCACAAAAACCATCAATCCCAAAAGTGCTACCATACCGATCATATGAACAAAACCTTCTTTTTTAGGAGGCACAGGCTTTCCAAATATAACCTCAATAAACTGGAATACCAGTCTTCCGCCATCAAGAGCAGGAAGCGGAAGTAAATTCATAACTCCAAGATTGACTGACAAAAGAACAGTCAGGGACATCATCGTAAGTATGACAGCTGACAGTCCAAAGGGCCTTACTTCCTCATAGGCGTCATCAACAATCTTTACCATTCCAACAGGTCCAGACACATCATCTGCAGAAAGTTTTCCTTTCACTAAAAGAGCAAGACTTCTGTAAGTAGTCTTAAAATAATAGCGCACTTCATACCACGCATACTTAAGTGCTGCAGCGCCCTTTATCTCGCCATACTCTCCAAGATAAACACCCATGTAATATCTTCCGGCTTCTTCACTATACTTGGGAACAAGTGTAGTCTCATACTGCTGCCCATCTCTCTCATACACAATTTCCATAGGAGAACCTTCAGCAAACTGTGAAATAAGTGTCACTTCACCGGCCATATATACTTTTTCGCCATCTACACTTATTATCTTGTCTCCTGCCTGCATTCCTGCTTCAGCAGCAGCAGAATCTTCGGTCAGCTGATTGATAACAGGGAAATTCCATGCAGAAAAGCTAACAAGAATAACCGCCAATAAATATGCAATTATAAAATTGGCAAATGGTCCTGCAAAAAGTGTTGCTATTCTTCTCCACACCGGTGCATTCAAAAATGAATGTTCATCGTATCCCTCTTTTTCCTCTTCAACCGGATCCATTCCATCAAATACACAGGCTCCACCAATAGGCAAAAGCTTAATGCTGTAAAGTGTCTCTCCTTTTTGTTTTTTCCATAGAGTGGGACCCATTCCCACAAAAAACTCATTGACCCTTATTCCACCGGCTTTGGCTATAATAAAATGCCCAAACTCATGAGAAGTCACAAGTATTCCGAAGATTATAAAGAAAATTATAATGCTGATAATCATAAATTATATTTGCCTCCAAGAAACTCATAGGTTTCCTTTTCTGCTGCAAGAATAGCATCAACGTCAGGGTTATCTATTCTCCTGTGGTGTTCCATAGCCTCTTCTATCATGTCATAGATTTCAAGATATTTTATATCACCTTTTAAGAATCTGCGAACTGCCATTTCATTGGCTGCGTTAAATACCGTCGGCATGCTGCCGCCTTCGTAGGCTGCATCATAAGCAAGCTTCAATCCTCTGAAGGTATCGATATCAGGCTTTTCAAATGTCAGACTTCCAAGCTCAAAAAGGTCAAGCCTCTTCTCATTCATAGGTCTTCTGTCCGGATAGAACAGCGCATACTGAATAGGTAATTTCATATCCGGAACCCCCAGCTGTGCTATAACAGCGCCGTCTACAAATTGAACAGCACTGTGTACTATGCTCTGAGGATGAACCAGAACCTGAATATTATCAAGACTCACATCAAAAAGCCATCTGGCCTCCATCACTTCAAGTCCTTTATTTACCAGAGAGGACGAGTCAATAGTAACCTTTGGTCCCATATCCCAGTTAGGATGTTTCAGAGCATCCGCAGCAGTCATGCTTTCCAGTTCCGATTTCTTTTTCCCTCTAAAAGGTCCGCCACTTGCCGTTAAAAGAATCTTCTCAAGCCTTCCCTTGGGTTCACCGTTTAAAGACTGAAAAATTGCGCTATGCTCACTGTCTACAGGAAGAATCTTAACTCCTTTTTTGGCAGCAAGCGGCATAATAATATGCCCTGCGCAAACAAGTGTCTCTTTATTAGCAAGTGCAATGTCTTTTCCGCTTTCAATAGCTTTTATGGTAGGCCTTATTCCTATCATTCCAACAACAGCTGTAAGAACTGTATCAGCTTCAGGAACGGATACAATTTCAAGAAGTCCTTCCATTCCGCTAAATATCTCTATATCAACATCTGAGAGTCTTTCCCGGAGCTTCTTGGCTGAATCTTCGTCAAACATGCACGCATATTTGGGCTTAAACTCCCTGACCTGTTTTTCTACCATTTCTACTCTGGTGTTAGCCGCAAGTCCTATAACCTCAAGCTCTTCGTTATTATTCCTTACAACATCCAGAGTCTGGGTTCCAATAGAACCGGTACTTCCAAGTAAAACAATCTTTCTCATAAGTTTGTCACCTCTGTAAAACAAATAGCATTAAAAAACTATACGCCGTATTAGAGTAAATTCTCTAATACAGCGTTTAATATACGAATATTTATTAGAAATGTGAAACCATAATTACTGACAAAAAATAAATGCATGGAATAACAAAAATCACACTATCAAACCTGTCCATTATTCCGCCATGCCCGGGAATAATCTTCCCATAGTCTTTAATATTATGATCTCTTTTTATGCCGGATGCCAAAAGGTCTCCCAATTGAGCAATTATGCTGCCTATAAAAGTAATCAGCATAAGCATATAAACTATATTAATATTCTGAACTTCATTTTTGTAGAGCAGATATCCAAATACAGCTCCTACCGCCACTGAACCAAGTACACCGCCTACAGCTCCTTCCACAGTTTTCTTGGGAGAAAGAACCGGAACCAGCTTATGCTTTCCAAAAGCCCTCCCTGCAAAATACGCACACGTATCACATACCCAGGCAATAAATGGAACCCAGGCAAGATATTGTCCATATGGGCGAAGCCTGAGCAAATAGACAAAAGACATATTTACCGGAGCATATACAAAGCAAAAGAAAGCCGCCATTGCCTGCATGGATTTAAACTTTGGAAAGCTGACAACATAGCAGACCATTAATAAAAAGAATGCAAACATAATGGAAAAAATAAAATATTTATGGCTGCTGACTAAAAGCATCTGGACATAATGAACTGTTATTGCAATATATCCGCAGATTTCCAATGCATTTAACTTGCTGTTTTCCTGATGGATTCCCGTTGCTAAAGTAAGCTCATAAAAACTTATGAGGGAAACTGCAAACAGAACCGCCGCCAAAACTATTCCACCGGGAATAAGTACACCGGCGAGTACCAAACCTATAACAACACCACTTAAAACCCTTGTTTTCAATTTCTACACCAGCCTATACCTTGATCAGTTTTTAAGTCCGCCAAACTTACGATTGCGCGTTCCATAAGAATCCACAGCCATTTGCAGCTGCTCCTTATCAAAATCAGGCCAGGCCACAGGTGTATAATAAAACTCGGTGTAAGCGCACTGCCAAAGAAGGAAATTAGAGATTCTCTGTTCATTACATGTCCTGATCATAAGGTCAGGATCCGGGAGAAAATCAGTGTCAAGATTTCGACTTATCATCTCTTCTGTAATGTCCTCGGGATTAATTTCTCCATCCTTAACTTTTTCAGCAATTTTCTTAACAGCTCGTCTTATTTCATCCCTGCTGCCATAATTTATAGCAATGGTAAATGTCAGACCTGTGTTTCCAGCTGTTGCCTGCTCAAGTTCACTGATAGCCTCCTGAATATCCTCAGAAAGCGCCTTTCTTTCACCAATGACCCGACAGCGAACGTTGTTTTTCATGGATTTTTTTATACTTGTTTTAAGATAATTTCGCAAAATCGTCATGAGAGCGGATACCTCCGCTTCAGGACGACTCCAGTTTTCTGTTGAAAAAGCATACACCGTAAGATACTTTATGCCCATATCTCTGGCAACTACCAGAATATCCTCAACAGCTTTTGCTCCCTGCATATGACCATAATTTCTGGGCATGCCTTTTGCTTTAGCCCATCTTCCGTTTCCGTCAAGGATTATAGCCACATGGGCGGGAATTTTCTTTTCTTCTTCCATAACCTTATACCGTCATGATTTCTTTATTCTTTTCTTCTACAGCTCCATCAATATCCTTGATAAACTTATCTGTGATCTTCTGAAGCTCATCGTTGAGATCATTGATCTCATCCTCTGATACTTCTGAACCCTTAAGCTTTTTAAGAGCATCATTGCCGTCACGTCTGACATTACGAACAGCAACTTTAGCATCTTCACCTTTTTTCTTGATGTCTTTGGCGAGCTGTTTTCTTCTTTCCTCTGTGAGTTCAGGGAAAACAAGTCTGATAATTGCACCATCATTGCTTGGTGTGATTCCAAGATCAGAAGTCATAAGTGCCTTCTCAATGTCTTTAATAAGTGCCTTGTCCCATGGAGCAATCTGAATAATTCTGGCCTCAGGAACCGAAACATTGCCCACCTGGTTAATAGGTGTCGGTGTTCCGTAATAATCAACTTTAATCTTGTCTAAAACATGTGGATTAGCTCTACCTGCACGGATAGAAGCAAGATCCTCTTTCAAAAAGTCGAATGACTTCTGCATTTTGTCATTATATTCTCTTAACTTTTCGTTCATACCTTCACTCCTTATTCTGTGATATCAATCAACAGTAACTGTTGTTCCATTAAAATTACCATCTGCTGCCTTGACGATGCTGTTTTCTTCCTGAAGAGCAAACACCCTCATAGCCACCTTGTTGTCCCTTGCAAGTATTGAAGCTGTCATATCCACAACCTGAAGGTTCCTGGCAATAACCTCGTCAATTGTAACTGTATCATATCTCTTAGCATCAGGGTTTTTCGCCGGATCAGAATCATAAACTCCGTCAACAGCCTTGGCAAGAAGAATATAATCCGCTTCTACCTCTACGGCTCTGAGTACCACACCTGTATCTGTTGAGAAATATGGATGTCCGGTTCCTCCTGCAAAAAATACAACCATTCCCTTCGCAAAGTATTTATTGGCTCTGTCCTTGGAAAAGAGTTTGGTAAATGAGCCGCACTCAAAAGGTGTAAGAATGTTGGTCATCATTCCCTCACTTCTGAAAATCTCAGATACATAAATGCAGTTCATTATTGTTGCAAGCATTCCAATCTGGTCAGCCTTAACTCTGTCAATACTCTCACTGCTTCTGCCTCTCCAGAAATTACCTCCTCCGATAACAATTCCTACTTCTACTCCCTTATCGGAAAGCTGTTTAACCTGCAAAGCAACTTTTCTTACTGTATTCTCATCAAAACCGGTTTTTTTGTCCCCAGCAAGTGCTTCACCGCTGAGCTTTAATAATATTCTCATAATTTCTCCATTTAATTAACCTATTATCTGTTTTTAAGTCCCTCAAAGAACTCTGATGGATTAACATCAGCATAAGCCTGTGAGCACATACCTTCAATAACCGCACCATTGTTGATCTGTACTGACTGAGACTTGATATTGCCCATAACAATTGCTGTTGTGTCAAGAACAACAGGACCATGTACATCGATGTCGCCCTTTACAGCACCTGCAATAACTGCACTGGATCCGAAGATATTACCGACGATAACCGTACTCTGTCCTACCTTTACGCTGCCTTTACTTTTTACTTCACCGGTAATTCTTGCTGATTCCGCATAGATTTCTGCAGCATCTGAATCACCTGTGATCTCACCTGTTATATTGAGCTTGCCAAGACATTTAATATTGCCTGTAACTCTTCCGATAAGATCAAGAGATCCTGTTGTCTGTAAGTCACCTGTAATGACCATACCCTCGGTAATACTAGCTGTTTCATCTGTTGGTGTCTGCTGTTCAAAATCCATCATTCCATTTCCCCCATTATTTGTATTATTTTCAGAAACGTTCGTCTCTGCAATATACTCATTAACATTTGATGAAGCCACCATTTCTATGGCGCTTTTTGGTTCTTCTCCCTTAACTTCAGCAGCTGTCTGCTCTTCGATTTTCTGCTCAAGTTCAACAACTTCCTCATCTGCAGAAACTTTTTCAGGTGCAACCCTTTTTTCAATGACTGCTTCCGGCTCTTTTGGTGCTTCAACCGGTTCAAAAGCTTCACCGGCTTTCTCCACAGCCTCTTTTGTTTCTTCCTCAGAATCTGCTTCATCCAGTTTGATATCATCAATACGATCCAACATACTGCTGATATCAACTTTTTCACGATCAGCTGCCTTTACAGGCTGATTCCCTGCCCCGTTTTCATTATCAAGACCTGCTGCCTCATAGGGCTTATCTTCCGGCATCAGTGTGTTCACTGCCTGAGAAAGATCGCTCTTAAGCTCAGAAAAAAATCCCATCCTGATATCCTCCGTTTTCAATTTTCTAATATTATTTTTTGATATGTTGAACCGGTAACGTATCCTCAGTTATCGGTACTATCACTGTGTCATCCATTGCCTGAATTGCTTCTATAATCTCAGGCAATGCCTCTACGGTATATTTTTTATCTGTCGCATCATGCATAAGCACAACGCAGTGTTTAAACTTGGGAATATTATTTACTATATTGGCGTATACCGTATCGCTTGTTGCTCCTGCTTTATCATCTCCGGCAGATACATTCCAGTCAAAAAAAGTCACTTCCTGCTGGTCAAGATATTCCACAAGTTCACTCATTTTAACCTTGCTGACATCATTGGAGCTGCCCCCCGGAAACCTGTAAAACTCCGACCAGACTCCCGTTGTCTGATACAAAAATATCCTTAACTTTTTAAAATCCTCTTTAAAGGAATCAAGTGAAGCATATAGTTCGCTGTACTTGTGGCTGTATGAATGCATACCCAATGTGTGTCCGTCATCAACTATCCGCTTGTAAATATCTGTGTATTTCGTATCAGGCTTGCCACATACAAAAAACGTGGCTTTGACGTTATACTCCTCTAAAATGTCCAATATCTCACCGGTGGAAGAACTTGGCCCGTCATCAAAAGTGAGATAAACATATCTTGTCCCCTCTATATCCTCAGGATTCTGAGCCCCACTGACATAAACATTTGAATAATCAGCCTCAAATTCCTCCGTCACAGGTGATGCTTCATTTTGAACATCTCCGGAGTCCTCAACATCTTCACTGTCCTGAGATAAAAGAGTGATCTCGTCTCCAAATCTGCCTCTGTACCATTCAAGATCAGCCAAATTCTGATCATAGGCCGTTTTTAATCTGTCAAACCGAATGGCCAGTATCACACAAAAACAAGTCGGAATAAGACATGCAGCAGCAACAGAAATAAGTATCATTCGACGCAGATTCTGTATTCTTTTACTGTACTTCTTTTTAGGTTCATTGAAACCCATTCCAAACTAATATCTCTTTCTGTAATTATATATAACCAACGTATAGTATAGCATAGTTTTATCAAGTCAAAAAGATGTTTTTGCGCACGAAAAAAGCCCGGCGTTCCGACCGGGCTTGTTATACAAAATACTTAAAAGGTTTGAGCAGTCTCAAAACCTGCTGATATATACGTGATTATATAATTATCATAGTCTGAGGCATTAAGTCCAATCATCTGAGAATTGGTGCTTCCACCGTGGAATGTATATCCGACATCCGCAATATTAACCGTGTCAAACGCTACTGCCTTTCCGTTTTTAGTGAAAAGAGTTCTGATTCCGACTCCCTGAATATCTTTTTCCGAATAGTTTGTAGCGCTTATCTCAATACATTTTTCTTTGGTACTTGTATCAACATCAACCAAAGTATATGTACAATTATCAGTTTCGGTTAAATCAAGATTGTATTTATAGGTTGACGCATTCTTTATATTCTCGTTCAAAAACTGACCGTATAGAATAAATTTCTGTCCATCCTTAACAGCATCAGCTCTGTCATGAACAAGCGAAACCTCTTCCCCATCAGGATTGATGGCGGTAAAATCCGCACTTATCCGTACATCTTTTCCTGTATTATTGGTTGCCACCAGAACATAATATGTACACCAGTCAAATTCATCCGGAATAACATACTCATTTTCAATAGTTATGCCGTTCTCAATTTCTGTTGCCGCATATGCAACATTTGAAGGAAATATACACTGATTAACACCAAAAAGAGTAAAAAAAGACATTCCACAAGTGATAATAATAGAAAAAATCTGTTTTTTCATAGCCATTTCCTCCATCAAAATTATTTTTTTGATAGTAATAATTATCATTGAAAACCAGATTTTTTTCGAGTACCCGGAGGCATTTTTAATCCTTTTTTAACCTTTATAAATTATCTATAAACCGCCATTTTATGCGCTCTAGATTTGGTATATTCAGTTCATATAAACCACAGAATATGCTCCAAGATTTTCCACAATATAATTGTCTTCATTTTCAAAAAGTGACACTTCAGCACTTGATACAACAAACACTGTTTCTTCGTACTCTTTTGCAGTTACATCCTCCGGAAGATCCGCAAATATGAAGTTTCCAAAGCTCTTTGCAGTTCTGAACATTGCACTGTCATCATAATAAACAACCGTGTCATTAAAAAGGTGCGGATCATAGTCAGTATAGTAAAGTGCTATGATAAACGGTGCCGATAAACCATCATATGTTGAGTATATCTGTCTCTCATCCCCTGCCACTTCATAAGCTCTTTTTACAGCATCTCCGTAGGTAGGCATAAATATGCTGATGGTCTTGCTGTTATAATCCGTAAAATAGTCTTTTACAAACGAAACATCGGCAAGCAGTAAAGTGCTCAAAATAATAATTGCGATTTTCCTGCTGTTTGAATAGATAAAGTCAAAGCCTCTCACAAAGGCATAAATAAGCGGAATAAAAAATGTAACCATTCGGCTTATATCTGTTTCAACAGCAACGGATAAAATGACATTGGCAACTATAAATGCCGCAAATGCAGCGTTTTTACAATAATATTCACACTTCTCTTTTTCTGTGATTTTCTTATTAAGTCCCTTTATAAAGTCCTTAAAAATTATAAAAATGCCAATGAAAATAACAGGAAAAGTAAACTCGAATAAAGTCGCATAGCCCGGATAAAAATGACATAGCATATCTTCATCATTTCCGACCGTAAGCACAAGTCCCAATACTTTAATATTGTTTAAGAGCTTTCCGGGAAGCGAAGAATCCAATGTAAGAAATACCTCTCCGCTTCTGGTTGCAGTAAGTTTGTTTATGCAAAAATAATCAGTCACAATTTCAGGCAGCCCCAGATAGTTAACTGCATAAAATAAAAAGAGGGGCATAAAAATCATCATAAAGACAACTCCTGAAACAATGACCTCCTTTACACCTAACACTCCTTTGATAAGTGCATATACACACGCAATCAAGATAAACATCGGAATTATCATTGTTCCTGCGCCATAGCCATACATTCCCACTGCCAGAAGCCCTGCGCAAAAAGCAAAACTCTTTATCGTTTTTTTCCTGAGTGCTACAAGAAATGAGTAAAGTCCTATTATCTGAAGGAAGGGCATTATATTGCTGTCAAGGCTCCATCTGCTTAATATCACATGCCATGGGCATAGTGCCAAAAAAGCTGTTCCCATAAGAGCCAACACGTTCTTTTTCCCATCAAAACCCGAATATGAAAAGATTTCTTTTAACACAAAGAAAAAAACAAAAACCGTAAGGATTCCCAGTATTGCCGGAAGGAGTCTTAGTTTGACAACTCCTGTGCCAAAGAGCTTTACCGATATCATATTAAGATAAATCATAAGCTCGCTGTTTCCGCCGCTTCCAAAAGCGAGGGGATGAACAGGGTATGCATAGCCATTTCTGTCTATGCCATAACGGGCAAGAGCAAACGCTTCATATCCTATTGACGCTTCATCCTGCTGCAGGCCATAAGGCACGCTTCCCAGCATAAACAATCTTAAAGCCGAAGCAATTATCATTGTCAGCGCAAAAAGAATATTGGTCGTCCCTGCAGTCAAATCCTTTATTTCACAATTATTCTTTGATGTTCTGTTTTTGTAAATAACAACAGCTGCTACGCCAAAACAAACGTATGCAGCCGTCATTATATAATTGTAATAATCAATTATTCTCATTTTTATCTCGCATTCATAGCAGCATTCCAGTCGGAAATTCCCATAATTGCTGCTGATCTTTGTATATAAGCATTGGCATTCGGACCATTCATCTGCTGAAAAAACTCAAAAGCAAGCTTTGGGGTTCCATCCTGTCTGGTGAGTCCAACAGACAATCCCTGTGATACTTCTAAAGGATAATCTGTCTGTCTGTTAAATGCAATAAGTTTAATATACTGATTTGCAGCTACTCTCTGATAAGCATACACAATAGCTGCTGCCTGAGCCTCTTCTCCTTGTGTTGAAGTATATCCGATTTCGGTTAAAAGTATAGGTCTTACAGCACCTTTGGAATTTCGCATGGCAGGCTGACACATGTAATCAGTCAGCTGTTCTATATTCTCCATAGAAAGATACGGAGTGTTTACGTCATGCCTGATCATTGCCTGTGCAGTTTCATCTTTGGGAGACCAAAACGTAGTCCATGTCATAGGATAGTTATAAGGATGTTCAGCAAGGCCCCAGTCAATATTGCCCTGAGCGGTTATACAGGCATTTATAGCTTCAAGGGTAGCCCTTGCAGAATAGTATGAACCTGCATTGTGGATCTGAGTCCAGTTCTGATCAAGACTTATGCAGACATACGCATTGGCATTCCTGCTTTTGATTGCATTATAACAAATCCTGAGTTCATCAGCGTAAAGCTGCGCATAAGTCATAAGATCATTTACAGAAGAATAATTCCAGACATTTTTGGCATTAACTTCATTGCCGATAACCCAGTTATCCACCTGTCCAAAACCATTCTGCCCATTATATCTGTAAGCAAGGTATGAAACCACTGCTTCAAGATATTCAAGCCCCTTATCTTCAGAGGTATTCATCATGTAATGAAGAGCTTTGCCGCCTCTTGAAGTTGGCGCTATCATAAACTCCTCACCTGAAGACCTGGGATTCAAAAGAACTATCGTCACTCCCATCCCCTGCGCTGTACAGGTTCTTATGCAATGATCATACTGGCTTAGGTAAGATGAATCAAAATTATATGTTTTTCCATTATACACATAAACAACCTGTCCATTTCCGCCAATAACATCTTCAAGATTTATATTATAAGCAGCCTGCTGAACTCCCAGCTGTGCGCTTTCGGTATTACCATTTCCGATCTTTGCTCCATCCAGAATAAGCCCCTTTTTTCCATTATTCTTTCTTGCAGGAGATGATGTTGCAAGTGCCTCGGGATTTGTTATATATTTGGCACCTGCCACAGCTATGTATTGTCCGCCTTGTAAGACAGCCACCTGAAACTTATCATACAAATGACAATTTTCACTTTTGATATTAAGCGGAACCTGAAAAGATACTGATGTTCCAATAGCTGCCGATGCTAAAGGAGCCCCTGCCACTGTCCCCTGGTAAGGTTTCTCAGCAAAAAGATAAAATTTTCCATCGTCAGAATCCGGCAGATCTGATGCCGATACGGAAATATTTACATTAGAACCCGAAATTGTTACAGAGCCGATAGAAACATTCCCTGTTCCCGCAGCATCTGCAGAAATAAAAAAGAAAGAAAAGACACCCGGTACAAAAAAAGCACATAAAAGCGCCCGAAGAAATGATGAAAAGATTTTCTTTGTCATAAATAACCCCACATTTTATTTCGTTTTTGCGATTAACGCAATATTAATAATAAGGTAAAGCTATTTTTATGGCAAATATTTCTTTTCATCATTTCTTCAGGCTTTAATGCTTATCGTTAAAAAAATAATTCTCAATCGGTTTTCTGAGTATAGCTGCCAATGGCCAGATTATCCATGATGATCCCCAGCTAAAAGTAAAGAAACTCCAAATAATGTATATGCAAAGGACTGATTTCCAATAATCAGCAACCATTGCTCTGATAAAATTCTTTACTTTTTTCTCAGTTGGATCCTCAGGTTTTTCGGGCATCTTATGTGAATTATAAGTTTTGTTCTTATCAACATTCTCAACCACTTCACCTGAAACTCTTTCAATATGAACGGTTTTGTCAGAGCTGCCGGAAGATTTGTTTGAATGTGCATAATATCTTTCATCCGAAGACTTGCTTGAATGCACATAGGAGTTTTCATCTGATGACTTGCTCGACGCTTCAGAGAACGCCCTGAATATTTCCTGAGGAAATACCTTTTTATTAAGTGAAAGAAGCTTTTTATAAGCCATATTTCTGCCACTTGAAAACACTATGAGAAACACGCCCACACCGGCAAGGGTAAACATCATAGATGGTCCCACTCCATCTGAAATGATTGGTATATTAAGTGCAGAATCAAGAACTATAACCGGTATGACACTCACAATACATAACATGATTCCAACCGCCAATATCATCCCCTTAACAGTCTGACTTTCTTCTTTTTCGCTTTTCAGATAGTCAATAGTCTCATCATCAATATAGCAAGGCTGTCTGTTCAAAAAGCTCCAGCTTTTGGTTGAATAATTCGAAAAAACAATGAATCCAACACCTATTGCCGCACAAAGGAACAAGAATGCTACTCCTATTCCTGTAAAAAAAGACAAACCTGTAGCTGTTGCTATGGAATCTAAAAGAATCGGTCCCGCAGGTGAAAGAATGCACAGCAGTATTCCAAGTGAAAGAAGAAATCTCCTGGATACGGCTGCGTCAACATAATCATCCGCTTCCTGACGTGAAACATATCTTCTGTCAGATGAAACAAGATCATCAAGTACCTTGTTAAGACCAAGTCCTTCTGCAAGTTCATCCAGATTTCCAAATTCGGAAATAACTATTCCGATAGCCTCATTCTCTTTTTTACCCTCACTTATGAGTTCATTATATTTATCTTCCATCATTGAATAAAGTTCGTCTTTAGCTCTCATTACCTCAATTGTCTTTGGAAGATGTTCAAACATGCTTTCAAGGTATTTTTTTATAGTATCCATTCTTTTCTCCCCATATATACTTAATCTGTTTCTTTAACAAATCGCTCTATAACTTCTTTTGTGAGATTCCATTCCTCACATTTTTCCTTATAATACTTTTTTCCGTTTTCTGTGATTCTGTAATAAGTGCGCTTCTTACCATTTTCAGCACTCTTGACATAAGATTCGATATAACCGTTTTTCTCCATTCTGGTAAAAGCAGAGTACAGCGTGGTCTCTTTTATAATATATTTATCATCCGAAAGAGCCCTTATTCTCTTTGATATCTCATACCCATAGGAAGGTTCATCCAGCAGAATAAAAAGAATAATCGTGTCATTGTACCCTCTGATGACATCACTACTGATTTCTGTCATTTCATCTACCTCTCCCTCCTTACTCAGATTCTATACGATAGTCGTACTACGTCAGTCATGCTATGTCAGTCGTAGTATGTCTGTCACAGTAAATATACAACGTCTGTCGTAGTATGTCAATATAGTTTATGGTAAATCAAAAAAATTTTGTAAATACAGGAAGTACTCTCCCTTTGCATGTGCGTAAGTGGATTGACTGCGTGCGCCACCCTTTACTGGTTCTGATGGAAACGCTGGCACTTGTCTTGCCGACGGTGAGGATGATGGGAACAGTTGGGGCGGACACTTTTCTACCTACGGGTAATTTTTTAATTTTCTGACCTTTTACCCGTGTTTTATTAGTGCCCATGGGCAATATTTAATTTTCTCTGACTTTTACCCGAGTTATCAAACATTCATTGGGTAAATCTATTATTTTTTTCATATTTGCCCAAGCTTTTTAAATAATTCTCGGGTAAAAATAACTCTTTTTATTCCTTTACCCAAATCATTCACTAAACTACTACCTATAGAGTGGACACATACCAATTCACTTTAGACCCACTTTCATGTGGTAATACCCATTTAAAATACAGCCTAAAATCTGTTTTATACATTTTTTTGAAGGCAATACCGTGTTTTCGGACAATTGTGTTATTGTTAATGACCACATCAGGATGTTATCCTTTCATTATTAGGAGCATAACTATTATGAGTTCAAAACATCACTATACTGAAGCTGAAAAAGCAGAATTACTTAGCAATCCATACACTTTTCGAGTTACTGATACTTCAATAAGGTTTACATTGGCTTTTAAAAAGTTTGTATTAGAGAACATTGATAAACCAGGTATGACCAGCGTTAAAGTTTTTGAAGCCGCTGGATATAGAAAGAATATCTTTACTCGTGATATACGCAAATCTGCCATTAAAAGATTTCGTACAGAAGCTGCATCTAAAGGGGGATTGATTGAGCCCAAACTCCCCAAAAAAGCTAGCTCTGATTCAAAAAAACTACACACAGAATCGGAGTATAGAAAACTTGAAAAAAGAGTAACCCTATTAGAACAGCAACTTGATTTTTTAAAAAAAAGCCAAATGATCCGGGAAGGCAAGTATCATCTGCCGTCAGACAATTCAAGTTAATATATAATGCCACGCACGAGGAAGACTGCTGTATCTCAGTCAGTAAACTATGTAAGTGGGCAGGAGTATCAAGATCTGGATACTATAGTTGGTGTAAAAACAAGGACCAGCGAACCAGCAAAGAAATCAGAGATTATAGGGATTTCCAATTGATAAAGAAGGCTTATGACTATAGAGGATATAACAAAGGTGTCATGGGCATACACATGCGTCTGCTGCACATGGGAATAAGAATGAATCATAAAAAAATAAGACGTCTCATGCGAAAGTATGGACTTTTCTGTCCTATAAGAAAAGCAAATCCTTACAGACGTATGGCAAAAGCAATTAAAACAAATGCCATCGCTGATAACCTGCTAAAGCGAGAATTCAGAATCCATGGTCCTCGCAAGATATTTCTTACTGATATAACATATATTTCTTTTAATAACAGCTTTGTATATTTGTCAGTAATCATTGATGCATACACAGATCAGGTATTGTCGCATGTATTGAGTGAAAGCCTTGAAGTAGATTTTGTACTTATGACTGTAGAATTATTGTTTAAAAAACATGGTTCAACAATAGGAGCCACATCGCTTATACATAGTGATCAAGGCTGCCACTACACAAGCGTTCCATTTAGGGAAATAGTCAATGATTATGGTTTACGTCAATCAATGTCTCGCCGGGGTAACTGTTGGGATAACGCACCACAGGAAAGTTTTTTTGGACATATGAAACAGGAGCTTGGCATAAAATCACGTAAATGGAATTCTGTAAATGACATAAGAAATGCCATAGATGATTGGATTGACTACTACAACAATGACCGATATAAACTTAGTCTTAATAAACTATCCCCAAATGAATACTACAGATACATAAAAACCGGAGAATATCCAAAGAAGATGCTGGTCTAAAAAATGGGTGTAAATTTCAAATACTGTCCTTGACATGGGTAGTAGTTTACACTAAATCATGGGTAAATACTTGGATTTTGCTTTTTTTACCCGCAATGCTCTATATAAAATGGGTCAAGTCCTGTTTTATAAGCTAAATCAGGCTGTTTATAATAGAGTTATCTTATATGCACAGCTGGCCATAGACATTGCAACGCATAGTCGCTTATACCTCTTTGTTTTGCATGCTTGATCATACATCTATCTTTTAGGCAGTAAGGCAATGTATGTTAAATTGAAGAGATAAGCTCCTCATATCGAACTTGCAAATTATCATCTATCCTTTACTGTTCCTGGATTCGGAGCCTGAGGCATAATAACCAGCCACACCGCTAGGTGCTTGCCCTTTACGGGTTCTGATGGAAACGCTACAATGTTGTGCAGGGCGGTGAGTGATAATCTACTGTTCCCATCATCCTCACCGTCGGCAAGAAATAGACGGCGTTTCCATCAGGTTCAGTCAGGGTGGCGGACGTTGCCAGGTCCTATGGCTATATCATAAAAATGGATGATCATAATTAAATTGTTAAAAGCAGAAGGCTTACGCATCCAGCGTAAGCCTTCGTAACTATAATCAATTCTATTTTATTTTCTGTTGCTCACGGAAAACAATAGTATTTTAACAAAAGCAAATCACTTACGTTCATACAACACGATTTTTTTTTGCAAATGCAGGATACTTACCCTCATACAAAGAGAAAGGATTTTTTAATTACAAAACACTCACTTTCATACAAGGTATTTTTTTGATTGCACAAGATAGTATGTATTGTTGTTTCTCTTTTCTAAAAAATAATGTTTTTAAATCCACTTTGTAATTTGCTCTTATTATTTATTTCTACTTATCAATTTACGTGATAATATGTAAGTGTTCACAACATAATCAAACATTACAGGAGTAATCGTATGTTTTCATTTGACAGAGCACATCCCGAAGATGTAGATGTTACATCTTCATCCATAAAAGAACTTTTGGAATTTCTTGACCAAAAAGAAATCCCCATGCACTCTCTTTTAATAATGAGAAATGACAAGCTCATATTTGAAAAGTATTATGCGCCATACAAAGCGGATACACTTCATCGCATGTTTTCAATCAGTAAGAGTATGACTGCACTTGCCATATTTCTTTTGATCGACAAAGGACTGATTGGTTTAGACAACTCAATAACTGACTATTTCCCTGAATATACAGATAAAAATACTCATCAATGGATAAAAGACACAACCATAAGAAATATGCTTGAAATGAGAACCTGTCATGCTTCAACTACTTATAAGGTAGATATGAAATCAGACTGGGTAAAGAGCTTTTTCACAGTAGAGCCGACTCACAAGCCCGGTACTGTTTTCCATTACGACACGTCAGCAGCCCATGTCCTGTGCGCTCTGGTTGAAAAAATAACGCAGATGCCAATGCTGGATTATTTAAAAGAAAACGTATTTGACTACATGGATTTTAGCAGCGATTCGTACATGGTAAAAGATCCCTTTGGAGTATCAATGGGCGGAAGCGGCCTTATGGCAACTCCTATGGATTTTTTGAAAATCCTTTACCTTGTTGAAAGAAAAGGTACTGTCATCTGCAATGATGGGCAAAAAAGGAATCTTTTGCCTTCTAACCTTATAGAACTCGCAACATCAAACCTAAACGACACTGTCATGACTGCTCCAATTCCCGGTGAAGCTCAGGGCTATGGAATGCAAATTTGGCAAAACGAAAAAGGCGGATACCTACTGTATGGTATGGGTGGTCAGCTGGGAATTAGTATTCCCGACAAAAATCTTCTGATAATCACTACCGCTGATACGCAGGGAATCCAAGGTGGCAATCAGATTATTTACGATGGCATATATCAGTTTCTTTTACCTGGAGTTGAATGCGAAAGATCAAAAACCGATAACGATACTCTTAAAGATTATCAAAACCTTTTGGATTACGCAGATAAACTTTCAATTGCACCGCCGCGACTACCTGTCGGAAGAAAAATCGGCAATCCTTCAATAAGTAGTGAATTGCTGCTCAATCACTTTTTTAATATAAATACTGGTGAAGATAAAAAATATATTCTATCCCAAAATAAGCAGGGATTTGAAAATCTTTCCATCAATCTTTCAAGGGATGGCAAATCTTATTTACTATTTACGAGAAGGCCAAATAATGGCAGCGATATTGAGAGCATCAAACTGGATTTTGGCCTTGAACATATGGAAGAAGGAATGTTCCCAATTTACAACAATCCATATGTCTCAGGCGGTATTTTCCTTCGTGAAAACGTGCTGTATATCCGTTTCCATCTGATCGGCGAAAGCGTTGGTTCAATTCGTATGGAGCTATATTTTGGCGATAAAGACATAACAGTATTCATGCGAAAAATTGAAGAAACATACTTCAAAGAATTTGACGGACATCTATACGGAACTTTAGTATAAAAAGCTCATAGAAATGCTTGTAACATTCAAGAATGCATACATCCCGTCGTATACGCGGATTTCTGAAATTAAGTTCAGGAAGTCTTTCATTTCTTTACGAAGTTAATTATTTTTTTAAGTTATTTTAAGTTTTGTTTATTATCCTTTCCTTGTATCGTAGCAAGGAAAGGATTATTTATGACTTCAGGAATTCAAGGATTAAGTACATATCAGATGCAGCTTCAGTCAATAAGCACAAAGGTAAACGCTCTTACAAAGAGCAATACTACATCTTCTCAAGCAGCAGCTGCAGCTTTAAGGCAACAGATATCAACACTTTACAGCAAGATAAACACTATTCAGTCATCAAACACAGCATATATGTTTAAGCAATCTGCATACTACTATGATAAAACCGCACACCTTCAGATTCAGGAAGCACCATCTTTTGAAACGTTAGCATAAAATAATAAAACACAAAAAGCATTCCGGAAATGATATGTACCCAAAATTCAGGACACATATAAAAAAACGGAATGCTTTTTTATTATATTTGATTAGTCAACAAAACCACTGTCTCTATCGACCTTGTAAAAGGGAACATATCCACCGGAATGGCTTTTTCAGCCTTAAATCCATTCTTTTTCAAAACACCAAGATCTCTGGCAAGGGAGTCAGGGCTGCAGGAGATATATACCACCTTTTTAGGCGACAGGATTTTAAGTGATTCAATGAATTCCGGTGTAGAGCCTGATCTTGGCGGATCCATGAACACTACATCAACCTTATCTCCTGATGCTGCCATTTGCTGCATAAATATCGTGGCATCATTGTTATAAAATGTTATATTATCAACATTATTTATTTTGGCATTGAGGTTAGCATCCTTAACAGCATCTTTATTAAGTTCAACTCCTATTACCTCTTTTACGTGAGAACTTGCGATTATTCCAATGGTTCCTACGCCGCAATAGCAGTCAAGTGCCACCTCATCACCTTTAAGTTCAGCCATTTCAATCGCTGTTTTATACAAAACTTCCTGCTGAACGGGATTCACCTGGTAAAAAGACTTGGGACTTATCTTGAACTTCATTCCACAACAGATATCATAGATAAATCCCGGCCCATACATAGGCTTTTCCTTGTCACCAAGGATCATGCTGGTCTGCTTATCATTTACATTAAGAACAATTGTTGTAATCTCAGGATGAGCCTTTCTAAGAGCTTTTACAAAGTTATTCTTTGAAGGAAAAATAGGAGAAACCGTAACCAGAACTACCATAATCTCTCCGGTGTTCTTCCCAATTCTGATAAGCACATGGCGAAGAAGTCCAAAACCATTATCCTCATCATATGTCTTGATCTTAAAGGATTTAAGCATTCCGCGAATAGTCGCTATAATAGCATCTGCTTTCTGATCTTCCAAAAGACATGAATCAATAGGCACTACCTCGTGAGTTCCCTCTCTATATATGCCAGAGAGCGGATTACCCTTTTTATCATGAGTGAAAACAGCATGAACCTTGCATCTGTAATGCTCAGGCTCTTCCATTCCAACAAAAGAAGCCACTTTAGTATATGGCTCAAGAAGTTCCTTTACATGAGCATGCTTCTGCCTCAGCTGCTTATCATACGGAGTGTCAATCATCTGGCATGCACCGCACTTCTTAAAATACGGGCAACGACTTACAGAATGAGCTTCATTATTTCGCCCGGTATCCGTTTTTCCTGATCTTACTGCCTTGGTCGTTCTGCCATTTGCCGATACATTTTTTCTTTCCGGACTGCTTCTTTTAACCGATGATTTTTCTCTTATCTCATTATCCCTCTTGAAGGCCGGTTTCTTTCTATTTCCACCCTCTTTTCCCGATAATGATTTTTTATTATTTCCGCAAAATTTCTTCTCAGCCATATTTTCTCCTACTTTTAAGCAAAAGAAAAAGGGATTATTTAATCCCCTTTTCAACTATCTCACTCTTCATAATCATCCTGACTGGTCTCAAACTTCAGTTCAGGCATCTCAAGTCCATCGCTCTCTTTAACAACTGAATCGCTTCTCTTGCGAATGCGCTCAGTATTTTTCTCCTCACCATAGTCCTTGAACTTAATTCCTTCTATTCCCTGAGCAAGAGCCTTGGCACGAGCTATCTCTCCCCTGTTGATCTTAAAAGTACATACGATCTTACTACCGCTTCTATCAAACAATCTCTGGAAAAAAGATTTATCCTGCCACTCTATAAAATAAGAAATTCTGTGTGCAAGGAATCTCTCTTCAAGTTGCTTTTTGCTCTCTACGCTATAAACTCTGCAAAATGGTATCTCATTATTAAAGACCTGATTATTCTGAATAATTGATGACATAACGACCTCACAATACAATTTTTGAACAGAAAATATCTGTTACAATTATAGATTATAGCGTAGTAAACAATTTCTTTCAAATCTATTATGCAGCTAAATCATTCTCTTTAAAAATAACGCTTTTTCTGGGCTCAAGAGCCAAAAGAAGCATCATTCCCAGAACATAACATGATATTATCTCTCCTGCTCCAACAGTGAGTGTAAAGAACAAAAGTGTTCCCGGTGCCTCATAAACATGTATAAGAACCTGAGGAACCACAATCATATTTGCAACAATCGGTGGAATCGGGCAAAGCCACTTGGCAACCGGATTTTTAACTTTCTTTGCGATAAAATATGTAACAACAGCACCAGCCAAAGTAGCAAGTGAGCCAAATACAGTATCAAGGAACATACATCCGGTAAGCGTGTTACTGAGAATACATCCAATGAAAAGTCCCGGAATAGCAGCCGGCGTGAAGTAAGGCAGAATGGTAAGTGCCTCCGAAAAGCGCACCTGAACAGCCTGATTGGCAAGTCCCAGTGCATTGGCAAGTAATGTCAAAACGACATAGAGAGCCGCAATCACTGCAGCCTGAGTGATAAATAATACCTTTGTGTTACGCATATAAAATTCTCCTTTAGTTTTGTTTTATGTCAGGAAGGTCTCGAACTGACATTTTTTAGTGCAACGTATGTTATAATAGCATTAGTTTTTGCTATTGTCCACCACTATTTTACGAGGTTTTTTTATGAAAAGAAACTACAAATTTATCATAAGTTATGATGGAACAAGATTCTATGGATGGGAAAGGCAGCCAAATAAAGAAATGACCATTCAGGGCAAGATAGAATCTGTACTAACAAGAATGACGAATTCAGAAAATGAACCGGTAAATCTGATAGGCGCCGGTCGAACAGATGCTGGAGTCCATGCCAGAGCAACCTGTGCCAATGCTTTTCTTGACACCGATCTTACCGAAGAAGAAATCAAAAACTATATGAACAAATATCTTCCTGAAGATATAAGCGTAAACGAAGTAAAGGCCTGTTCAGACAGATTTCATGCCAGATATAATGCTCTCGGAAAAACTTACAGATACACATGCTGGTGCGGTAATTCAAAGCCCGTTTTTGACAGAAAGTATGTAACTATCCTTGATAGCAAACCGGATGTTGAAAAAATGAGAAAAGCCGCTGAATTTCTTGTGGGCACCCATGATTTTAAAAGTTTTTGCGGTAACAGTAAAATGAAAAAATCTACAGTCAGATGTGTAGATACCATAAACATCGAAGAAAGCGGCAATTACATCCGTATTTATTTCCATGGCAATGGTTTTCTTCAGAACATGGTACGGATTCTTACAGGGACTCTTTTAGAGGTCGGATACGGCAGTATCCCCGTTGATTCCGTAAAAGAAATTCTTAGTGCCTGTGACCGCCAAAAAGCCGGTCCCACAGCTCCGCCTCAAGGTCTTTGCATGATGAAGGTAGACTACTGAAAAAGCTCACGCGGCTTGTGCCTTGCGTGAGCTTTTTAATTCAAATATTTATTTTGGCAAGAACACTCGACTTTTCTTCCATAACCTCTCTGACAGCAACATTTATTTTGCCTGTAGCAAGTCTCTTAATATAGATTACAAGTTCTCCGCCAAGTGTCTTTCTGTAATTGGCTGTGTACGGTGTAAGATCTGATAAATCACCATTATCAATTCCTGCAAGTTCTCCGGCTCCCGTTACCTGAACAAGAATATCCTTTTCAGGAAGATTCTCAGGAACCTTTACAAGAACCTGATAAATGTATCCTATCTCTTTGTGATTTTCTATGAATTCCGACTTTAGATTCATATCACAACATAGTTCAGGTTTCCAAAGTTCTACAGTAACTTCATCGGATTGCTTTTTGGTAAGTCCTACGCCACCCCAAAGTTTGCTTCTCTCATAAAACTCTTCTTTGGCAAAACCGGCAGTCGTAATAAATCCGGCAGATGATCCTCTTACAGGCCATCCCAAAGCCTCTCCCAGATAATCAATTCCCGTCCATAAGAACTGTCCACACACATAATCATTGTCCTTGACAACTTTCCATGCTTCAGGACTATGTCCGTTTTCACTTCCCAAAAATGTCTTTTTTGGGAAACGTTTATGATCCTGCTCATATAAATGCTCTTTATAGTTATAACCAACTACATCAAGTTCATCAATAAAGCCTATCCTTGTGGAAAGCTCAGGAAATGCTGCCGCAACGGTTACAGGTCTTGTTGAATCCTCATCCTTAACTATTGAAACAAGCTCTTTGGCAATAACTGAAAGGCGCTCCATGTTTGGCTTATTTACATCATACTGCCTCTCGGCTGCAGGCTTATTGTTGTCATTGTTTCCGGTCATTTCAGAAAACATAGGGTGACAATACGGATCATTGGGATAATCTATCTCATTACCTATGCTGTACAGAATCACTGATGGGTGATTTCTATCTCTTCTTATCATGGTTCTGAGATCAATTTCATGCCACATAGGGAAGTCTTCATAGTAGCCCTGATGCTTTGGCGGATAAACGTTATGCCCCGTTGACCACTTATTCTTGGGGTTCTCCCATTCATCAAAAGCCTCATCCATCATCATAAAACCAATTTCATCACATAAATCATAAAGTTCCGGCATATGAGGATTATGGCTGCATCTTATGGCATTACAACCTGATTTTTTCAAAAGTTCAAGTCGTCTTCTCCACACTTCTTTTTTCATGGCAGCGCCCAAACATCCGCCATCATGATGAACACAGACACCTTTAAACTTCATGCTCTTTCCATTTAATGAAAATCCCTTATTAGGGTCAAAAGAAAAGGTTCTTATGCCTACTTTTCTGGTATCAACAAGATAGCTCTTTCCGTCCACTGACAATCTGGTTTCCAGGGTATAAAGATATGGTGAATCCGGAGCCCAGAGCTTTGGGCTTTTAAAAGACCCCGATAAACCTATTATTTCTGTTTTTCCCTCTGATGCAGACAACTCTCCCTGCATCACAAGGGCTATTTTCCCATCGTTGTCAAGGAGCGTACTCTGAGAAATGACCTTGGTCTTCTTTTTTTTGCCAATCCCCGACACACCACAATATATCTCATTTCTGACAGAAACTTTGGCAATTGTTTTCTTGCCGTCTTTTTCAACACTGTCACACTTAAAGAAAATTCCGCCAACTACAGGAGCTACCTGCTCTGAAATCATAAGAGTAACCTTACGTGTTATACCGCTTCCCGTAAACCATCTGGAATCAGCTATATCTGTGTGAACAACTTTTACACTTACCTGTGTAAGTTCTTCACCAAAGCTGGCCTGTCCTGAAATGTCATAAGCTATCTCAGAATAGCCATAAGGTCTTTTACCCATAAAATAGCTGTTGACCCATACATAGCTGTTTTTATATATACCATCAAATATAAGGGTTATCTTTTTCCCTCTGTATTCCTCCGGAATACGGATACTTATCCTGTACCATGCTATTCCTCCACGAAGATAGCCTGTGCCGCTTGAATAATCCTTGGAAAAAGGTGAAGTTACAGAAAAGTCGTGGGGAACCGTTACATCCTCCCAGCTGCTGTCATCATAGCCTTTATACCAGGCATCTTCGCACTCTCCGTAGTGAAATTTCCAATTATTAGTTAGTGTTATTCTTTTTGTATCCATATGTCCTCTCTGGGATTATAAGGATGGCTCATCCTTTAATTCTATAGTATCTGTATGTTTGCCATCTGTCTCAAAGATAATGATCTCATTCTCACCATCTTTAAGAAGCGGTGCAGGTATATATAATCTCTTCTGCGGACCAATTTCCCAAAATCTTCCGAGATTAAACCCATTTAAGAATATAACACCTTTTCCCCATCCTTCAAAGTCCAAAAATGTATCTGCTTTATCTTTTACATCTAAAGTAAAGCGATAAAAGGCCGGAGTTCCCTCTTTGTACTCCTTGGTAAAGTCAACTTTTTCTATATTATCAAGAGGAAGTGTATAAATGTCCCAGTCATTGTGGATATGTCCATTGATCTGAACGCATCTTCCGATTCCTTTTCTCTGTGTCTCCATACGAGGTCCAAAGTTTACTCTTCCCATATTTTCAACCAGGACATCAAATTTCTCATTAAGACCTTCAAGTGTTCCTGTAGAAAGCCCTGCCTCACCGATTGCGGCTGCTGCAGTTTCGGGAGTTAGTCCATTCTCCATCATGAACTTTCCGGCAAGCATCTGCGCCGGTTGACTGCAGGCAAGGTATTTCTCCATAGGAATATTATGTTCTTCATCAAGTTCATGGTCATAAAGCGTAATAAGAGGATTTTCATCCACAAATACATTGGCTCTGTCTGCAGTTTCCCACAATTTAAGCTTTGCTATGCCGGCTTCTGAATGAAGTCTTGATCTGTAAAGAATATAGCCGTAGCTCTGGTCAAGTTCCTCCATGTTTACAGTATATGGCAGGTGTACCGGAGTGCTAAGATCATCAACTACTGAGAAAAGACTTACCTTTTCCGAGCAAGTAAGTTTGCCATAGCTCTTTCTCTTAATATCCATTGAAAGCTTAACATCAGGAACATCCACGTACTTTGAAATGACCTCTTTATATTTTTTGTATTTCTCAGTAATTTGGCCATCCTCTGTAAGAATCCCATCATAGTCATAGCTCGTAACATCGGGAGTAAGCTCGTCGTAGTAATTGGAGCCATTCATAAATCCAAAGTTAGTGCCTCCCTGGAACATGTAAATACTAACATTACCAAGTTCGAGCATTTTGTCAAGATCCTCAGTACTCTGTACAAGATTTCCCTTCATATGACCGCCGTTGCCCCAATGATCAAACCAGCCTACCCAGAATTCAGCACACATAAGCGGTCCACCCTTTGTGTATTCCTTTATTACATTAAATCTCTCTTCCGTTTTGGAGCCAAAATTCCCTGTAGGATGCGCACCTTCGGCAAATCCGCCTCGATAGCTTTCATGATATGGTCCGTCAGATGTAATAAGCGGCACTGTTACACCATATTTTTTCATAAGATCTGACATAAATTTCATGTATTCATGATCATTGGCATAATATCCATACTCATTCTCAATCTGCATGAGAATAATATTTCCGCCATTGTCAATCTGGTACTTTGTGATTTTGGGTAAAAGAACCTTATAATAATCCTCCACAGCATCCAAAAATGGCTTATAACTTACACGAAGGCGCATATTTCTGTCCTTTAAAAGCCATGCCGGAAGACCGCCAAATTCCCACTCTGCGCAGATATATGGTGAAGGTCTTATTATAATATAAAGTCCAAGCTCTGTGGCAGTCTGGATGAATTTTTCCACATCACAGAGTCCTTCAAAATTAAACTCACCTTTTTTAGGCTCAGTAAGATTCCATGGTATATATGTCTCCACCGTATTGCAGCCGAGAGCTTTAAGCTTTTCAAGCCTGTCTCTCCAGTACTCAGGAACAGTCCTGAAATAATGAAAAGAACCGGATATAACCTTAAAAGGTTCACCGTCAAGAATAAACGTATCTTTGATTTCAAATTTTCCCATAACAATCTCCTATAATTAAGTTTTTATCCTTATATACCCACATTTTTTTCATCAAAATATAAATATATAAAAATAAAATCATAATGCGGAGCGTTCATTATATCATAAAAATTCATTCCTTGTAGTATAAAAGGGAATACTGTTAAATCAACAGTATTCCCTTTTTTAATGTTTTTAGGTCTGCTCCTAATGATTACTTATAAAGAGCATCGAACTGAGCCTGAAGTTCTGCTGTAACATCATCAATACCTGCAGTCTTAAGAGCTGCCTGCATTTCAGCTACGATATCCTCAGCACTTCCATTGTAAAGGCCGAAAGAAATCTGCTTCATGTAGTTTGTATACTGTTCGTTACAGTTATCAATCTTGCCCTGGATGCTGTCTACTTCAGGAACGAACTGACCATATGGATAGTCAATCTTGATCTTGTCATATTCAGCATAGAGTGCATCGATAGCATCCCAGTTTCTTGTAGCGTCCTTGATCTCAAGGTCGTCGTTTCTGCCCCACCAGTAGTTTGTCATACCGTTGATGTTCTCAGTTTCTGAGTTGTATGAAGCAGGTGTTGTACGAAGTCCGTTAGAATCAAGTTCCCATGACTTTCCTTCAATACCATAGCAGAAGAGCTTGTAGCACTCAGGATCGTTTCTTAAAAGGTCATAAACCATAAGAGCACGCTCTGGGTTTGCACTTCCTGCAGAAACAGCCATAGCACCGTGTGTAATTGAAAGAGCTACAACGTTCTGAGTCTCTTCGCCCCAATAGAAGAATCCTACTTCAGCTTCCGGATCATCCTGGAAAATTGTGTTTGCAGGAGTTGCTGAGCAAAGATCTGTCCATGTCTGTGTATGGTGCTGCTCTACAGCAACATCGCCTACACGGAACTCATCACGGTTACTTCCTGATGTGTTGTTAAGTACGTCTGTTGGCCAGATACCAGCCTGAGCCCATTCCTTCATAAGCTTTGCATACTCAACAAGTGACTCTGTCTCTGTCATTACAGGTGTTGTGATTGTGTAAAGGTCATCCTTTGTACCACCCCAAAGAGCACCTGAGCAGATACCATCAACTGCTACGAAGTTTGTATGTGATGCGATCCAGCCGTTAGCCATCTGTGAATACTGTGTTCCGTCTGAATCCCAAACATACTTAAGATCTGGCTTGTTTTCTTTGCACCACATAACATATGTTGTCATGTCTTCCCAGCTGTGAACGCCATTTGCAAGACCAGCTTCCTTAGCCCAGTCAAGACGATAGATCCAGCCGTGGTTTGTCCACTGTGCATAATTGTCTTCAGGGATAAGATAGATCTCACCATTGTATTTGCAAAGTTCCCAGTGATCTGCAGGAACGCTTGCCCATGTCTGAGGTGCATATGTCTTAAGCATATCCTCTGAGAGCTCAAGGAAAGCACCATTCTTAGCATTTGGCCAAGCATCAAGCCAGTCAGATGCTGTTCCTACAAGGTCTACACTACCGTCCATACGAGCAAGTGTAAGGTTGTAGTTTGAAAGATAATCTGTCCAAGGAATATAGTAAATCTGAAGTTCTGCATTAACCTTTTCTGTAAGGATCGCATTGAGCTGATCAAGCATCTCATTAAGGTTAGCTTCCTTCTCGCTTCCTGCCTCCGGCGGATCTCCTGTTGTCATGTAATTGATAACAACGTGTTCAGATGTGTCGATTGCAGCAGCGTCTGCGCTTGCAGATGAATCTGTGCTCTCTGTGCTTGTTGTTGACTCTGTCTGTGTAGCAGTTGTGTCACTACCAGTTGTTGTGTTCTCTGCTGTAGATGAGCCACAAGCAGCAACTCCCATTACCAGGCTTGCGCTAAGTAATGTTGCTAATAACTTTTTCTTCATTTTTTTCCTCCTTCTTGATAATAAGAAAATAAGTATCTGAATCCGCAAAATGCAGAGTTCATTCACATAAAATCATGTGGCAGTTAACGGCGAGCATTTATTTTTGCATAAGCAATTTTGCGAGCCTTAGAATACGCCGGTACTTAGCCTGTGTTTTTTACAGGCTTAGTACTGCTGCGTATTCTACGGAGCGAAAGCGTCCGCAAAATGGTTATGTAATAAAAAATGCGTTAGCCCTTAACAGCACCAACCGTAATACCACCAATGAAATACTTCTGAACGAATGGATAAAGAAGTACGATAGGTCCTGTTGCCAAAACTGCGTTAGCCATCTTTACACTCTGCTCAGGAATATCTGTAAGTGTTACGTACTGTCCGGCAACTGAATTACGAAGTGCATCAAGCTTATTGACAATTTCATAAAGTGTGTACTGAAGCGGCTTAACTGTTACTTTAGCTGTAAGGAAAAGTGATGACTGATACCACTCATTCCAATAACCAAGAGCAAGGAAAAGACCTATTGTAGCAAGTGCAGGCTTAATCATAGGCAAGATAAGATAAATAAAAACTGTCATATCTCCTGCTCCGTCAATTTTTCCCGACTCTGTAATCTCATGAGGAATCTGTTTGATGAAATTCTTCATAAGAATAATAAGCCAAGGTGACATCATAAGCGGAAGTAAAACCGCAAGATAGCTGTCGAGAAGCTTATATGTCTGTGTCATCAAAAGGTAATATGGTGCAAGTCCGGCACTAAAAAGACTTGTGAAATAAATGTAGAAAGAAATTGCATTTCTAAGCGGGAAGTCTTTTCTCTGAAGTGCATAACCGGTCATGGCGATAATAAGAAGACCGCAAACTGTTCCTACCAGAGTCATCATGATTGTAAGACCATATGACTTCCAGATATTTCCGCTGACAATTACCATCTCGTAAGCTTTCAAAGTTACATCTCTTGGAATGAGCTGAACTCCGTGAGCTCTTATATATGATTCACTTGTAAATGATGTTCCAATAATAATGAGGAAAGGAAATACGCAAGCTATTGCATAAAGAGTAACAAGCACATAACCGAGTCCTCTTACAACGTAATCCGATTTTCCAAGTTTAATCTTGGAGTTTCCTACTTCAAACTCCATATCTTTACTTTTTGCCATTTCTCAATTTCTCCTTCTTTTTTAGAATAAAGAGTAGTCAGGATCTATCTTCTTAACCGCAAAGTTAGCAAGCATTACTATAATAAAGCCAACTATTGACTGGTAGAAACCAACCGCTGAAGCAGTTGAGAAATTGAAATCTGACATTGTAGCTCTATATACGAAAGTCTCAATAATATCCGTTGTCTCATAAAGAACTGAGTTAGAACCGATTATGTTCCAGAACAGTCCGAAGTTACCTCTTACAATTCCACCCAGAGCAAACAAAAGCAAAATAACAATTGTAGGACGAAGTGATGGAAGGATAATGTATCTGATACGCTGGAAAGCATTAGCACCATCAACCTTTGAAGCCTCAATGATCTCTGCATCAATTCCGCAAATAGCAGCAAAGTAAACAACTGAATTGTAACCTGTCTGCTGCCACAAGTGGATCAGGACAATGAGCCATGGCCATACGCTTGGATCTGAATATGGCTGCCACTTTGCTTTTCCAAGTGCAGTAAGGATTTCATTTACAAATCCTGTATCATAGTTCAAAAGGGAATAAACCAAAAGACCAACCAAAACCTGAGAAATAAAGTAAGGTAAAAACATAAGTGTCTGTGATACCTTCTTAAACATCTTGGCTCTGATCTCATTTAACAATATAGCGATAAGAACCGCAACAAGATTACCAAGAATAATAAACGCCAGGTTGTAAAGTACTGTGTTTCTTGTCAGGGAAAAGAGCTTTCCCGACTCTGCAAGGAATTCAAAATTCTGAAGTCCTACAAATTTACTTCCGAAAATTCCTTTACGATAATTGTATTTTACAAAAGCCACCCATATGCCCGGCATAGGCATGTAACTGAACAAAAAGAAAAATACTACTGCCGGCAAACACATAAGTTCCAGAACTCTGTATCTCCATAGTGTTTCCAAAACACCGCGTTTCCTGACTCCTGTAGAAGTTGTCTTGCTTCTTTTTAACATAATATCCTCCTACTAAAAAACTTTTTGGTTGCAATCATCACGGCACAGTCCCCATATTGTGCATTTTTACCTTATGCAACCGATTTCATAATAATATTTAATCATAATTGACATATTATTTCAATGCATTTTTTGAAACCGATTGCACTTTTGGCAATATGCAACAAAAAAACGGAGTTATTTTAATAACTCCGCCTGTTTTTTGTTGAAAATGATTAATCAGGTGCCTTTCCTGTACTTTCTCTAAATACCAGCCTGGGCTCAACCATCTGATTATCATCTGTTTTTTGTCCTTTGATTACTGCAATGGCTGTATCTACCAGCATTTTTCCAAAATGGTCATAATCATAATCAATACTTGTAAGCTTTGGTGAGAGAATATCTGCTGTGTAAGTATTATCAAAGCTTACTACTGATATATCCTCAGGCACTCTAAGTCCATGTTCTCTTATACTCCTGAGAGCTCCGGAAGCAGCAAAGTCATTTATGGCAACTATGGCTGTAGGCTGTTCACTTAATTCAAGCAGCTTGTTCGTACCTTCATATCCGGAAACAGGATCGTAATTTCCATTAATGACATACTCTCCTTTTACAGCAATGCCATGCTTTTTTAGATTTTCCACGTAGCTGTTATACTTATTATATGTTGACACAACTCTCATAAGTCCGCCAACCATTGCTATCTTCTCATGTCCAAGTCCTATCAGGTGTTCCATGATAATATCCATGGCCTTTGTCTGATTAATTGAGACGCTGTATACGGGAGCTTTATCTATCTTTCCTGTAACTACAACAGGTGTAGTTTTGCATATATCCCTAAGCTTTTCAGCGTAAGAATCATCGGTAACAAGGTCATCTACTCTTCCGCCTATCTGAATGATGGCATCCACTCTCTGCTGCATCAAATAGTCAAGCTGATTGACTTCTCTTTCTTTAACACCTAATGAATTGGCAAGAACAACACTGTACCCCGCAGCTTCTGCGGCCAACTCACATGAGACAAACAAGCTTGCATAAAAAGGGTTCCTGATATCTGCCGCTATTACTCCGATAGTTTTTGTTGATGTATCAGATAGCCCTTTTGCCAGTGCATTGGGCTTAAAATTGTACTTTTCAATTATCTTTTGGATTCTTTCTTTCTTTTCCTTGCGGACAGACGCGCTTCCTGTAAGTACGCGAGAAACAGTGGACGCAGAAACTCCTGCCTCCTTGGCAATATCATAGATTGTTATGGTTTTTGCGGTATTCAGCTTTTCTTTTTCCATAAGAAACTCCGTCTTGGGGACTGTCTGAAACCGATTTCAAAATTAATATTACGAAATATGCTTTTTATTGTCAACTACTTTAGCAAAAAATGGGCTCTCAGTACTTTAGCAAAAAAATGGGCTCTCAGCTCATTGCTGAAAGCCCATATATACGCCTGGGATATCATCCTCAGTAAGGTGGAATTTTTCATGATCGTCATCCGCTTCCGCCGTTTCCATCTTAACTACGTTTACATATCCGTCATTGATCATATCAACCATGTATTTAACTATAGATGGATCAAACTGCGTTCCTGCACCCTTTTGAATCTCTTCTATTATCTCATCCTTGTTCAAATGCCTTCTATACACACGGTTACTCGACATAGCGTCATAAGAATCAGCAACTCCGACTATTCTGGCATATAAAGGAATAATATCGCCTTTAAGACCATCCGGATATCCTGTTCCATCATATCTCTCATGGTGATAAAGAGCTGTTTCCCTTACCCCTCTAAGAGATGACAACTGAAGCAGCATTTTACCGCCTGCTACCGTATGATTCTGAATAGCTTTTCTCTCCTCATCAGAGAGCTTACCGGGTTTATTGAGCACCGCATCGGGAACACTAATTTTTCCTGCATCATGCAAGAGCCCTGCATAATATATATTTTGAATCTCATCCTCTGAAAGTCCCATTCTTTTGGCAATTTCAGCGGCATACATGGCAACTCTTCTGGAATGGCCTCTTGTATAGGGATCTTTTGCATCAATGAAATTAATGAAGGTATTCATTGATTGCAGAATAATTTTTACATCATTTCTCTGTCTTTCTTTGTAGTTTCTGACATTGACCCTTGTAACCAAAAGCCCGACAAATACGATAATAAGAACTATAATGAGCAGCAATATAATTCTCTTTATCATATCCGTCAGCTCTGAAGATATCTTATATCCCTTTATACTGATCTCCGTAGGTGTAAACACCTCATCCATCGTTACTATTATTCCAAAAACAATATTCTCACCTGAATAAATAACATTGTTGTAGTATGTTGGCTTCAGATACAAAAAACAACTGCTCTCGTCAAAAGCCGCTTCAACTCCCCAATAGTTTTCGAGTTTGGAACCACTTGGCAGCTCAATCTTAATTATCCAATTTGACAGATTACTATTTCCCGTGTTATATACCTCAAAATCAAATTGTGAAGCATACCCCGTCGCGCTCTCCCAGGTAGCAGCCTTTGTCATACTTGAATAGAACTCATCAGACAATCTGGCACCGGTAAGACTTATGTTTTCTTCATAAGAAGCAGATACGTAGTTGTTCGCAATGATGTCAACGGTATAATATGCGACAAACAGAATAACAAACAGCGACAGAAAAACAATCACCAGTTTTGTTGTTTTACCTAATTTCATGCCTTATCACCTTCTATTGTCAGCTAAATGATGCTTTCTTTTTTGGATATACATGAGCTCGTCTATAGCTATCTGAAACTGTTTTACTGACATGGACTCAGCAGGATTATAAATCATACTTCCCATGCTAACTTCAAGTTTATATGGTTTTTCACCTCTGTAATTCCATTTATCCAACTCATCATCTATTAATTCTATTCGATCTTCCAATTCATCCTGAGAATCTATGCTGCAAATAACACAGAACTCATCACCGCCAAATCTTCCTATTGCAGCCTCGTTAGAAAAAACCTTAAACAATATTGTTGATACTATCTTAAGAGCATAGTCGCCTTCATTGTGACCATATGTATCATTAATTTCTTTAAACCTGTCCAAATCCAGCATTATAGCGGAAAACCGATGCCCTGTGGACAATGAGGTTTTTATATTGTTTTCCATAACAATATCTATTCCTCTTCTGTTAAGTGCTCCTGTAAGATAATCTATATCAAGGTTTTTGCTTTGAAGGTAGAAAAAGAGAATCAGAATCCCTATAGCTATCGAACCATATGTCATATTCATTTCTGTGAAAAAAACCTGCAGGCATCCGCCCGCCAAAGCAATCAGCGGCAGCGCCAAAATAGGTTTCTGATATCCGGAATAAATTGCATTAAAGTTAAGTATCACGTATACCGATAACAAAACACAGAACACTAAAATAAGAATACCTCTCACAAGGAAGAACGGTCCTCTTAAATAGTTAATACCATCAAAATAATAGAACCAATCCAAATTAAACAGAACAGATACTGTAACCAAAACAAAATTTATTCCCATAAATGCTCTGTATATATATGTAACTTCTTTTTGACATTTAGCTTTTGATTCATCAAGCCAGCAATTGATATATAAAATAGCAAAAAGATAATCTGCCGGATCCAACGCATAAATAATATAGTATCCAATCTTCATCCCTATTGCATATTTTTCAGGGTATAGTTCCCCGATATGTCCAATAGTTTCTGCTATGACCAGTATTAAGGTCATAACAACCAGTTGAACAAAACGTTCCGCCGACTTTGTATTATTGGTTTTTCCCTGAAATATAAGAACAAGAACCAATAAAAGTGCCGTGTAAAAATTTAAAATTATCCAACCTGAAATAGCCAAAAATAAAGCCCCTTTATCGCCTAATCTTCTACCTTTACTACGACTTCATTATACTAAATAGGGTCCATTTCTTTGTGATAATTTATAGAATTTTTATGTTTTTTGGCAATTTAGTTTCAACAGAAAAAGCCTTTTTAGGAAAAAGAATTTCTTTTTCACTAAAAAGGCTTTTATCACAAGAATAATAATTATCTCTGGATACGTCCTGACCCGTCTCCACCTGCAAGCTTGTTAACTTCGTCAACAGTTACAAGGTTGAAGTCACCTTCGATTGTGTGCTTAAGAGCTGAAGCAGCTACAGCGAATTCGATTGTTGCCTGAGGATCGAACTCATTTACGCAGCTGTAGATAAGTCCGCCACCGAATGAATCACCGCCACCAACACGGTCAACGATACGAAGAGCATATTTCTTTGAGAAATAAGCCTGTCCATCTGTGTAAAGCATTGCGCTCCAGTTGTTATCATTAGCTGAGATTGACTCACGAAGTGTAATAGCAACTTTCTTGAATCCAAATCTATCTGTGAGCTTCTGAGCAACTTCGATGTAGCCCTCTCTGTTGAGCTTACCTGTTGTAACGTCTGTAGAAGAAGCAGCGATTCCAAATACATCAGCAGCATCCTCTTCGTTTGCGATACAAACGTCAACATACTTACAGATCTCGCCCATAACCTTTCCGGCTTTTTCCTTGCTCCAGAGCTTACCTCTGTAGTTAAGGTCACATGAAACTGTAAGTCCGTGCTCTTTAGCCTTCTTAGCAGCCTCAAGAGTGATCTCAGCAAGTGAATCACTTACAGCTGGAGTAATTCCTGTGAAGTGGAACCACTCAGCACCTTCGAAGATCTCATCCCAATTGAAGTCTGCAGGAACAGCCTCAGCAATTGCTGAATGTGCTCTATCATAGATGCACTTTGAGCCTCTCTGTGAAGCACCTTTCTCGTTGTAGTAGATACCTACTCTGTCGCCACCTCTTGTGATCTTAGATGTATCTACGCCATATTTTCTAAGTGAGTTAACTGCAGCCTGTCCAATTTCGTGCTTAGGAAGCTTTGTAACGTAAACTGAATCAAGTCCGTAGTTTGCAAGAGAAACAGAAACGTTTGCCTCTCCGCCACCAAATGTAGCCTCAAGATGATCAACCTGAACGAATCTTAAATAGTTATCAGGCTGAAGACGAAGCATGATCTCACCAAATGTAACAACTTTCTTTGACATAATAATTAATTCCTTTCATTACTGCGCTAAAGTGTAGATTAGATATATGTGTTAAATGTTTTAGTAACAAAATTACTCATTCTTGCCAAGGTGAACAGCAAATCCGCCGAAATCATCAGCAAGATAAGCAACCTTAAGATGATTGTCTGCATCATATGAGAATGAAGACTCATCAAATTTAACGCCCTGCTTAGAAAGATGATATACAGCTCTGTCGATGTTATTGCATCCAATAGCAATGTGTCCGCATGTTCCACGGCCCTTAGACTTCATAACTTCTACAGCTGATCCAGCAAATACAGAAGAATTGCCAACTTTCTTTGTAAGGCCAAAGAGAGCATCAAACTTATCTGCAACAGCCTCAGCAGCCTCAGCGCTATCCTGGTTGATTCCGATGTGCTTAAGCTTGAAGCCAAGCATAGCATTTACAGCGTCTCTTGTCATAGCTTCGATCTCATCAAACTTACCTGCAGAAATGAGGTCCTTCTTAACCATCCAGCTACCACCACAGCAGAATACTTTGTTGAAGCTGAGGTAATCGTTAAGGTTGTTCTTATTGACTCCGCCAGTAGGCATGAAGTGCATCTTTGTGTAAGGTGCTGCCATAGCTTTGATCTTTGCAATTCCACCGTTCTGCTCAGCAGGGAAGAACTTAACACAATCAAGACCAAGTTCGATAGCTTGCTCAACTTCGCCAGGTGTTGCTGTTCCGGGAACAACAGGTACTCCGATTGACTGAATGTACTCAATGTTTGATCTGTTAAATCCAGGGCTTACAATAAACTTAGCTCCTGCAGCCTTTGCTCTGTCAGCCTGCTCAGCATTAAGTACTGTGCCTGCACCAACGATCATCTCAGGGAATTTCTGAGAGATGATCCTGATAGCTTCCTCAGCAGCTGCTGTACGGAATGTAACCTCAGCAGCAGGAAGTCCTCCCTTTATAAGAGCTTCTGCAAGAGGCTCAGCATCCTTTGCATCGTCGATAGCGATTACTGGTACAATACCAATTCTGTAAAGTTCTTCACAAATCTTATCCATTTTATTGCCTTTCTATTTTAAAAAAAATTTAATATATTCATTTGACTAACACCGCGATTACTTCACTTCGTTCGCGTAATCGCTCCATCAATTCGGAAATCGATAAACTCATATTCATTCGTTTATCTTTTTTCCTCATTGATGGCGCATCTCAAAGTTGCAGATGCATTACTGCGCAAGCGCAAATGCATCTGTAACTTTTATCTGCTGTTAGTCAACATCCTGGAACTTTGAAGGATCGAGGTTACTTGGATCCTGTCCGATGTATGCTGAAATACCACCATCAATATATACAACCTGACCGTTGATAAAGTCAGAAGCAGGTGATGCAAGGAATACAGCAAGTCCCATAAGGTCTTCTGTCTTGCCCCATCTCTGAGCAGGTGTCTTTGAACGGATAAATCTGTCAAATGGATGCATTGATCCATCAGGCTGTTTCTCACGAAGAGGTGCTGTCTGAGGAGTTGCAATGTAACCAGGTCCAATAGCGTTACACTGGATATTGAACTGACCATACTCTGAGCAGATGTTTCTTGTGAGCATCTTAAGTCCGCCCTTAGCTGCTGCATAAGCAGATACTGTCTCACGACCAAACTCAGACATCATTGAGCAAGCGTTGATGATCTTTCCGCTTCCTTTCTTGATCATAGCTGGAAGTACAGCCTTTGAGCAGATGAAAGGACCTGTAAGGTCAACATCGATAACCTGCTGCCACTGATCTACTGTCATATCTATCATAGGAATTCTCTTGATGATGCCTGCATTGTTAACAAGAATATCAATTGTTCCTACGTTCTTTTCAACATCAGCAACGAAGTTCTGAACCTGATCTTCTTTTGTTACGTCACAAACAGCTCCGAAAGCATCGATACCAAGCTTTTTGTACTCAGCCATTCCCTTGTCAACAAGTTCCTGATTGATATCGTTGAATACTACTCTTGCTCCGCTCTCTGCAAATGCTACAGCATAAGCAAGTCCAAGACCATAAGAAGCACCTGTAACCCAGGCAATCTTACCTTCAAGTGAAAAATTCTTTAAAAAATCCTGCATTTTAATACCCTCCTAAAATTTTGTTTTGATTATTGAAACAACAATGAAATTCTGCTCCCATGCATCGCGCCTGCAAAACTTAATAAATACGCCAAATCCGATAAAACATCGTAAGGAAATTACTTAAGTTCCTGCATAGCACAATCATCCATATCATCGAAGTCCTGATTCTCTCCGACCATTCCCCAGATGAATGTATATGCCTGTGTTCCGCATCCTGAATGGATTGACCAGCTGGGGCTGATGACAGCCTGCTCATTTCTCATAACTATATGCCTTGTCTCTGTAGGCTCTCCCATGAAGTGCATTACAAGTGCATCCTCAGGAATATCAAAATAAAGATATACTTCCATACGTCTGTCATGTGTATGACATGGCATTGTATTCCATACGCTTCCCGGCTTAAGCTCTGTCATGCCCATTTCAAGCTGACAAGTCTCAACCTGCCCCGGAAGAATGTATTTATTTATAACTCTGTGATTAGCCTGTTCCAGAGATCCAAGTTCTTTCTTATTTTCATCCTTTATTATGACAACTCCCTCTGAAGGAGTTCCCTCTCTCTTAATAAGGACTGTAGGGTATGTCTTGTGTGCCGGAGCACTGTTGATGTAAAATTTAGCAGGCTTTGCAGCATCACAGCTTGCAAAAGAAACATCCTTTGCACCCATTCCAATATACATGCCCTGCTTGTAATCAACATCATATTTTTTTCCATCGATGGTGATAACTCCGGCTCCACCGATATTTATAACGCCCATCTCACGTCTCTGTAAAAAATAATCTGCTCTAAGTTCATCTCCAGCTGTAAGCTTAAGCTCCTCTTTAACAGGTACTGCTGAACCGGTGATAATTCTGTCTATATGACTGTAGACAAGCTTGATCTCATCCGGTTTAAACAGATCATCGATAAGATACTCTTCTCTTAATCTCTGAGTATCATAAAGCTTAGCATCTCTTGGTGAACTTGCTGTTCTAAGTTCCATATCTGCCTCCGTTCCAACTTTACTATCATATATGGGACAAACCCCATTTATTCACGCAATATCATAATACGGTATAACTTATTCTTTGTCAGTTCATTTTTAAACAGAAAAGTTGCAAATCTTGACCTGATGTAAGAGCTTTCATATTTCTTACATTCTATCACATTTCCCCCTTATCCACATTGCAAAAATTGCTGTATTTTTCATTTAATACTGCACTTTCTTGTAATCGTACGCAGATGAATCTACAGCATAAGCACAGTTCTGTTCACTCGGGTATTTTTCAATGTGATAAATTGGACATAAAACATTATCTGTGCAGTAGAAAAAAATCCAATGATACCCATAGATTTGGACAGAGCTCGGGTAGTATTCGCAAAGAGACAGTAAATACAAAATAATTCGCCACATTTCCTTTCATGCTTATTCAAAACAGGAAATGTGGCTCTTATTTTGTATTAACTGTCTCTATTGCTCCTACTAAATCGCTCTGTCCAAATCTATGGGTATCATTGGATTTTATTGGGTTATTGCAAAAAAGTATGACTTCTTGAACTGAATTTCAGAAATCCGCATATACTGCGGATTTCGTGAGAATATGAGTGAAGAGTCAACCAAGCCTCATCGACGAAGTCGATTTAAAATGGCTTGGTTGATGCATTCTTG
>NZ_JAGBLU010000031.1 GCF_017635265.1 Butyrivibrio sp.
ATATGAGCCAAAACTCCTTTATTCAAGCTTGGTTGGCGAACCCAAAAATCTTGTAATATCGGAGTTTTTCTACTTTAAGCTAAAGCAGCTGTTGTCCCCCTGCATAGCAGGGGGTTTTATTAAAGATGCTACACAATAAAATAACAGGGATTGTATGAGTGCCAAGCGCCAAACAATCCCTGTTATCACTTTTTATTCTTAAAATTTTAATTTAAGAATGCATGCTTTTATGCCATCAGCATGCGGAACATTTCGATAACCTGCTCTTTAGTAGCTTCTCTTGGGTTTCCTGGATAGCATGCATCATTAAGTGCATCTGTAGCAAGTGTATCAAGATCCTCTTCCTTGATCTTATCAAGAGTCTTCGGAATTCCTACATCCTCAGAAAGCTTCTTAACTGCTGCAATTGCTGCATCGCGGTACTCTTCCTGACTCATATTGTCAACGCCTTCTACACCCATTGCTCTTGCAACTTCGCGAAGTCTCTCTCCTGTATATTCGCGGTTGAACTCCATGGAAATAGGAAGGAACATAGCACATGCAACACCATGTGGTGTGTCATAATGAGCTGAAAGAGTATGTGCCATAGCATGGTCGATACCAAGTCCGACATTAGAGAATCCCATACCGGCGATATACTGGCCAAGTGCCATTCCCTCACGACCTTCTTTGGTATTTTCAACAGCTCCGCGAAGATTCTTTGAAATAAGTCTGATAGCTTCGAGATGGAACATATCTGTCATCTCCCAGGCTGCTCTTGTTGTATAACCTTCGATAGCATGTGTAAGAGCATCCATACCTGTAGCTGCTGTAAGTCCCTTAGGCATTGAACCCATCATTTCAGGATCAACAACTGCAACGATAGGCATATCATGTGTATCTACACAAACAAACTTTCTCTCTTTTTCTACATCTGTAATAACGTAATTGATTGTAACCTCAGCTGCTGTTCCGGCTGTAGTAGGAACTGCAATAATAGGAACACAAGGATTCTTTGTAGGTGCTACGCCTTCAAGTGAGCGAACATCTGCAAACTCCGGATTTGTAATGATAATACCGATTGCCTTTGATGTATCCATAGATGAACCACCACCTACTGCTACGATGCAATCAGCCCCGGACTTTTTAAATGCTTCAACGCCGTTTTTTACGTTCTCAATAGTTGGATTTGGCTTAATATCTGAATAAATTTCAAAAGGAATACCAGCCTTTTCTAAAAGGTCTGTAACCTTAGCTGTTACACCGAACTTGATTAGATCTGGATCTGATGCAACAAAAGCCTTTTTAAAGCCATGTCCATTGATTTCATTTACAATCTCATTGATTGCCCCTGCCCCATGATAGGATGTTCCGTTAAGTGATATTCTGTTTGCCATATAACCTTCCTCCGTTTGTAATTTTGCGGCTTTGCCGCTGGTAACCCAATAAAATTTTATCATATAATACCGGTGGAAAGTTATTCGAAAACGCTTAATTATTGTGCATTTTCAATCATTTTTCAGTTGAATTTTTTTGCCTTTTGTTTTTCAAAAAACTCATCAATATTGGCAATCAGTTCAGCAGGTGGCATTGTCTTTAAAAGATATTTCTCAGGTTTAAGATCAATGACCTGCATTACACTTTCCTTGTCGCTCTTTACAGTCAAAAACATTACAGGCAAACTACTGGTTGAAGGTTCTGACCTTAACATTTTTAGAACCTGAGGTCCTGTAGTAACCGGCATTTCATAATCAAGAAGTATCAGATCAACTTCATTTTTTGCCAAAAAGGTTATGGCTGCCATTCCGGAATTAACCATAAAAACCTGATATTTTTCAGAAAGCCAGCTCTTAATAGTTCGAAGCATTGTTCCATCATCATCTACTACCAGAATTTTTTTCTTTTGAAGGCGCAGATCTTCTTTCTCCACAACTTCAATCATTTTGTTTCCAAGTTCTTTTACATTCACAGGGCGCTCAAAAATTGCCGCTATCCTGTCCTGTGGCACACTGACTCTTATCTTGTTTATTTCATCAGGAGATCCGATAATGCTTATTGACAGATCGTCTTCAACAGCCTGATCTCTTATATAAACCAGAAACTCCATCATATCTTCAAGATCATCTATATAGATAAGATATACCTTTGGTTTATTCTCTATTCTCTCCACTTCTGTTACATTTGCACTTGCCTGAACCACTTCAAAATTCTTTTCCTTTAACTCCTTGGCAATTGATGTAACCATAAAGCTCTTTCCGCCGCCTATAAGTAATACTCTTTTTTCCATTTACGTTCTCCTTGTCATAGGATAGAAAGCAGTGAATCTCTATCTACTAAAGCCATAAACTCCGCTACCTTTTTATATTTTTCCTTGTAGGAATCCGGTATTTTATATCCTTTCAGCATATCCATGATTCCATCCGCAGTATCATAATCATAGGCCTCAACAAGCTCTTTTATATCTGAAAATGCACTTAAAAGCTCATCCTCTGAAATCTCCGGTAAATCCGAATCATCTTCGTTTTCTGCTGCTGCCTTGAATTTATCCTTATAGCTCCTGTAAAGATATAACAGTTGTGGCGTTTTTTCTGCAATCTCTGCTTCATTCTCATCATTGCCGCACTTCTCAAGGTATGCTGCTTCTTTGGACAGTTTCATAGCTCCCACAAGCCTTGCAGAACTCTTAAGAGCGTGAACCGCAACCGTGTAGTTTCTAAAGTCTTTGCTATGGGCAAAATTTTCTATGTCATCAGCTTTTTTATTAAGACTTATCAAAAACTCCTTTACAACCGTAGTCAAAACCTCACGGCTGCCGCAGTTATTTAGTGCTTCCTTAAGATCAATCCCCTCAAGAGCATCGAGGAAATCCTCATGACTTGTTTCTTCTTTCAGCTTTGAATCAGAAGACTCTGTTATCGCCTCATCCTCGCTGCCTGCAGTTTGCAGTTTTTCTTTTGGAAGAAGCTTATACAGCATATCTTCCAGCGTCTCACCATTTACCGGCTTCGAAAGATAATCATCAAACCCTGCTGCAATGTATTCTTCTCTTGCCCCTGATCCGGCATTTGCAGTAAGAGCAATACACGGAACTCCGATATTCTTATTACCTTCCAGTGTCTTCATTGCTGCCAGAGTCTCAACTCCATCCATCTCCGGCATCCTGTGATCTATAAAAATAACGTCATAATGCTTCTGTTTAACCTTTTCAAGAGTTTCCATTCCGCTCTCGGCAGTATCAATCCTTATCTGTGTATTCTTTAAAAGCCCTTTTACAACCGTCAGATTCATTACTGTATCATCCACAACCAGAATTTCAGCTTCCGGCGCCCTGAACTTTTCATGGTATTTTTTCAGGCTGTTTAAATATTCCTTATATTTTTGCTTGAAATCTCCAAGCTCTTCCCACGAAAATACCTGCTGCCTTACTTCAAAAGAAAAATCAGACCCTTCTCCGTAAACACTCTTAACTTCCAGCTTAGTATCCATCAGTGCAAGAAGCTTTTTTACAATGCTCATTCCAAGTCCTGTTCCCTCAATGGATCTGTTCCTTATCTCTTCAATTCTTTCAAACGGTGAAAAGAGCTTGTTAAGATCCTCCTCTTTTATTCCTATTCCCGTATCCACCACCTGAAATCTCAGGAAAATGTTATTTTCATCTTCCTTGCGATATGATACGTTCATGGTAACAGAGCCTTCCTCCGTATACTTCACTGCATTGGTAAGAATATTTGTGACACATTGCTTGATTCTTATTTCATCTCCAAAAAGAGAAGACGGAATTGTCTCATCCACATTTATTTCCAGTTTTAATCCCTTGTCCTGAGCCTTTGTTGCTATCATGTTAAGAAGATCATTTATCATAGAGCCTAAATGATAGGGCACAGGTAAAATGTCCATTTTTCCTGCCTCGATTTTTGAAAAATCAAGAATATCATTTACAATTCCCAAAAGAGAGTTGCCTGCACTTTTTACATTCTGGGCGTACTCTTCTATCTGTGGATCATTGGTTTCTCTGATTATCATCTCATTCATTCCCAGAACAGCGTTTATAGGTGTCCTTATTTCGTGAGACATATTTGACAGGAAACTGCTTTTTGCTTCACTTGACTGTTTGGCAACCTCAAGCTCAGTCTTTAATTTCTGCTCTTCCTCAATCCTTCCGATATAGTCTTCAATGGAATGAACCATAGTCCGCGAAGACTCAAAAACCACACCTATTTCATCCCTTGTTCCGGATTTTATCTTATCAATTTTTTTCCCGACTTTAAGCTTTTCATCATCATCTGCATTGGCAAATTCGTACATAAAATCAGAGAGTACACCAAGAGGCGCACCTATAGACATCTTCGTGTAATAATTGGCAAAGCCTCCAAGGGGGACACCTACACAAAGCAGCAAAAGAACCATTTTTATATCATAATTGATAACAGATGTATCAAATGTAAACTCAAGCATTCCAATTCCTTTGGCAAAATCATCGCTTGTTATGTCAGTATCTTTACCAAGATTTTCTTCAATGACAGCATCCATTGCTTCCTTATTGTTCTTAAGGCTATTGATCATAACGTCTTTCATGTCAGGAAAAAGAGCTATCATAAACGCCGCAGCAGATATTCCCAAAAAAACTTCAATCCCTATTATTATCGTTGTTATTTTGACACTTACCCTTGTTTTTCTATATGTTCTCTGAATCTCTGCATTTTTTTGATATGCATCTGTGTATCCTGTGGCAATCGGAAAAGGCAGCTTACAAATATCAGGAGCTTTTGTAAAAAAGAAATGAAGTGCAAAGCCAACAGCAAATATAAGAACTACATCCCTTGATAAATATATTGTGAGATGTTTTAGCGCCGAAATATCATATTCTTCATTTTGAATTACAGTCAAACAGATCACTTCAGTAAATGAAGTTGCTAAAAGCGTATATAAGCACGCCAAAATAGTCTTTTTCCTGGTCTTAAACCAAAAATACTGCCCAAACAGAGCAAAACACGTGGTGGCCACCAGATAAATTGCCATGAAATAGACAGTATCCATGCTAATAAAAAATGTTGTTAGAAAAGACAGAAAAAAGGCTGCATATGCAAGAAGATACCCGTAAAGCCCTCCAAGAAGCAGATATGGCAGCAGAAAAAAAGTAGCAAAAATGATCCCCCATCTGTGAAATATCATATTATCTGCATGCAGTGAACAGTACACACACAGTCTTGTCAAAGAAAGCCATACCACAACAGAAATAAATCTCACCAAAAACCTTAACCACTTTTTATCAATATCTTTGATTTTCCGAATCTGTTTCATAAGCATTCATTACCTCATAAATACTTTATTCTCTTGCAGCCTTCATTGCCTTTTTGTCCTCATACATCAGGTTATCTGCTCTTTTAAATACGCTCTGCACTCCTTTATCATTTTCAGGATCAAACATTGTCCAGCCAATTGCAGCTGACACCTTCTCCCATGGCTCTAAAAAATCATCTCTTGCGATTTCTTCCAAAGTACTTCTGAACTTTTCCACAAGAAAAGAAGCATTGTCATAGTCTTCATTTTCAAGGACAATAACAAACTCATCTCCTCCTATTCTGAAAACAGGAGAATGAGCAAAATTCTTACACACTATCATACATATTTTCCTAATAGATATATTTCCCTTCTCATGCCCATAATTGTCATTGATGACCTTCAGGTAATTAAGATCAACCATGGCGATTCCAAACTTATCAAAGCCTTCATTTGCTATTTGGTGTTCTATTTTCTTAACTTCTTCGTCATAAGAGGTTTTGTTTCTAATACCTGTAAGCGCGTCTTTGTTAGCAAGTTCATTAACAGTTCTTATCTTATCCTGCGCCTCTGTAAGAAGCCTGTTTGTTTCAATAAGACTATTCATGTAAATTCTTATTGATGAGATCATGATGGAAATCTGAACTGCCAGATCATGTATTTCATCATTTCCTTTTATCCTGGAATTAACTCTGTCAACCACTGTTTCATCTCTGGTTTCAGTAAAGTAAACTACATCATCCTTTAACTCCAGTAATCTCTTAATGTACTTGGAACCAATTACAAAAGACAATACTCCACCAAATAAAACCATTAGTATCGCCATAATAATGGTTTGCCTGACAGCATTTTTAAAAATAGTATTGCTCACGTTTTCTATTTCAATTTCAGCTCCTACAACTCCTACTGTCACGTCTTCTATTACCAGAGGATAATAACATGCGTAGGTATGTCCATACTCATTATCAAATACATCATAGCCAGGCGTAAATTTACCTGTTTTCAATGCCTGCCATAAGTGTTCGTGCTCCTCAGTAGCTTCATATATATCCTGGTCAAGCACTATAAAATCTTTACCATCAACAGTTTTTGTTTCAGGTACAGGATCAATAATATAATATACATGCTCTTCTTCACCTGTAGGAACCAGGTAATATGTGTAAAAGACACCAAAATTTTCACTAGTGGATTCAAATATATGCATCCAGTATTCTTGTCTATACGTAACATACAATATCTGAAGTTTTTGGGGCATAGCCTTATAAGGCACTTCTTCACCGGGAGTTTTCCCCGGATATTTTCTGTTAAACGCATTGTAAAAAGCAATTTTAGCTTCATGATAATTGCCATCAAAATCAGCCGGAATATTTATCTCATCTTTAAGAGCAATAGAAAGCTCCTGATAGGCAAGAAAATCCCTCCCATCAGCCTTCATAAGTTCTGATAAAAAAGTGACCGTATTCTGGAGCTTTTTTTCAGATTGTTCCCTGTAAACACTTAACTGGCTAAAATACGCACTAAAGCCTGTTAGTGCCAACACGGAAACCAACAGAATAAAAAAGAAAATTATTAACTTTTCAACAAGGCCATGTCGTCTAATCATGACATAATTGTACTATATATCGTCAATCTTTTCCTCGTTTTTATGTATTTTTTATAATTGCAATCTCAATCATCAACATCGAAGTTTTCAAGTATATTCTCTTTTTTGGGTGGCTTAACATCTCCATGCTTTACCATCATCATTGAACAAAAAGCCAGCACCGAAAAAACAACTGCATAGGGAAAAAGTGTTCTGTATGAAATGTACTCAAGAAGCATTCCCGAAAGAATTGGCGTAAATACCTGCGCTGCCATCGAAAATGTATAATATGTTCCTGTATATTTGCCAATATCCCCGGATTTACTCATCTCAACTACCATCGGATAAGAGTTGACATTTATTGCAGCCCAGCCTATTCCGATAAGTGCAAAAAATATGTTTATCGAACTTGAATAACTAGGCATAAATGCTGCCACAAGGTAACATATAGTCATAATAATGACACCGCCAAGAATAGTCTTTTTTCTGCCTATTATTCCGGAAATAAAACCGATAGGAATATAGCTAAGTACTGCTGCCACTGTAGCTATAAGAAGTGTAGTTGCATATCCTCCGTCGCGAAGGTTCCAGACTTCCTCAACATATCTGGTGTAAGCAGTTGTAACTGCATTATAAGCCATATACCAGAAAGCGACTGACATAAGAAGAAAACAAAGGCTCTTATATACTTCCTTCGGAAGCTTTTTGGCAGAATCAGAAGTATTTTCTTCCTTCTCAATCTGCTCTCCCAAAGACTTAAGGCCGCCCTCTTTTTCTATTTGCTTTTTTATCTCTTTTTCTCTTGTAGTAAATACGAGAATACAAACAGAAACCGCCATAAGTATCACAATACTAAGCATAAGCGGTGTGTAATTGGTATCAGCAGGATTATCAGCGGACTTTAAAAGAACAATTGTCATAACCAAAGTAAAGACTCCGCCAAGTGCTCCCATTAGATTGATAACCGCATTTCCTGCACTTCGAAGCGGTGCCGGTGTAAGATCAGGCATAAGTGATACTGCGGGCGATCTGTATATTCCCATGGAAACAAGGAGCATTAAAAGAATAATTATAAAGAACACAAGATTCCCACTTGGTCTTGCCACTTGAATAAGTGTTACCAGAAAAACAATTGCCAAAAAAGTTCCTGCCAAAATATAGGGAATTCTTTTTCCTAACTTTGTATTGGTTCTATCTGACAGTGTTCCGAATAATGGAAGTAAAAACAGAGCAAATACATTATCAAGTGCCATAATCGCACCGGTAGCAGTTTCCCCAAGATTAAAACTATATTTTAGGATTTTTGGTATTTCATTGTCGTAGAACTGCCAAAAAGCGCAGATTGATAAAAATGCAAAACCAATAAATATAGTTCTCTTATAATTAAGTTTCATAATAGCCCCCAAAGTGATTTATGCTTTTTTCCTAAACCCAATCTTCCCATCATTAAAATACATATTCCCGTTTCTGTATGTATTATCTTCTTTTCCTATATTGGTAGCAGGAGTTGTAAAATAGACATCTCCTACAGCAGTATCGGGAACTTTAGTGAATACTTCATTCCATGCAGATACCTTGGAATTATGTACTATTGTGCTTTTTCTGGTATCAAAGGTCACTCTTCCCTCGGATTTTTCCCAAATATCTGTACACTCATGAAGCCAGTATCCACCTCTTGATAGAGAACCTGTAACTGTATAACTTCCACCCTCTGTAAGCTGCAGTTTCAGAGCCTTTAATATTCCGGCGCAAAGAATCATTCCCGGAATATAATCAAGAGGTACACCGTTAAGGTTCACAGGCTTTTTTAATGATCCATTTCGCACACTAAGTCCTGTAATATCTTCTGCACATGGGGCCCACCCCGGTCTTTCATTCCAGACGGTATCAGAAAAACACCGTAAACTACCATAGATAACATTTGGATTTAACTTGTGAATATCTTTTTCCGAAAGTCCAAATTTATCCAAGGCTCCAACCTGATAAGAACAAACAACAATATCCGCTTCCTTAACAAGCTTTTTGGCCTTTTCAAGCTGCTTGGGATTATTAAAATCAAGCTGAATACTTCTCTTGCCTGCCCATCCGTCAAGCTCAAGCATCGCCTGTTCCTGTTCCGCGTATTTGCCTCTTCTGACCATGAGAACGTCAGCGCCTGCTTCCGCAAGAAGTCTGGTACACGCAGGCCCTGCAATAATATGTGTAAGATCCAGAACTTTTATACCTGAAAGCGGACCTCTTTCCTTGTCGTATTTTCCAAGCTTCTTTTTAACATCTGCCTTTTCTTTAGTCAGCCTGAAAAGCGGCATTTCACATACTGCTTTTCCAACTTCACTTTCTTCCCATTCCTGCCTGGTGCGGATCATGCATCCACAGGCTCCGTTTTCAAAGGTCTTCTCTTCAAGCTCTGCAGCGTTCCAATTTCTTACCGCCCTGGCTGTAAGAATCTTGTCAAATGGAAGTGAGCTCAGGACAAATTTTTCAGGCTCTTTCGTGATTCCTAAAGTATCCATCATTATTTTTTTCTGAGACTCATAATAAACATGCGCAGAAAACTTTCTTTTGTCTTTTGTCTTATATTTGTAAAAAGAACCGTTTAATGCATTGTCCACGCGAACTGCAGAGTTGTACCTCGCCTTAACAAACTCCTTGTTCCCTTCATATGAACTCATGTAAAGCCTTACTACCTGAAGCCCTGCCAAATCAACATCGCATATGACAGGCTGCTTTTCTTTTATGTTATTCCTTATATTACCAATTTCCTGAACAAGCACAGAATCAAGTGCAAGAATAGCCGCAGCCGGTCCTGTCTGAAGAACTTTCTCATCTTCGTACAGGCGCTTGACAGCCTTTTTTCTGAGTGATAAAAGAACCAGCTTAAGAAGACCGGGAAATGGATTATGTCCATATACCGACCTCTCTATCTGCTTTTTTCTCTCATCGGAAAGATTAAAAATAACCGGAGTATCTACTTTTAAATCCAGCTTTTCTAAAAGGTCATCATAGCACACAATTGCCTGAAGAGCCTTTTTCCCCATTACATTCCCCATAGCCTTCTCCTGTTTTTTTATTTTTTCTATTCAGTTTTTTACTCATATTCTCACGAAATCCGCAGTATATGCGGATTTCTGAAATTCAGTTCAAGAAGTCATGCTAACTTAACTTATTAAGAATTTCCGCAGCCCTTTCACTTCCATGTTTTGCCGCGTATGAAGCCCATTTTTTAGCTTTCACAAGATTCTTTTTTCCTTCAAGACTTCCTGTAAAATAAGCCAGAGCTATCTCCTCAGCCGCTTCGATACTGCCCTTCCCCGCTTTATCGATAAGATCAAGGAGCTGTTGTTTCTTTTGAATATCCATCTAAAACCTCAATATATCAATTGTACTTCAGTTATGAGTATACCACGATGTAGGAATAAGATACATCTGTAATCAAGCAAAAAAAGATTTCAATACACTATTGGCTCACTTTTTAACCCCCATTCTCTGATAATATATGAGGACGTATAGTTTTCTCCCTCCATCCTATAGGCTGCAGGTCCCACCCACAAAAAATCTTCGTTGGCATTATGAAGCGGACCAAAACCATTGTGACGGTTTCCATAAAGCTTAACCGTAATAGTATGCTGCCCCTTTTGTATATGTCCAAGTGACAGTCTATGAGGGGAAAAAGCGATATTTCCCACTTCCTTGCCATCAACATATACTGACGCGACAGGAGCGCTTAAATCCAACAATTGTAATGTATACTCCTTGTCAGAAAAAGATTCAAACAAAAAGGAATAGTTAAGGTTTCCCGTGTAAAAAGGAAGTCCCTGTCTTGTTACATCTCCAAGTCCTTTGTCTTCTTCTGAGGTTAAAACTCCTTTATTTCCAATCAGCTTCACTCCAAAATTGCCCAAAAGATATATCGGCTCAAGGCTGCTTTTCTGATTATATAATACTTTGATCACAAGCCTGTTTGTCCCTTTGTTTAAGGGGCTTATTGGTGTTATCCTTATGCACTCGTCCACATAATAGCCCTGATCTATAAAAGGTATTTCATTGTCGTTTAATAAGATGGTAGCCATTTCCGGATGCTCTAAGGCCAAGGTTACATCATTAAGATCAGCTTCAGATTCAAATAAATACTCAAGTGTAACTTCATGCGTCTCCTTTTCATCTAAAAACCATGGCTGCTCAACCTCATCGCCATGAGGCGTAAAGCCAATTTTTCGCCTTATCTTGTTGTCGAGCCTTAGTATGTCGTCTTCTTCAAACTCAAATTCACTGTCGACCAGAACCTTAGCCCTATCAAGTAAAAGCATGTTGGGCTCATCTCTGGTCACAGATATGAGTTTTTTTAGAACGGTTACATTCTCCTGTTCTAAAGCGTTGTTTAAGAGAAGCTCATGATCCTTATCTATAAAAGTTTGACTTTCATCTTTAACCTCAGGTATACCTTTCCTTAGCCTAAGTAACAATGAATCCTCGCCGTAACACTCCCATTCAAAAGAAGTCTCTGCGTCATTATAGGAAAGCATAAAATCCGATATTTCCCCACTTAGCGCATCATATCTTTGGGCGCATAATAATCCTTTTATATTGACTGTATAATGCTCCGCCTTAGTGCAGTCGCTCTTCTTGGGATACACATGGGATAAGAAAAGCCACATACATTCCCCATCTTTTCTTAACTGGTAAAAGATATTCTCAGACAAAAGACCATCCGCATTCCTGATCATAATATCTCTATAAATACTTAACGCATCAATCAGATCAATGTCACAAAAAACATTTTCACATTTACAGATATCTGTCAGATATAAAATAGCTTGTCTGTCAAGATGCTCGTCAGGTGTTTTTCCATTAATAAGCCTCGGTTTTTGCCCAAGAATAATTACTTTACCGCCGTTTTTCAAAAATGCATCCAGGCATTTCAAGGTGGTACTTCTTATAGTCAACATTCTTGGAAGAATAATGGCTTCATAATCCGATAAAATCTGCGTATTATCAGCCAGAATAGATTCTGAAATAAGGTCATAATCAATAGTCGCTTTAAGAAGTGTGCTCACTGTCTCTGAAAAGGCGTTATCATAGCTTTTTAGCTTATCTCCAAGTATATCTCCAGCTCCCATGTAAAGCCATGCGCTTTCAACCGGATGAATCATGCCAACTCTTACAATGGCTTTCCCCCTGGATAAACATAAGTTTAATCTCCCAAAATAATCCTCGATAATACTAAACTTTTTATACCAGGGTGACTGATAAAAGATAGATCCAGGCCAGTCTCTTTTAGCTTCCCCCTCCATTGACATCCATGAAAGATGAGGGACTCTAAAGGTCACTCCTAGAGCCGCCTGCCAGTCTCCCTGCAATTTAAAGGTCTTAAAGCTGCAATCCCACTGAGTTACTCCATAGAGCTCGCTCACAACACCTTCTTTGCCAAGTTGCCTTTGCACACTTACAGCCTGCTTTACTGCGAGAAAATTCCTATCATCCACAAGGACGTCAATTCCTGGAATATCCATTTTCCTATAGACTCTCATACATTCACCCAAGGCATATATCTGAGATGTAAGGCTATCCTCAGAAAGTACATGCCCAGTCATTGCAATTCCGTTTTCTTTGCACCAGTCTGCAATGTTGTCCATAAATGCTCTGGTAAAGCATTCCGAAAGGGCATCCTGATATCTGTATCTAAAAGTAGAAGGTCTGCCACTTTGGTCGTCCCATACGTATTCAGGCAGCATATCAAAAATATCCTCTTTGTAGTTAGATTTATAGAAATCAGCAACACTTTCCGAGTATGGAATCAGGATATCTTCCTCAGAAAATGCACTGGAAATGCGAAGGTTCTTTTTCCTTGGCGCCATCCTTGGTTCATCTGTAAAAATAGCCGGAGAAGAAGTGTTAAACAGTTCTCCCATTTTTACTTTGTATTTCTTATGGGTACTGTCTATAAAATCATCCACAGCATCTTTGTTCAAGGTATCTAAATAAGTCTGCCCCTCAAACCATCTCTCTTCGTCAAGAAGCTTTACAAAAGCTGCTCTTATCTGTGAGTTCTTAGAAAGTGTTATATCATCTGAGTCAGTAATTCTTTTGTATTCCGACAGATTACCCGAATCAGAAAGCTTCACATAGTAGACGATGTCATAATTATTAACCTGTTCCAGGGAAATACTGTGAAGAACAAGATATCTTCCGCGGTTTTTTATTTCCCTGGTCACAATTCCACCCGCTGCCCCAGAAGGAAATCTGTCATCATCATATAACCAGCAATATAGCCCCATCTCCCCACATTTTAGAGAAGCATACTTTGTAAGCTCAATGTATTCATCTCCAAGGTACTCTGTATCAAGGCCTGTGCGTGGATGAATTACCACTCCGCCAAAGCCCATTTCCTTAAAGATAACCAGCTGTTTATCAATCAGCTTTTTTGTCACTTTGCAGTTCCATGACCAAAATGGCAGTCCCCGGTATACTGATGAGGGATTTCTAAAATCTTCCTCACTCAGCTCATTAGTATTTTTTATGTCAAAAATCATTGTATTTTCCTCAATCAATAGTTAGCGTAACGTTAACCTCTTTTATAAACTCAGGGCAGCTGCCTTTTTCATTTGCCTGAACACAAATATCAGACAGTGCAAATCTTTTTATATCAAAATCTTCACCAAGCTCTGACATGCTGTAGAACCTCTTGCACTTCACATCGCAGTAGGAAATATCAAAATCATTTGCTTTAGAATAAGAAGGGGTTTCTATGGTGTCCCTTTCTGCAAATTGTTTCCATCTATACACGTTAAGGAAGTTATCCGTCTGGCCGTCAACCTCGCAAACCTTACAAAACTCATAATGCTGAGGCGTATCAGGTCTGAATTTAAGCCATATCAGATTAAAACCTGAATCCACACGTATTCGTCTCATAATAATATTTCTGTCATGAACTGACTCTGAGCCAAATGTAAGGCAGCTATGACAAAAACCATACTTACAGTCTTCAATCACGATTCTCTGATTGGACCCATTCTCAGGAAGCAAATTAGCCATTTTCCCTTTGCCCCCTTTAAGTGCAACAGCATCGTCATTTACAGACATATAGCATCCCTTAATAAGTACATCCATGCAAACATCTATATCAATTGCATCCGTACTCGGCGCTTTAATTGGCTCTTTAGGTGATAAAATCTTTAAATCCAAAAACTTCACGTATTGGCACTTGTAAATATGATTCGTCCAATAGTGGGAATTCTGCATGGTAATGCCTGATATGACAACATTAGTGCAGCCAGAAAGATATAATAACCTCGGCCTTTGCTCATCCTTATTGGTGCAATCAGGATTCCATTTTCGTCTTATCCAGAAAGCCTGCCACGATTTTATTCCATTTCCATCGATAGTTCCCTTTCCTCCAATTTTAAGTCCATCAACAGAATCAGCATTTATCAGAGCAGGGAAATAGAGGCAAGTCTCTCCCTCAATTCTGGTCTCACAAACCGGGTAATCCGAAATATCATCACTTCCAAGAAGCGTACCGCCCTCTTCAATAAAAAGGTTCACTCCCTGTTTAAGATGCAAAGCTCCGGTCTTGTAAATGCCTTTGGGAATAACTATGCATCCGCCTCCGTTTAAATGTATCTTATCAATCAACTCCTGGATTTTCCTGGTATGTACTTCGTTATCATTTTTAATCCCATAATCCGTTATGACATATCTTTTACCATACTCATGCAAAAGAGGAATACTACCATCATAGAAAAATTCTGCAATTTCAGTTCCATCTGGAAAAAAATCATTAGTCATATAATCAGCCTTTCACGCTACCAACAGTGAGTCCTGTGGTGAAATATTTCTGTAAAAACGGGTAGATAAGCATCAGGGGAATGATTGAAATAAAGATCATCGCCGACTGCATATTTGTCTCATTAACATTCATCATATCAAGCATACGATCGACATCCATATCCTCAAGTGAAAAAGAAGTGGATGTTACCAGCGTCTGCAAATAAGACTGCATAGGATAATTCTCCGTATGATTGGAATATATAAGTCCATCGAACCAGGAATTCCAATGATTTATCAGGGCAAATAATGTGACCGTAGCTATTGATGGCTTTGATATAGGCAGATATATCTTTGAAAGTACCTGGAACTGATTAGCGCCATCAAGCAAGGCAGATTCTTCAAGCTCTTCAGGGACTCCCCTAAAGAAATTCATCAGTACAATGCATGAAAACACCGGCACTGCCCCCGGAAGAATCAATGATGCCAAAGTATCAATAAGTCCTGTCTTGGAAACAATAAAATAAGTAGGCATCATTCCACCCGAAAAGAGCATAACACATAACATAAATGCCACATAGTACTTGCGGGCATGAAATTTGTGATCAGGTTTGGATAAGGGGTATGCCACCAGCATGATCATTATGACATTTACAATAACTCCAAATACTACCCTAAGTACTGTTACCTTCATTGATGTCCAAAATCTTGCATTACTGAGCACATATTTATATGCCTGAAGTGTAAAATCCTGAGGAATTATCGATACACGGTTTTCGATAATTGCCTGCGAAGAACTAAAAGAGTATGCCAGAATATTGATTATTGGCACAAGACAACTGATAGTAAGAAATGCAATAATAATAAAATTTATAACCTCAAACAGTATTCTTCCCTTAGATTTTTTGATTTTCATTTCCATAAGTTTCCTCCTTACCATACCCTATAGCCTGCAAATTTATCCGCAAGCTTATAACTTGTAAGAACAAGGATGCATGAAACAATGGATTTTAACAGACCAACCGCCGCTGAAAGAGAGAACTGCTTATTTACTAATCCCAGTCTGTAAACCAATGTATCAATAATATCACCTGTCTCATATACAGCAGGGTTGTACATATTAAAAATCTGATCAAAACCTGCACTTAACACATTTCCTATAGCCAGTACAGTCATAAGAATAATGAAAGGTGCAATACCGGGAATGGTAATGTGAACAGTCTGCTTCCATCTTCCGGCTCCATCAACTGCTGATGCTTCATACAGAGTCGGATCTATTCCTGTAAGCGCCGCAAGATAGACGATAGTGTTATAGCCAAAATTTTTCCAAACATCACTCACTACCATAGTCTGTCTGAAAGTTGAATTGGTCCCAAGAAAATAAACCGCCTCTTTTATTATTCCCAGTTTTAATAGAATCGTATTAAAGAGTCCCGGACTTGTAGCGGCTGAGCCTGGGGACAAAAATTTTATCAAAATACCTGAAAGTATTACCCAGGATAAAAAGTAGGGCAGATAAGTAACTGTCTGAACAGTTCTTTTTAACAACTTAACACGTACTTCGTTAAGAAGAAGTGCAAATCCTACCGGAATGACAATGTTACAAGCTATCTTTTCAATAGCAATTATCAGCGTATTTCTAAGTGCCGGTAAAGTATCGGGTAAAAGAAACAACTTTTTAAAATTATCAAATCCTACAAATTTAGATCCAAAAAAGCCTTTCCCTGGCTGAAAGTTTTCAAATGACATGAGTATGCCTGCTGGAATAGGCAGAAAATGATATATAAAAAGAAACAACACCGGCAAAAACAACATTCCATGAAAAAACAACTGGTCTGTGCTTCTCTTTTTTCTATTTAATTTAATCTTGCTCATATACTTCGTTCCTCTTTAGTTAAAATGCGAGAGGCTTAAACCTCTCGCATCTTCTTAATCGTAATGCTTACTTTGCTGCATTTGCCTCATCCATCGCGTCCTGGCCACCCATTGCATACCAGGTATCAACAAAGGAATCATAACTGTCCACATCCTGAGCTTTTGTAACTATCTTTACAATAGTTTCCACGAGAAGCTTCTGCAGGGTTGCTGATTCGCTTGAAACCATATCAGAAGGTATTCCATTATAAGCCGCAAGAACATAGTCATCATCAGCAATCATCTTGTGAAGCACTGACCAGGCACTCTTTTCATCTGCATGAACTGTATAGAGAGCAAGACCTCTCTGATGTGTGGGATCTGTAGGATCAAACGTTCCATCAGCCACAGCATCAATATAAGTTTTTATAGCAGTATAGTTTTCAAGTTGTTTCGAAGTAAGAGTAGAATCATCCCCTGATTCCAAGGCAGCCAAAATAGCCTTGTTTGTGGAACGTCCATTTGGAGCCTCTCCTCCAATTATAGAAGTCTTCCATCCGGTGAAATTTGCGCTATCTCCAAAATACATCTTGTATTCTTCTGCTGTGCAAAGATCTGCATTTTGATACTTGACGCTGAGGTTAAAGAGCTTTATAAGGACCTCCGGATTTTCGCACTGGCTGCTTACACAATAAATTGTTCCCGCACTGGAAGCAGCATAGGCCTTTGTTGCTGAACCTGTTCCTGAAGGAACAGCAGCCGCTACCATATGACAATTAATATCATTCTGAGTAGCCCCTGCTGAAGGCTGCATTGCTCCCCAGTTAGGCCCAAACCAGATTCCACAGTTACCTGCACCGGTTTCATTAAATACGCTCTCAGAATCCATAGTAATAAAATCCTTAGCAAGACTTCCGTCAGAATACACCTCCTGAAGCCAGGAAAGTGCAGCCTTCATAGCTTCTGTGTCAGCTCCGCCCCATACTATTTCTCCATCTTGTTCTATGTATGTAAGGCCATTCGTTCCAAGATAGGCTCCAAAAGCTTCAAAAACAGGCTCTGTATTTCCGACTGAGCTGCTAAGAACATTAATACCATCAAGAACCAACCCATAGGTGTCATCCTTGCCGTTCCCATCCGGATCATCATAAGTAAAAGCATGCGCAACCTCTTTTAACTCCTCCATTGTTGTAGGAATCTCAAGTCCCAGATTATCAAGCCAGTCCTGTCTGATCCACATCACATGTGCACTTGCCTTAGCATCTGATACTTTAGGAAGCCCATAAAGCTTTCCATCAATGTATAAGCTCTCAAGAGCCATTCCATCATCATATCCCGTCATATATTCCTTAAGCTCATCGCTTGCGTATTTTTCATATGCTTCTGTAATATCCGCAACTACCTCTGAATCTACATAATTCTGATATTCGGCCCCTGTAGATGTAAACACATCAGGATAATCTCCCGACATGATTGCTGTGGATAGTTTAGTATCAGCCTGAGAAGGATCAACTTCATAGAGAATCTCCGGAAATATATTATTCTCATGATATAAGTCCATCCAGGCGTTATTCTCTACAGTTTCCCCTCCATAAAAAGTAAAGTCTGCTGCTGATGCATAGCTTACTCCAATCTTGATATCTACTTGCTCATCAAAACCGTAGTAGTTAACTGTTTCTTCAGGCACCGCCTCTGTACTATCCGCTGCCTCTGTGCTCTCACTCTGAGCTGCGTCTGAAACATCACTTATCTGGTCTGTTTCATTTTTTCTTGCGCTTTCCCCACAAGCTGCTAATGATAATGCCATTGTTGCCGACAATAATATGGCAACTGCTTTTTTCTTCATGATAAACCTCCTATGACCTTTTGTTGTGAATTATAAACATCTATGTTTTTTGACAAGGTCATTATATCTTTGGAAAGCTTTCAAAATAAATGTGCATGTTTTTACATTGGTTGCATTAGATTACTACTTTTGTTCCATTCTCATTTCTCTGTATTCGGTCGGGGATAATCCTGTTGCCATCTTAAACGCTCTGGTAAAAGAATGCGGTGAAATATACCCTGTTTTTTCTGCCACAGCCTGTATTTGTATTCCGGGGGTTTCAAGAAGATTCTTTGCCAAAGCTATCCTCTTATCAAGTATATAATCGCTAAGTGTTCTTTGCATTTCCTGCTTAAAGAGCCTTGAAAGGTAACTTGAATTGAAGCCTCCTACCTCTGCCAAAGCAGTTAATGACAGCTCATCAGATAAATGCTCATCTATATAATCTATAACTCTCTTAAGAGCCCTGTCAGAGATAGAACTGTCATTATCTGTTAAAAGCGTAAATACTGCTTTTGATATTTCTTCAAGGTAGTCTGCTGCATCCTTCCAGGATTCATGAGCCTGGGCCATAGTAAGCTTATACGGTGCTGATTTAAAAGCAATTGCTTCATTCAGATTATTGGAGTTTATGAACTGTAAAAGAAAAACAGATATCCCGTAATATATCTGGAGCGAATAAGGATCATGCATGCTTTGAGCCTTTATCATATAATCTGATATCTCATCAAGTATTTCAAAATACTTTTCTTTTTTGCGCAGCTCAAGATAGTTTCGCATACGCATTGTATATGAATATACATCCGGACCAAATAATTCAGATCCTCTATCCTCCAAAGCATCACTATTACCGACAAGCTGCGGCAAAAGTATAGCACCCCTGGCTCTTCCCAGAAATCCTGCCAGATGGCTCTTCAATATTTTAAGCTCTGCCCACAGTTTATCAAAGTTCTGAGCCGTCCTTGGAACAACAATAGAAAAAGATCCCTGGCCGGTGGCCAAAAAACGTTCCTGGACATACTCCAATGCCCCCTGGATAATGTATGAATCCATCTGCCATTCCTCGTCGCTTTTCCGCTTGTTATTGGGCTGAACCATCAAAAGCATAAGGTCATTCTCCAGATCATGAACATAAAATGCAAATCTATCAGATATACTTGTTCTAAGCTCATCAGAAAAAATGCCTTCTTTTAAAAGCTTGAAGGAATAGAAATTTTCGTTTTCTTCATCCCTTTCCAATCTGATAAGAAAAGAGAGCACTTTATCATCTCTTAGAGGTGAGCCAAGCTTTTTTAGTTTCTCATCTATGTTTTCTATTCTTTCCCCACGCAGCAGTCTGTCAAAAAAATCTTTAAGCATAAGCCTGGCAGATTCTTCAAGAAGCTTATCCAAAGCATCCTGATTCTGAAGCTTTAAAACTTCTTCTTTAGCTTCAGTTAATGAAGCCTCTACCTGTCTTTTTATCACCTCATCATCCTCGCTTTTAAGCACGTACTTAACACCAGGGTTATTTATGACACTGTATATATCCTCAAAATTTCTATACCCGGTAAGAAACACTGTCCTGCATCTTGGCCAGTTTTCTTTAACATGCTTAAACAAGGTAATTCCATCCATTCCAGGCATCTTTATATCTGTAAGAACGACGTCAAATCGAATTTTAGATAAAAGCTTTATAGCCTCTAAAGCTGAGGAAGCTGTGTAAACAGATAACTCCTCAGGATGTTCGAATCTGAACATTTCTTCAAGCCAGGACAATATTTCTCTTTCATCATCAACTATTAATAGATTCTGCACCATAGTCTATTTCCTTTGGAATAACAAGCATTACCCTTAGTCCACCAAGAGAGCTTCTCTTTATTCTAATTCCATAATCCTCTCCAAAATAAATTTTCAACCTTCTGTGAATGTTTATAAGTCCGGTAACTTCCTTTGTTGCATTATTATTTAGCTGTTCATTCAGTCTATTGATTGAAGCCTGGGTTACAGCTTCTCCATTATCCTCCACTATAATAACAAATGTATTTTCCACATATGCAAAAGATACCTTTAGAAGAGCGTTTTCAGCTTTATCCTCAAGGCCATGCTCAAATGCATTCTCTAAAACAGGCTGCAGTATCAGTCTTGGAACTAACCTTTTTCCCTGCTCATCAGGGAGTTCTGCAAATTCCGCCGTAAATCTTCCGCTAAAGCGCTCCTGCTGAATTGCTACATAGCTTCTTGCATGCACAACCTCCTGATAAAGCAGAATGTAGTCAGCTCCGTCTCTTGTAAGATATTTGAAATAATTGCTAAGATGAATTGAAAGTTTCTCCGCTCCTTCAATGTCTTCTCTCTTTATTCTTCTGGATAAAATAAAAAAGCTATTATACAGAAAATGGGGACTAATCTGAGCCTGAAGTTGTTTCATTTGAGCCTTCTGCGCCAGGTTTTTTTGGACATACACCTCATCAATAAGTTTATTTAGCTTATCCTCTGTATCATTGAAAGCCTCATAAATATAAGAGAATTCATCTTTGGAACTATGATGGATTCTACTATTTAGATTACCTTTTTTCATCTCATTAAATGCATCCATAAGCACCATGATCGGTTTGTGAACTATCTTATGAATATATGCAATAAATAAAGCAGACATAACAATCAGTGCTATGAAGAAAAAAACATAATATATAAGCATTGTTCTTAAGCCTTTTTTTACAACAGACTCTTTTATATACTGAACATATATTCCAAGCTCACCGGGACTACTGACAGTGACATAGTATTTTTCACCGGCAATTATTATCTTTTGCTTTTCTAAACTGTCGAGCTTGTTATTATCTACATTAAATCGTCCCAATATCTCTTTTCCTATTTCTGAGGAATTATCATCCGATATGAGTACATTTCTTTGAGAATTATATATAAAGCTCCCTTTTTCTCCATCATACGTATCATTTAGATAATTACGAATCTTTTCTGTAGAGAAAAATAACACGAAAACAAATTGTGCATTCTCTGTATACATGTTTCCTTTCTGTCCTGTCCTAACTGAATAAAAATCCTGTCCATCATGCTGAAGTCCGCTGCTATCAACACTCAGGTAGTTAAGCATATTATTAACATCATCAGCATTCATTCTTCTTATTTCACTGTCGGATATGTAATAGTCAGTTCCTGGAATGTAAAGAATCCCCTTGGATACGAACTTACCGGAATCAACAATAGTCAATATTCGTTCCTGAACACTAAGTGCATCTTCTCTCTCCTCATATGCATTTTTTTCCATGTTAGGAATAGCAAGAAATGGAAGTTTTCTATTGTTAAAAAAATCTATTTGCAAATCTAAAATGCTTTGAATATCCCAATTCAACGCATCATTAAAATACACTCCCTCCTGTTCCATTTTTTCATAAGCATTTGCCTCAAGACTCTTAGAGTTCTCTATATATAAAGAAATAGTAATCAGCATAATTACAGCGATTACTACGGAAAATGCCATGGCAAGCTTGGACTGCAATGAGTTTTTAATTCCAAACATACAAAAGCCTCCCTGATGTTTAGCATAAATATACACTAATCATACACCAGGGAGACTGATATTTGTTTACATTGTTTAGGTACAATTTTTTACATATAGGACACAATTTTACATTAGTGAACCGGATGAATATCAAGGCCTGATGGCAAATCACTTTCTATACCACCTGCTATATCCATAAAACGGGACAGCCCGGCATAAACTTCAGCTCTTGAAATGTTATCCCCTTTTGCTACTTCATACTTTTCTTTCTCTAAAACAGTCTTTACCATGCCAAAGCTTTGTTTATACTCTTTACTATGTTCCTTATCCCCTAGCAATTTTAGTTCATCCGCTTTTTTCAGACATTCCGCCATTGACAGTTTCTTTCTTTTTTCTATATCTTTTTCTAAAAATCTCACAAGAAAACTGATAAATTCATCATACTTAAGGGGATCATCCGGTCTGAACATAAGCTTGCCTGTAACCTTTTCTTCCGCTATTGTTGCATCATCTATAAGTTCTTCATCAATAAGCGCCTGAACATATCCGGCATCCCAATCATATTCATTTATGTCTGAAAACTTTTTTTCATAAGGACGCTTTCCTGCCATTCTGAATGCCTTGAACATAACCATGAGAAGCTGTGCTCTTGGCATAACAGCATATGGATGAAGATACATTACACAAGGATCTAATAGTCCGTAATTATATGCCTTTTTTACTCCCTCACTATCTGGAATATCTGTTATATCAACATATGGAGGTTCAATACTGAAAATATCAGGTCCCGAATATTCTTTTGGAAGTTCTTTTTCTGCCTGTTCTATTGAATATTCATTACAATCATCATCTATAAATATCTGCCTTCCAAACACTCCATCTAAACATTCAGAGTAGCCACATGAGGCTGATTCCAAAGTTTTTTCCTTAAGAATTTCTTTTACAAAATAATCTGCAATAAGCATCGCACCATACTCATTGGTATGTGTAATATCCCCGGGAATAAAATAATCTTTTGCATTTTCTCCAAATTCCTGCCATTTTTCAAAGGTGAAATCATGAAGATCAATAAATGGAATATCCAGCTCCTTGGCTGCTTCAAGGCAGGCATCTCTGTATGGTTTTAAAAGAGAAAAATCAGAATTACGGCTTATGGGTGAACAAATTACAGGCTTTGCACCAAGTTCTCTTACTTCACAGGCATACCTTTTCAGATTTTCTTTATAGCCTTCAAAAGCCTTTAGATTTCTTCTCTTTTGGTCATTATGTCCAAACTGTATGATAAAAAAGTCCCCCTTCTTTATCATCTCTTTTGCTATATCAAAATGTCCATCATCCCTAAAACAATTGGTTGTCATTCCCGAATGAGCCAGATTGCAGACAGCACCTTTACCTGTATATCCAAGAAGCATCTGAGCCCAGCCCGCGCAGCTTCCATATGGATAATACGGTATCCCGGCATTCTGATCAGTAAGTGTAGAGTCACCGGCTACCCAGATAACAGGCACTTCCTCTTTAACCACCTTTATATCGCAAAGCTCAACAATATCAGCATGAGTAAAGCTTACATATATAGTCTTGTCATCATACCTCTTTGCTGATAACGCCGGAATATATGGAGTAACGGCAATGTAAAAGCTCTTTTTATACTTTTCGCCCTTGGCTAGGTTTATTCCCCGGGAAACCATATTCCTTCTGCCTGCAAAAAGTGACATATCCCTGATATTATCTTTTGCCATAAATTCTAAATCTACTCTGTAAGTTCCAAATTCAGAAACATCGACTTTTTTTACAGCAATGGCTCTCTTAAAGTCCTCGCACTTATAGCCTTCTTTCAACCTCCTATTTGTCCATCCGCCATTATTAAGCGCTTTCCAGGTGTCAGTATCCTTAATATTCATATCCAATACATTTTCAGTTTCTCTACTCATAATGTGCAGCTCTCTTATCCTTTCAAAAGGTAAAGAACTATAGCAAAATACCTTTAATTCCGCTATTGTTCCTGATATATGTGTTAATGCCACACAAATATACTACTTTTTCTCTGACAGAATATAAACTAAATTAACTAACATTGTTGCGCATTTTCGCCCATTTTTAGAAGTTTACTCTCCAAACTCATCTATGGATGCTGCTATCTCGTCCAGACTGATTTTCAATTTTCCGTCATATATAGCCACCGGTGCCTCACCCTTTAAAGGCATCATAACAGGCATAAAGTCCTCTTCCATAAAGTTATATATAATCAGCATACGTTTGTGAGGATCAACTATCCAATACTCCCTTACCCCGGCTTCACTATATTTTGTAAGTTTAATTGTCATATCTTTTTTTCTGGTGGACTTAGAAAGTATTTCAACCAAAAAATCAGGAGCACCATATATTCCAAATCCTTTTATCTTTTCCCTGTCACAAATTACCAAAACATCCGGCTGTACCATGGTCTTGTCGTCACAATCAATCTGAACATCCACAGGAGCAGAAAAAGCTTTGCATTTGCCTTTATTCTTTTTAATATAGTCTGCAATTGCTGAATGTATCACATATGATATATCCTGATGAACAACCCTGGGAGCAGACATATCGTAAAAAACGCCGTCGATGAGTTCAACCCTCTGTTCATCAGGCAATGCATAATAATCATCAAGCGTAAATTCGCCCTGTCTTTTCCCAGGATTACCATATTTAATTCCATCGGGATTTCCAAATACAGGCTCCTCTTCCCTTAAAATATTGCCATGATCATCACCGGTAGAATAACCGCTTTTTCCATATTCAAAGGCCTTGCCCTGAAACTGCTCTTCAGCTCCACCAAGCACCTTCTCAATAGCATTTAGCGTTGCAACTCTTGGTGATTTGGTCTTTCCAGAAAAAATTTTCTGTAGAGTTATTGCCGGAACTCCCGTATACTCTGAAAGTTGTGCATAACTATATCCTCTTTTTTCCTTAATTTCTCTCATCTGCTTTATTGTCATGTAAGTGCCCTCCATTAGTCCCATACGTGTATCATGGATACAAAAAGATATTATCATCCTGTATTTCATATACTTTAATATACTTTTGTATATAATTATATCTTTCGATATCCTTATAGTCAATATAGAATCTGCTATGCTTTTTCACAATATTGCCGCCAAGCAGATGCTTGATATTTATTCATCATTTTTCGATTGCATTTTATAGTAGATTCTCATATAATACGAACTGTTGCAAAGGTATATTTTTGTTTTTTAGAAAGGCTATTTTGTAAATGATAAGTGCAAATAACGTAACACTCAGAGTAGGTAAAAAAGCTCTTTTTGAAGATGTTAATATTAAATTTACACCAGGCAACTGCTACGGAATTATCGGAGCAAACGGTGCCGGTAAGTCAACATTTCTCAAGATCTTGTCAGGTCAGATAGAGACAACAAATGGTGATGTTGTTATTTCTGATGGCGAGCGTCTTTCATTCCTTGAACAGGACCACTTTAAATATGATGAGAACGTTGTTCTTGATACAGTAATTGCAGGTAATGCCCGTCTCTTTGAGATAAAAAATGAAAAAGATGCCATCTATGCCAAGGAAGATTTCACAGACGAAGATGGTATCAGAGCCAGCGAACTTGAAGCTGAATTTGCTGAACTTAACGGATGGGAAGCTGAATCTGATGCGGAGAGTCTTCTGAACGGACTTGGAATTGAGTCAGAATTCCACTACAAGCTTATGAAAGAGCTTGATGGTGCACAGAAGGTCAAGGTTCTTCTTGCAAGAGCCCTCTTTGGTAATCCTGATATTCTCCTTCTGGATGAGCCTACCAACCATCTGGACCTTGATGCTATTGCATGGCTTGAAGAGTTCCTTATCAATTTTGAGAATACTGTCATTGTTGTATCCCATGACCGTTACTTCCTCAATAAGGTTTGTACTTATATTGCTGATATAGATTATGGCAAGATTCAGCTCTATGCCGGTAACTACGACTTCTGGTATGAGTCATCACAGCTCATGATCCGCCAGATGAAAGAAGCTAACAAAAAGAAGGAAGAACAGATCAAAGAGCTCAAAGAGTTCATCGCCCGTTTCTCTGCTAACGCAAGTAAGAGTAAGCAGGCTACATCCAGAAAGAAAGCTCTTGAAAAGATCGAGCTTGATACTATCAAGCCTTCAAGCAGAAAATATCCTTACATTGATTTCAGACCAAACAGAGAGATCGGTAACGAAGTTCTTACTGTAGACGGCCTCTCCAAGACAATTAACGGAGAAAAAGTTCTCGACAATATTTCTTTTGTTATCCAGAGAGACGACAAGGTTGCTTTTGTAGGCGGTAACGAGCTTGCAAAGACTACTCTCTTCCAGATCCTTACAGGTGAGCTTGAACCAGATGCAGGAACTTATAAATGGGGTGTAACAACATCTCAGGCTTACTTCCCTAAGGACAATACAAAAGAATTTGACAACGACTACACCATTACAGAATGGCTTACAGGTTATTCAGAGATTAAAGATGCTACTTACGTAAGAGGCTTCCTTGGAAGAATGCTCTTTGCCGGTGAAGACGGAGTTAAAAAAGTTAAAGTTCTTTCCGGAGGAGAAAAAGTAAGATGTCTCTTGTCCAAGATGATGATAAGCGGAGCCAACTGTCTTATCTTTGATGAACCAACCAACCACCTTGATATGGAATCGATTTCCGCTCTTAATGACGGAATGATCAAGTTCCCGGGCGTTGAACTTTTTGCCTGCCGTGACCATCAGGTTGTGCAGACAACAGCTAACAGGATTATGGAGATTCTTCCCGATGGATCTCTTATCGATAAACGTTCTACTTATGACGAGTACCTTGAAAATGATGAAATGGCAAGAAAGCGTACAGTATATAATACTGCCGCTGATGAGGAAGAGGATGACTGATTACCATCCCAAAAGCTGTAGCTAAATTAACCAAGCTTTTACTACAGTTCCTAAACCATTCAATATATAACCACGTAATTATCCGGATCAACAGATCCCGATATTAATACACTTATAAGTTTATAGGAGGAGCAAATTATGCAGCAGTTTACCCCAGTAAAAGAAGGAAAAGTACGTGAAATCTACGACATAGGTGAAAACCTGATCATGGTAGCAACAGACAGAATTTCCGCATTTGACGTAATCTTAAAAAACAAAGTTGAGAAAAAAGGTACTGTTCTCACCCAGATGTCACGTTTTTGGTTTGATTACACCAAGGATATCGTAAGAAACCACATGATCAGCGTAGATAACAATGATATGCCTGAATTCTTCAGTGCTCCACAGTTCAAGGGAAACAGCATGCTTTGCAAAAAGCTCACTATGATCCCTGTTGAATGTATTGTACGTGGTTATATAACAGGTAGTGGCTGGGTATCATATAAAGAAAATGGAACAGTTTGCGGAATCAAGCTTCCTGAAGGATTAAAGGAATGCGGTAAGCTTCCTGAACCTATTTATACACCAAGTACAAAGGCTGAGATTGGTGATCACGATGAGAACATCGATTTTGAGAGAAGTATTGAAGTACTTGAGAAAGCATTCCCGGGACACGGCAGAGAATATGCTACAAAGATCAGAGATTACACAATTGCTCTTTACAAAAAATGCGCTGACTACGCTCTCACTCGCGGCATCATAATCGCTGATACAAAGTTTGAGTTTGGTATCGATGAAAATAGCGAAGTTGTTCTCGCCGATGAAATGCTCACTCCTGACAGTTCAAGATTCTGGCCAGTTGAAGGTTATGAAGAAGGTCATGATCAGCCTTCATTTGATAAGCAGTTTGTTCGTAACTACTTAAAAGCTAACCCTGATTGTGATTACAATCTTCCGACAGAAGTTATTGATAAGACTATTGCCAAATACCTTGAAGCTTATAAGCTTCTTACAGGAAAAGATCTCAAAGCCTAATAAAAGAAATAATCCCACAGGTTGCAAAGCCTGTGGGATTTACTTTTAATCCTGAAGCATTATAAAATTTCCAAACACAGAGACATATTGCCTGTTATTTAAACCGGTATACATTACATTATCAGGATACTCATAATAACCTGTCATAAGGCTCTCACATTTATCTGATATTTCTTCTACTGTTCCATCATCTGACAATGCTCGTAATTTATTATCACTATCGCAGTAATATAGTTTCTGAGAATCGGTGTCCCAAACAATAGAATCAATGTTTACGCCATTATAATCCTGATTTAGTATAGTTTCTGTACCATCCTCATCCAGCATGCTAGATATCGTACCGCCTATGCCATAATACAGACACCAAACCTTAGAACCATCATCATTCATAGCTATATTTTCCATGGTCACATCATTAAGAAGCGTTCTGCTCTCCATATTACCACTACTATCTACATCATATCTTATGAAATTTTTCTCATCCATGACATAATATATGTCTCTGTCATCACGCCTTGCATGACCCACGATGCCATAAAAGTCATGTCCAAGCTTAGTGATAGAGTAATCCTCATTCAAAAGATATGTATCATATTCACTGTCGTAAAAAATGCCTCCGGCAAAACTATCTGTGTCATAAACAAATCCATCATACTGATGACCTGTTGCTCTTTCCTTTTTTACATCCATAATTATTCTGTAGAAGGAACCACAGTCAAAGGAATAAGCCTCATCCATGCCCGCTTTATAATAGTAATTTGATTCCGAATCCCTAAAAATAGCTTCTGAACAATCTCTGTTAAAAATAAAATATCCCGGACGATTATTTGAAAATTCTATCGATTTCCCATTATTCCATACAAACTCGTGAGTTTCAAATTCATCATCAATTTCTTGATAAAATACGGTCCCCCCGTCATTAGAAACAGCTCGAACATCATATACACCTTCAACAATTAATTGCGGCTTCATATCTATTCCGGCTACATACAGACTTTTCTTTCTAAAATCACTTGTGTACTTAAGGTAGGCAACTTTACTACCATCCGTAGAAATAACAGCAATAGAAGCTATATCTTTATCGATCAGATACTTCTTATTGTTTTTGGCATCCACAATATAAATATAGTATTCTCCTTCATCGTAGGAGATTACATACATATTATCTCCAAAAAGAGACGTTTCAGCTCTTAAGGCATCATCTTCTACGGGAATAGTTTTTAAATCAGCTGTTACATAAACGGCAGTGTCTTTAGCGTCTATCAGCACACCTGCAGAATGATCAATATTGTAGGAAAACGGATAAGAAAAACTATCCTCCGGATACATTCCTTCAAGGCTCTTTCCTGCATTATTATAAATCACACCGTCCACTACCATAAGCTTTGTTGCTTCTTCCCTGTACACATCGGTATCAATTGATGAATATGATTCAGAACCGCTATTTCCTGTATTTGGATTTTGCCCATCTTTTTCTACAAATAGCCCCAGATTACATACGATTCCAAAGATAATAGCAAAGGCTGCCATTCCGGCAATGAGCTTTTTATTTATTTGGGTATTTTGCTTTTTTTCTTTAATCCTTTTTTCATTACTTTTTACTGTTACTTTTTTATGTTCCTGCTTTTGGCCGAAAATATCCGGTGTATAAGCCGGCACATTATTATAATCTATCTCTTCTAATATCGGCGCTCCGCAAACACTGCAATGCCCATGAACAGGCTTAATTTCGTTCCCGCAATTACTACACTTCATAAAAAATGCTCCATCCTCCCGTATAAAAAAATACAACTAATTATACAAGGCTTTGGAGCATTTTTACACCCTTTATTCAACACCCTTTAAGGCTTCGACCATATTTATATCTTTTACCTTTGAAGAAATAAGCCCATTTACAATAAGCGATAGCAAAAATGTAACGACAAATGCAACTATAGCAGGTATAGGACTTAGCTTAATGATAAAATCAGAATCCGCATCAAGCTGGCCCATCAAAAATCCCAGAGTCCGGTAGCCAATGACTATTCCTAAAATCGTGCCAATTCCTGTTACTGTAATGTTCTGTTGTTGCAGAATCCAACGTATTTTATTTGTTGAAAATCCAAGAACTTTAAGTGTTGCAATTTCTCTTGCCTTTTCTATAAAGGACATAACTCCCAGATTATACATAACTACTACGCCGATTATCACGGCAACCACCATCATATATATAACTTCAACATCCACTCGGGCTGAATTTGCTCTAAGAGACTCTATATAAGCATCTTTTGAAAAAACACTGACAACTTCTTCTCTGGTATTTACATATGACTCAGGAACAGTAACATTAGTATAAATAGTATTTGGCAAAAACTTTAGATTAAGGCTCTCATAGTACCCTCTTGTCATTGATATTCCTTGAGATCCAGGCGTCTTGTAAAGAGTTACAACGCGCCCCTCATAGTCGTTCTTCTGTCCCGGCACCTTGAATCTGACAAAATCTCCAACTTTAACCTCAAGCCTTTCTGCGGCTTTTGCACTTATGGCAATACCATTCCCCGGCAAACTAATGTATTCTCCTTGCTCATTCTGAAATCTACATAAATTCCCTTCATCAAGAACAGTGATTTCTAAAAGCTGGAATCCATCACCATTTCCATATATTTCTGTCTGCATACTCATGACCATTTGACCATTGTACCTATGCGCGTAGTCAGTAACCGTCTCGTAATCTGTGTCTGATGAAAATCCAATGGTATATAGCGCCGGTGTAAGCTCGTTGTACTCCCAGCTTTCAGTTCTTTTCCAAAGTTCATTAGCACCAAATGCAGTAAGCGTCAGCTGTGAACATAACGTTATTCCTATTATTGCTGCAAGTGTCCTGAGACGATTTCTGTTAATATCTCTTATATTCCATCTGGTAGCAAAGCTAAGCTTTTTCCATATTCTGCTTTTTTCCAAAAGACCTGCTCCTGTGGCAGAGGGAGCTTCAGATCTAAGTATCGTTGATGCCTGCTGGGAAAGAAGCTTCTTGCAGGAAAAGTAATCAGTAACAGCTGCCATAACTGAAATGATCACTATCGTCAGCACTATTTTGTAAGATACATCCATTTCAAACTCAGGAAGGGAATAATAATCAAGCATTGAAACATGGATATACTTCCCAAGAGTCCACCAGCCTGCTGCCGCTCCAAGAATTGACCCCATAACGGAAATTAGAACAGGATATGACATATAGTGAACATAGATGGCCATCTGACCAAATCCAATGGCTTTAAATGTACCAATAACAGTTCTTTGTTTGGTAACAAGTCGTGTCATTGTAGTCATGATTCCCAAAAGAGCTATCAAAATAAAAAGGGCTGGAAAAATCGTCTCCAATGTATTATTTGACTCCAGGTCCCCCTTTATAGCGTCAAATCCTGATTGATTCTGCTTATACACAAACTCAACACCGGAAATACTTAAATTATCCCTGATAGATTCCCTTAGCCCTGAAAGCAGAGCCTTATCTGTGTCGTCTAAATCAAACTGATTGTTAACATCTTTTGCATCAATAACTATTCTGTCATATAAAAGATTCTCGCCCGGATATTCATTATCAGCTAAATATGCATATCCGTAGGCTCCTATATCAGGCTCCGTATAAGTCTCATCAATCAAAAAATACATATATTCAGGATTTAATATGATTCCTTTTACAGTCTCATAAAACTCAATTCCATCCAAATTCAGATCAAGTACATCTCCAACTGCTATCCCCTGTCTTTTGGCAAAATCATTATCAATCCAGATTCCTGCGCTTCCTCTTTCAAAAGGAGTGCCATCACAAAGTACCATCTTAGAGATTTCATTTTCTTCAATGAAATTAAATTCAAGCTTTTTTTCGGTTCCAAAGAGCCTTATCTTTCCAATCTGCGTACTTCTAAGTTCAGCATTTTTTACCCCATTTATCTTTTTTATCCTGATAAGATCTTCAGATGTAAAGCCATTTAAGGAAGTGATATACATGTCAAGAAAGTTAGTGTCTTTGTAGTACTTATCGACATATTTTTCTATAGCTGTCGTATCTGAGTCAAAAGCCTGCATTACAAACATGCTCAGAAAGCACATAATAAAAATTGCTGCAAACTGAACAAAATTCTGCCTAATATCCCTTAATAGTTTTTTTCTAAGATTTTTACTCATATATAAAGATAGTTTTACCAATCAAGTTCAAATGCATCTTTCGGATTATCATTATGCACAACATCAACAACAGTTCCATTTTTCACATAAACCACTTTATCTGCTATATCCGCAAAAAGATTGTTATGGGTTACCATTACAACAGTCTTTTTATGTACTCTGCTCTGATCCTGTAAAAGTTTTAAAACTTCCCGGCTGGTACCTGTATCAAGCGCACCTGTAGGTTCATCACACAAAAGAAGTCTTGGTCTTTTAACTATGGCTCTTGCTATAGATATTCTCTGCTGCTGACCTCCCGATAACTGCGCAGGAAAATTGTCTTTCCTATCAGCAAGCCCCACCATCTCAAGCGCCTTTAAGGGGTCCATTATCTCGACTCCCAGTTCTCTTATAATATCAACGTTTTCTATGGCCGTAAGTGTGGGAACTAAATTATAAAACTGAAATATGATTCCAACATCTTTTGCCCTGAATTGTCCAAGGCGCTTGTCATCAAATTCTGCAATATTTTCTCCTGCAAAAAATATGTTTCCGCTACTGGCACCATCAAGTCCGCCCAAAAGATTAAGCAGGGTGCTTTTTCCAGCTCCACTGGGGCCAAGAAGTACCACAAGCTCTCCCTCGTAAACTTCCAGATTTACATTTTTTAGTGCCTCGTAAGTGATCTGGCCAGTTTGGTATATCTTTCCAACGTTTTCAAATTTAATCAGCAAATTATCATTAGTTCTCGACAAATCTTGTTCCAATGTCTTCCTCCGTTAATGGCGATTCAATTACTTTTACGCCTTCCGATAGTCCGCTTAAAACCTGATAGTATCCATTGCCTTTAAGCCCCGTCTCCACATTTGCCCTCTTGGCCTTTCCCTTTTCAAGCACATAGACAAAAGAACCCTCATCATCTGTGTAAACTGATTTTTCAGGAATACTAAGCGCATCTTTTGCATCCCCTGTATTTATCCTGACCTCTGCTTCAAGACCAATTGTTGGCTTAACATCTTCATCAAACAAAAGTTCAACTTTTACTCTTGGTTTTCCTGCTGAATCATTTGTTGCAATTGGTGCTATAGTTTCAACTGTTGCCGTATATGTCTCTCCGCTTACTACCACGTCTGCACTTTGTCCTATTTCCACACTTCCAATATCGTATTTCGAAATCATTACAGCAACCTTATATCCACTGTCAGGCTGAATAGTAAAAAGAGCTTCTCCTTCGGAAACTGTCGCTCCAGCATCTATCATTTTTGAAATAATCGTCCCGTTAACAGTAGTTTTTACACCTTCCTTGGATTTAGACAAATTACTTAAAGCTTTATCAACATCTATCCGGGCCATTTCCATGGAATCCTCATACTGCTTTATCTGATATTCATTTACAATTTTTTCTTCAGACGTCTGCTTTTCTGTAATTTGTTTGTTCCATTCTTTTTCAATGATATCCAGCTGCCTTGTAAGTTCTAAGTAAAGTGCATATTGTTCCGTAGTCAGATTGTCAACAGGAAGAGATGAAAGCGCATCCCTGCTGCTCGTGATATTATCCTTAATAGAATTAACTGAAGACTGTACACTGTCTTTCGTGTCAGAGGCTTCATTTACAGCGTCTTTTAATTTGCTGTATTTTGAATTTGCACTTGCCTGACTACTTTGTAGTTCCACCAGTGTCTCTGAGAGTTTTTGATTTAGTTCCTTTAAAGCCTCTGCTTCTTCTGTCTTTGATTCATCATCTTTTATAGCATCATAGGCTTCAGCATTTGACTTTATCTGGCTCTCAATACTTGATATCTGACTGCTTAATCCTGATATTTCCGCCTGAGCCTCTAAAAGTTTCCCACTTAAATCAGCATATGTACTTGAAGCAGTTTCAAGCTTTGCCGACTCAACCTGCATATTAGTCTCCATGTTACTAATAGCGCCTTCTATTCCTTTCATGGTAGACTGAATATAATTGCTCTTCTTATTTTGCGCAATACTAATATCATCTCTGTTTTCTTCAACAAAAATATATTGGCTTTTTAGAGCATCTGCAGATGAAGATGCCTTTGCTGCCTTTGCCTTGTTTTTATCATTTTCAGCAACTGCAGCGTTGTATCCATCCTCATAATATTCTGAATTAAGTGAAGCTTTTTGATAGTCCTCCTCGAATGAGGTCAGATCATAGGAAGCAAGAACACTTCCGCTTTTTACCAATTCATTTACCCTTACAGGTATAGCACTTACTTTTCCCGAAACAGGTGCATATATGGTCACAATGTCGTCCGCTTCTATAGTTCCTACAGTATCTATACTTGCGTTTATATCAAGTTTTGATACTTCCCACACATCCACACCGTCCGGATATGCTACATAGACTACACCACCAATAAGAACAGCAAGCCCTGCTCCACCTGCAATGATTCTTTTTACTAAAGTATTCATAATCCCCCTTATTGTTGTCAATCCGTTAATCTGTAGATGTAAATACAATCATATTATAACATAAAAAATCCCCCAAAGGCATAAAGCCTCTGAGGGAGTCATTTATACTTATTCAGATTATCATTTAAAGAATTCCATGTCGGCACTTAGCTTATCCGCAATATCTTTCAGCGATCCTGCTGAAGCAGACAAAGTTGTAACTGTAGCGGAAAGCTCCTGCATTGATGCCCCGGTTTCTTCTGATGAAGCCGCGTTTTCTTCAGAAATTGCTGACAAAGAGCTCATTGCATCTGATACAACATTTTTGGCACTTACACAGGTTCCTGCATCTTTTTCAATACTCTTTACACTTACTACCGTTGAAGAAATATCGTCTATCATTGCATTTACACTCTGAACTGTTGCTCCAAGAACAGACTGCTGCTCATCATTACCTTTTTGAACTTCAGCTGCCATTCCAACAGCTGCCTGAGACTCTGCCAAAAGAACATCCATCTCTTTTCTGATATCATCAGCCATCTGTCTGGAATCGTCGGCAAGTTTACCAATTTCTTCTGCAACAACCGCAAAGCCTTTTCCTGCCTCTCCTGCTCTTGCAGCCTCTATAGAAGCATTAAGAGAAAGAAGATTCGTCTGAGTTGCAATTGAAGCAATTCCCTCAACCTTTTCGTTAATGTTTTCAACTGCTTTACTTGTTGCTCCAATCTTTTCAGAAATCTGAATAATATTATCACTCATATTCCTGCTGCTCTCCTGAAGATCAGCAAGAGACTGGGCAGACTCTGTACTTACCTCCTGCATTCTGTTTGCAATGTTTGAAAGCTCATCAGTACTTGTCTGAACATTTCCTGTAGCAACGTCAATATCACCGACACTCTCTGTAACACTTTGGATCTCATCTGCCTGCTGTGTTGCGCCTGATGCAATTTCCTGAACTGCATTAGAAACATCATCTGCAGTCTGTGAGATCTGGCTTGCTGCGTCAGCAAGTTCAACAGAAGACTCATGTACAGAAAGCGCAGACTCTTTGATATTTTTAACAATTCCGCCAAGAACATCCAAAACAGAATTGGTATTGGTGATCATATCTCCAAATTCATCTTTTCTTCCCTGGAACTTATCAATCGGAACAAACTCTCCTTCTGAAAGATGATGAAGAGCCTTATTAACTTCATTAAGAGGTCCTGTAAAGGACTTAGCCATTCTAAAGGAAGCAAGGATGGCTATTATTACCATTATAACTCCCATAATGACTATAAATGTTGCGCTCCTTTGAGCTGAAGCAAGTGTAGCCTTATAATTTGACGAAACAACAACTATCCATCCTGTAGTTGCTTCCTGCTGAAAAGATACTATCTGCTTATCACTTCCGGAGCCTGTGAGATAGGTGCCTGATGTACTACTTTGAGCCATCTTGAAAAAGTCCCTGTCACTTCTGTTATCTTCTGCGTCTTCCGCAGATATCTCATAATCTGAGTGTGCAATCACTATTCCGTTTCTATCAGTGATAAATGCACGCTGACTGGAAGAAATGTTTTCCTTTAAAAGATCATGCAGATTAGAAAGGTCATAGCTTCTTTGTGCAACTCCTATAGGCGTTGAATATCCATAATCATAAATCGGAACTGCCGGTATGATGATCCTGGATCCCGTAGCCTTTGAGATCAACACATCTGAAACATAAGTCTTACCGGAAATGGCATTTTTAAAATAGTCTCTGTCAGCAATATTTGAAAGGTTATTCCCATCATCTCTTGCAAGCTGCTGTCCGGTGGAATCCGAAAAAACAATTGCATTGCCATCCGCATATGTCTTATTGACCTGAGTTAAAAATGCAATCATATATTCGTCATTTCTTGCACTTTCATTTTTGATATAGTCAATAGTAAACGGGTTGTCCGCAACGCCTTCAAGAGTCCTTATCTGTTGCTCTAACTCTGTTTTAAAAGCATCCTCTACTATCTGCGCCTGTTTAGAATTGATATACTCTGCATCCTCAACACTTTTTGATATAGAGCTTTGATAACTGACAGCAATAGCAATCATAAGAGGAATAGCCACAAGCAGGGACATAGTCAATATAAGACTTGTCTTAACACTATTTTTCCAATCCATCTTTGGTATTCCGGATGTTTCTTCTATCTTTGCCATAATAACCTCCATCAACAGAATGTGCATTTACGATATTACGTACATAAATTATATAACTCTGCACCATAAATAATAGTATTTGAGCATATTATTTATAATAATTTAATGAGTTAATAACCGCTGAAAATAAAAGCCTCATTCCCCATCACAAATTGGCCTGAAGGGAAATGAGGCAGATTATTTTTGTATTGTGAAACTATTTACTTATGATTTAAAGAACTTCATCTCTTCATTAAGCTTATCTGCAATTTCTTTAAGTCCGTTAGCAGAGCTGGCAAGTGTCGTAACAGTTGCCGAGAGTTCCTGCATGGAAGCTCCTGTTTCTTCCGAAGAAGCGGCATTCTCTTCAGATATAGCCGAAAGAGCACTCATGGTGTCTACTACTGCATTCTTTGAAGTGTCACATGTATCTGCTCCACGGGAAATAAGCTGAACACCACCAACTGTACTTCCAATATCCTCAAGCATTCCGTTAACTGCATCAAGTGTTTCTCCGAGAGCTATCTGCTGGTCATTATTGCCCTGTCTTACATCTTCTGCCGCTCCAACAGCTGCCTGTGCCTGTTCAAGAAGGATATCCATCTCCTTTCTGATATCATCTGCCATGGTCTTGGAATCTTCAGCAAGTTTTCCGATTTCTTCTGCAACAACCGCAAATCCTTTTCCTGCTTCTCCTGCTCTTGCTGCTTCGATAGAAGCATTAAGAGAAAGAAGGTTTGTCTGGGTTGCAATTGATGTGATGCCTTCTACCTTTTCGCTGATGTTATTAACAGCCTGCTGTGTAGCCTGAATTGTCTGTGATATTTCATCAATCTTCTCTGTCATCTCATTGGAAGAATTCTGAAGGTCTGCCAAAGACTTACTTGAAATTTCAGACGCTTCTTTCATCTTCTCTGTAATTCCGGACAAGTCATCTGTTGATCTTTGAACATCACCAACTGCTTCGCCAATCCTTCCAACATTTTCAGAAGCACTCTGAATTTCATCAGCCTGCTGGGTAGCTCCGGATGCTATTTCCTGTACAGCATTTGATACGTCTTCTGCGGTCTGTGAAATCTGATTAGCCATATCTGAAAGTTCTGTAGATGATACTCCAACATCCTCTGCAGAAGCTTTTATATTTGCCACAATGTCATCAAGCTTGGTTATTACAGCGTTTGTTGCCTTTGAAATTGCACCAAACTCATCTTTCCTTGAATCAAATCTCTCAACTTTAACAAAACGTCCATCAGAAAGAGCCTGTAATGATTTTCCAACAGCCTCTACTGGTTCTGTAAAGCTCTTTGCCATCATGAAGGAAATGACTATTGCAACTATTACTAATATAATTCCTATAATGACTACAATCAAAGCTGAGCGAATAGCTTCAGCCATAACTTCAGATTCCTGTGCTGCAACTGCAACATAGTAGCCTGTTACAGGTTCTTTGATCCATGAAATAAAAGTATTGTTTCCACTGAATTTTTGCTCATAAAAACCACTAGAAGTTGAAGCAGTCATGAAAGGAGAAGAACTCATGTCATACTCATCTTCAGTAGTTATTTCAAACTGAGCATGTGCAGCCATCATACCGGTTGTATCTGTAATATATCCATCAGAAATATTTTCAGCAAGGAAATCATGAAGGTTGTTAAGATCAAAGCTTCTCTGTATTGTTCCAATTACCTCGCCTGTAACATCATCAAAAATAGGAACGCAGATAATTGTTATCCTGTTTCCTGCGGATTTACTTACAACAATATCTGATACAGCAGGTTTTTTGGTGGATACAGCTTGCTGGAAATATGCTCTGTCCGCGATATTTGCAAGAGCATTTCTATCTGCTCTTATAAGCTGTTCACCGGAAGCCAGTGAAAGAATAACACTTACATTACCATCATCAATGTTTGTATTTATGGCATCCATCTGAGCCAAAACAACTTCAGTTGGTATTGGAGCATCAGGAGAATTATAGGTCTGCAAATATGTTATAGTACTCGGAGCTCCTGCAAAAGTCTGTAAAGCTATAATATTCTGGGATACTATTTCAGAAAACTTAGCCTCCACATATTTGCCTCTTGCTTCCAAAACATCAATTGCATCATTTTTTGCTTTAGTGGTTGAGGTAATGTAGCTTACAATAACAGCAACAATAAGTGGAATTGCTGCTACAAGTAGCATTACTGTGATCAGTTTTGTCTTAATACTGTCCTTGAAACTTATCCCTGCAGGATTTTTTACTTTCTTTTCCTTTGCCATAACAAACCTCCAAAGAATACTTATATAAAATTATAATTGTCTCCTCCAGCGATTTCCCCTTAAATAATTGTTCCCTTTTCTTATGACTTAAAGAACTTCATCTCTTCATTAAGCTTATCTGCTATTTCTTTTAATTCGTTTGCAGATCCCGCCAAGGTTGTAACTGTAGCTGAAAGTTCCTGCATTGAAGCTCCTGTTTCCTCTGAGGAAGCTGCATTTTCCTCAGAAATGGCAGAAAGAGCGCTCATAGTATCCACTACAGCATTCTTTGAAGAGTCACATGTCTCGGCTCCTTCAGAAATAAGCTTAACGCCACTGACTGTGCTGCCTATATCCTCCAGCATTCCGTTTACTGCATCAAGTGTCTCGCCAAGGGCAAGTTGCTGGTCGTTGTTGCCCTGTCTTACATCTTCAGCTGCTCCAACAGCTGCCTGTGCCTGCTCAAGGAGAATATCCATCTCTTTTCTGATTTCATCAGCCATAGACTTGGAATCTTCTGCAAGTTTTCCGATTTCCTCGGCAACAACAGCAAATCCTTTACCTGCTTCTCCTGCCCTTGCTGCCTCGATGCTGGCATTAAGTGAAAGAAGATTTGTCTGGGTTGCGATGTTTGTAATACCTTCTACCTTATCACTGATATTGTTAACAGCTGCCTGAGTAGCCTGAATAGTTTGTGATATTTCATCTATCTTTTCAGTCATCTCATTGGATGAATTCTGAAGATCCGCAAGAGACTTACTGGATACTTCCGAAGCTTCCTTCATCTTACCTGCAAGTTCAGAAAGTGATCCCGTTGAACTTTGCACATCTCCTACTGCGTCTCCGATTCTTCCGACATTTTCTGATGCATGCTGAATTTCATCAGCCTGTTGAGTTGCGCCTGTTGCTATTTCCTGAACAGCATTGGAAACATCTTCCGCAGTCTGGGATATCTGATTCGCCATATCAGAAAGTTCCCCTGAAGATTTTCCTACTTCAGCAGCAGATTCTTTAATGTTTGAAACAATCTCCGAAAGTGTGTCTATAACTGAGTTGGTATCTCTGCTTATTTCACCGAATTCATCTTTTCTCTTATCATATTTATCTACTTTTTCAAATCGTCCATCTTTAAGTACCTGGAGGCTCTTACTGATTCCTTTTATCGGTTCCGTAAAGTTGTTTGCCATCATAAATGAAATCACAGCGGCAATAGCTATAAGAATTACACCGATAATAATAACAATAGTCGCAGATTTTCTTGCTTCAGCCATGACAGCATTTGATTTTGCAGCGACACATACCGTAAAGTTCGTATTTGGCTCTTTTACAAAGGCAACATAAGCTGTATACCCTTTGCCGGTATTGGACTCATAATACCCTTCTGATTCAGAAGCCGTATACCAGTAAGAACCTGACCTGTCTTCTTCATCAACATCCTGACCGATGATGTACTGAGAATGAGCCGCTACCATACCTGTTCTGTCAGCTACGTATGCATCCTCAAACTCCGATGCAAGAATCTCATGGAGCTTAACCATGTCATAGTTTCTCTGAACACATCCAAGTATCTCTCCTGTTTCATTATCATAAACAGGAATTGCAATTGTTATCTGCCTTGATCCTGTTGACTTACTTGTGATTACATCTGATACATAAATAGGAGTTCCGGACATAGCCTGCTTAAAATACTCCCTCTCTGACACATCAACACAGTCGCCAAAAGTTCTTAAAACCTGCATACCGGTTTTTGATGTAATAACTGTAGCGCTATCATCCGCAAGATATTCATCAATTGCATTCATTGAACCCAGCATTACTTCATCCGGAATTGTTCCGGCATCGGGGTCCTGCAAGTAAGTGATTGTCGATGGTGCAGATGCCAAAGTTTTCATGGCAGATACATTTTTATCGATAATCTTGGTAAAGATATCTTCCATATACCACGCCTGCCACTCAAGTGACTCGATAGCATCTGCTTTAGCTTTACTCGTTGATGTAACATAACTCACCACAGTTGCTACAGTAAGCGGAACTATAGTAACCAAAAGCATTGCAACAATAAGCCTTGTCTTGATACTGTCTTTTAATCTGATGTTTGTCGTATTTTTTCCTTCCTTAGCCATGACACGCCTCCATAAGAATGAACCATCTACTATTGCCGTATTATCACGTATTAATATACGTAAATATATTATATATCCCAAACCGGAAATTTGATTATTTTGCACGTATTTTTAATATTTTTTTAATGTTTATATATGCATTTTGTAAACTATTAACTTTTTTTTAAGTTTCTCTATAAACAATTAGATTTTTATTCCGATATAAGTTTAAAAGGAGCTGGTAATAAATGAATAAACTTACAGAAAAAAAATAAAGCACCTCCACTGTGGCATGATCCCGGTGGAGGTACTTTTTTAGTGTGCTTAACGAATTTTGTATAGTCTTAAATGAACAACATCTGTACACTCAGTAAGGTTATATTTGGTTTAGTGTAGCAGATATTTCCTTTATGTAAGATGCTCTTTAATAGCGTCAAGAAGCTCGTTGTATTCTTCAAATGCTTTTAAATGCGGATAATCGGCTTTTATCTTATCTGTTGTTCTGAACAAAAAGCCCGCTTTACTTGCTTCAATCATTGCCAGATCATTGTAGCTGTCACCACTTGCAATTGTATCGTAACCAATAGACTGTAAAGCTTTTACAGTGGTAAGCTTTGAATTCTCAATTCTCATTTTAAATCCTGTAATCTCACCATTTGGAGCTACTTCAAGCGAATTACAAAAAATAGTTGGCCATCCCAGCTTTTTCATAAGCGGAGTTGCAAACTGTGTAAAAGTATCACTTATGATGATAACCTGTGTCAGACTTCTTAATTCATCCAAAAACTCTTTAGCTCCCGGAAGCGGATCAATCGTGGCAATTGTATCCTGTATTTCTTTAAGTCCGAGACCATGTTCCTTTAAAACTCCAAGGCGCCATCTCATGAGCTTATCGTAATCAGGTTCATCTCGTGTTGTCTTTTTTAATTCAGGAATCCCCGATGCTTTAGAAAAAGCAATCCAAATTTCGGGAACAAGTACACCTTCTAAATCCAAGCAAACAATATTCATAGTTAAGTCCTCATCATTATTTTTTCATAAACAAGTGCCAAAAGATTTACCTTTGGCACTAAATTATCAATTAAAGATCAATTTTAGGAAGTTTTTCAAAGCTCTTTTGAAGCTCATCATCAGTTGGAATGTAATCCATCATGACACCATCATTGAATTTCTGATATGCAACCATATCAAAGTATCCCGTTCCTGTAAGACCAAAGAGAATTGTCTTTTCCTCTCCTGTCTCTTTGCACTTAAGTGCCTCATCGATAGCTACTCTGATTGCGTGGCTGCTCTCCGGAGCAGGAAGAATTCCCTCAACACGTGCAAATTGCTGTGCTGCTTCAAATACAGAAGTCTGTTCAACCGATACAGCTTCCATATATCCATCATGATAGAGCTGTGAAAGTATAGGGCTCATGCCATGATAACGAAGTCCTCCGGCGTGGTTGGCCGATGGAATAAAATTAGATCCAAGAGTATACATTTTGGCAAGCGGACATACCATTCCTGTGTCACAGAAATCGTAAGCAAATTTACCTCTGGTAAAGCTTGGGCAGCTTGCAGGCTCTACGGCAATAATTCTATAATCCTTTTCTCCGCGAAGCTTCTCTCCCATAAATGGTGAAATAAGTCCGCCAAGGTTTGAGCCGCCTCCTGCACATCCGATGATAATATCAGGAGTTTCTCCATACTTCTCAAGAGCTTGTTTTGCTTCAAGACCAATTACTGTCTGATGTAAAAGTACCTGATTAAGAACACTTCCAAGAACATATCTGTAGCCTTCTGTCTTTGTAGCTACTTCAACTGCCTCTGATATTGCACACCCAAGACTTCCTGTTGTGCCGGGATGTTCAGCATTGATTTTGCGTCCAACCTCTGTATCCATTGAAGGTGATGGAGTTACTGACGCTCCATATGTACGCATTACCTCACGCCTAAATGGTTTCTGCTCATATGAAACCTTAACCATATAGACTTTACAATCAATTCCAAAATAAGCAGATGCCATAGACAAAGCTGTTCCCCACTGGCCTGCTCCGGTTTCTGTTGTAACACCTTTAAGCCCCTGCTTTTTGGCATAATAAGCCTGAACTATAGCAGAATTGAGCTTATGACTTCCACTTGTATTATTTCCCTCAAATTTATAATAAATTTTGGCCGGTGTGCCAAGTGCCTTTTCAAGGAAATATGCTCTTACAAGAGGTGCCGGTCTGTACATTTTGTAAAAATCCAAAACCTCTTCCGGAATATCAATGAAAGGTGTTGTATCATCCAGTTCCTGCTTTATAAGCTCATCACAAAAAACAGGTCTTAAATCCTCATATCCCATAGGTTGTAATGTGCCGGGATTAAGAAGCGGTGCCGGCTTGTTCTTCATGTCAGCTCTTACGTTATACCACTGTTTTGGTATTTCATCCTCAGACAGATAGATTTTATAAGGAATTTTTTTCTCTTCGCTCATTTTTTTACTCCCCTCTGTAACTTTGGCAATTTAAACTATTAAAGCACATTTTTACTTTCAATGTCAATAATATAAGAATTGTCTCCATAAAGCAAAAAGACACTACGCGCCGGGTGTACATAGTGTCTTTTATAATTATTCATCTTTACCGATTTTCATTCGTTCATGACCGCCTAGTTTATTGGCAGCTTCCTGATTGCCGGATAAAATAGCCTTAACAAGATGCATTCTAAATCCTGCATCAATAAAATCGCAGTGCTTGCAGAATGGATAATTCTGTCTTCCTGCAGCTATATCCCTTCTGACTTTCTGAAGTGCTTCACTTCCCCATGCTTCTTTAAGGCTGATCTTTGTAAGGTCGCCAAAGTTTGTTGTTTCAAAATTGTCACAACAGCAAAGTCCCATCTTTCCGTTAGGCATGATCCACATGTCTGTAAACGGAAGAAGACATGTTTCCTTTATGACTTTTCTGGTTTCTTTTTTGTTTGGGGCACTTCCGGCTCTGTTAGTAAGCACTTCGTGAAGATATCTCATCTGAATCTGTATATCCAGATTTTTAAACTCATCAGGATTGGCAGTCACATAGTCATAAACCTCCTGAATACTCTTGTGAAGCTTCATCTCCATTGAATAGTTGTTAATAATAAGCTGGTCAATATAAGGAGCAACTGCTTTAAGCTTATCAACAGTTAAAATAAGCCCGTTTGTAGACATAAAAATAAAGCAGTCAGGAAGCTTTTCTCTGGCATATTTATGTCTTTCCACTATCTTAGTATCAAGCCAGGGTTCATTGTTGCCATAAAGAGTGAGATGTCCTTTGTAGCCCCAATCGGCAAGCTGATCGATAATACTCTTATATAGCTCATCAGAAATTTTTGCCAGTGGTCTGCATTCAGCGTTAACATTAGCTGTGCAGAAGGCACAAGTCGAATTGCATCTGTTGATTGTCTCTATATTTACAACATTGGGCATCGGAATTTCTTTGGCATTAAGGAAGTAATCACAATACTCCTTTTGCGACTTGCTTCTGGTAAAGAACTGCATTTTAAGATATGCGCTGCTGGCAAGCATAGGAAACTTTTTCCTTGCTACCCATCCGAATTTACCCATGAAACTATTTATCTTAATTGACATAAAAAATCATCCCCTACATATCACTACTATTTTTAAAGTCCGTGTATGATAATAGCATTCTTTAATCCAATATGCTATAATATTTTAGTTAATTTATAAAAAAAGATTAGTTAGGGGAAGACATGAAAAAATACATCAAAATTGCAAGATTAGATCATTGGATCAAACAATTTTTTATTATGCCGGGTATAGCAGTAGCCCTGCTGCTGACAGATATCAGGATTACTGAGCTTAGCCTGTTGAAGCTCCTTTTGGGATTCTTTGGAACATGTTTTATCGCAAGTGCCAATTATGTAATCAACGAATGGCTTGACGCACCTTACGATAAATATCATCCGGTTAAAAAGAACAGACCTGTAGTTACAGAGAATATGCAGCTTAAGTGGGTTTTAGTCGAGTATGCTATTTTAGCGGTTTTTGGTCTTTTACTCTCATTTCTTGTTAATAAACTCTTCCTTATTACAGCTGCAGTTCTTTTAATCATGGGAATAATCTACAATGTAGAGCCGATTAGAAGTAAGGACATAGTGTATTTCGATGTCATTTCCGAATCCATCAACAATATGCTTCGTCTTCTCATGGGATGGTTTATAGTTACATCTGATTCCATTCCGCCTTCAAGCATCCTTATTGGTTATTGGATGGCCGGTGCATACCTTATGGCTACCAAGAGATTTTCAGAGTACAGAATGATCGGCAATCCCGAAATTGCAGGTTTGTACCGCAAATCTTTCGTAAAATACACAGAGAAAAAGCTTTTGGCATCATCAATCTTTTACGCTTTATCATCAACATTTTGCCTTGGCGTTTTTCTTATAAAGTATAGAATCGAATACCTGCTTTGTATTCCATTCATTTTCCTGCTTTTTGCTTATTATTCAGCAATGTCACTTGATAATGACTCTGCTGCCCAAAAGCCCGAAAAGCTCTATAAAGAAAAAAAGCTTATGCTTCTCGTACTTCTTATAATTGTTTTATTTATCATTTGTACTTTCTGTTCTTTTGACTTTTTAAAGCCACTTACATCAAGTGCACTTATTAAACTTGAGGTATAAACGTTCAATGAACCTTAGATATTTTGCAAAAAAACATTTTGAAGCCATTTGGTGCATCATTACAAGTTTTTTAGTTTTAACCTTTACCACCAGATCATCATTTCTTTTTCCTTACAATAACTGGGATGATGTGAACAGCTATTTCACAATGGGAAAAGGAATGATGAATGGGCTGGTTATTTATAGGGACCTTTACGATCAGAAAGGTCCTTTTCTTTATTTTCTTTACGGCATCGGGTATCTTCTCAGTCATAATAGCTTTCTGGGAATATTTTTCTTCGAGATAATAGCCGGATTTCTCTTTTTATTTTTTGCCTTTAAGGTTATAAAAAGACACAGTTGCACTACTGTAGCTATTGTGTTTATCCCTTTACTGGCCTGTGCAGTATACTCATCAAGAAGCTTCTATTGGGGCGGCGCTGCTGAAGAGTTCTGTCTTCCGGCTCTTTCCTATACTCTTTATATTCTTGATATTTTCATGCATCCGCAAAATGAAAAAGAATCTGAACTGATATCAGATTCAAAGACATATTTTACCATCGGAGTTTTAACAGGAATTGTTGCTTTAGTAAAATACACCATGATGGGCTTTTTCTTCTCTTTTGCCGTGATTTCAATATGTATTATCATTTCCAAAAAAGGCTTATTTGAAGTATTAAAAAAAGCTCTGTTCTTTCTTTTGGGAATCGCCACTCCAATCATTCCTTGGCTAATATACTTCGGGGTTAACGGTGCTCTGGATGACTGGTACAGATGCTATATTTACAATAATCTCTTTTTCTACAGCAATATAACGGGCAATTCCATAGGTCTTTATGATAAATTCTATAAACTTGCCAAATTGCAATACTGGCTGACACTAGATAATCTGGAATACTTTATATGGATAATAGCAGCCTTTATATTGGCGCTGTTTTTAGAAAAGCATTTCGCAAAAAAAATAGCATACATTTTTATGTATGCTTCAACCTTTTTGGTTATATTCTACGGGGGAGGAACACTACCTTACTACTCTATTCCTCTTACAGTATTTACAATACCGGGAGCTGCCTATCTATCTGAATTAATACAAAAAAAGGTCTATCCAAGACATAACAAAGAAATAGTATGGTGTAATGCAGCTGTTCTGATTCTGTCAATATCTGTTGTATTTGCAAAGTATAATTGCCTTAGCACAGATTATTTTCTGACAAGCAAAAATGACCACTGGCTTACAAGAATGGCCACACAGATCACTGGAGCTCCCGATACTACTCTTTTAAATGTTGGATGCCTTGACGTAGGACTTTACACCATAACCGGCATTGTACCAACCTGTGAATACTTCCAGACAAACGGTATTGCTCTTCCCACAATGTTTGATGAGCAGCAGCGCTATATTGATGAAGGAATTACGGAATACGTCATTGCAGGAGAAATGGAGCCAAACGGCATATATCAGCATTATGAACTGATTGACAGCGTATCGTTTTTTGATAACTCCTATGATCAAGTTTATTACCTATACAAAAAGAAATAATAACAATAAAAGCACATGAGATTAATAATAATGCATCTCATGTGCTCTTTTTCAATTAAGACTACCTCATATTGCATTCAATATAAACTCTGCAAGACCGTCGTGATCATTGTCAAGCCGCGTTATCACGTCAGCACTTTTTTTGGTGGCTTCAGTACCATTTATCATGGCTATTCCACAGCCTGCTGCCTCAATCATAGAAATATCATTCTGTTCATCACCGGCAGCATAGGTATTTCTTATATCTATGCCAAGATAATCTGCAAGCCTTTTTACTGCGCTTCCTTTTCCGGCATCTGACGGAAAAATTTCCAGATAATACGGATTGGAATATAAAAGAGTAAGCTTATCCCCTGCCATCTCCTGAAGTGCCATTCTGAATTTCTCATGCTTTTCATGATCATGAAGTTCTATAGCAATCATTTTAGATGGCGGAGTAGGCAACTCCTTCATAATGTCATCGGTAACTACTAAAGGAGTTTTGATAACTCTCCTGTAATACTCCATGCATTCGCCGTTTTTTTTGCTTACAATATTATTTTCGTTGTAAGTGTGACAGTGTACATCAAACTTTTCCGAAAGTTCTATTATGCGAGGCACCAGTTCAAGAGGTACCCCTGTTTTGTACACGTATTTTTCATCATCTACACTGTATATCTCAGTTCCGTTAGAACCGCATAAAAAACTGCCCTTAAAGTCAAGATGCAACCCCTGATAGACAGCTTTTGCACTGTCTATCGCTCTTCCGGTGTTTATACAAAAGTGATTCCCTGCATCAGTAAACTTTTTAAGGGCATTCATAGTCTTTTCAGAAATTTTCTTTTCGCTTGTAAGAAGTGTCCCATCAAGATCAAAGAAAAAAATCTTAGAACAAGATCCTGCCATTTTTACTCAAGCCTCAACAATCAGAAATCTACCGTCACCAATATCAAAAACTTCATCTGCTTCAAGCACATTGGCGCCTTCAGTGTCAACTCCGGCCTCTTCAAAGTACTCTTCTACTTCGTCAGGTCCGTCAACAACCACAGCCATACAGTCCTCTAAAAAAGCTTCCGCTTCCTCAGTTGTCTCCGCAACATCCTCAGGAAAAAGCTGTCCCTGATTCTCCAAAAAACATCTTAGAACTGCATCATCATACTCGTGCATAACAACCTCCAAAATTACAATAAACTTTTATTCTTTAATTCCTTATAGAGTCTGGCAATCGGAAGTCCCACTACATTGTAATAGTCACCATTTATACCTTGTATATAGATAGCAAAAAGCCCCTGAATACCATATGCTCCTGCCTTGTCATCAGGCTCACCTGTATTTACGTAAGCTCTAATCTCTTCAGGTGTCATATCATTCACATAGACCTTGGTTTCTTCATAGAAAGTAAAATAATCTGCCTTATCTCCTGTCCTGTAATAAACAGTTACACCTGTATACACCTCATGAGCATTGCCTTGAAGACTTTCAAGCATTTTTCTTGCGTCTTCCCTATCCTTTGGTTTACCAAGTACTCTATGGTTATATGATACGACGGTGTCTGCACCTATTACAACTATGTCGCCTAAGCTATCCGTTAAATTTTTGTGAAAAATCTCTGAAGCTTTTTGGAAAGAAAGCTCCTTTGCTATCTCTCCGGGTTCCTTCGCAGTTGTTATTTCTTCTGAAACCGCAGGAATAATTTCAAATTCAGGTACCACCTTTCCAAGTAATTCTTTTCTTCTTGGTGACCCTGACGCTAAAATGTAATGCATAAATCAAACTATCCTATCTGTTAAATTTTCATTTCCGGTGTGAATACCCTTGAGTTTTGTGGATTTCCCACCTTTCCCAAAGATGCAGCCTCATCACCGAATATCTTCTGGGAATTGATCCTCTCTTCAGAAGATGAAGAGCTTTCTTTTACCTTTTCAAAATCGCCCCTACTGTTCATGACATGCGCTTTTTCATTGTCCCTAAGCTCCAGATCAAGAATATGCCATACCTTTTTCCTAAGCTTTTCATTTTCAATCGGGAAAAGAATTTCCACTCTTCTTTCAAGGTTTCTGGGCATCCAGTCTGCGCTGCTTGCGTAGTATTCAGGATTCCCGCCATTTTCAAAGTAAAAAATCCGGCTGTGTTCAAGGAAATTACCTACAATAGACCTTACTGTAATATTATCCGATATTCCGGGAATTCCGGTCCTTATGCAGCATATTCCTCTGACGATTAAGTCTATTTTTACCCCCATACTGCTGGCTCTGTAGAGCTCTGCAATTACATCCTTGTGACAGATTGAGTTCATCTTGGCAATGATTCTGGCAGGTTCTCCGCTTAGTGCATGTTCTTCTTCTCTCTTAATAAGATCCAGTATTCTGTCCTTAAGCCAAAGTGGTGCAAGAGAAAGCTTATTCCATCCAAGTGGTTCCGAATACCCCGAAAGCATATTAAATACGGCCGTTGCATCTTCACCAAATGCCGGCGCGCACGTAAAGAGCCCCACATCCGTATACTGTTTGGCTGTAGAATCATTATAGTTACCTGTTGCAAGATGAACATAACGTTTTATTCCGTCATCTTCTCTTCTTACCACAAGAGTAATCTTACAATGAGTTTTTAATCCAACAAGTCCGTATATAACATGGCAGCCTGCTTTTTCAAGCATCTTTGCCCATACAATGTTATTTTCTTCGTCAAACCTTGCTTTCAGTTCCACGAGAACCGTAACCTGTTTTCCATTATCAGCTGCTTTTGCAAGAGCAGCTATTATTGGTGAATTACCGCTTACTCTGTAAAGAGTCTGCTTAATTGCAAGAACCTGCGGATCAACAGCTGCGTTCTCAACAAACTTTACAACATTTTCAAATGTCTCGTAAGGATGATGCATAAGCACATCACCTTCTCTTATGACTTCGAAAATATCTTTATCCTTTGAGAACTCAGGTACAGGCTGCGGCGGTTTATACCCATGTTCTTTCAGTGCCTCAAAGCCTTCCAGCTTGTACATTTTCATAAGAAATGTGAGATCCAAAGGACCGTTTATGGTATATATATCATTTCTGTCAACTCCGAGATCTTCAACAATATAATCAAGGAGCTTTTTGTCTATATTTGATCCAACTTCAAGCCTTATAGCCTGTCCCCACTGCCTGAGTTTAAGCTGCTTTTCAATTTCTTTTAAAAGGTCTTCCGCTTCATCCTCATCAATGGACAGATCTGCGTTTCTACCTACTCTGTAAGGTGCACTCGTAACAACATCATAATTCAGAAACAGCTTGTCAACTTTGTCCTCTATAAGCTGTTCAAGAAGAACGACCTTTCTGAAATTGTTACTTCCTTCCGTATATGGAATCTCAATTATCCTTGGCAGCACATCCGGAACCTGAACTGTCGCAAAATCAATTTCCTCTTTGCCCTGCTTTTTTTTCAAAAGAGCTGCTATGTTGAGTGTCTTGTTTCTGATAAGCGGAAAAGGTCTTGAGGAATCAACCGCCATAGGAGTCAGAACAGGAAATACATATTCCTCAAAATATCTGTCTATATATGCTTTGTCAGCACCTTTCAAGTCTGAAGGAGCACATATCTTAAGCCCGTTTTCCAAAAGCAGCGGCAAAAGCTCCTCATTATATATTTCATATTGCCTGTCAACAAATTCATGCACAGCGTAAAGAACCTTATCAAGCTGTTCCTGAGCCGTCAGACCAGCAATATCACGCTTTTGATATCCTGCATTTATCATATCCTTAAGAGAAGCAACTCTAACCATAAAGAACTCATCAAGGTTACTGGCAGAAATGCTAAGAAACTTAAGTCTTTCAAAAAGAGGATTATTTTGATCCTCCGCCTCTGACATGACTCTTTTGTTAAAATCAATCCAACTAAGTTCTCTGTTTATATAATACTTGGGATTTTCAAAATCTTTTTTTTCTTTATCCTTTATCTTTTTTGCCATAGTCCCCTCACTATCATCAAAGCATTATTTTTTGTCTGATAACAGGCATTACGCCAAATACTTCCTCGAAAAAACCTGCCCTGTTGCCAAACATTCCCTTTTCCAGAGTCGTATCCGCCATAGTATCCACGTTGATTATAAGTTTCTTTTCCTTAAGTGTTACAGTAACATCCTTAAATTTCTGCTTATGCGTCCTGTCAAGCCCGTTTGCAACTCTCATTATCGCAGTAAGCTTTGTCATTCTCAGATAATCTTCTCTTGAAAAGTCCTTATAATATCCGCTTCCGCCGTTGTAATACTCAAATTCCTCATGGTTGAATCTGACGACATTTGCCACTATTGCTCTTTCTATATGAGACAGCCCTATGATTTCAGTGGACATTATTATGTTATAACAGCAATCTCCAAGGTAAACGAGGCTTATATACTTTCCGCAATCATGAAGAATCGTTGCAATATTTAAAAGAAGCCTGTCTCTTTTGGTAAGTCCATGAAGCTGAGTAGTGCTGTCAAAAATAGTAAGTGCTATTTTCTGAAGTGTTTCTCTTCTTGACTTACTTCCCAGAAATCTTTTTGATATATTCTGTGAACACGCGATAATATCCTGCTCAAAGTCATGGGGCGATTTAATATAGTTCTTTCTGTCGGCATACTCATAAGCAATTCCATCACATAAGGTTATTCCGGGAGCCCATATATTTTCTGCCTTTGTTATCTCTAAAATACATCCCATAAGAGCACCGGAAACATATAAAAGAGGCACGTTGTCTTCAGGAATGGTAAGGAGCTTTGCAACCTGCTGATCACTTAAGCTCTCACCTTTTTCCAGATATTTCCTGAATTCTTTTCCTGTAACACTTCCACAGTCGTCTCCCTTTTTTCCATGTCTAATCTTCTGTATACTTGGAGAAACATAATCATCAATAAGGATGATATTCTCGATCTTTTTATCCTTCATGTGCATTTTGGCAAAGACCTGAAGCTGTGAATTAACAAGCTCCGAAATAAGCTTACTGTACCTTGCCCTTGTAGCCTGAACCTGCTTCATGGCAGTATGCAAACGGAGAACACCCATTTTCAGATTCTGTGTTGCAAACAGAGTATCCTTTTCAAAAAGAGAAATCTGTATACTTCCGCCGCCTATATCAACTATTGCTGTAGGCCGTGATATAACTTCTTCAAACTGATCATATTTTAAAGCGATGGATTTATAATCAAGAAACCTCTGTTCAGAGTTACTAAGTATATCAATGTGAATTCCTGTTCTTTGCTCGATAAGGTCTCTGACAATCAAAATGTCTTTGGTTTCTCTCATGGCGCTGGTGCCATATGCCTGATAATGCGTAACACCATAGCTTTTCATTATCTTTTTATACTCAGACAAAATCCTTATCATCTCATCCACATGAGCAGAGGAAATATGCCCTGAAGCATAGGTTTCACTTCCAATGTCCATCCTGTGTCTGATATAATCCAGTTCATGGACGCCTCTGTCCATTGACAGTTCAAATATCTTAAGTGCTATTTCATAAGATCCCACATCTACTGCTGCAAAAACTTCACCCATCATAAGAAAAACACCTCTTCAAATTAGGAACTGTAGTAAAATGTTCAAGTTATTTCGCTATAATTCCTTAGTAATTGCCCAGAATTCTCAGCATTTTTGCTTCTTCGCGAAGACCTCTTAAAGCGTTTTTAACTGCGCTGTCGGAAAGATTGCCTTCAAAATCAATAAAAAATCTGTATTCCCAGTTTCTGTCCTCAATCGGACGAGATTCTATTTTGCTCATATTAAGGTCATTGTATATAAAATGAGACATCAAATGATAAAGAGCTCCCGCTTCATGCGGAATTTCCATTATAAGGCTGACCTTTTTGGCATCCTTACAAAAAATCTTCTGGTTTGTTACAATTATAAATCTTGTGGAATTGGAATCTGCCTGATTTACGCCTCTTTGAAGTACTTCGAGTCCATATACGGCCGCAGCTCCTTCGCTTGCAATAGCAGCCTGAGTTATATCTTTATCCTCAGCTACCTTCCCCGCAGCAAAAGCATTGTTCTTCATACTTATCTGTCTGATATCACTATGTTCCTGCAAAAATCTCGCGCTCTGCATAAGTGACTGAGGATGAGAATAGATTGTTTTGATATCACTGATCTTCGCCCCCGGAATTCCCAAAAGGCAATGCTTTATCTCAATAATCTGTTCTCCCACAATATAATGCTCATATTCCGCCAAAAGATCATATATTTCACTTACAATGCCTGCTGTAGAATTTTCAATGGGAAGAACCGCAAAATCACAGCTTCCGTCTTCCAAAACAGCCATCGCATCCCTAAACGTCTCAACTGAAATAGAATTGACATCATCTCCAAAAAAAGTTTTCATAGCCATTTCCGAATATGATCCCGCAGCTCCCTGATAGCATACACGGGAGTTCTTTTTATCAATACCGTCAATCTGCATAAACGGAAGCTTACCTGATGCTCCCGCATCCGATAGTTTTTGATACTGAAGCTTTCTGCTCATCGACATAAGCTGTGAAAAGAGCTCCTCAACCCCAACTTTATTAAAGTCAGAATGAGCAAGTGCCTTAACTGATTTTAACTTAGCCTCTTCCCTTTCCTTGTCGAAAACCTTTTTTCCATTAGCAATCTTGTAGTCTGCAACCTTTGATGCAATATCCATTCTCTTTTCAAAGAGCTCTACAATCTGCTTGTCTACTGTGTCAATTTCACTTCTAAGTTCTTTTAAATCGATCATTTCCCCGGTCTCCATTTAGCTGCATTTATGATATAAATTTTAGAACAATTAAGGCTTGATAGCAAGAAATAACGCGCATATAATGGTTTTAGGGTATAAAACTTAAGGGGTCATATAATGAGAAAAAGAACAATTCTGGTTATTTCTATAATTGTTTTATTAGTTGTGGGCATGATTGCTGTTTACATCAATGAACAGATTATTCCAATGTCTCCTTCTGATACCGGTAACTTGGCCGGCAATCTTCATAATAACGGATATTTTTTTGAGATGGATGACAAGGTTTACTTTGCCAATCCCTATGACAATTACTGTCTTTATTCCATGAATCTTGATGAGTCAAAACCAAAAAGACTTACCAGCATGGGAGTTAAGTACATCAGCGGTGCAAATGATCTTTTGTACTTTTACATGGATTCCACTTCTGTCGGCAAGGGTATAAGCGGACTTGGAAATGCCACCAATCAGTACGGAATCTACAGATGCAAAACAAACGGCGGAAACCAGACCTGTCTTTTACGTGATTTTTGCGGTCAGCTCCAGCTGTGTGGCGAATATCTGTATTATCAGGTAAAAACCGATAATTCCCTAAATAAGATTCGTGTAGATAAAAAGGACAAGTCTCTTGTGGCAAATGAAATGATATCTCCTGTCTGCTACGATAACGGAATAATCTACTACACAGGTGTAAATTCAGACCACAATCTTCACGCCATGTACACTCAAAATGGCGATGCTACAACAATCGTTCTTCCGGGATACTGCTTCTTTCCTGTAGTTCAGTATGGATATGTATATTATTTAAATGGAGAATCCAATTACAGTCTGTGGAGAGCCAATCTTTATTCCGGCGAAGCTGAACTTATTACCACAGACAGAGTTGACTGTTTTTCTTTAAATGACAGTCACATCTACTACTCCTATTCAAGCGAAGACGCACCTGCCCTTCGCAGATGTGATCTGGACGGTTCAAATAAAATCGATCTGTACAGCGGAAATGTTAACAGCATAAATTTAACATCACGTTTTGTATATTTTAAGGTTTACGGACAGGACGATGTGATGTATCATATGCCTTTGGATGGATCTGCACCTGCTTCTTTATTCATTGTCGATTAAGCAGGCAAGGTTACAAATATAATATATGAGGAGACGGTATGAATAATATTAGGCACATGATGAATCCTCTTGACTTCTCGGTAGAAGAACTAGAGGCGCTATTCGATGTAGCTGGTGACATCGAAAGGAACATGGATAAATACGCACATAAGTGCGATGGAAAGATTTTAGCCACCTGTTTCTATGAACCAAGTACCAGAACAAGACTTAGTTTTGAAACCGCTATGTTACGACTTGGAGGTAAATGCCTTGGATTTGCAGATGCCGGTAATTCTTCGGCAGCTAAAGGCGAAAGTGTTTCTGACACGATACGTGTTATTTCCTGTTTTGCAGATATATGTGCAATGCGTCATCCCAAAGAAGGGGCTCCAATGGTCGCAGCTTCTAAATCTCTTATTCCTGTTATCAACGCAGGTGATGGTGGTCATCAACATCCTACACAGACACTCACAGATTTATTGACAATCAGATCTTTATACGGAAGTCTTAACAATTTTACTATCGGACTTTGTGGCGACCTTAAATTTGGTCGAACAGTTCACTCTCTTATAAATGCCCTGACAAGATACAGCGGCATACATTTCATTTTCATTTCTCCCAATGAATTAAAAGTTCCGGACTACATAACAGAAATGCTTGATTCCAAGGGCATAACATACGAAGAAGTAATAAGACTTGAAGATGTAATGCCTCGTCTTGATTTCCTGTACATGACAAGAGTTCAGAAGGAAAGATTCTTTAACGAGGAAGACTACATAAGACTTAAGAATTTCTATATACTGGATAAAGAGAAAATGGCTCTTGCCAAGGAAAAGATGTATATTCTCCATCCTCTTCCACGTGTAAATGAAATATCCGTAGAAATAGATTCTGACGAAAGAGCCGCCTATTTTAAGCAGGTTCAATATGGTCTATACGTGAGAATGGCACTTATATTAACCCTTCTTGATATGACGGATGCTCACATGAACCGGGGGCTGCTCAGAAAATTCTAATATGCTATCGCTCAATAACAATCTTTTTTGAAAGAGGTAAAAAATGTTAAATATCGGAAAAATTGAAGAAGGCTTTGTGCTTGACCACATTCAGGCCGGCAAAAGCATGCAGATATATAAGCACCTGGGCCTTGAAAAAATGGATTCTACCGTTGCTATTATAAAGAATGCCAAAAGCAAAGTAATGGGCAAAAAAGACATCTTAAAAGTCGAATGTGACATTGATTCACTGGATCTTGACGTACTTGCGTTCATCGACCATAACATTACCGTTAATGTAATAAAAGATGGCGCAATCATAGAAAAAAGATCTCTTGTACTCCCAAAAGAGATTACAGGTGTCATCAAATGTCACAACCCAAGATGCATCTCATCTATTGAACAGGAGCTTCCACAGATTTTCTATCTTGCAGATGAGAAAAAAGAAATTTATCGCTGTAAATACTGTGATGAGAAATATTCTGAAGTAGCAGTATCAAAATAAATATAAAGAAAAATCCAGGGAGCTGATCCCTGGATTTTATCGATCCTATTCATTTAATATAGCCGTTTTGCCTGTAGTAAATGTCATCCCCATGTTTTACTCTGCGTCTTTCCTCATTTCTGAGCATTTCCTGCATGTAAGGATTATCATTTGCCCCGGATACTGAAATAGGTGTTGTCTCCTTGTTTACATAGATATCTTTTGATGATTGTCCAAACATAATAGTGTACCTCCCTCATGAGAATATTATACCACATCATTGTTGTGCAAACATCTTCGCCATACCTCCAGGCTCGGAACATTCGTTCCTCGCTGGAGCGGCATTATATACGGATATTAAGCGACGGATTTCTCCGCTTCACTCCCGAAATCCTAAACGCCATTCGGAATCCGCACTATTCGTGCTACTTCCTCATGGTGTTTGTTCGTCAAAGTATAAAAAAGCACAGTACACTTGCAAGCAAGCACTGTGCTTTTTATACTTTTCCTCGCTTAATATCCAAACTCTTGAGCCCAGTACCAGCTTCCGTCACCGGTCTGACATATTGCTATTCCAACAGTCTTGTATCCGCTGTCCATAATGTTGGCGGCATGGGTTGGCGAATTCATCCATGCTGCATAAACGCTGTCAGCTGACTGATAAAGCTTTGCAAGATTTTCACCGTACTGAACACTGCTATCTACTGTCCAGAATGCTGAGCCGTCAGGTCTTGTGTGTGAGAAAGATGTTGTAATCTCATTGGCACGAACCTGAGCTGCATTTGTAAGAGCATCGCTCCAGATAAGAGCTGCAAGTCCCTGCGCTGCTCTCTGCTGATTCATAAGATTAAAAACAGCTGAACATGCATCAATCGCTGCCTGACTTGATGCAGCCGATCCTGCAAGAGCTATTGCTTCATCATCAATATAAATCTCGCCTTCACCTTCATGAATTCCTCTGGTTGCAGCCTGATCATCAATTACGCCATCCTTAACGGCTCCACAGGCTACAAATGTCAAAGCAAGAACGCCGGCCACAAATACGGCAATAAATTTATTGATCTTTTTCATAAACACTCTCCTGTGTATACTAATCCATATTTCTAATTTAATGTTAACGTAACATCATGGTTTGTTCAATGAAATATGGATGATTTTTTCGTAAAACTAAAATAAAGATTCACTTTTTGGGATTACTGTAGAAATTATTTTTCCCACCCGTTTACTTTCAGAGAATGAACAACAAATCGCTGCTTCCCTCCCGTTTTTCCGCTACAGGTTGAAAGAGTCAGGATACTGTTTCCACTATCAAGATCAACATCGGTTGGAATCTTATAAGCTGAATGAGTCTGAATAAAAGAGATAAAATCTTTATATCCGTCAAGGTCAGAAACAACTGTGTATGCCTCACTTCCCACAGTTGTTATGTAGTAGGCAAAAACCTTGTACTGATAAACATAATCCCTTGTGTAGATATATACGTAGGGATCTTCTTCCAAAAGAGTCTCATTGCCCGGCTGGTACAAGGTCTTAAGCTTTCCGAACATGGATTTATCTTTCATATTATGACCAAAGATAATATCATGATATCCCTTAAACTCCGGATCACTTAGCACATCCTCAAAAATGCATCCGGCCTTGTTATCCTGAAGATCAAATGTCTTATAAAGATACTCATCTATCTCAGATTCTTTTACCACGGGATAACTTATATCAAGACACGGAAAATAAACCCACGCTGTAATATCAGGATTTATTTCCTCAAGTTTATTAAAATTGATAGAAAGAAGAGGATAATCTACTATCTCCGCTTCATCTTCCGGAGTGTATGTTACCGCAATACTCCTTATCTCATCATATTCGTCAGAAGCCTCTTTGTACTCATTCTGATCGATATATATCATTATTCCTTCGTAAATAATAATTATGAAACATATTATAATTGCTGCGATTCTTATTATTTTTTTTGCCATTGTAATCTCCCCTTCATCAGATTTCTATTATAAAACATTTGCATGCGCTAAACAAATATACGATAATTATATGTGTTATGAAAAACTTTTTATGAGGAGAAAAAGATGTCTGAAAATAATGAAGGTAAATTAAAAAAATTCTTCAAAAGCTATCATACCGAGAACTTTAAATGGAACGACTTTTTAATAGTCCCACTATTTTTATCATTACTACTCCTGACATTAGGACAGCTTGTAGGTGACCTTATTATTAATGCAACATTTCCAAAGTTATTTAACGATAACGTGACAGATTATATCATTTTTTTTGCAATGTACTTTTCATTTATAGGTATATGGGTTGTAGCTTTGCTGTATTTTCTTACTCCCGGCAACAGGCCAATGTTTGGTGCAATATGGAAAAAATGTAAGGGAAACACTTTAAAAAACCTTGGCATCGGCCTTCTTATCGGCTTTGGAACAAACGCTTTTTGCATCCTTTGCGCAGTATTAAACAAAGATATTTTCCTCTACTACTCAGGAGAAAATTTTTTGGCCATACTAGGGATTTTTATTGCTGTATTTATTCAGTCTTCCGCAGAAGAGCTTATATGCAGAGGATTCCTTTATCAAAGATTAAGACGTGGTTATAAGAATCCTCTTGTAGCTATCATTGGAAACAGTGTTCTTTTCGCATTACTGCACATATTTAATCCGGGTGTGGAGCCAATTGCAATTGTTTCAATTGTGGTAGTCGGAATCTTATATTCACTTCTTGTCTACTACTTCGACAGTATATGGATGCCAATGGCAATTCATGCAGGATGGAACTTTACGCAGAGCATTTTCTTTGGTCTGCCAAACAGTGGAATAGTTTCTAAGTTCTCCATATTTAAAATGGACGCCGCCTCTGCCAAGGATAGTTTTGCATACAGCACAAGCTTTGGAGTAGAAGCAACGATTCTTGCTGTAGCCGTAAATATCTTGTGCTGTCTGATTATTTTTTACCTGGGCAGGAAAAATAATAAAAAGCCAACTGATATCTGGAACTGATTTTCATCCAAGACCATTGCGCCGAACTTTTGTTCGGCGTATTATATTTATATGGATATTTTTAATCAATCAGAAAATAAAAAAATAATATTTCATATAGATGTCAATTCTGCATTTCTATCCTGGTCAGCTCTTAAAAAGCTTGAGGAAGAGCCGGGAAGCATAGATCTCAGAACAATTCCTTCAGCCGTTGGCGGTGATGTAAATTCAAGACACGGCATCATTACAGCCAAGTCAATCCCTGCCAAAAAATATGGAATTGTCACCGGGGAACCTGTAATAAAAGCGCTACAAAAATGTCCCAAACTTGTTATGGTTCCTTCTGACTTTACAACCTACAGACGCTACTCTCATGCTTTTATAGATATTCTGAAAAAATACTCACCTCTTGTTGAGCAGGTCTCAATTGATGAAGCCTATGTGGATTTTACCGGCACCAAAAATCTTTACGGCCATCTGGAAACAAGTGATCATCCTTTCCCACTATCTATTGCCTATGCCATAAAGAATGAGGTTAAGAATAGTCTGGGCTTTACTGTTAATGTAGGTATCTCAAACAATAAGCTTTTAGCCAAAATGGCAAGTGATTTTCAAAAGCCTGACAAGGTTCACACTCTTTTTCCCGATGAAGTTCCGGATAAAATGTGGCCTCTTCCTATAAGAGATCTGTATGGATGCGGCAAGGCCACAGCTGAAAGACTTGAAAGTATAGGCATAAGGACAATAGGTGATGCTGCAAACAGCGAATTGTCATTTTTGTGTAGCTTTCTCGGAGAAAATGGCGGAAAATATATTTTTGCAAGTGCAAATGGGATTGGAAACGACATAGTTTCAAATGATTACGACGATGCTAAAAGTTATTCCAATGAAACCACACTCTCTTACGACTTGAATGCGGATAATTACGACAAAGATATCGAGGGTATCCTTAAATGGCTGTCAGAAAGCGTTTCACGAAGACTTAAAAGAGACAATGTTTACGGAAAAACTGTGACAGTCAGTGTAAAAACAGGTAATTTCAAAAGGCATTCCTGCCAGATGGGACTTGAAAGTTCAATTAATGATGCCGATAAACTCCTTAAATATGCAAAAGAGCTTGCTGACAAGCTTCTTCTTGGAGATAATGGTCTTTTTATCAAAGGCGAAGTTATAAGACTTGTAGGAGTCGGAGTAAGCAAGCTGGATGACGGAAGTTTTCATCAGCTTAATCTCTTCGATGATTACATTCCTCAATCTTCCGGAATGATAAAAGAATCCGCAATATCCCGGGAAAAGCGAAAAAAACTTGATGAAATGACACAAAAACTTGAGGCAGCTTACGGAAAAGACATAATAAAAAAAGGCATAAAGAAAAAATGAAGAATAGTCATTTAGATTATTCTTCATTTTCTATTACAGTTTTCATATCATCAGGCATCTTGGCTGAAAAGAAAAGGCTTTTTTCTGAAACAGGCTGTAAAAACGAAAGTGAACACGCATGGAGTGCTGCTCGTTTCATCCCATGACTGTTTTCTATTTTCCTGCCATAAAGGCTGTCTCCCAAAAGAGGATGACCTATATATGACATATGTACTCTTATCTGATGAGTTCTGCCTGTATCAAGTTTTAATCTCACCAAAGCAAAATCTTTGAACTGTTTTTCAACAGAATAATGAGTGACCGCTCTCTTTCCATCAGCTCTTACTTCTCTTACCATCTTCTCCCTGGGATTTTCCCAAATTGGCTCATCTATCGTTCCGTTTTGCTCTTCAAAAACTCCTGTACACAGCGCCAGATACTCTTTTCTTCTGGACAAATCCCTGCACTGACCTGATAAAAGAGATGCACTGTACCTGTTTTTGGCAAAAATAACAAGTCCCGAGGTTTCCCTGTCAAGTCTTCCAATCACTCTTATTACGTGGTTCTGCCCGGTTCTTTTATAATATCCCATTAAAGCATTGCTAAGGGAATCCGTGAAATGACAATATGACGGGTGCACTACCATATCCCCCGGCTTATTTACCACAATAATATCCTCATCCTCATATACTATTTCAACCGGATCATCACCGGGAACAATTTCAGATGTATTATCCGTATCTTCATATACTCTGATAAAAAGTTCCTTACCGGGCTCTATTTCATCAATAAGCCTGACTGCTTTGCCATCACACATTACTCCGTCGTCAAAGAGTTTGCACCTTGTCATCTCTCTGCTTGAGAGTTTTAACTTATCTCGCATAATGTCTCCGGCACACATTTTTCCATCTTCTTTTTTTAACTTATAACTTATTTCTCTAAAGCTCTTTTCCATAGGTAGCATTATAACAAAAAAAGAATAACAGGCAAAACCTGTTATTCACAATTTTCACTGTTTATTTCAATCATATCGATTCTGTTTATAACTCCAATATCTTCAAGAACTCTTATCATCCTATAGACAGTAGCCATTCCTACGCTATTGTCTTTTGCCATAACTTTATAATATATGTCCTTGCAGGAAGAATGATCGTTTCCCATGATAACGTCAACTATAAGTTTTCTTTGTTTGGTAATACGGCAACCGTTTTGTTTAAGCCTATCGATAACCTGCTCACTGCTCATACTACTTTTCCCCTTCCTCAAAGCGCCTCCACGCTCAAAACTTCATAGCCAGCCTTAGTTATGGTATCACGAATAAGACTTTCAGGAATCTCCTTGTATAATGAAACATATGCTATTTTTTCAGATAACTTAACCTTTGCCACTACCCCGTCAAGTTCATCTAATCTTTTTTCAACTCTTGCTTTGCAATTATCACAATGCATGCCATCAATCTGTACTTTAAGCTTTGATACAGGTTTTCCGGCAATTCTCTTTTTGGGAGCTTTTTCTTTTGGTCCTCCACAGCAGGATCCTTCGCCTTTCATATGCGTAACAGTGCCCTTTATAGCAGGAATAAGGATTACTGCAATTACCAAAATAATAATTAAATTGGAAATGTTCAAAACATCACCTCCAACAAGACTAAATACAAATCCGGTCCTGATAATATGAGACAGTACACTAATGCCTTGTCAAACAGATAAGACATTAGTGTACAATCATTTAATCACTGTTTTTGAGTTAAGGAGCTACATGCCTTTGCCTTAGCGCAATTTCCCGCCATTGGACACCCTATACAATGTGTGCCCTTCTTCTTTTCTTTGTAAATGTAACGAATAGCCAGTCCAACGCAAAGCAAAATTATTATTGATACAATAATATCTACCATAATAACTCCTAACTCTGTTACCTTTTAGTTAATAAACGGTAACTTTTATTCTGTACAGATGATAATCAGCCAAGCTTATACTCAAGTACCATCTGTTTCTGATTTCTCTTGATAATATATCCGATAATAGCTGCAAATACCAATACTGCAACAAGTCCGCCTACAAAACCTGCTCCAAAAGATCCTGTTGTAATAAGTGTACCAATCTGGTATACAAGGAATCCAACTGTAAATCCTGTTGCAAGCTGAAGTCCAATAGCTCCCCAGAGCCATTTAGCTGACTTCATTTCTGAGTTCATGGCACCAAGTGCTGCAAAGCATGGTGGTGTATATAAGTTAAACATAAGATATGCTAAAGCTGCAACCTTTGTAATTCCCATTACTGCTGCAACTGCATTTCCCTCACCGATAAGTTCAAGTTCTTCTGTATCGATAAGGTTAGAAATTGCAAATACTGTAGCGATTGTACCAACAACGTTCTCTTTTGCAATAAATCCTGTGATAGCTGCTGCTGCAAGCTGCCAGCTGACAACACCGACAACAGGAACAAGAAGATAAGCAAATGGTCCTGCTACACCGGCAAGAATTGATGTTCCTTCCATTCCCTCTTCTACAGGCTGGAATGAGAAGTTAAATGTCTGCATGATCTGTACAACTGTGTTACAAACAAGAATAACTGTTCCTGCCTTTACGATATAAGCCTTACCTCTTTCAAGCATAGACTTAAGAGCAAATGTAAGACTTGGAACCTTATACTCAGGAAGCTCGATAATGAAGAATGACTTTCTGTACTTCATGCCTGTTACAGCCTTAATAAGAAGTGCTCCCAAAAGAATAAGAAGAATACCTACCATATAGCAGATAAAGCTTACCCATTTTGATTCAGGGAAGAATGCACCTGCAAAAAGAGCAATAACAGGAAGCTTTGCACCACAAGGCATGAATGTTGCAAGCATTGCTGTTGAACGTCTTTCTCTCTCATTTCTGATTGTTCTGCAAGCCATGATAGCCGGGATACCGCAGCCGGTTCCGATGATCATAGGAATAACAGACTTTCCTGAAAGACCTACTCTCTTGAAAATAGGATCAAGAACTACTGTAGCTCTTGACATATAACCGCAATCCTCTAAAAGAGCAATGAGGAAATACATAACCATTACAAGTGGAAGGAAACCTACTACGGCACCAACACCACCGATAATACCATCAACTAAAAGTGCATAGAGAAGTGGATTGGCATCTGCCATAGCTTCTCCAACCCATCCCTGGAAGGTCTCAATCCATCCGGCAAGAATATCTGCAAGCCATGTTCCTACTGTTGTCTGTGAAATGTAGAATACAAGCCACATAATAGCTGCAAATACAACAATTCCGATTACAGGATGTGTAATTATATTATCAATTGTATCGCCAAAGTTCTTGTCTTTTGTAAGAACCTTACGATTCTCAACTTCTTCAACAATCTTGTTAACGAAATCAAAACGCTTTCTATCTGCTTCTTCTACAACTGCCTTATCATGAAGATCAATGTTACCTTCTGAATATGGAGCTTTCTGTCCCTTTCCTTCAAGCTCAGCAGCAGCCTTAATTACATCTTTAAGACCTGTTTCTGAAGTTGCTACTGTATTGATTACAGGGCAACCAAGCTTTTCTGATAAAGCTTTAGCATCAATCTTGTTACCCTTTTTATCATTAGAGTCTGTCTTGTTAAGAGCAACAACTACAGGAATACCAAGTTCCAAAAGCTGAGTTGTAAAGAACAAGCTTCTGCTAAGATTTGTTGCATCTACAATGTTAATGATTGCATCAGGATGCTCATTTTTTACATAACCGCTTGTAATACTCTCCTCAGATGTAAATGGTGACATTGAATATGCACCCGGAAGGTCTACAGCGATAAGCTCCTTGTCCCCATCATAGAAGCTCTTCTTAATAGGACTCTCCTTCCTGTCAACAGTAACGCCCGCCCAGTTACCTATCTTTTCATTACGACCGGTGAGAGCATTGTACATGGTAGTTTTTCCACTGTTTGGATTACCAGCCATTGCGATTCTCATTAATTTTTCCTCCTGAAATTAACTCATTATTTGTATTTTCAGGGATGCAACTTTCGATGCATCCGAGTTAACATAGTTACTTGTGGCTAACAGGCCTATAAAAAAAATTTCTTTTTTTATTTTTATCACTTGCGATCAGATTTTAATCGCTTCTGCAAGTTCCGGATCAATGTTGTATCTGGCATCCTTAATTGCAACTACAAGGTTTCTCTTTTTATCAACTACTGTTATCTTCTCACCACTGTAGCAGCCAAGGGAAAAGAGAAAACTCTTCATCTCTTCATCATTGCCAGTATCAACGTCCGTAATCAGGTACTCCTGACCAAGTACTGCTTCATTTAATGTCATATCCGACTCCTTTAACGTTACCAATTGCTAACCGCATGTTAGTTTATTCTAACTGAAATATTTTGTCAACAACAGGTTTTGCACAATGTATTATTTATATTCATATTGAAAATTATAACAATTTATGTTAGCTATAGCTAACTTCTTTTTGTATAATATCTTTGTTGATAAATAATGTCAATAAGCCATTGATAAACTTTTCATAAAAGAAAGCAAGAAGGCTGCGATAAAAAGATCTATCTTTTTATCACAGCCTCTTACAAATATACAGATATATTTTTATTTTTGCTTATTTCGCAGGTATAAAATCACCATATCTTTTTATCAAAAATACTTCTTATCTTTCATACGCTCAATGGCATCCATCGCAAGCTTACTTCTCTCACACTCAGCTGCAGAAAGAGAAATCTGCCATGTAAAAGGACTTCCCTTCATGTGCTCTGATGCATACGATAATCCATTGGTTCTCTCATCCAGGAAAGGTCTGTCTATCTGATTAGGATCTCCAAGAAGAATAATCTTGGTGTCCTTGCCTGCTCTCGTTATGATACCCTTTGCCTGAGTAGGTGTCATGTTCTGAGCCTCGTCAATTATCAGATAAGTCTTTAAAATAGATCTTCCTCTGATGAAATTCAAAGCTTCACACTGAACTATTCCCCTTTCAAACACCTCATCAGTCTTCCCCTGAAGCTCTTTTTCATCCTTATATCTCTCTTCCTCATTGGAATCAATAAGCTGTTCAAGGTTATCAATAATAGGTCTCATAAGTGGTGATATCTTTTCCTGCTCATCACCGGGGAGGAATCCAATATCATCATCAAACTGTGAATTGGGCCTGCATACAAGGATTCTTCTATACTCTCCGGTTGGGCGGTTGATCATTTTTTCAAGACCGACAGCCAGCGAATAGAATGTCTTGGCTGTACCTGCCATACCTTTTACTATAACCAGCGGTGCTACTTCTGCAGGCTGCATAAGCGCTTCCTGAAGAAAATACTGTCCGGCATTTCTGGGTTTTACGCCATAAGGCTGACTTTTTTCATATTCAAGCTTTTTGATAAAGCCCTGTGAAACTCTGCCCATCTGAGTCTTATTAGTAGACTGATCAGCTCTGATAATGACAAACTCATTTTCAAAAAGCTCCGGAATATATTGATTACCGGCATCATCACAGCAATATACTTTATCAACAGGGATGCCCTTCTTTTTGAAATCTTTAAACACTTCCTCCGGAGCAAATACAGAAATACGCCCACTGTACTGCTCCCCATGATCTGCAACCTGTTCCGTGGTGAAGTCCTCTGACTTAATATTAAGAAGCTGTGCCTTAATACGCATCAGAATATCCTTGGTAACCAGTATTACCTGAAATTCGGATACTTCACTAAGTCCCTTACATACTTTAAGAATACGGTTATCAGACTTATAATCTGCCATATCCTTGGGAAGTTCCACATCCTTAAAGTTCTTCTCAACTCTGAGAACTCCTCCATTGTCTAGCTCTACACCTGCAACCAGATCGCCTGATCCTCGAATCTGATCGAGAATTCTGATTGCTTCTCGTACATTCGCTCCTCTCTCGCCCTCATCTCTCTTGTGGGCGTCAAGCTCTTCTAATACTACCAGCGGAAGAACCACCTCGTTATCATCAAAACACTTTAAGGCGTGTGGTGCCTGAATCAAAACGTTGGTGTCCAGTACGTAGATCTTCTTCATGCGTAGATCCCCCTCTATTAGTATGACTTATATTGTAATTATACCATATATTGTGTTTGAGGGATATGCAATGAAATATTTCACACAACTCAAATTTCAGCTGCTCTCTTTAATGCATCATCAATATGAGGTTTAAAGTTTTCTCTTCCCACAAGGTCTACAAAACCACCTTTTTCCATGGTATTCATAGGCTGTTCATTAACATGTGAAAAAACAAGCTGAACTCCACTGGCCTTGCATTTTTCGTAGAGCTGTTCAAGTGAATGCATAGCTGTTGCATCAATTGCAGGTACACCACGCATACGAATAACAAGAGCTCTTGTAAAATCCTTAAAGCTTATGGATGCAATCTGCTCTGCATCACCAAAGAACATAGGGCCTGATATCTCATATACTCTGACATGCTTGGGAACATCCTTAAGTCCGGGACCGTCAGGATCATCTTCAGGGTCATAGTATTTCCATCCACGAACTCTTGATTCTTCGCTCATTCTCTTCATAAAAAGGACACAAGCTGCAATCATTCCAACTTCAATTGCTACAACAAGGTCAAATACAACAGTAAGAATAAATGTTGTTACGAGTACTATAATATCGCTCTTTGGAGCTGTCTTACACAAGTGGATGAATGTTTTGTACTGACACATATTATAAGCGACCATAAAAAGAATGGATGCAATTGTGGGCATAGGAATAAGTGCAGCAAGGGGCATAAGAACCACAAGTACAAGCACAAGACAAACTGCATGGATCATACCTGCAATAGGAGTTCTTCCACCATTTTTAATGTTGGCTGCTGTTCTGGCAATAGCACCTGTCGCAGGAATACCACCAAATAATGCAGAACCGATATTACCAACTCCCTGAGCCACAAGTTCCATGTTGGATCTGTGCTTACTATTAATCATACTGTCAGCTACAACACAAGACAAAAGTGATTCTATCGCAGCAAGAATTGCTATAGTAAATCCATCTCCGGCAACCGACTGAATTGTCTTAAAACTAAGAGCCGGCATATGAGGAACCGGTAGCTTTCCACTTATCTCATAAAGATCCCCGATCGTATTAACATGAAGACCTCCGAATTTAACAATAAGAATACCAAATATTACTGCAATAAGTGATCCCGGAATCTTCTGATTAACTTTAGGCCATACAATCTGAATCACCAGACACAGAAGTCCTACTATGAGCGCCTGATAATTAAATGTTCCAATATTTTTAACAACTGCTTCTACCTTATCAACAGTCTCAACAGTTGCTGTTCCGGCAGGGTATGTAAGCCCCAAAAAGTCTTTTATCTGACCTATTGCGATAGTTACTGCTATACCGGCGGTAAATCCTGTTGTAATAGTATAGGGAATAAATTTGATAAGAGAGCCAAGTCTGAATACTCCCATTAAAATAAGTAAAATTCCTGCAAAAATAGTTGCAAGGGCAAGACCATCCATTCCTTTAGTTGCAACGATTCCTGCAACGATAGTGGCAAATGCGGCTGTGGGGCCTGCAATCTGAACTCTGCTGCCACCAAGGAATGAAATAATAAATCCGGCAACAATCGCCGTGTACAGACCTTCCTGTGGTCCAACACCTGAAGCAAGAGCAAGTGCAATTGAAAGGGGAAGTGCTATGATAGCAACTATGATTCCCGCAACAAGATCAGTTGCAAACTGCTTGCCATTGTAACCCTTAAGGGCCGTAAATAACATGGGTTTTAATTTTTCGTTTTCCATAATCTCCTCACCTGAATAAATAAACTAAAAAATACCAAGAATTATAATACAACAACTAAAGCAATAAGCAAGCAGAAAATGTATTACTTCTACTATTAAATGTCGCTTATTATTATGCAGAATATATGGCGATATTTAATGACCTTATAACCTGTTCCCAATCGGCTTATAAGGTGAAAGTTTCAGCGGTGCTCAGTTCAGGGGATTTTCAAGTATATACTGCTCAAGAATTTCAGCAGCATCTCCTATTATCTCCACACAGGGGCGCTTTTTGTAATACTCATTGGTACGCGCTTCCGGAGTCGGAACATCATGACGAACACTTAACCCTAACATTTCCCGACAGATTATTGTTCCATGTTTTTCCTCGAATCTGTGTGCCAGCTCTTGTATTCTGGCATAATGGTCAGCTTTTATCTCCCCGGTTTCCGGTCCATCATAACCATATAAAAGACCTGCTATCATAAATATTCCACTTACACTGCCGCATACTTCACGAAGTCTTCCCATTCCTCCGCCAAAGGATGAAGCCATTTTAGAAAGCGTACACTTATCAACAGGCAGCAGGTCTTCAAATGCCAGTACAATTGACTGTGCGCAGTTATATCCTTTAAAAAAATTATCCATTGCTATTTCTCTTCTGGTCATATCTGTAATCTCCTATTTAGCTTATATATTTTTCTACTCTTTTGTGTTTTTGTAGTGCAGAAGCTCCCAGAAAGGCTTCCGCTACTATAATTGCAGCCAAAAATATCACTATCAGTAATTGTACCATTTTGTATTTATTTGTTTAATAAATAAAGATAAATTCCATAAAAAAGTGCCTGCGGCACCTCAACTCCCCTGCCCCTCACTCATGAGGGGTTAGGGTTGTTTTTTGCCCTAAATCCTTCATAATGATATCTATGAAACGTAATACACTACAGGAACTGTTCCGAGATCACTATGAAGAA
>NZ_JAGBLU010000012.1 GCF_017635265.1 Butyrivibrio sp.
CCTGACAGAGATCTGAACGGTCAGCAGTACCTTGAATCACGATTTTATATGACAGCGCTGCCTTATGAAACCCTTCTGGCAAACGAAGTCGCTCCTTTTCCGGTCAAAGAAATAGGACTGCGCCTCGAAAACCTTGATTCTCTAAGGCTTTTCCGGTTTAGTCCTATTTTGACACAATCATCGTTCAAGTGCGAAAACATAGGGGCAAACTTGCCAAGCTGCTCTCTTCCTGCGGTTTGTACGATTTTTTCTGCCAGAGCATTAACCTTTGCAATCTGCCATGCAAAGCAGTTTGAAATGCCAATATATCTTGCCTTGCCCCATGCCATGCACCAAGGGCAATCTTAGGTAAGCATCTATTTTCTAGTCAAACTTTATCTTCTCAACAACCTTCACCGGGCTTTTTACAAGTGATGCAAAAGTCTGGCCATCACTCTGCTTCCCGACGATACTACCGTAATGGGTAGGGATGACATACTCAGGTCTTATGGTATTAGCAAGCTCTGCAGCCCTCCTGGTGTCCATAGTATATGTGCCTCCGACTGGCAAAAGAGCTATATCACACTTCACCTGCCTGGCTTCCTTAGTAAGTCCTGTATCGCCTGCAACATAGATGCGCTTGCCGTCAGCTCTAAGAATATACCCTACCCATTCAGCACGTCTTGGATGGAATGGCTTTACAGTGTTATAGGCAGGTATTGTCTCTATCTCAAGTCCGCTTATTTCCTTATAGACACCAGGTTTCACAGTGACGATAGAAGCAACATCGTTAGCAAGTTCCTTGGCATCATCTTCCATTCTTGCCGGAACAACCAATATAGTTGATATCTTGGCAATCTTCCTGATATCATCCACGGAAAAATGGTCATAATGATCATGAGTGATCAGAATATAATCTGCATCATGGGGCTCCGTTTTTATCTGGAATGGATCCAGGTAAATCGTTCCTTGACTGCTCTTTATCCTTATGCTGCTCTGTGTGAAAACTTCGATATTATCAAGCATTACTATCTCCTACTGTTTTAATATATTGGTCTGTCAGCCTTGGCAGTTCTTCCTACAAGAACATAGGAAAGCAGGAACATCACAGCCACAAACCCGATGAAATAACCATTTCCATCCTGCGATTCCATAGTTGCAATATAATCATAAGCCCCATGCAAAAGAGCCGGTACAACTACAGCAAGTATCCTACAGATCTTGGAACCAATATTCTCGCCTCTGTAATCAAGCTTCTTGGCAATCCCATAAAAGATTCCCATGAAAACGCCAAAACAGGCATGCCCCGGAATTGCTGTGACAGCCCTTACTATGGCAGTTCCAAAGCCATACATCATAACATAGCTGATGTTCTCCCACAATGCAAATCCAAGGGAAACAAAAACTGCATATACAACTCCATCGTACTGGCAATTAAACTCCCAGCTGCTCCATGTCTGTCTTTTCATGCACAAATATTTCGAGCTTTCCTCAGCAAATGCAACAATGCCAAAGTAAAGGATTATGTTATATAGTGGCGATTCATAAGGAACTGCAAGCCCCAATATAACAGACAATACTCGCTCCTCAACGAGTGCCAGCAGCGATGACAATATACCTGCTTTTATCAGAGTCCATATCATATATGGGCTCTCCCTCTCAAGCTTGTCTGACCTGTATACCTTTACCATCAGAAATATCGCAGGTATAACAGCTGCAGCTATAAGTATTCCGTTATAAACAAGATATGGTGCAACAAGAAAATAGAACATTGTTCTCCCTCCTCTTTACAAAATCACAATATCCCATAATACATTTTTTATTATAAGCCCAATTCAACCTTTACGCTTGTCAAAAACAGAAATGCCGGATTTTCCCTCACAAATCCATCAGTAATTCCTCAAATAAAAAAACGGCTACAGATTCTCCATAGCCGTGTAATGTAATATTAACATAAGGTATTTAAAGTTTTTGAAGGTCACTTTTTTATCCCAATCAGTTCTATCATTCTTTCATCTGAGATGAATGTCTTAATGACAAATTCTTTCTCAAGCAGCTCGAGAAATTCCTGATCTGAAGGAAGTCCCCGTGACACGTGGCAGGCTCCATCTGCGTGGCAGCCATCTATAACCTCTCTGCTGGCTCCATGAGCTATGCAGATACTCCCATTATCTACCAGAGCCGTTGACAGATTATGCATAAGTGTTTCCGGCGACGGAAAATGAGGAAATGCATTATATATAACGCATACGTCATATTTTTCGTCAAACTCAAGCTGCTCCGCATCTCCGATAATAAAATCTACCTCGGAATGATTTCTGAACTTTTGCCTGGCCTTTTCCAGCATTTGAACTGAAATGTCTACTCCGGTCACTTTTTTTGCGCCTGCTTCCAGATAATACGGAATCATGAAGCCCGTTCCACAAGCAATATCCAGCACCTTTTTCCCTTCAAGCTGCCCCAGATTCCCGATGATATCACGCGTAACAGATTCATCATTGCTTGCAAAGTCATCCCATTTTTCGGCCAGTCCGTCAAAAAATTCAATTACCTGTTCTTTACTGACAATATCCATATGTTATGCAGCCTTTTTTACTGTACTATTTGTTGCTAATCCTGCTTTATACAAAGCAAATACTATTGTAGGAATGAATATAAGCTGAATGATAATTCCCGGAAGGCTTGTTACAAAGTAGCTTGTAGCCCATACCTTTATTGAATACTCACCTCTTGCAAAAATGAGAGCGCGGGACAAACCACCGATAACCCTACCTGCAAGCATGGCAACAATCAGGCTTATATAAAGATCCGCATATATCTTTCCTGTATTTACAAGTTTTATCATAATGCCTGTACAGATACCATAAACAGCAAGTTCAACCATCATTGCAGGCAAAATAGCCATTGGTGGCATTCCCGTAATAATCGATGAAAGAAGCGGTCCGACAAGTCCGCAAACAAGACCATACTGCCATCCGCATACCAATCCGCAGATAAGTACCGGAATATGCATAGGGCTGATCACTGATCCGGCATTCGGAATCATGTGAAATGCCATCGGCAGTACCACACACAACGCAATACACATCGCAGTTGTTACCATATTTCTTACTAAGTTTTGTTGTTTCATTTTTCTTAACCCCCTGGTTTCTTTTTTCAAAACTTCTATTATGATAACAACACCAAAAAACAGCCACAAGCCCCATGGGGGGTTATAAAATCTGAAAAGTCCTTTCTACACAAAAATAAGCGAAAAATACATATTTACTGCATTTTCCGCTTACCAATGCTTAAATTTCATCTTTCGCAGAACCCTATAGCGTATCCTCGGTCATTAACATGCTAAATGATAATTTATATTTTCTATAGAATCATACTACTATTCCTAAAAAATCCATACACAATAATCAAGCACTATCGCTCCATTCTTATCAAATACTCCGTTGTTCCTTCCTCAAACTGTCTATCTCCGCTATCATGAAATCCATGCTTTTCATAGAACTTAATCGCTTCCAAGTTCTTTTCCAATGCCCAAAGTGTATTTACGTTGAACTTCTCTTTTGCAAATTCTATAAGTTCCGATCCAACACTCTGATTCCAAAAGAAATAATCTACATACAGTTCGACAATCTCAGTTCCTTCAATATGAATCATTCCTTTAACTATTCCATCATCATAGACCCAGATATTATCTAACTTTTCAGGGCTGCTGTACTCTTCTGCTATCTTGATAACCTGTAAATCCCCAAAAGAATAATCATCATTTTGGAAGATTGGTCGATACTTTATTCTTTTTACAAAAACAAGGATTTCTGCAATCCTAGACAGGTCTTTCTTTTCTGCTTTGCGAATCATATTTAAATCTGCCTCGCTTCACTATTTTTTATGGTAATGATTCCCGAACAATAAGATTTTTGCTCAAACTGAGCTTGTGGAAATGACTTTTTAATTTCATCTATTACAAAATATATTTCGTCCTCATCCCACTCATCTCCCGCTTCTGACTTACAGTTTTCAAGTTCAACTCTGGTCTTGAAGGCAACATCACCGATAAGCAATTTTCCATCTTCATTTAATTGAGACAGTAACACAGTAAAAAAGGAAGCCTTCTGCTCATCTGTTAGATGATGCAGAGAATATGTACCAATGATGTAATCAAACTTACAATTACTTAGTTCAGGAACCAGCCCTTTTGAGAAATCACCCTGATATAAATTTGCATCTGGCATTTTTTCTTTTGCCAGCTCAATCATTCTCTGCGAGAAATCCTGACCATACACTTCACAACCATTTTCATATAGTTTTGTTGTAAGTGTTCCTGTACCGAATCCAATATCTAAAACCTTGGCATTTTCCTTAGTCATAACTTCTTTAAAAATACCGCCTAAAACTTCCTTATATCCTGCAAAGGGATAGCTATTTTCTTCCTCTGACAGTCCTACAGCAGCATCGTACCCATCTGCCCATAAATCAAATCCTTTGTTGTCTAACATGATGTCTCCTTTTTAACAGTTATTTAAACACTATCCTCTACTATATCCTTTTTCTGCATATTAAAAAAGCCCTGCAGCGGTATTTGTTACCACTACAAGGCAATTCCGTGGGCATATTCATTAAGCAAACAAGACAAAGAATATCCAAGACATATTTATAGTCATGCACAAACAAATGTCTTTTCTAACAGCACACGCTCCTGCATCCTGATACTCTTCTATTCTGGCAAGCGGAAACACTGCTCTTAGCAGAGCATGTCTGATTCTTTTACGATCAATAAACTGCTGAATGTTCACGCCTGTATGACTCAGTTGTTTTTAGCAACAATTCTGCATTAACCTGATTAAGTTCAGCCTCTATCTGCTGTCGCTTAGATTCATCTGCAGTACGAAGTTTCTGCTCAAGTTCTGTTTTCTTTTCCTTCAGTCTTTCTATTTCCTTGTCCACAGCGCTAGTATCTGTAGTTGTCTTTTCAGCCTGAGCTTCTTTATCTCTTTTTAGGGCAGCCATACCTTCCTCTGAGATAGACAAAGCATTTTCCTGGCGTTGTTGCTTCCTGCTGGCCACAAAAGCTGCAGCCCCCTGAGCATCGCCTTCAGCGATATATTTTCCTTCGGTTTTTACTTTTTCAATCATTGCCTTTGCTGTAGGCTGACTTGTCAGATAATCAAGTTCTGCTTTTGAAACATCAGTGAGTATACGCATAACATCGACCTCCGCTATATGAGAACACTTATCCTTATCTTATTTATCGGCAATTTAAAGCATAATGTTTATACCACCAACAAAAAAGAATCAGCTCCAAATCCATCCTTGAATTCTTTGCTGATTCTCTGCTTTTCTTAAATATAACTTACTGTTTCTGTAAGATCCTTCCTGCTGTTATGATTATCAAGAGGTCCTGTTCCATCTGCCGCATATCCAAGGTCAAGAAGCATCAAAATCTCTTCATTGAAACATCCAGCCATATAGGGATGTCTTTGCGATCTCCGGTTCGGTACAGCCTATCTGCTGTGCTGCATGTTCAACTGTATCTACCATTATAAACACAATAGTGCTTACTCTGTGTATGTATTTACCTATAGCTGATCAACATTTCTTTCAGAACCAATCTCAAAATGACACTTCACTATTCCAAGATCGACCTGGCTGAAAATGCCACCCTTATCAACAAATTCCACCGAATCATCTTCATTTAATCTGATCAAAAACTTCTGCTGTTTTATTGCTGCCATTCATTTTCTTTATTTTGAAGTTTTCTTAGAAGTCTTCTTTGCCTTTTTCTCTGCTTTTGCAGTAGCCTTCTCAGCTTTTTTGGCTCCACTTATAAGTTTTTTGAGTATATCAGCCTTACCAAGATCTCCTTCAGCAGAAATCTTATGGGTAAGATAAGCAGCAACAACATCAAGCTTGCCTGACATCATATCCAGAATAGTCTGGCCATCAGCTGTCACCAGGATATCTCTGTCCTTGTAATCATAAGGCTGAACTTCAACCTTTCCATCCTTAACTTCCATGTAGAAAGCGCCTTCGCCCTCTCCGGTTACGTTATACTGAACCGCAAGATGATCCGAAATGGCTGATGCATCCGCCTTTGCAACAAGTTTCTGTGCTTCTTTTACAATTTCTTCATATGTCATCTTAGCAATCCTCCTCGTAAAAAATCAGATAGTGCCCATGTTATATTCAATCAATTAAATTTCTATTAACAAAACATTAAAAATATGTCTTTTCCCACCGTAAAAGTGGTAATTTCAGGTTTATTGGTAAGGCAGCACTTCATCATAATAAATTCTTCATTCCCACGGTCTATCAGGATTACCTTCTTGTGAAGGATCCTTATATTTATACCTCTGTGGATCTTTTCCAATATTTCTGAAATATTCCTTTATATCTTTTTCATGGCCGATATCGTTAGGCTCATAAAATGTCATATCCTTTATCGCGTCTGGGAGATACTGCCTGGGCAAGTATTTTTCTTCCTTCAGGCATCCCAACACGCTCCACTGCTACAGCTGCGGATGCTGCAACACATATGGCCATGGGATCCGCATTTCCAACTTCTTCAGATGCTGCAACCAGCATTCTCCTGGCTATGTACTTAACATCCTCTCCTGCAGCAAGCATGTATTCAAAGAGATCCATATCAGCATATGCTCCTTTGTTCAATTTCACTCTTTAAATTATATCATGCCTCGCACGCTCCATAAGCCATATCATGATTTACTTCAGCCTGATAAAAGGCACCCATTGTACTTGGAGCATTGAACAATGCTGCAAGTAAGTACTTCTTTACATTTCTTGGTTTCCATGTAGTTCTCCTGCCAATCAGGAAGGTACTTTCTGAAAAGCTTCCAGTCTTTTTCATTTACGTCCATACTACTCAACCCTCTCAAACAAAATGACTTCTATCCTGAATATTCACATCCAGGCCCTCATCATATAGAAGCTTCTCTATATGCGTAGCTGCATAGTCACCAATTCCAAATACTTGCCACTCCCATCTCTTTTGACGGGCAAGAAGAACAAGCAGCCCCACGTTATCAATTCCCATATTCAAAAGACATTTGATATTCTCAGAACCAAGGCCTTTAATACTGCCAAGTTCGTCATACACCCGCTTCGACTGCTCATATTTTCCCAAAGTTTCAAATGCTACAGAAAGTCCAGCCACTGCTTTCTTATGATTCTTCACAGTTGCCTCATATCCATCTTTGATCCACTGGAAACTAAGATCTCTTTTTAGCCTACGTATTGCAAGGTTACACACCTGTCCTGCTCTTCCGTCAGAAACACCAAGCTTTTCACCAATTTCTTTATAGGTCAGACCCTCTTGGAATCTATATCTTATAACTTTCTGCTCTATTTCCTTTATCATGGGGATCGCATACTCAAGGCCCATAATCTGGTCATCTGTTGGTTCCTTTTCTAATCCAAGAGCCTTAAAAATATTCTGTGGATAGTCAGTTTTTTTTCTTTTTCGTCTTTACTTCTGTACCAAAAGCTCCGCCGATATGTCTTTTTATCTGATCTGCGTTTGCTACTGGGTACAACTCCACAATGTGCTGGGTAATTGCCTTCCCTGACACTTCTGGAGTCTCACTGTACCTTGAAGTCACATACTCATATCCCCACAAAGCCTCAGGCTTTGCATAAACAGCTATCGGCCAGCCATAAAGCTCGCCCTTTTTGTTCTTACGCTGTCTGAAATCCTTGACGCAAAGATATGTCTTCATCTGAAGGTCAGTAATAGTCCCATCAAAGCCCTTTTCTCCGCCTTTAGCAAAACCAGCCTTCTGCTTGAGGTCATTAGAATAAAGCTCATCCTCTATCTCAAAACAATCCATTATCTTCTTCTGGCGCCTTGAAGCCTTCTCATCATCCCAGAGCGCATCAAAATCATATCCATCCCTGCGATAATTCACAAAATATGGAAGCCACTCTTTGGATATGAATCCAGCCTTTTTCTCAAAGAACTTGCCATAAGCAACCTCTCCACTCCTGGCAATAAGCTCCCGCCACTCCCATGGGTCCACTTTAGGATTTCCACACCACCAATACTCAACTGCAGTACGCTCCTCAAGTGAAAATCCCGGAATATCATTCTTAAAAAGTGGCAGAAATCCTACTTCATTTATGTAATCAATTGCATCCTGAACTGTATGCAGGCATTC
>NZ_JAGBLU010000004.1 GCF_017635265.1 Butyrivibrio sp.
GCGTAATTCTTCATGAAATCACCAATCTCATCCGTGATCACTTTCTTTCTGTATTTAGTTACGAAAATCACATGGTAAGTGAGTTTGTATACGGAATGTGATCCTCTTCTGTACTCGTTTAGGATATCTGATTCTACTATTGATTTCTGCATAAATTTACTTCCCACCCAAAAGAACAAATGTTTGCTTGTTTCTAAAAAGTGTGCTATAATACTAAATATAACTAAATATAGAATACTAATAAGGAATTTTTAACCGTGTACAGAACAAGGCAATACAGGATAAGCAACAACCACATACTCTATGACTATTGCAGGGATATCTGCAGAGCATCAGCCATTCTGTACAACAGGGCAAATTTCATCTTAAGGCAGTATTCGTCTGCAGTAGATTCAATGGCCTTGTTCAAGCCTCTTTTCCCAAATCAGATGATGGTTTACAGGCTCGTAAGGGATAGCCTTTTGGGGACTAAATATCTTGGTGACAGCAAGTGGCTCTCATATAATGCCCTTGATCATATGCTAAAGGTTACAAGGGATAAGGCATGTGACACCATGTCACGGAAATTGGAGAATTTATGTATAAGATAACAGGCAGACTTTCAGATGTACAGAAAAAAGAGCTTATTACAGGTTTCTTGAAAAACCTTGGAGAACGTCTGATGTTAAAGAGAAATGTCCGGAACATTTCACAGCAGGAGTTGGCGGAGTGCCTGAATATAGACCGTAGTACATTGAGCAAATATGAGAGTGGTGACAGGAATATGCAGGTGTCAATGTTGCCATTATTTAGCACGTACTGCAAGTTTTCCCTTCGAGAACGGTTTCCGGAGGATGAATCAAAAGAAATCCTTGACACCTTTTCAGTAGCGGTTATTATTACAGCTGACCGCAGGAAGCGCCGTGATCAGTCAAGGCAGAAAAAGATGGGCGTAATTGCACCTTATGGTCAGGTTGAACAAAAAAGAATTCTAAAGGGGCAAGTCTATGATGTTGACGGTCAGGAAGTATTTGAGCCCACTGTTCATAAGCAGAAACCCAAGTCATTGCGTGAAAAGTACAAGGATGCTGAGATGCACACTGAATTTAGTGCATATTCAGATATGGAGTTCTGTGATTTTGTAAAGAGCCAGAACGAAAGGCTTAAAGATTCCGTAGTATCAGCAGGCCAGTTCTTGAAGCAGATAGAAGAGTTGGCCAATAAAGAAACTTTAAAGGGATTATTGGCAGATTATATAGTAGACGAGCTTGTCATAAATCGTGTAGCCAATGAACACCCTGATGAAGTAAGTCGTAGAGCATACGCTTATTATCAGAAATTGTATCAGGAATATCTGTCAGGTGACAATGAGCGCAACGAAGGTAATGAGATTGATGACTGGCAACGCCCGGAAAAATTAAATCTTTTATTCATTGGAACAATCTTATTTTGCTAAACAATAGCTGAAAAAATGATTGATGAAGATTCAAGAGCACTCATGTTGAAGTTTATCAATTATTTATTGGTATCATAGCCATAATTATGCTATTTTATGTGTAAAAAGCCCGGGTAATACTTGAATACCAGATTGCGCCTTTATGGGAGTGGGACTATGTTAGCTCAAGCAGAAGAAGCTCAGATAATACCTATTGCAGATAACAATGGGAAAGATACTCTTTTTATATGGTGCGCCATATTATTGTCATGTTTCATCCTATACATGATAATCACCCTAATTCACGATATCGTAAGAGAAAAAAGGATTGAGAAATATAAGAGTACAGGATTATTTTTACAAAAACATATAGATATCGTTCCTATGTGGCTTCAGTTCATTCTAAGAGTCGGTATCCCTGTACTTGGTGTATTATTCCTTCTTAGCAAGGTTGTTTGTATTACCATAGTTGCCTCCGGTTCAATGGAACCAAAGCTCAAGACCGGAAATACGGCTGTTTATAACAGACTAGCATATACAAAAACAGTTCCTAAGAGGGGTGACATTATAGGCTTCTGGTCACAGGAATTTAATGCTACTTATGCAAAAAGAGTTGTTGGAATTGCTGGCGATAATGTTGAATTTCATAACGGCTATGTCTATATCAATGGTATGAGGGCCGATGAAAGTCGGTACCTCGATGATAACATTGCTACAAACTCTAAAAAGACCTTTACTGTGCCAGACGGGTGTGTATTCGTTCTTGGCGACAATAGGAGAAGATCCATTGATTCAAGGTTTTGGTCAAATCCGTATATTTCCTGCGATGACATTGTTGGAAAGTATATCGGGCAAGTTCCATTTGTACTCCCGGATATCTTTGGAATAGCTGCTGATGACAGGGAGAATCGTTCATATACCGCAGAAGATGTGAGAATGACAGTAGAGCTTATGGAATCGTATTCTGGGGAGGATTAGTGTCAAGACTAAACAACAACGATACAGTTCTAAATGAAGGAAAATGATATGGAAATAGAGAATAATTCAAAATATGCAGTTGTAAGATTGCCGCTGTTAAGGACTGAAATACTTGAAACCAAAGATCATGGCGAGATCTGCATAGATGTATCCGGTGTAAAGGAGTATCTTGAAAGCAAACGTTTACCGGAGTACAAATATGAATATTCAAAACCGAACATGTTATTTAGTAAAAAGAAATACAAAACGGCTCTTGAATCTGTTGATAAGGCAAACTGGGCATTTGCAAGTATTTATGGTTACTACACAGAAAACCCAGGAGATGACTATTACTATAAAATGGATATATTTGAGAACTGGTCGGAGGTTGATGGAATAAATAAGCAAAGGGGCTGCTTAAAATCTGATTGGCTGGATGCAGTAGATGAATATCTGAAAAGTTTAAATCAGAAAGAAACCGCAGAGGATATCGATTTGTGGTCGATTTGAAATTCCCCCAAAGTAATAGATAATATATAGGCGTTTGTGAAACGCCAAAAGCTGCATAAATACGGCACTTTTGCTCTATAAAAAATGAATAACCCCTCACCGGATATGGTACAATAGAATTGACGAGAAACCACTGACCAATACCAAGAAAGGAGTTATTCTGATATATATGATACCATATAAACAGCTTTCTTTGGCTGATATCTATGCAGATTGCCAAGATAAATTTGAAAATGACAAGCCTGCGTTTTTGTCTCTATTAGAAAACCATATCGACCTTGATGAAATTATTCCGCTTTCTTTTATAAAGCATTTCTATGCATCAACGGGAAGATCCCGTAAATACCCATTAAAAGCTATGCTCTGGGCTTTAATTATCCAACGCATTTTTACTATCCCCACAGATCAGCTTCTACTGGTCTTTCTTGCATACTCGAAGCCACTTCGTGAATTCTGTGGTTTTACCAAAGTTCCTGATGCTTCTAAAATAACCCGCTTTAAGCAAGATTTTCTGGATGACTTACAGCTTGTTTTTGATAAGCTCGTCGATATTACCGAGCCTATCTGTCAGGCTATTGATTCTGCAAAAGCCGACATGACCATCTTTGATTCTTCTGGGATTGAAGCCTTTGTCACTGAAAACAATCCCAAGTATGCTAACAGGATCATCAAACAGCTTAAGGCATATGCCAAAGCAATGGGGGTTAATAAATCCTATGATCCCTATAAGGCAGCCTATGGAGCAATGCCTTCTCATGCTTCTGCCAATCCTGAAATCAAACAGTTATATATCAACGGCCATTTCTGCTACGTTTTCAAGTTTGGCATTGTAACAAACGGCCTGGGAATCGTCCGCCATATTTCTTTTTACAACAAAGACTTTTTTTCATCTCACCCGGATATCGTTGTCGAAAAGAAATCTGATTCACCTGATGAGGACAAATGTGTTCATGACGCAAAACTTCTCATTCCCACACTTCGGGACTTCTTTTCAAAACATCCACTCATCAATCCAAAAACATTTTTGGGCGATGCTGCTTTTGATTCAGCTCTTCTGTATAAACAGCTACTTACAGGTGATACTTTTGGCACAGATAAACATTTTTCAAAAGCATATATACCCTTAAACAGTAGAGCAGGAATCAAATATCCTGATTGCAAAGTAAATGCTGACGGTATACCCTGTTGTCCTAATGATGACTCACTTCCGATGAAATCCGATGGTAAATCTTCAAGTAAGAATGGTTTAGTAAGGTTCAAATTTGTCTGTCCAAAAATCAAATATGTTTACGATAAATCTACCGGCAAGCAACATCGAGAGTGCCAATGCGATAACCCTTGTACCGGTTCTTCCTGCGGTCGTATGATACATATTTATCCCGAAAAGAATCTACGAGCCTATCCAGGAGTACTTCGCGGAACTGAAGAATGGGATAATACCTACAAGATCAGAACTACCGTGGAGCGCGATATCAACCATATGAAGGATAATCTTTGTTTGGCTGGACGTCGCACTCAAAATGAGAAAACTCTGCATGCTGATCTGATACTTGCTGGAATCACTCAGCTGATATCTGTAGTACTTGCCGACAAGATTCATCACCATGAATACATCAGAAGCCTCAAGCCACTCATAGCATAGGACTTACCAACTTAATAAGGCATCAGCCTTATTCAAGTGCGCCTAAGATAAGCTTTATCAGCCCAATTCACGTCTTTGCCCTCAAAAAAGCGTTCCAAAATGCTTTTGTTAAGGTTACACCTTAACTTCTAATGAGTTTCGCAAATACCTATAATATTTTTATATCGTTAATTCTATGAAATTCCGCAAGGGACTGGCAATTCAGATAAGAAGTTTTTGTGTGCAAAAACAACCAAGTAGAATAGGCAGTAAGTTGTTGCATGGCAAAACGCAAAATTTGATTTATAATATCAAATCCCTCTGAGTAATCAAATAAGATCAATACATTCAATAAATTGTTATTGTTCTAAATAAGGTGTACAATATATAGAATAGATGCATTCGATATTGTAAGAATATATATCGAAGATTTGATAGGTGAATTTCTTATTCATACATCAACATACAGGGGGAACAAAATGGATAATAGTGGGGAGAATACCGGCAATAGCTTTATGCTGAAAATCTGCGCATTTATTGTTGATAAGCGCAATCTTTTCTTTTTAATCTACGCGATTCTGTGTATTTTTTCAGTTATTTCAAGAGGGTGGGTAGGTGTAGAAAACCAGCTGTCTGAATATCTGCCCAAAACTTCGGAGACCAGGCAGGGGCTTGATCTTATGGAGGAGCAATTCACAACCTATGGTTCGACCAAGGTTATGGTTGCAAATATTTCATATGATCAGGCACTTTTGATTCAAAAGGATTTGGAAAGCATGGATGGTGTTTTTTCTGCTGAGCTTGACGATACAGATAAACACTACAACAACGGTTCTGCTTTGTTCAACATTACTTTTGACTATGACGAAACAGATGATATGTGTCTTGTGCTTCTTGATCAGGTAAAAGAGTATTTTGATAAATATGACTATTATCTATCAACAACTCTTGGAGATACCCAGTCCGAGCTTATTGCCAAGGAGATGGATGTTATATCCGTAATTGTGGTTTTTGTAGTTGTGGGAGTACTTCTTCTTACGTCTCAAGCCTATGCGGAGGTACCGATACTCCTTTTGACTTTTGGAAGTGCGGCACTTGTTCAGATGGGCTCAAACTTTCTTCTCGGAACAATTTCTTTTGTATCCAATTCTGTTACAATTGTGCTTCAGCTGGCCCTTTCAGTGGATTATGCTGTTATTTTTCTTAACAGGTATAAAGAAGAACATGCACTTTTATCTGCCAGAGAAGCCTGCATAATAGCTTTGTCTAAATCAATTCCCGAAATATCCGGAAGCTCACTGACTACAATAGGTGGTCTTATAGCCATGCTCTTTATGCAATTCGGAATAGGAAGAGATATGGGTATCGTTCTTATAAAAGCCATATTGCTAAGTCTTTTGTCAGTGTTCCTCTTGATGCCCGGAATCATAATGCTTTTTTCAGGTCTCATGGAAAAGACAAAGCACAAGAACTTTATTCCTAAGATTCCTTTTGTAGGAAAATTTGCATATGCCACCAGATTTATTATTGCACCGGCATTCGTCGTTGTGATAATAATTGCCAACAGAATTTCTTCAGGCACACCATATGTTTATGGTTATACCAAGATAACGCCTCCGCTTATCAATGAGGTTCAGGCTGCTCAGAATATGCAGGACGACAACTTCAGATCTGATAACATGGTCGCCCTGGTATTTCCGTCAGGCGACTATGACAAGGAAAAGAAACTTATAGAGGATCTTTTGGCTGATGACAATGTTGCTTCTATAACAGGTCTTGCAAATACTGAGGCTTTAAATGGATATACCCTTACAGAAAAGCTTTCGCCAAGACAGTTTTCCGAGCTCTTAAATATTGATTATGAAATTGCAGAGCTGATATATACAGCTTATGCCGTTAATGATGAAGACTACGCCAAGGTTGTAAACGGTCTTGCCAATTACAAAGTCCCCCTTATAGAAATGTTCATGTTTGTATATGAAGAAGTTGAAGAAGGATATGTGACTTTAAGCGATGATCTTATGAATAAACTTGAAGATGCGAACAGAATGATGGATTTTGCAAAAAAGCAGCTTCAGGGTGAAGATTATTCGAGAATACTTGTGTATTTAAATCTTCCGCAGGAATCGGATGAAACCTTTGCCTTTCTTGAGAAGATGCATACCTACGCAGAAAAATATTATGACGCGGACAAGATATATGTGGTTGGCGAGTCTGTCAGCCAGTATGACCTTAAAAAGTGTTTTGCCAGAGATAATACAGTTACCGGTGTGATTTCAATTCTTGCGGTATTGGTGGTGCTTCTTTTTACCTTTAAATCAGCAGGTATGCCGGTGCTGCTCATTGCTGTCATTCAGGGCTGTATCTGGATTAATTTCTCTGTGCCTGCCATAGAACATGACAATCTTTTCTTCCTGGGATACTTAATCGTCAGTTCGATTCAGATGGGTGCCAACATTGACTATGCAATCGTTATTGCGGGCAGATATACAGAGCTTCGACAGACCATGGGAAAAAGAGATGCGATTATCGATACAATGAACCTTTCATTCCCGACTATTATCACATCAGGAACAATGCTTGCTGTGGCGGGAACTTTGATTGGTAAAATGACATCTGACTGTGCTATTTATGGAATCGGTAAATGCCTGGGACGAGGAACCATTATCTCCATCCTAATTACAATGTTTGTTCTTCCGCAGATACTTTTGGTTGGAGATAAAGTCATTGAACTTACTGCATTTGTCATGAACGTACCGCTATCCACCAAACAAAGGTCAGGAACTATGCGAATAGACGGCATGATCAGAGGCCATATTGATGGAAATATCACAGGTGTGATTCATGCTGTAGTAAAAGGAAATGTCAGCGCATTTGTTGAAAACGGTGATGTAACCATGATGGACGAAGAACCATTTGATGCAGCTGCTGAAAACAGTGAATTCTATTATTCGGAAGGGGAGGAAAACTAACATGAAAAAAAGAATATGTGTACTCCTTTTGGGAATAGTAGTTGGTTTTGAAATGCCTCTTTTAACTCTGGCAAAAGAAGGAGAGGTAGTTGAGACAGGAACCCAGCAAAGAGCAATAGAAAATGAAGTCGATGTAGACGAAGACATAAAAAAAGATATTGAAGAAAAGATTTCCGAAGATATTGAAGAAATAACAATAAATACAACCGATGAATTTATTGAATTTGCTGAAAACTGCAAGCTTGATACATGGTCAGCCAATAAAAGAGTTATCTTAAATTCTGATATATCCCTTTTGGGAACAGGATTTGAAGGAGTTCCTACTTTTGCTGGGGAGTTTGTAGGTAACGGTCATACCATAGGTGATTTTACAATAGGAAAAGACTCCTCGCATATTGGGCTTTTTATAAATCTTCAAAAGGGAGGAATTATAAAAAACTTAAAGGTCAGAGGCTCTATAATTCCATCCGGTGAAAATATCATAGTCGGAGGTATTGTTTCTGATAACAGCGGAATAATCCAAAACTGTGAATTTGAAGGCGTTGTCACAGCCAATGACTATGTGGGCGGAATAGTGGGAATCAACCAGCTTTCCGGAGATATAAAGGAGTGTACTTCCAGAGGATTCATTCACGGCGTTCATTATGTTGGGGGAATCGCCGGTGAGAATATGGGAAACATTTATGGATGTACCAATGAAGCACTGGTGAATACAACCAATGAAGATACACAGATAACCATTGATTCCATGAGTGCTCTAAATAAAGTAATCTCACTTGTTAAGAATATAAACAGTACATCTGAAGAAGCAAATGCGGATGTTACAGCTTCTGATGTTGGCGGAATTGCGGGACAATCAATAGGAATAATAGGAAGAAGCATTAATATAGCAGACGTTGGGTATGAACATGTTGGCTACAATATAGGCGGAATTGCAGGAAGGCAGTCCGGATACATCTATTATTGCAACAATAACGGAAAAATACTTGGAAGAAAAGATGTAGGCGGAATAGTTGGACAGGCTGAGCCTTATATTACGGTTGATCTTAGTTCGGATATTGCTTACCAGTTATCGGAGGCAATCGGAAAACTCCATGATATTGTAACAGAAACGCTAAATGATACCAAAAATCAGTCAGGTGTTATTTCAAGCAGATTATCTGCTATACAGCAATTTACAGATGGAGCAATCAAGGATGTAAAGGTAATTGCAACCGGGGCTGTTGATTATGCAAACGGAATATCAGGGGCAGCATCTGAGGCTTTTTCAAGGGTTGATTATGTGCTTGATGAGGCTTCAAAGGAAGATGGGCTTCTTGATCAGACTTCAAATGCCATTAACAGTACATCCAAGTCTGTGGATGAGCTAAAAAAGGCTGTTTCGGATTTGGGCATTGAGCAGTATATGTCAGATGCCGAAAAGGAAGAATACAACAGGCATAAGGATATTTTGGAGAGTGTTGCAAGCCAATATGCAACACTTACCGCAGCTGCCGAGAAAGGTTATTATAACAAGTATATTGATGAGAATAAGTCTTCATATGAAGGGACAAGTGATCTTCAGTACAGCGGGAGCTTTGCTGACAGCTCCGACCCGGTTGAAAAATACAATGTATCGGGCTCATGGTCACATAGTACTGACGGAGCGTCTTTTCCGGTAACAGATTCGTCAGATGAAAGACAAACAGATGACATAACTCTTAGTGATAACGCACTGTCATATGCAGCAGATAATTCTGAAACCTATGCTCTTGCCAATTATACAAGTCCTGTGGATGGAACAACAGGTGCAGATTCATATTACCGTGATCTTTCTGACTCGTCTGCGCAAATAAGCTCAATAGTTTCATCCAATATTCAAAAAATGACTGAAGCAGCAAGGAGTGATGCCCTTAAATCAATGTCTTCACTGCAAAGTGCAACGGACAGTTTAAAAGAAGCAGGAAGCGATGCAAAGAGCATTGTTACGCATGTTTCAGGAATGGATAATATTGCATTTCCTCAGTTTAGCAATGATTACAGGGAACATACTACATCTTTTGTAAATAATATGCAGGGAATGAATGACAATTTTGGCCTTCTTAACTCTGAAATGAACAATGCTACAGGAGTAATAGTTGATGATCTTCAGGCAATGAATGATCAGTTTAATACTATAATGATGCTGTTCTCCGATGCAGTGGATGGTGTGCTTGAAGCTGACTATACAACAAATTATGAAGATATTTCTTTTGATGAAGCGGAAAACTGTACGGATGCAACAATTGACTGGTGTATTAATTACGGTACAGTTGAAGGAGATATTGACACCGGCGGTATAGCAGGAACAATGGCAATCGAATATGATTTTGACATGGAGAGCGATACCACAGGGATAAAGGACTCCAAACTTAACAGCTCCTATTTGACAAAATGTGTCCTTAGAAATAACAAAAACTACAGCGATGCAACAGGAGAGAAAAACTATGTCGGCGGTATTTGCGGTCTACAGGAAATGGGGACGATATTAAAGTGCTCTAATCTTGGAAATTTAAAATCAAATTCCGGACAGTATACAGGAGGCGTTTGCGGAAGGTCATTGTCATATGTTACTAACTCAAATTCAATGGGAATTCTCACCGGAGAATCCTATGTGGGAGGCATAGTCGGGGATGGATACAATGTAAGTGACTGTCTTTCGCTGGTTAAGATTGAGGATGCTGAAAGCTTTTTCGGGGCAGTGGCAGGGCATGTGGATGATGCCGGCGTTATCAGAAATAATACCTTTATAAGCGATGATCTTGCAGGAATAGACAGGATAAGCCATTCGCATAAAGCTGAACCTGTAAGCTATAACGAGAGTGAACTTCCCTATGACTTTAAAAAACTTAGTGTTTCTTTTGTGCTTGAGGATGAAGATATTGACGGTGGAAAAGAACTGATAAATAAAGTCAGCGCCGATTATGGAGATAGTCTGGATGAAGAAGCATATCCTGAAATAAAGGAAAAAGAAGGTTATTATGTGGCATGGGATAAGGAGAGCATAGACAGTATAAAAACCGATGAAACAGTAACGGCATCCTATGTTAAATACAGAACCACCATTTCGGAGGATATGTCTGAAACCGGTGATGGATTTTATCAGGATGAAATACTTGTCGATGGACTGTTTAAGGAGGGTGATTATCTTACTGTAGAACATGACATACATTATGAGGATATTCAGTATGAAAAGGTGACAAAGATAAAAGATCTGGTGGAATATGAGACAATGACTGTCAATGTTCCTGATGATGGGCAAAAGACTCATCAGATAAGGATCAAGCCTTTGACAGAAATTGCAGAGAGCTTAAAGGATTTTGATGTTTATCTTGTACAGGGAGATAATGAGATTCTGCTTCAGAAAACAGGAGTTCTAGGCGATTACAATTTGTACGAAGTCGATGGTAATGCCTTTTCGTTAAAGATTAAGTTTAACGGTGCACAGAGAAAAGCATATATTGTTTTGGCTGAGATTTTTGGAATTATACTTGGCGTATTTCTGGTAATTGCTTTGATCATTATCTTTATAGTAAGGCATAGTGGGAAACTTCCGGGAATACTCAATAAGATTTTTGGAAAGATTTCTCAAAAAATTGAGAGTAAAGAGCAGATTTTCTATGATGACAGCAGTGATGAAAAAAATGAAAGAAAAGATGACGGAAAAGAGGATGATAATGATGGCGGTAAATAGGCTTATATAGCGATGGTTTAAGGAAAAGTAGAAAGGAAAATAGTGTTGCACATTCCTTTCTACTTTTTTATAATGATTGGTAGTGCCTGATTCGTCTGTAAACAGGCATTTGAGGTTTGGGGGCTATATGGTATGAAAGAATTACTGAATGAGATTCTGATGGAAGACAAAACATTAATTCACTTTCCGTTTGGCAATGGCTTTTTTGATATTTACAAGTCTGTTGTTATTTCGTGGGTGGTTATTGCTTTTGTCTTTATTTTTATTCTGATCATGACAAGCAACCTTAAAGTTCATAATATATCCAAAAGACAGGCGGCAGTTGAGGCGTTTGTATTGTGGATAAGGGGAGTTACCGGGGGAATGCTCGGAGAAGAGGGCGAGAGGTACGTTGATTACATTGCAACCGTCCTTATATTTATCGCCTGCTCCAATATGGTGGGACTTTTTGGGCTTACACCGCCGACAATGGATCTCACAGTGACTATTGCGCTGTCAATAATGAGTATAGTTCTGGTGGAGGCAGCAGGCATTCATAAAAAAGGACCAAAAAAGTGGATTAAGGGTTTTGCGGAACCTATGGCAGTCATAGCACCGATGAACATTCTTGAACTTGTGATCCGTCCCTTGTCACTGTGCATGCGACTTTTTGGAAATATACTTGGTGCTACGGTAATCATGGAACTTATCAAGTTTGTGATTCCGGTTATTTTTCCGGCGTTTCTTAGTCTGTACTTTGATATTTTTGACGGATGCATTCAGGCCTATGTATTTGTGTTTTTGACTTCGCTATATATAAAAGAGGCCGTAGAATGATGTAAACAACATAAAGGAGGATTAAAAATGAGTTTAACAGCAATCGGAGCAGCTATTGCTGCATTTACAGGAATCGGAGCAGGCATAGGTATCGGACTTGCCACAGCAAAAGCTACAGATGCAGTAGCCCGTCAGCCTGAAGCAGACGGCAAAATCATGAAGCTTTTACTTCTTGGTTGTGCTCTTGCAGAGGCAACCGCTATTTATGGATTCGTAGTAGCTATAATGATTATTCTTTTCTCATAAAAGAAGATATTTTTGTATAAAGGGGATACAAAGTGTTAACAACCAGTATTGTAAACATAGCATGTACTATATTTAATCTTCTGATCCTGTATTTCTTGTTCAAGAAGTTTTTGTTCGGGAGAGTTGACAAGGTTCTGATGCAGAGAAGAGAAGAAGTTGAGACTGCCACCAAGGCTGCTGATGAGATGACAAAGTCTGCAATTGCCACCAAAAAAGATTACGAAAAGAAAATCGAAAAGGTTGATGAGGAAAAAGAGCAGATTCTGGCTGATATCAAAAAGCAGGGATATGATGAGTATGACCGTATCATAAATGAAGCAAAAAGGAGAGGCGAGCAGATTCTCGTAGAGGCAAGGCACAACGCTGAAGTTGAGAATGAGCGTGCCAAGGAAGTTTATGCAGCTCAGCTCACAGACATGGTTGTGGATGCCGCGTCTAAAATTGCTGCGACTAAGCACAGCAAGGAAGACGACATGGAACTGTATGAGAAATTTATAAGTGAAGCCGGAGCAAATAATGAGTGAATCTTTGAAAGCAAAACTGCGATATGCCAATACTGCTCCCAGTTCAGAACAGATAGAAAAGATAAAAAAGGTTCTTGAAAAGAAATTTGAAAATGCAGACATCGATATAGAAATAAAAGAAGATCCTTCTATCGGTGGCGGATTTATCGTATCCTGCAAGAACTTTGAATATGACTGGTCTGATGCGGGAAGAGCAAGGCAATTACGCGCAGAACTTAATAACCTTAGCAGAAAGTCAGGAGACCACGATACAGGCAGGATAATATCCATGCTCGGAAGAAAAGTGGTGGATTTTGACTTGCAGGTTGAGGATAAGGAAGTCGGAAACGTAACCTGGGTTGGTGATGGAATCGCCAATATTGATGGTATCGACCACGCTTTTTACGGAGAGATAATTGAATTTGAAGACGGCACCAGAGGAATGGCACAGGACATAAGAAGTGACCACATCGGGTGTATTCTTTTTGGCAATGATACAGGAATCAGACAGGGAACAAGAGCAGTCAGAACCTATAAAGAAGCCGGAATCCCTGTTGGTGAGGCTTTTATCGGAAGAGTTGTAGATGCGCTGGGCTCACCTGTAGATGGTCTTGGTGATATAAAAGAAACAAGCTACAGGCCGGTTGAACAGCTCTCACCCGGTATTGTCGAGAGGCAGTCGGTAAATGAACCTATGGAAACAGGAATTCTTTCTATTGATACTATGTTTCCTATAGGACGAGGACAGAGAGAACTTATAATCGGTGACAGACAGACCGGTAAGACTTCCATAGCCCTTGATACCATAATTAACCAGAAGGGCAAAGACGTTATCTGTATTTATGTTGCTATAGGTCAGAAGGCATCCACCGTTGCCAAAATAGTTCAGACTCTTAAAAAGACAGGCGCGATGGACTATACAATAGTTGTAAGCTCTACTGCATCTGACATGGCACCGCTACAGTACATTGCACCTTATTCGGGAACGGCTATGGCAGAGTTCTTTTTACATCAGGGAAAAGATGTACTGATAGTATATGATGATCTGTCAAAGCATGCGGTAGCTTACAGAGCGTTATCTCTTCTTCTTGAAAGATCTCCCGGAAGAGAGGCTTACCCCGGAGATGTATTTTATCTGCACTCAAGGCTTTTGGAAAGATCATGTAAGCTTTCGTCAGAACTTGGAGGTGGTTCCATCACGGCACTTCCTATAATTGAGACCTTAGGCGGAGATGTATCCGCATACATACCGACCAATGTAATTTCTATTACAGATGGTCAGATATTCCTTGAAAGTGATCTTTTCTTTGAAGGAATGAGACCTGCAGTAAATGTTGGACTTTCTGTTTCCCGTGTGGGAAGTGCGGCTCAGACCAAGGCTATGAAGAAAGCTGCGGGCAGCATAAGAGTTGACCTTGCACAGTACAGAGAGATGGCTGTATTTACACAGTTTTCATCAGATCTTGATGAGACAACCAAGAATCAGCTCCGTCACGGAAGTGTTTTGATGGAACTTTTAAAACAGCCTCTTGAACATCCTCTTAAGATGCATGAGCAGGTAATCGTCCTTGTGGCAGCCAATGCCGGAAGACTTGACTTTGTACCTGTCAAAAAAGTTAAAGAGTATAAGGAGAAGCTTCTTGGTTTTTTTAATGCTGAACAGGGTGAAATATGTGAAGAACTTGAAAAGAGCGGAGAGCTTTCGGAACAGCTAAAGAAAAAGATTCTTGATTGTGTAGATATTTTTAATGATATTGAAAATAAAAGGCTTAAAGAAGAAATAGAAGGTATTCATGGCAACAATTAAAGAGATAAGGGATCGAATAGATTCAGTAAATGATACCCGGAAAATTACAAATGCTATGTACCTGATCTCATCAACCAAGCTTCGAAAGGCAAGGAAAATGCTGACTGATACAGAACCATTTTTCTTTGCCACAAGAGCTATGATTTCCAGAGTGGTAAGGCACCTTCCCGAGGGAGTAGATAATATCTTTCTTGAGACGAGGCAGGATATTCCTGAAAAAGACAGACGAAAGGGTTATATTATTTTCACAGATGATAAGGGAATGGCCGGTGCTTATAATCACAATGTTTTAAAGCTTGCTGAAGAACATATTCTGGAAGACGGTGATAATTGGAAACTCTTTGTGATCGGGGAGGTTGGAAGGTTCCACTTTTTATCCAAGAATATGGATATAGAGGAATCCTTTATGTTTACTTCGCAGAATCCCACGCTTCACAGGGCAAGGAAGATAGCAGCAGAAATTCTGGATTACTATTATGAGAGAAAGATTGATGAATTTTTTGTGGTTTACACTACAGTTCATGGAAATGTGTGTGAAACCAGATTCGAAAAGCTTCTTCCTCTTGAACTTATTACAGATATTCAAAATGAGCTGATTCCGGGTGTTTTAAGAGAAGAGTTTCTTATGGATCCAAGTCCGTCGGCAATTTTGGACAATATAGTTCCCAATTATGTTACGGGATTTATCTACGGTGCACTTGTAGAAGCGTTTTGTTCTGTTCAGAGCGCCAGAATGATGGCTATGGACTCTGCCAACAAAAATGCCGGGAAAATGATAGATAATCTAAAGCGTACCTATAACAGACAGCGGCAGGCTCTTATTACTCAGGAGATAACAGAGGTTGTAAGCGGTGCCAAGGCTCTTAAACGGAGCAAAGAAGCAAAGAAAAAAGGAGCAAACCTTGAAAAACGGTAAGATTTTGCAGGTCATGGGACCTGTTGTGGATGTTAAATTTGAAGATAATGATCTTCCATATATAAGTGATGCTCTTGAAGTTTATGTTGAAGACAATAAGCGTGTCATGGAGGTTTCACAGCATATAGGAGAGGATACTGTCAGGTGTATTATGCTCTCGCCAAGTGAAGGACTTTGCAAGGATATGCAGGTTTTTTGCACCGGGGGACCTATAAGTGTTCCGGTGGGAGAAAAGGTTCTTGGCAGGTTATTTAATGTATTGGGAGAGACAATCGATCACAAGGGCGAACTTGAAACTGCGGAAAAATGGCAGATTCACAGACAGCCTCCAAGACTTGTGGATCAGAGTCCGGTTGTTGAAATACTTGAGACGGGAATTAAGGTTATCGATCTTCTTGCGCCTTACGCCAAAGGGGGTAAGATTGGTCTCTTTGGAGGAGCCGGAGTCGGAAAAACAGTTCTTATTCAGGAGCTTATTCAGAATATAGCTACTGAGCATGGTGGATATTCCATTTTTACCGGTGTAGGAGAACGTTCAAGAGAAGGAAATGATCTTTGGACTGAGATGAGTGAGTCAGGGGTTATTGAAAAGACCGCACTTGTTTTCGGACAGATGAATGAGCCACCCGGAGCCAGAATGAGAGTTGCTGAAACGGGACTTACAATGGCTGAGTATTTCAGAGACGTGGCACATCAGGACGTGCTTTTGTTTATTGATAATATTTTCAGATTTGTTCAGGCCGGATCTGAAGTTTCCTCGCTTCTTGGAAGAATGCCTTCAGCTGTCGGATATCAGCCGACTCTGGCAACAGACCTTGGACTTCTTCAGGAGAGAATTACTTCTACAAGATTTGGTTCTGTTACTTCTGTTCAGGCTGTATATGTACCTGCTGATGACCTTACGGACCCGGCGCCTGCAACGACTTTTGCGCATCTTGATGCAACAACGGTTCTTTCCCGTAAGATTGTTGAACAGGGTATATATCCCGCTGTTGATCCTCTTGAATCATCAAGCCGTATTCTGGAGGAAGAGATTGTCGGAAAAGAACATTATGAGACAGCTTTGAGGGTTCAGGAAATCTTACAAAAGTATAAGGAACTTCAGGATATTATTGCGATTTTGGGCATGGAAGAACTAAGTGATGAAGATAAGATAACTGTTCACAGAGCACGTAAGATTCAAAGATTTTTGTCACAACCGTTCCATGTTGCAGAACAGTTTACAGGTATTAAAGGAAAATTTGTTCCTTTAAAGGAGACAATAAAGGGCTTTAAAGCCATAATAGATGGTGAAATGGATAAGTACCCGGAGGCAGCCTTTTTTAATGTTGGAACAATTGATGAAGTAGTTGAGAAGGCAAAACAGATTGAGAGTTGAGTATGATTGAGGATAAAGTACCGACCTTTGGACTTCAGGTTATTTCTGTAAACGGAGTCTTTTATGATGACAAGGCAGAGGAGATAATACTTCCTTGCGAAGATGGTGAACTTGCTGTTCTTGCCGGTCACGAGGAGATGATCCTTGCATTGTCCGATGGTGTTATCAAGATAAAAAAGCCCGGCGGCGAGTGGATTTACGGTGTAGTAAGCCTGGGCTCGGTTCAGGTTGCCAATAACAGATGTATTGTGATAGTTAATACTGTAGAAAAACCGGGAGATATTGATAAAAGAAGAGCGCAGGAGGCCTATGAATTTGCTATGGAGCACCTGCAGCAGAAGCAGTCTATCAAAGAATTTAAAAAGTCACAGGCAGGACTTGCCAGAGCGCTTACCAGACTATCGGCTGCTTCCAAGTATAAAGACTAAGTGGGGAATGTGTTTTGAAAAGAAAAAGAAAATTTCTTTTGCTGGCCATGTTGCTGGGGATGATTTTAAGTGGCTGTCAGAAGGAAACGAATGATGAACTTGAAAGTTATAAGGAGAGCATGAGCTCGTTCTATGATAAGCTTTCGTATTTGGATGAGGCTATAAACGGAATCGATCCGGAATCTGAGACGGCAGTAGCCCAGCTTTTGGGATATTTGGATGAAATGAATGAAGCCTACAAAAGTATGGCTGAGTTGACAATTCCTGATGAGTTCTCGGGAATTTCGGATATTGCTGTAGAAGCAGCAGATTATATGGAAATGGCAGATCAGTTTTATCATGAAGCATATGATAATGAGTTTGATTCGGATACAGAGTATCTTGCCGGTCAGTACTACCAGAGAGCGTGTAGCAGAGTGCTGGTTATGCTGCAGGTCCTTCATGGAGAAGTTCCATCCGGAGAAGGAGTTACAGTAACAACCCAGGATTCCATTCAGTTCTCTACTATAGGAACGAGTTCAGAGGAATGATGAATACATTTATATATTTAGTAAAATTTATAGCATCAATGGGCGTGATAATCGGACATACCAGGTTTCCGGGAACTTTTGGCTACATATGGGATGCCGTTTCAAGATATATCTGCCCATTCTTTTTTGCTATTTCGGGGAGATTTCTTATTCCCTACAGCATGAAAAAAACTCCTGATATTAGAAAAAGAGTAGGAAAGGCCATAAAAAAGCTTTTAAAGACTACAGGCATAGTCTATGGGATTTATTTGGCGTACTCGCTTATATTTCATTTAAAAAACGGAATAGGCTTTGTTGAATGGTTTTCTTCCAAGTTTAATCTTTCGGAAGCCAGATGGTTCTTTTTGTTTAATTCCGGTAAGTTCATATATGACGGTTCATATACCTTTGATCATCTGTGGTATTTGTTTGCACTTTTTTATGTCTTTGGACTTATCTATATTTTCGCACCTGTACTCAGGAAATGGATGAAAGCTTTGGTTGTGATTCTATTGGGAGGTCTTTATTTTGGAGAACTTCTTCAGACCTTTTATCCCATAAGACCTTTTGATATTAGCATCACTACCTGGTATGTGCTTAGAAACTGGCTCTTTGAAGGGATGCCTTTTGTTCTCATAGGTATATGGTTTTCGGATTATATCGGAAAGCTAAAGGAAGATCTTGGAGAAGATAAGTTTAGAGCAAGAAGCAAAAAATGGATAATCCCTGGCTTTTGCAGTATTGCAATCGGAATGGTGTGTTCTGGTTTTGAGTTTATGCTTCTTGGCAAAAAAGAGTGTCCCTTTGGAGCTCTTTTAATGGTACTTGGAATACTGTTTTTATCTGAAACAGGTATAGGTGGAGGAAGGTTCTTGTGGAAGATCGGAAAAGAAGGCTCATCTGACATTTACTTTTACCATGTTCTTGTAATCTGTCTTGTGGATCAGCTTTCCTATTACAAGATAATCCCTGATTTTTCCATGGCGGCGAAGCCTTTTATTGTAATGGCTCTTTGCCTCATATTTATCTGGTATATTCCAAGGACTGTAAGGGCACACAAGAAAAAAGCATAAGGACAAAGATAACTGAAAATATAACTGTAAAGAGATAAAAGGTATGAACAGAGAAGAGTTTTTAGAGAAGTTTAAGGGGAGAGTAGTTTTTTTGGACGGAGCCACCGGAACAAACCTCATGAAGGCCGGCATGCCGGCAGGTGTCTGCCCCGAAAAGTGGATACTTGATCATAAGGAAGTTATGTTGGAACTTCAAAAAAGCTATGTAGATGCAGGGGCGGATATTATCTATGCCCCTACTTTTACAGGTAATAGGATAAAGCTATCCGATTATGGGCTTGATGATGATATAGAGTCTATTAATACAAGTCTTGTTGAGCTTGCCAAAAAGGCTGCCGGAAAAAAGGCCCTTGTTGCAGGTGATATCACCATGACGGGAAGGCAGCTTAAACCTATAGGAAATCTGGGATTTGAAGAGCTTATTGATACCTACAAAGAACAGATAAGGATACTTGAAAAAGCAGGGTGCGACATTATAGTTGTTGAGACCATGATGAGCCTTCAGGAGTGCAGAGCTGCACTTCTTGCAGCCAAGGAAGTTTCTGATATTGCCGTTATGGTGACATTAACTTTTGAAGCAGACGGAAGAACTCTTTATGGTTCCGGGGCAAAGTCAAGTGCCATTACTTTAGAGGCACTTGGAGCCTGTGCCATTGGTGCTAACTGCTCTACGGGACCTGACAAGATGGAAGAGATCATAAGGGATATGGCAAGCGTAACGGGTATTCCTATTATTGCCAAGCCAAATGCTGGACTGCCTTCTGTTGATGAGAATGGAAATACTGAATATGACATGGATGAGGATACCTTTGTCATAGAGATGAAAAGGCTTATTGATGCAGGTGCGAGTATAGTAGGTGGATGCTGCGGAACAACTCCTGCATACATTGGCTCCTTGAGAAAAGAATATGAGAGCTATAAACTTCCCGTTGATATTCCCAGAAAGATCGAGGGAAGAAGATATCTTTCTTCAGAGAGAAACAGCCTCTCTTTCGGACTTGACGATAATTTTATGATTGTCGGAGAGAGAATTAATCCTACCGGAAAAAAGAAGCTTCAGGCACTTCTTCGTGAAGGTGACCTTTCAATGGTTTCTGATTTTGCAAGAAGTCAGGAAGAAGAGGGAGCAGCTATTCTTGATATCAATGTGGGCATGAGCGGCATAGATGAAAAAGAAATGATGCTAAATGTCCTTGAGGAAGTTATGTCTCAGACGGATTTACCTCTTTGCATTGACACCAGCAGTAGTGAAGTCATGGAGGCTGCCCTTAGGATTTATCCCGGCAGGGCTCTTATGAACTCTATTTCACTTGAAAAGGGTAAGGCAGAAAAATTCCTTCCTCTTGCAAAAAAATATGGCGCTATGTTTATTCTTTTGCCCTTGTCTCCTGAAGGTCTTCCCAAGGATACAGAGGAAAAAATAGAAAATATAAAAGAACTTACAAAAATGGCGCAGGAAAACGGCCTTGAACTGGAAGATATAGTTGTTGACGGACTTGTTGCAACAGTTGGCGCTGATAAGGAAGCAGCAATAAAGACTTTGGATACTATAAGCTTTTGCCATGATAATGGTTATGCGACTGTGTGCGGTCTTTCCAATATTTCTTTTGGCCTTCCTGAGAGAATGAATGTAAATACAGCCTTTCTTACCATGGCGATTTCAAGGGGACTGACTATGGCGATTGCCAATCCGTCTCAGGAAATGCTGGTAAATGCAGCATTTGCGTCAGATCTTTTACGCAACAAGGAAGGGGCTGATATAAGATATATCGAAAGGATGCAGCGCCTTGCAGAAAAAAAAGAGGATAAAATCGCTACGGAAGGTGCAGGGGGAAAAGAGGATAAATCAGGCTCTACAAATAGTGATGATATTCTTGCTATAATAAAAGGTGACGTTCTAAAGGGCGCAAAGAGAACTATCGAAAAAGATACTCAGACAGCTCTTGATATGGGAATTGCTCCCAGAGTGATTTTGGACGAAGTGCTCATGCCGGCCATAAACGAAGTCGGAGATCTTTTTGATAAAGGAAAATTCTTTCTTCCGCAGTTGATTTCGGGTGCTGAAGCCATGAAGCTTTCGATTGGGATTTTGGAGCCTCTTCTTAAAGACAAAGATACATCGGACCAAAAGCTTCCGGCAGTAGTAATTGCTACTGTCCACGGGGATATTCATGATATTGGTAAAAACCTTGTTGCGCTTATGTTAAAAAACTATGGTTTTAATGTCATAGATCTGGGCAAGGACGTGCCCAAGGAAGAGATAATAAAGGCAGCAAGAGATAATGATGCCGGTATTATAGCTCTTTCAGCCCTTATGACAACTACCATGAAGGAAATGAAAAACGTGGTGGATTTGGCTCATAAAGAGGGACTGGATTCCAAGATCATCATAGGTGGTGCCGTTGTTACACAGGACTATGCAGATGAGATCGGAGCTGACGGATACTCGTCAGATGCTGCTGATGCAGTAAAAGTTGTAAAACAGATTTTAAATATCGAAGATTAAACATATTAAGGAGTTTATTCATGATAGGTGCGCAGGCAATCGTAAAATGTCTTCAATGTGAAAATACAGAGGTCATTTTTGGATATTCAGGAGTGGCAATTGATCCTTTTTGGAATGAAATGCTAAAGACAGATATCAAAAAGGTTCTGATTCGTACGGAACAGAATGCGGCTCATTGTGCCAGCGGATATGCCAGAGTCAGTGGGAAAGTCGGAGTGTGTGCAGTTACTTCAGGACCCGGTGCTACAAATCTCATAACAGGAATTGCAACTGCCTATGCGGACAGTATTCCTCTAGTTGCTATTACCGGACAGGTTAACAGCGATATGATCGGAAGTGATGTGTTTCAGGAAGCAGATATAACGGGAGCCGTTGAGTCTTTTGTTAAATACAGCTATCTTGTGAGAAATGTTGAAGATATCCCAAGGATATTTAAAGAGGCTTTTTATATTGCAGGAAGCGGAAGAAAAGGACCTGTTCTTATAGACATTCCTTTTGATGTTCAGACAGCGGAATTTTCAGGTAAGTTCTCATATCCTGAGACAATTTCCATGAGAACATATAAGCCAACGGTAAACGGTAATATTGTTCAGATAAAAAAGGTCATCAAAGAAGTTGAAAAGGCAAAGCGTCCGATTATCTGTGTGGGCGGAGGTGTTCATTTAAGCGCAGCAGAAGATGAGATAGTAAGGTTTGCGGAAATAAATGATGTGCCTGTCGTTTCTACAATGATGGGTATAGGAGTTATGCCGACAGACCATCCGCTGTATTTTGGCATGGTGGGAAACAACGGACAGGCCTATGCCAACAGGGCAATGAATGAGTCTGACCTTCTTTTGATGGTTGGTGCCAGAGTAGCAGACAGGGCTGTAAACAGACCGGATCTTATTACAGAGAATAAGGTCATGGTTCATATAGATGTTGATCCTGCAGAAATCGGTAAAAATGTAGGTCCTACAATTCCGCTTGTTGGAGATATCAAGCATATTTTTGAAGATTTTCTGGAACAGGATGATCACAATGATAATCATGATGACTGGGTTAAGCTTTTAAAAGAGTACAAGAAAGAAATGCAGGTAGAAAGAAAGCCTGCGGGAGCAGCTTATGTTGATCCCCAAATTTTTATAAATAAACTATCCGATGCCGTTGACAGGGATGCAATCTATGTGGCTGATGTGGGACAGAATCAGATGTGGTCCTGTTCATATTACAAGGTAAAAGAAGGAAGATTTTTGACATCCGGCGGCATGGGAACAATGGGATATTCAATTCCGGCTGCCATGGGAGCAAAGCTTGCTGATTCAAAAAAACAGGTACTGGCTGTGATTGGAGATGGTGCCTTTCAAATGTCAATGATGGAGCTGGCTACAATGAGGCAGTATGACATTCCCGTAAAGATTGTTGTTATGAAGAACGGATATCTGGGCATGGTCAGAGAACACCAGCACTTTGCTTATGACGATAATTACTCAATGGTTGAACTTTCAGGAGATCCTGACCTTTCACTTATTGCCGCAGCTTATGGCATGGGATATATGAAGGTGGATGGAAATAGTGATATAGATGGTTCTTTAATAGAGTTTTTAAAGGACGATAAAGCTTTCCTGATGGAAGTGGTTGTTGATCCTATGGCACTGACCAGATAAGTTTTTACATGGGTAAAGAAAGGTACTAGACATGAAGCGAATATATTCAGTTCTTGTAGAAAACAGAGCAGGTGTGCTTTCTAAAGTGGCAGGTCTTTTCTCAAGAAGGAATTTCAATATTGATTCTCTTGTTGTAGGTGAAACAGCAGATAAGAGTGTCTCCTGTATGACTATTGTTTCTACGGGAGATGAGCGCACTATTGAACAGATTGAAAAGCAGCTCAACAAAAAGATTGATGTTATCAAGGTTAAGACCTTTAAGGAAAGCATGAGTATCAACAGGGAGCTTATGCTTATAAAGGTGAAATATAACAGGGACAACAGAAGAGATATAATGGAAAACTGCCAGATTATGGGAGCATCCATAGTTGATATGTCCAAAAATATGATGGTCATTCAGATATGCGATACATCAGAGAGAATTGAACTTTTTATAGAGATGTTAAAAAGTGTCAGCATTGTTGAAATAGCAAGGACCGGAACAGTGGCTTTAACCAAGTGTAAGGAGCAGTAACTTTATTACTTTAAAGCCAAAAAGAAAAAATGATTGACACGGGGTTTATTGAGAGTATAATTTGAAATAAATTCCAAGCTTTACATACATGTATACAACAGGGGAGTATAAATGCAAAAAAAAGTTTTTCAGTTGCTTGTTGATAATAATCCCGGAACACTTTCCAGGATATCAGGACTTTTTTCCAGACGAGGATATAACATTGAAAGTATAACTGCCGGTACCACAGCAGATCCGAGATTCACACGAATTACCATTGTTGCGTCAGGGGATGATGTGATACTTGAGCAGATAGAGAAACAGGTGAGAAAGCTTGTGGATGTAAGAGATATTCATGAGCTTTTACCCAAAGACAGTGTTTACAGAGAACTTGCTCTTGTAAAGGTTAAAGCAGAAGCAGATAAGAGACAGAGTATTCTTGCTACAGCCAATATATTCAGAGGTAACATAGTCGATGTCAGTATTGACTCGGTAATTATAGAGATTACGGGAAGCCAGTCCAAGGTTGACGCATTTTTAAAGCTCCTTGAAGGCTATGAGATTCTTGAACTTGCCAGAACGGGAATTGCCGGTCTTGGGCGAGGCACAGATAACGTTATTTATTTAGACGAATAATTTGATTATTCAATTTTCAATATATCAAGATAGTAGGAGGAAAAATTAATGTCACAGGATGCACGTATTTTTTACCAGGAAGATTGTAATCTATCTTTGCTTGAGGGAAAGACAATTGCTATTATCGGTTATGGCTCACAGGGACATGCCCACGCTCTTAACCTTAAGGATTCAGGATGCAACGTAATTATTGGTCTGTACGAGGGTTCAAAGAGCAAAGCTAAAGCTGAAGCACAGGGGCTTAAAGTATATAATACTGCAGAGGCAGCCAGGATGGCTGATATCATCATGATCCTTATCAATGATGAGAAGCAGGCTAAGATGTACAAAGAGGATATCGAGCCCAACCTTCAGCCGGGAAATATGCTTATGTTTGCACACGGCTTCAATGTTCATTTCGGACTCATTAAGGCACCTAAGGATGTAGACGTAGCAATGATCGCACCTAAGGCTCCGGGACACACAGTTCGTAGTGAGTATCAGGCAGGAAAAGGAACACCTTGTCTTGTAGCTGTAGAGCAGGATGCAACAGGCAAGGCTCTTGACCTTGCACTTGCTTATGGTGCAGGTATCGGTGGAGCAAGAGCAGGTCTTTTAGAGACAACATTCAGAACAGAAACAGAGACAGACCTCTTTGGTGAGCAGGCAGTTCTTTGCGGTGGTGTTTGCGCACTTATGCAGGCTGGTTTTGATACACTTGTTGAGGCTGGTTACGATCCAAGAAACGCATATTTTGAGTGCGTTCACGAGATGAAGCTTATTGTTGATCTTATCTATCAGTCAGGATTTGCAGGAATGAGATATTCAATCTCAAATACAGCTGAGTATGGTGACTATGTAACAGGTCCTAAGCTCATCACGGATGAAACAAAGAAGACAATGAAGAAGATTCTTTCAGACATTCAGGATGGAACATTTGCCAAGGAATTCCTTCTTGATATGTCAGAGGCCGGTGGACAGGTACACTTCCAGGCTATGCGTAAGCTTCATGCTGAGCATCCATCAGAGAAGATTGGTGAAGAAATCAGAAAGCTTTACAGCTGGAATAATGAATCTGATAAACTTATTAACAACTGATTTGAAAATGAATATATTTTAGACTATGATAGAAAGGGTATCCTTTTGTGATACTCTTTCTATTTTTGTGCAAAGCACTTGCTGAGGGCTTTTTCGAGCTTAGTGCGAACAATGCAAGTTTACTTAACGAAGTTTTTTCGAGTTTAGTGAAGCCTGCAATAAGTTATGGAGTGAAAATGAAAAAGAAATATTATACCCCGATGATTATGTTTTTAAGTGCGTTTTTAATGTACGTGCTTGCCATCCTGCCTATTTTGATTTCCAGAGGATTGCCGTTTTTCTATTATGGCGATTATAATGTTCAGCAGGTTCCGTTCTATATTGCGGCCCACAGAGCCGTAAGAAACGGAGAGTTTTTCTGGAACTGGAATATAGATCTGGGCGGAACAATGTTTGGGGATTTTGCCTTTTATCTGTGGGGAAGCCCTTTCTTTTGGATTACAGTTCTTTTCCCTGAAAATGCAATTCCATACCTAATGCCGTTTCTCATGGCACTTAAGTATGCTACAGCAGCTACCTGTGCGTACCTTTATATTGAAAGGTATACTTACAAGTATACCTATGCCATGATTGGCGGCTATTTGTATGCTTTTTCCGGGTTTAATGCATGTAATATTGTATTTAATCACTTTACTGATTCTGTTGCCTTTTTTCCGCTTTTTCTCCTTTGTTTTGAAGAGCTTATGGATGCAGAGGGCAGAAATAAGTATAAAAGATTCATTTTGTTTGCCATAATGACTGCCTTTATGTCTGTTGTTAATTACTATTTCTTCTTTGGACAGGTAGTTTACATGGTTCTGTACTTTGTGGTCAGATACATAAAGGGAAGTACCGTAAAACAGGTTGCAGGACGTTTTTTTAGAGCTCTTTTGGGCGGGATACTTGGTGTTATGATCTCAGGCTTTTTCCTTATGCAGGCATTTGCAGGTATACAGGGAAACACCAGACTTGATAATTTTATAAACGGTTATGACATTCTTGTGTACCCAAGCGAAAAGCTATTATGGGATATAGTAAAGAGTGTGTCCATGCTGCCGGATATCATAGGAAAGGGAACGCTTTTTTATACAGGAACAGTCAAAAATGCTTCGCTTGCGGCATATTTACCGCTGTTTGGTCTATCCGGTGTAATTGCATATTTTCTTTTGAACAAGAAAAAGCATAATTGGGAAAAGACAATGCTCATAATATGTGCTGTTATCGCTTTTGTCCCTGTGTTTAACGCAGCCTTTTCAATGTTTAACAGTTCGTACTATGCCCGCTGGTTTTACATGCCAATACTTCTCATGTGCCTTATGACTGCTCAGGCTGCTCAAAGAGGTAAATCCAGACAGATGAAGATTGGGGCTGTGGCAGCTGTCTTAATGTTTATGTTCTTCTGCCTTGTGTATTTCTTCCCGTCCAAAAATGACAGTGGGGAGATGGTCATGTTTAACATGACTGAGAACAATACGATTTTTTTACGGGATGTGCTTGGAACAGCAATTTTGAGCTTCTTTCTGTTGATGTCAATATTTGTTGTTCCTAAGAAATGTAAACTGGACAAAGAAAAAGCCCTTATTAAAATAAGGGATGTTGTGATTTTGTTTGTTGTTATCTGCAGCTGCATTCTTGCTACCTTTATACCTGTAAAGAATGGAAGTTCTATAATCAGTGACAGAGGAAAACAAAAGTGGCAGGAGCAGATGCTGTTTAACAAAGTAAATGTTGATCAGAGTGATTTTTGCAGAGGTGAGGTGGATTCCACTTCAACCAACTATGATATTGTCTGGGGAATTCCTTCCATTCACTGCTTTTTAAGTACGGTTCCTTCGGAAATCTTTGACTTTCTCGACGGAACTTTGGGAATAACAAGAACTGTTGAGACCAACATACCTGTTTCAAGAGCCGGGGCAAGAGCGATTCTTTCCGCCAGATATTATTTTGAAAATGCAGATATCAGCAAGAACAGAGTTTACAACAACGGTGAGGGCACAGAAGGGTATGTGTTCATTGATAATCAGGACGGCTTTGATATTTTTGAGAATCAGAACTTCATTCCGATGGGATTCACCTATGACTATTACATACAGGAGTCTGAGTGGGAAGACTTAAATGCTGATGATCATGATCTTGATCTTGCCAGAGTTCTTATAATTCCTGATGAAGTTGCACTTGAAATCGGCGATACCCTTAATATGACTGAGCTTTTTGCAGAAGACCTCATGGAAGACGACTTTTCTTACTATGACTTTGAAATTGAATGTGACAAAAGAGCTGCCACGTCCTGCACGTCCTTTGAAACAGACACTTATGGCTTTACAGCTAAGACAGCTATGCTTAGTGATAATACACTTGTCTTTTTCTCGGTGCCATATACCAAAGGCTTTAGCTGCACTGTTGATGGACAGGAAACAGAGATTTTATCTGCTGATTACGGACTTATGGCCATACCTGTTCAGGGAGGATGCCATGAGATAAGAGTTACATATACCCCTGAAGGTTTTAAAAGCGGTCTGATCATAAGTATTGTCGGGCTGGCTGTTTTAGGCGTTCTTACATGGTATACATTAATTTATATCAAGAAAAATGATTAAATTTGATATGTGTTTTGCTTCTGATTTTCATGTTATATTTACTAGTATATTTTTGATATTTCTTATTACTTAGGCAGTATCCGCATCCGATCGGATTTAGTCAGATATAAACTATTATTGAAGAGGAGAATGACGTGTATGAGCAAAATGACCATGACTCAAAAAATTTTGGCAGCCCATGCGGGACTTTCTGAAGTAAGACCAGGGCAGCTTATTGAGGCAGACCTTGATCTGGTACTTGGAAATGATATTACAAGTCCCGTAGCTATCAAAGAAATGGAAAAGTTTAATAAAGAGGGAGTATTTAACAAAGATAAGATTGCCCTTGTACCTGACCATTTCGTTCCCAATAAAGATATTAAGTCAGCCGAGAACTGCAAATGCGTAAGAGAATTTGCCAGAAGGAACAGCATTACGAATTATTTTGAGGTTGGAAAAATGGGCATTGAGCATGCTCTTTTACCGGAAAGCGGACTTACACTTCCCGGCGATCTTATAATTGGAGCTGATTCTCATACATGTACATATGGAGCACTCGGAGCATTCTCTACAGGTATAGGCTCAACAGATATGGCAGCCGGAATGGCAACGGGAAAAGGCTGGTTTAAGGTTCCTTCTGCCATTAAATTCAATATTGTTGGAAAGCCTTCCAAGTGGGTAAGCGGTAAGGATGTTATACTACATATTATTGGAATGATCGGTGTTGACGGAGCTTTGTACAAATCAATGGAGTTTGTGGGTGAGGGCATAAAGAACCTATCCATGGATGACAGATTTACTATTGCAAACATGGCAATTGAAGCCGGCGGAAAAAACGGTATTTTCCCTGTGGATGAAATAGCTGTTAATTATTTAAATGAACACGCAAACGGAAAAAGCTATACCGTATATGAGGCAGATCCTGATGCGGAATATGACGAAGAGTATACCATTGACCTTGGACAGCTTAAGCCGACGGTATCTTTTCCTCATCTTCCTGAAAATACTCATACCTTTGATGAAATCGATGATATTAAGATTGACCAGGTTGTTATCGGTTCATGTACAAACGGCAGAATAGACGACCTTAGATGTGCAGCAGAGGTTCTTTCCGGTAAGCATGTGGCTGAGGAAATCAGATGTATAGTGATTCCGGCTACACAAAAGATTTATATGCAGGCTATGAAGGAAGGACTTCTCGAAACATTTATTAATGCAGGTGCGATTGTATCTACTCCTACCTGTGGACCATGCCTTGGTGGATACATGGGAGTTCTGGCTTCCGGAGAGAGATGTGTTTCTACAACCAACAGAAACTTTGTCGGAAGAATGGGAGCTATAGATTCTGAAATTTATCTGGCTTCACCGGCTGTTGCCGCTGCAAGTGCAGTAACAGGTAAAGTTTCACAACCATCAGAAATAGGTCTCTGATATCGCACCAAAGCTGATCAGATATAAACATTTGTTTACACAAGGAGAAGAATAGATATGAAAGCTGCAAAGGGAACGGTTTTTAAATATGGTGATAATGTAGATACAGACGTAATTATTCCTGCAAGGTATCTTAATACAACAGACCATGCTGAACTTGCAAAACACTGCATGGAAGATATTGACAAGGACTTTACTTCTAAGGTAAAGACCGGAGATATAATTGTTGCCGACAAGAATTTTGGATGTGGCTCGTCAAGAGAACATGCTCCGATAGCTATCAAAGCATCAGGTGTCAGCTGCGTCATAGCCAAGAGCTTTGCGAGGATTTTTTATAGAAACAGCATAAATATCGGACTTCCTATTATCGAATGTGAGGAAGCTGCAGAAAATATCAAGGCAGGAGATACAGTATCAATCGATTTTGATACAGGTCTTATTACAGATGAGACAAGCGGCAGGACTTTTACCGGACAGGCTTTTCCGCCATTTATGCAAAAAATCATTGATTCGGAAGGTCTTATCAATTATATAAACAACAAGGAATAATAAACAGATGCTTTGTTTTTTGAGGTGTGATGCCTTTAAAAACAAAGCATTTTATATTATTATATTAGTTGTGAATTTTTGAGAAAAGATAAGAAGGATTGTTATATGAACAGACTGTTTTGTGTTATTCCCTGCTATAACGAGCAGGAAGTTCTTCCGGAGACATCTAAGAGACTTGAGGCTAAGCTAAAAGAACTCATTTCTGCCGGTAAGATTTCCAAAGATAGCAGGATTCTTTTTGTAAATGACGGATCTAAGGATAATACCTGGAACATGATAAAAAAGCTTCATGAGGAAAACGAGATTTTTCAGGGTATTAATCTTTCTAAAAATATGGGACATCAGAATGCACTTTTGGCAGGCCTGATGACAGCCAAGGATCTTTGTGATGCTGCAATTTCTCTTGATGCAGATCTTCAGGATGATATAAACGCTATCGATGAGATGGTTGATAAGTTTAACAGCGGCATTGATATTGTCTATGGTGTCAGATCAAAGAGAGCTACTGACACATTTTTTAAGAAATTTACAGCAGAGACTTTTTACAAGCTTATAAATTCAATGGGCGGTAATACTGTTTATAATCATGCAGATTACAGACTTATGAGTAGGCGCGCCCTCATGGCTCTTTCTGAATTTGGCGAAGTTAATCTGTTCCTTCGCGGAATTGTTCCGATGATAGGATTTAATACCGATGTGGTTTACTACGAGAGAGCAGAGAGATTTGCAGGTGAGAGTAAATATCCTCTCAAAAAGATGCTTAGCTTTGCTGTTGAGGGAATCACAAGCTTAAGTACAAAACCTATAAAGCTTATTACAGGACTCGGATTTTTTATTTTCTTTGTAAGTATCGTTGTACTTATTTATTCACTTGGCAGGTATTTTACAGGACATACAATTCCGGGATGGACAACTACAGTTCTTTCCGTGTGGGCAATTGGCGGTCTGATTATGATTTCTCTCGGAGTAATTGGCGAATATGTCGGCAAAATTTATCTTGAGAGTAAGAACAGACCGAGGTTTATCATTGAGTCCTATGTGGGAGACAAAGAAGATATGGAAACATCAGAGTATGTATACAAGAGATGATGTTTTTTTAACTTATCGAGTAGTATAAATAAAAGTACGAATCAGGAGATTTTTATAATGGCTAAGAAACCGGAAGATTTTAAAAAACAGATGGAAGATAACATGAAAGCTGCACCCAATCCCAATTCTCATGTTAAAAAAGTTATAGGAATAGTCAGCGGAAAGGGAGGCGTAGGTAAGAGCCTTGTTACGGGACTTTCTGCCGTAGCTATGAATAAGAAGGGATATAAGACAGGTATCCTTGATGCAGATATTACAGGACCTTCTATTCCAAAGATGTTTGGCATCGGCAAGTTTAACATGGGAGATGAAAAAGGTCTTATTCCTGCAGCCACTTCTAATGGTACCAAGGTTATGTCTCTTAACATGCTTACGGAAAATGAGACAGACCCGGTTATCTGGAGAGGACCTGTTATCGCAGGTATTGTCAAACAGTTCTGGTCGGATGTTAATTGGGGCGATGTGGACTTTTTGTTTGTTGATATGCCTCCGGGAACAGGGGATGTTCCGCTTACAGTTTTCCAGTCACTTCCTGTTGACGGTATTATTGTTGTTTCAACACCTCAGGATCTGGTAGAGATGATAGTTGAAAAGGCTATCAATATGGCAAATTTGATGAACATTCCTGTACTTGGAATCGTTGAAAATATGAGTTATATGAAATGTCCTCACTGTGGTGAAATGCTTAATATCTTCGGTAACAGCAAAATCGAGAGCTATGCTGCGTCAAACGGAATCGATATTCTGGGGAAGATTCCGCTTGATCCTGAAATTGCAGCTCTCTGCGATGGCGGTAAAATTGAAGATATAAAAGAGAATTACCTTGAGAGTCTTGAGTTTATTCTAGAGGGAATGATTGACTAATATATTATTGATGAGAGATTTGACAGGGGAATATTGATATGAAGATTAAACCTGAAAAAAACCAGGTGACTTGGGCGATTACGATATTTATTTTGGCAATTGCGCTGATGATTGCCTATTATATTATTTTTGATGGAAGAACACTTGTAAATTCCATAGGTGGAGTGGTGGATTCTCTTTCAGGAATAATAATTGGTGTTGTTATTGCGTTTGTCTTGTTGCCGCTTTTAGAGGGGATAGAAGAGAAGATTCTTTATCCCTTGTATAAACTTTTTGGAAAAGAAACTTCTGAATATGCCAAAGAGGATAGAAAGAAGAGAGAACAGATCAGGAAAATAGCAATTCTTTTGACTATGGTAATATTTATTCTGATTATCTATAGCCTTTTTAGAATCATTATTCCGCAGCTTATTGACAGTATTAAGGAAATAGCAACGAATCTTCCGATATATGTAAACAATGTGGATGAGTATTCAAATCTTTTTTTGAGCAATAACCCTGAGTTGCAGAAGTTAATCGATTCTCAGCTGGATGCATATTATGAGAACTTAAGTGAATTCCTTACCAAAAAGCTCCTTCCTATGCTTCCTAGTGTTGACACAATGTTCAAGTTTGCATCAAAAAGTGTCTTTTCAATCGTTGGAGTTATGATTGACCTGATTGTAGGAACAATTGTTGCTATATATGTGCTTAATTCCAAGGAAAAGTTTACAACTGTAGGCAAGAAGATGGCTTATTCTTTCTTTAGGGAAGACTTTGCCAATGAGCTTATTGGTGGATTCAGATTCACAAAGACCACATTTGAGAGTTTTATCGGCGGTAAGATTATAGATTCTCTGATTATTGGAGTTATCTGCTATATTGGTGCTCTGATACTTAAGATTGATTATCCTGTACTTATATCAGTTATTGTAGGAGTAACTAACATTATTCCTTTTTTTGGTCCTTATATCGGAGGAATAGCAGGAGCTCTTTTATTAGTACTCATTGATCCGATTGAAGCGCTTATATTCCTTATTTTTGTGATTGTGCTTCAGCAGTTCGACGGTAATATTTTAGGACCGATGATCCTTGGTAGTTCAACAGGTCTTTCGAGCTTCTGGGTTATTTTTTCCATTACACTTTTTGGCGGATTATGGGGAATTATCGGATGGCTTATAGGTGTTCCTATTTTTGCCGTGTTCTACGCTTTTGTGGGGTGGATCACAAATATTCTTTTGGAAAAGAGAAAGTTAAGCACAAATACTGAGGACTACTATGATCTTGCCTATATAGAAAACAAAGAGTATAAACCTTTGAGCAATAAAGAGAACGTTAAGTTCAATGCCAGTAAGGAAGCTGATACATTTAAAAAGATATTTAATGTTGAGGGAATAAAGAAAGCTGCAAGGCAGAAAAAAGTTGCAAAGAAGGGGAAAACTTCTGATCAGGAAGATAAGTCTTGACGAATGCTTTTAAAGGATTATAATGATATTTATTAGCGCTTTGACGTATTAAAGTCTAAAAGGGGATGAAAATTATGAGTAAAAAGAATTTAGATTGGGCAAACATTGGATTTAGCTACATGGTAGCAGATAAGAGATATGTATCCAACTTCAAAGACGGCAAGTGGGATGATGGATGCCTTACAGAGGATTCGAAAGTTGTTTTAAGTGAGGATTCAGGTGTTCTCCACTATGCACAGGAATGCTTTGAAGGCCTTAAGGCTTATGAAACAGAGGATGGAAAGATTGTTACATTCAGACCGGATCTCAATGCTAAAAGAATGGTTGATTCAGCCAAGAGACTTGAAATGCCTCCTTTCCCTGAAGACAGATTCATAAAAGCTGTAGAGGAAGTTGTTGCAGCTAATAGAGACTGGGTTCCTCCATATGGTAGCGGTGCTACACTTTATATAAGACCTGTTATGTTTGCAACAGGAAATGTAATTGGTGTTAAGCCTGCTGATGAGTATCAGTTCAGAATTTTCGTTACTCCTGTTGGTCCGTATTTCAAAGGCGGTGCTAAACCAATCGTTGTTAAGATAAGTGATTTTGACAGAGCAGCACCACACGGAACAGGTAATATCAAAGCCGGTCTTAACTATGCAATGAGTTTACATGCTATCGTTACAGCACACGAAGAGGGATTTGCCGAGAACGTATATCTTGATGCTGAGTCAAGAACATATATTGAGGAGACAGGTGGAGCAAATATTATATTTGTTACTAAGGATGGAGGACTTGTTGTTCCTAAGTCACATACAGATTCAATTCTTCCTTCAATCACAAGAAGATCCATTGTATATGTAGCAAGGGAAATTCTTGGTCTTAATGTCGAGGAGAGACCTGTTAAACTTTCAGAAGTTGACGGTTTTACAGAAATGGGACTTTGCGGAACAGCAGCAGTTATCAGCCCTGTTGGCAAGATTAATGATCATGGCAGAGAAATCTGTTTCCCAAGTGGCATGGACGAGATGGGACCTGTTATCAAGAAACTTTATGATACTTTGACAGGTATTCAAATGGGAACTGTTGAAGCTCCTGAAGGTTGGATTCACGTAATTGAATAAATTTTGGCAGATATTTATATAGAGAGTAAAAGAGCTTTGCACCGCGGTGATGCAAAGCTCCTTTTTAAAAATTTATTTTGTTGTAATAGCCTGCTCGGCGTCAACTTTGGCGAAGAGGTCGCTGATCTTAGATTCAGAGAGTTTGAATCTGTCAAAAATACGATGACGAATCTTATCATCAGAAATGCCTTCTTCTTTACAGAACTTTATCATTTCCAATGCAGCTTCTTCCATTGTCTCTTTTCTTGTTTCTTCCCTGACTTCGCGTTTTATAGATAACTCACGGTCCCATTGTCTCATATATTCGTCGATGACCTCCTTGCGATTTTTAATCCTGGCGCATTTCCTGAAGCTTTTGACTATGTTCAGAAGAGATAGTGATTTTGCCTGATGCGCTGTTCTTACATAAGTTTGAATTCGAATCACTGCCAGCAACTTAAAAGTTAGGCTTTCCGTTGCAATAGAGATAGATGTGACGTATTCCATCATCATAATCAATGCCCGGATGAGTTATAAGAGTGGTACTTGCTTCATAGTACATATCACCGGCAAGAATAAGTACACCACAAATACAGCCTCTCACAAAATAGACAAGAGACTTTCATTATTTCCTAAAAAAGGATATAGTATAGTAATTAAAACACTTAATTATAATTCAATGGGAGATAGGTAATGGCAAAGAGATTAGAAAGAACTGGATATGATAGTTCTAAACTGGCTTCGCAGATTAAGATATTCGGCGAAAATGTCACTATCAAACTCTTTCTTTTATAAGATAGCAACCTAATTATAATAGTTGATGACAGCCCTTTTGTCAAATGCCCATTCCACATTTAAAACCGTCATGCAGTCACGCACAATACCCTGCATATACAGATGAAAGCGCATTTAACTGATTTCTCTTTTGCTCCATGGACGGATGAACATAGCGGTTAAGCGTGATCTGAACACTTGAATGCCCTAAGATTTCGCTTAGTGCCTTGGCATCCATCCCGTTATATACGCAGTTTGTGGCAAAGGTATGCCTCAAAACATGGAATTTCTTATGACTGATTCCGACATCTTTAAGTATTTTACCATATTTTATGCGAAAGCGTCGGTTGAGAATGCACTAATTAATGTTGATAAAGGCTTTTCTGAAAAATTTTTTCCTCATTGATCTTGTATCAAAGAGCCTTGCAACTTTGATTGTCAAAAATCTTTATAATTTGGATTTGGTCTTTGGTTAACATATGGCACTTCATCCAAATAGTAGTACATTTCTCTGTCGTAACTTATTGGAATATTGTGCTGGAACTCCAGGAAAAGATCCAGCTTATTACTGTAGGAGTCTGCTATCATTTTTGCTTTTTGGCTATCAATGCCGTGCTCAATATAGTATTTTTTTACTTTTAACGGTGTTGGCAGAAGCGAAGTATTGACCAAAGTTTTGTTATGTACTAACTGAAGTCTGTTTACCTCAAGCTTATCGATTCCATTATCTTCTAAACGCAGTAGTGATGCTCTGTTCATGTACTGTGGAATGTCAAAAAACATGGAATTTCCGTTATCGTATATTGGAGCCATTGAGACGAACTTGAGAGTATCCGGATTTCGTAATATTCCAAAATTATCCCAGTGTCTGTCTGCGTTTGTAGTGATGAAATCTATCATGATCATATAATCGAGAAAGTTTTGAACATAGCCGCAGTCTAAACCATTGTTTATGCAGATATCAATGAATTTATTTAACTCTGTTGAGGAATCATATGATTCCTCATTTTTATATCCTCCGGTAACTTGAAATGCTGTGATTAGTTCCAAGTGTTCATCGGTGAAAAAGTGACATCTGCTGTATTTATTGTTCTCAGAGTCCTCGCCAAGGATTTCATAAGGTGTATATTCACTAAATCCCTGTTGCCTATGAACCAAGGATACAAATGATTCATTAACATTTTGGATGCCATTGGCATATTTTGGATTGCTCAACTTATCCAAAAACCATTTCCCTTTTATGTTTATGGCTTTTTTGTCCAAGGATCCGTTTAATGCTGCATCAGGCGAGTTTGAATAATGTGCTCTTCCCTCACCGCTGTGAAAATGTATTGTCTTATTCCCGTTTTTAAATAGATTAACTTCTTTCCATAATAAAGTAAGTTCTGCAGGGCATATCCAATATGTATCGGTAAGGCTTAACCCCAGGTTTTTCATTAGAAGTTCTGAAGGAGAAGAGCAGTCATATGCCTTTAGAAGGGAAAGAAGATGCTCTCTCCCTTCAGGAATTGAGCGCTGTTTCCACCAGTCATATAAATGCTTGCTTTTGGTTGAACCAAGGTAAGGCATATGCATAGGATTGATAATGTGGTGATTCATGATTTCACCATCATTGTTTAATTGCAAAATTGCAACATCTATATCTTTATGTTTCAGTATGAACATTCTGTCTTCGTTCATAATATTTTGATACCTCTTTTTCGAAATTGATCTGATTTATGTATTTTTCTACAAAAAAGCCCATTCGAGCGCATTCTGCATCAAATTTGGAGGAACTGTCGCTAAAATATGGTTCATATTGCAATTCATATTTTTCCTTTTGGTGATAAAAAGTAATGGTGTAATCGGTGGAATTCTTTTTAAAGCTGTATTTTATTCCGGAGTTTGTCCGTGATACAGTAGGTTGTTTTTTACTTTTTGCAGGATAGAGATCATGTGATGATATAAGCTGCTTGTTGCAGTCATTGTCAACAATAAGACCGGCAGTGGTCATGTAATCAGCTATTTTATCGATAGACGATTCATTGACATATATCATGTTTACTGTATGAATCTGCTTCTTGCCGTAGTAATGAATCACATAGCAGTTATTTTCTTCCGAATACTGCAAATAAAAAAGAAGATTATGTCCCGGGCTGATTCCCATAGCATTTTCAAGTATTTTTTCGTTGTGCTCATATGAAACAATCATAGAGTTCGAGCATTGAATGTTATCAAGAAGTGTCAGGTCTTCCTCAATTTCATGAAGCCGTTTTTCAAGATCCTGCCGTGAATCAAAACACTGTTTGCATAGTTTTTTCTTGTCTTTTGATAGATAAACAGAGACAAGGCGGTAATGCGTGTCTTTAAATTGAAGATACTCGCTTTTATTACCACGGATATTTTTAACAGAAATATAGCCTGGGATGGCGTACTTTTTAGAGAGACATTGAAGAAATGTCTTTTCTGATAAAAGAGAAGATTTAGTTTTGGTTAGAAATTCTTTCAATTCACTCATAAACAACCTCTTATATAGTTGAGTTATTTGTATTGTAGGTTGTTTTGCAAGGCAAGTCAAGGAAATCTTAAGAAGCCATCGAAAAAACGTTCAATTACAATAGTATAAATATTTTTATAGATTAATGTTACAATACAAATTATGAATTAAAAGAATTGGCGGGATAAGATATTGATAGCATATGTAAATGGAATTTTAGAAAATATAGAAGAAGGACTGGCTGTAGTTGATGTAAATGGCGTTGGCTACAATGTGAATATATCCGGATCTACCATGGACAGGATGCCGGGAATAGGAGAAGCGGTCAAACTCTATACATATACAAACGTAAAAGAGGATGCCTTTACGCTTTTTGGCTTTCTTTCAAGGGATGAGCTTAATCTTTTTAAGATGCTCATAACAGTAAACGGTATAGGTCCCAAGGGGGGACTGGCTATATTATCTGTTATGACGCCGGATGACTTAAGATTTGCGATTATAGCAGGAGACAGCGGAGCAATTTCCAAGGCTCCCGGAGTTGGAAAAAAGACTGCGGAGAGGATTACTCTTGAACTCAGGGATAAGATTAAGGCTACAGAAGACAGTATGCTTGCATCTGCGGCTGGCCTTTCTTCATCAGAAATAAAAGAAACAGAGAATCCTGCAAGAGATGAGGCTGTCGCAGCGCTTGTAGCTCTTGGTTATAATGCGGCAGATGCGACAAAAGCAGTGAGAAAGGTTCTTTCTATTAATCCGGATATGTCTAATGATACTGAACTGCTTTTGAAACAGGCATTAAAAGAGATGTTTTGATAATGGGGTATCTTTTATCACATAATAAGAAACAACTGCAATAGAGTTAAAAAATAAATTTATTTTGAACTTGGGAAGAATAGTATGGAAAAACGTAAGATTGTAACTTCGGCAAGGGGAGTTGATACACAGGCAAATGTAGAGGATGCCAGAATAGAAGGATCTCTTCGCCCCAGAAGTCTTGATTCATATATAGGACAAAAGAAAATAAAAGAGAGCCTGAAGATATATATTGAAGCTGCTAAGGGGAGAGGCGAAAGCCTTGATCATCTTCTCTTTTACGGACCTCCCGGACTTGGCAAAACCACACTTGCGAGCATTATAGCCAATGAGATGGGAGTTAATATTAAGATAACATCGGGACCTGCCATTGAAAAGCCGGGTGACATGGCGGCAATCCTTAATAATCTTCAGGAAGGGGATGTCCTTTTTGTTGATGAGATTCACAGACTAAACAGACAGGTTGAAGAAGTTCTTTATCCTGCTATGGAAGACTATGCTATAGATATCATGATCGGTAAGGGACCTACAGCCAGATCCATAAGGCTTGACCTTCCGCATTTCACGCTCATAGGTGCAACCACAAGGGCGGGAATGCTTTCAGCTCCACTGCGCGACAGATTCGGAATGATACATAGGATGGAGTTCTATGATATTGATGAGCTTTGCCGGATTATCTGTCAGTCTGCCAAGGTGCTTGATGTGGAGGTTGATACAAAGGGTGCTGTAGAAATGGCAAAAAGGAGCAGAGGAACACCTCGTCTTGCTAACAGAATCTTAAAAAGAGTACGTGATTTTGCTCAGGTAAAATATGACGGAGTCATAACAGAAGAAATTGCAAATATTGCTCTTGATCTTATGGATGTTGATAAGCTTGGCCTTGATCACACTGACAGGAATATCCTTCTGACAATGATAAATAAGTTTGGAGGCGGCCCTGTTGGACTTGATACTTTGGCTGCCGCTATCGGTGAAGATGCAGGAACTATTGAGGACGTATACGAACCATATTTAATAAAGAACGGACTCATAAACAGAACGCCAAGAGGACGCGTTGTTACAGATACTGCATATCATCATTTAGGACTTGAAAACAGTAGCGTGGGCGATATATAATTTTGAAATAAAAGATTGCTTGGATTTAGCAATTTCACATTTGAGTTTTTCAGGGGGAGTGTTACATGGCATCCAAAACAGATACCGAAGTTATAATTGGTGGAAAAGTTTTTACATTAAGCGGCTATGAAAGTGAAGAGTACCTTCAGAAGGTTGCTTCATATATTAATAATAAAATTGCTGAATACAACAAGATTGATGGCTTTAAGAGACAGCCGATAGATACTCAGAATGTATTGCTGCAGCTCAACATTGCTGATGATTATTTTAAATCCAAAAAGCAGATAGAGCTTATGGAAGAGCAGCTTTCTGAAAAAGAAAAAGAGCTGTATGACCTCAAACATGAGCTTATCGCTACTCAGATAAAGCTTGAGAATACTGAAAAAAACTCAAAAAGCCTGCAGAACAAACTTGATGATTCATCCAAGAAAATCATTCAGCTTGAGACACAGGTAAAAGGAACAGGAAGTAAAAAGTAATTTTTAGGCTGTCGGAAGGACAGCCTATTTTTAAGTGATATGAAGAAAGTTGAATTACTTGCCCCTGCAGGGGGCTATGAAACAATGGTGGGCGCATTCAATGCGGGTGCGGACGCTGTATATCTTGGCGGTTCTAAATTTGGCGCCAGAGCCTATGCGGATAATTTTGATACGCAGGAGGTTTTGGACGCTATTTCTTATGCCCACTTATTTGGTAAAAAAATTTACATGACAGTAAACACTCTTGTGAAAGAGAGAGAATATGGCGAACTCTATGATTTTATGCTTCCTTTTGCAGAAAAGAAGCTTGATGGAGTGATTGTTCAGGATCTGGGAGTTATGAAGCTTATCAGGGATGAGTTTCCTGAAATCGAACTTCATGCCAGCACGCAGGCAACCGTTACAGGAGTATATGGTGCCAGACTCTTAAAAGAGCTTGGATGTGTGAGAGTTGTCCCTGCCAGAGAGCTTAGTCTTTTGGAAATGAAAGAGATAAGAGAAAAGGCTGATGTTGAAGTCGAAGCCTTTATTCACGGTGCTATGTGTTATTGCTACTCGGGAATGTGTCTTTTTAGCAGTATGGTCGGCACCAGAAGCGGTAACAGAGGAAGGTGTGCGCAGCCTTGCAGATTGCCATATGCACTGGCTGGTTCATCTGCGAAAGAGCAGTATCCACTTAGTCTTAAGGATATGTGTACTGTTTCTATGATTCCGGAGCTGATCGAGGCGGGAATAGATTCTTTCAAGATAGAAGGAAGGATGAAGCGACCTGAATATGCTGCAGGAGTAACATCAATTTACCGTAAATACATAGACCTTTATTATCAGGAGCCGAAAGTTCTTCATGAGATTTCAAAAGAAGATATGGAGGTTTTAAACTCTCTGTATCTGCGAACACAGATCAGTCAGGGATATTATCACAAGCATAATGGCAAGGATATGATCACGTTGGAATCGCCATCTTATAACGGAACTTCTGATAAGGTTCTTTCTAATGTAAGAGAGAAGTATCTAAGTGGAGAGTTAAAACTGAAGGTCAGCTTAAACTGCAGACTTGTAGTTGGGGAAGAGGCTGCACTTACCATGACGCACATTCATGATGGACAGGAATATTCTCTTACAGTTCATGGAGGCAAGGTTCAGGGAGCTCTAAAAAAACCTATGGATGAGGAAAGTGTGTTAAAACAGCTCTCCAGGTTTGGGGGAACTTCTTTTGAGCTTGATAATATCCATATCCTGATAGATGATAAAGGAAGCGGAAGGGGGATATTTATTCCCGTTAGTGAGCTTAATGAGCTTAGAAGGAATCTCTGCGAACAGATGCTTTCGTGCATTCTGGAAAATGATGATGTTGATTTAAAGTCCGGAAAAGACGCTGACAGGATTAATAAGATAAATGATAAAACTGCCGCTAAGCCTGAAAAAGAGAGTTTGAAACTTTCTGATCACGAGCCCTCTTTACATGTTCTTGTTAATACAAAAGAGCAGCTTGATGGTGTACTTAGAGTTCAGAAAAAAACCTGCAGTATTTCAAGGGTTTATATAGACAGCAATATCTTTCTGGAAAATGACAGATCTTTTGATAGTGAAGGAATTGAGGTGTTCGTGGCACTTCCTTATATGACAAGACACGAAAACTTTGATGGAACTCTTGATATTATGAAAATAGCTGATTCGGCTATGGACAAGGGAATTTCGGGACTTCTTGTGCGTAATCTTGAGCAGTTGGGGATTCTTAAAGAGAAAGGCTATACAGGGAGGATTATCCTTGATTATGGGCTTTATATATGGAATGAGCAGGCTGCGGATATGGTAAAAAATCTTGCATCTGAAGTATCTGCACCACTTGAACTTACTATTCATGAGGCACGTGAAGTGGCTGAAAAAGTCAGAAAGAAATCCGGTATTCCTGTGTCGCTTAATGTTTACGGCTATGCGCCTATGATGATAAGTGCAGGATGTGTAAAAAAGACATTGGAAAAATGCACCGGTAATCAGGGAAAAGTGTTTGCATCCAAAACAGCTATTATTGACAGAATGGGCAATGAACTTAAGGTTACGACCAACTGCCGAAATTGCTACAATGTCATTTGGAATGCACTTCCAACTTCACTTCATAAGAAACTTCCGGGGATTATGGATAAGTTCTCTTTTGACAATTTCAGAGTTGATCTGACTATTGAAGATGGAAAAGAGGCTGAAAAAATCGTGACTTCTTTTGCTGCCCTTATGAAAAAAGAAATTGCGGATACAGGATTTGATGGTCTTGAATATACAACTGGACATTTTAAACGCGGAGTAGAGTAATCCAATGGAATTATACGTAACTGAAATATCAAAATATGTCATAGCTTTTCTGATGTTCTTATATACATTGGAATCCTTTGTGGCATTTAGATGGAAGACAGAAAATAAAAGAAAAGGTTTGTATATAAGACAGGTGATTTTGATGTTTGCTATTCAGATTGCGTGTTTTGTTCAGATAATGGCGAGAACCGGCAAACCTGTTTATTTGTTTTTCTTTGCTTTTCAGATAATTGCTTTTTCATCGGTGATTCTTTTGTTTTATGTTATTTATCCTGATGGAAACAGACTGATAATAAATAACAGCTGTATGCTCATGATGATTGGGCTTATTATGCTTACAAGACTTTCCTATGACAGGGCGGTAAAGCAGTTTTTTATCATAGTAGCTTCATTTATTGTAGGTTTTATTGTGCCTGAAATAATATTCAGGTTTGAGTTTTTAAAGCGCTTTACCTGGATATATGCTGCTCTTGGCGTAGTAGCCATCGGGGTGGTTCTTCTTATGGGAGCTGTTACTAACGGTTCCAAGATTTCATATACCGTTGCAGGTATAACGCTTCAGCCTTCGGAATTTGTAAAAATCCTTTTTCTTTTCTTTATGGCAGGAGCATTGGATAATGCCGAAAATATTTGGCAGCTGTTTATTGCTTCGGTTGTTGCAGCTCTTCATGTGATCATTCTTGTTTTGTCAAAAGATCTGGGAAGTGCGCTTATTTTTTTTGTCATTTATCTTGCACTTATCTATATATCAACAGAAAATATAGGATATCTGGCCATAGGACTTTCTTTTGGTGCCTTGGCCAGTGTGATAGCTTACAAGCTCTTTTCACATATTCAGGTTCGTGTTCAGGCGTGGCTGGATCCGTTTACAGATATTGAATCTACGGGATATCAGCTTTCACAGTCTTTGTTCGGAATCAGCTCCGGTGGCTGGTTTGGACTTGGACTTTACGGCGGTTCACCAAAATCAATCCCGTTTGTAGAGCAGGACTTTATCTTTTCTGCTATTGCTGAAGAGATGGGCGTTATTTTTGCGGTACTGATGGCACTTGTCTGTGTCAGTACTTTTATTGAGATAATGAGACTGGGATATTTTCTCAGGGATACATATTACAGACTTGTGGTCTGCGGAATTGGAGTGGCCTATATTTTCCAGACTTTCCTTACAATCGGAGGCGGAGCTAAGTTTATACCGCTTACAGGAGTCACACTTCCGTTTGTAAGCTATGGCGGCTCATCGGTACTTGTGACAATCATGATGATAATGATTGCGCAGGGAATTTTTATGATAAGGACTGATGAGAGATATGAAGCTATTGAGAGGATGAAGAGGCGCAGAGAAAATGAGAGACAAAAAGAATACTAGGAAAAAGAAAATCAGATCATACCCAATAATTGTTCTTTCTGTTTTCTACGGAGCTTTGTTTGTAGCTATGCTATCTTACATTTGTTTTTATTCGTATAACAACAGACAGACACTTATGAATAATAGTTTTAACACAAGGCAACAGATTCTTTTGTCTCAGAACATTAGAGGCAAGATACTTTCAAGAGATGGAGAAACGCTGGCTTATACGGAAGTTTCAGAGGATGGAACGGAGAAAAGAGTATACCCTTATGGCAAAGAATTTGCTCATGTTGTGGGATATTCAACTAACGGTAAGGCAGGGATAGAAGCACTTACCAATTATTATCTGATAAATTCAGGAATTGATCTGACTCAGAAAGTAAAGCTTGATGCTTCAGGAACCAAATATCCGGGCGATAGTGTAATAAGTACTTTGGATGTGAATCTGCAGGAAGTGGCATATAATGCACTTTCAGCCAGAAAAGGCGCAATAATAGTAACCAATCCAAAAACAGGCGAAGTTCTTGCACTTGTTTCAAAGCCTGATTTTGATCCCAATACCATTGCGGAGGAGTGGGATAGCCTTTTGGCAGATACATCCACTGATGCCAAGCTGTTAAACAGAGCAACTCAGGGACTATATCCTCCGGGCTCTACATTTAAGATAGTCACTTCACTTGCCTATTTAAAAGATCATCCGAGCGACTATAGCAATTATAAATATACTTGTTCCGGAAGCTTTAAGGTAGGTGAAGACAGCATTTCATGTTACCACGGTCAGGTTCATGGCAGCCTTGATCTGTTTACTTCTTTTGCTGAGTCCTGCAATTCATCTTTTGCAAATATAGGTGTGGGAGTATCAGAAAGTTCTTTTAACAGTGCCCTTGATGATCTTATGTTTGGTAAGGAACTGCCTCTTGATGTGCTTTATTCAAAAAGCAGTGCAACATATACTGAAGGAATGTCAACCGCAGATATAATGCAGCTTGCCATAGGACAGGGGACAACTTCGGTTACTCCGATACATATGAACATGATCACGTGTGCAATTGCCAATGAAGGAAATCTCATGAAGCCTTGTTTTTTTACCCAGGTAAAAACTGAGGAAGGAAAGGTAGTGGAGAGTACTTCTTTCGAAAAATACAAAAGGTTGATGTCTGCCGATGAAGCTGCGGTTCTGCGTCAGATGATGGAACAGGTGGTATTAACGGGAACAGCCAGCAAGTTAAAGGGACTTTCATACAGTGCCGCAGGTAAAACGGGATCTGCAGAGTTTAACTCACAATCAGATTCTCATGCGTGGTTTACGGGCTATGCACCGGCTGATGATCCGGAAATTTGCGTGACGATAATTGTCGAAAATGCAGGTAGTGGCGGAAGTTATGCTGTGCCTATTGCAAAGCGCATATTTGACGCTTATTTCGGTGTAGAATAGTGATTATGACTTACTTGTTCGGAAGATATATTTTGCTTGTGATTTTTTGATAAGATAATTTAAGTTTTAATTATAGCTATATATGTTAGAATATTTAGTGACATATTTAATGAAATTAAAGTGACAATTCGATTTTTTGGTACTTTGGGAGTAGATATGGTAAAAAAAAGATTCTGTGAGTTTTATAAGAATCTGTATTGGGGAAGTTCGGTAAATAACAAGGCCTTAGTTAAGTGGAAGCTTTCTCATGGCGCCGGACAGATTTCTGTTTTCTGCGTGACAAGAGCACTAAACTCCAAGGATCAGCTTGATATAATCCATTGTGCTTTTTTGAAACAGCCTTTTTTTAAGGAACATCCATCGTTTGTTTATGGTATAGCAACAAGCCGTGATGAGGCTGTGGATATTGTTCTTAGAATTTCGCAGGAAGCGTCGATGGCAGGGCTTGACGGAAGACTGCTTGATTATCTTGATAGCAGGGAATAAGTTAATTAGCGGGGATTTTATGTTGGCGGGAGTTTTAACTGTTTTAAAAATATTTGGGATAGCGCTTCTTTGTATTTTGGGGCTATTGATATTTTTGCTTTTACTGGTTCTTTTTGTCCCTGTCAGATACAGACTTGATGGGAATATACCAAGGATGAATCCGGATGAGGGCTTTGACGTTGAAAAAATAAATGTAAACGCGTCGTTTTCATGGCTACTTCATATAATAAGCGGTGGTATAAGCTATCCGGAGAACAAAGAGTTTCAAATAAGGGTATTTGGAATAAAAGTTTACCCTTTTAAGGAAAAGAAAAATAAATCCGATAAAAAAAGTGATGATAAAAAAACATCATCCGGTGTCATTGAAATGAGCAACATGGGTGAGCAGACAGAAAAGCCGGAAACAGGTAAAGATGCAGATAATGCTTCAAAAGAGACTGATGAGTCAAGCAATGTTGAGAGTACTGTTACAGTAAATACGGAGATTGACTTAAATATAGAAAACTTGGGTGAAGAAAATTTTGAGAAACAAGAAGCTGTTTCTGATAACTCTGGAGTTGAAGAGACAACTGAGAAAAAATCTGATGATGAGAATCCAACTGACAAAGGATTAGGCGCTGAGAAAAAAACGGATGGTGAAAAGTCAGATGATAAGTCATTTTTGGATGTGCTTTGGAATATAATAGACAATGTGTCAAATATTCTGAAAACGCCACAAAATGTGTTTGAAAAAATACAATATACAACATCTAGAGTTTGTGGTAAGATTAGTATGATTAAAACCACAATTGAGAATGACATCTTTAAAAGGGCATTTGACCTTGTTAAAAGTAAACTTATAAAAATAATCAGGATGATTCTTCCCGATAAATGTGATGTGCGATTGAACCTTGGAACCGGAGATCCGGCTCAGACGGCTGAGATGATAGGCATTTTTGGTGCTTTATATCCTTTCTTTTATAACAAAGTCTGCTTCGAGCCTGATTTTGATGAAAAGGTAATAGAGCTTGATGCACATTTAAAAGGACATATCACAGCTTTTACAATAGTTTACAGCGCGGCGGTTTGCTTTTTTAACAAAGATGTGAAAAAGGTAATCAGACGCTTCAAAAAAATATTAAAATCATAATAAGACTGATTATCCGGAGGGTATGATGGGAGAGAACAATTTTAACGGTGTAGTTGAGTCATTGTTAAACGGAATGCATTCCGTTATGGAAGCTAAGACAGTAGTTGGTCAGCCTACACAGGTAGGAGATACAATAGTACTTCCTTTGGTAGATGTTTCTTTTGGTGTTGGTGCCGGTGCAACATCAGCTGATAAAAAGAATGGCGGTACAGGCGGATTTGGAGCAAAAATGTCTCCAAGCGCAGTACTTGTTATAAAGAATGGTTCCACAAAGCTTGTTAACATTAAGAATCAGGATGCGGTTACTAAAGTTCTGGATCTTGTACCTGATATCGTGGATCGTTTTTCAAGTAAAAAAGAAAATATCATGGATGATGAAAAAGCAGTAGATATTGCTTTTCCGCAGGAGGGTAAGGAAGAGTAATATTTAGGCACATCGAAGAATAAATAAATAGTACAAAATCCTGATAATTACTTCAAGATACTGCGTTGTCGTCAGTCATTGATGCTTATATTGACATCATCTTCCGCTTTGTATCTGAAAATTATTTTAGGATTTGTATCAGGTATTAATTATTTGGTGTATAGGTAATTCGTAGTAACGGGGGCAATTGCTATGGAAGAAAAGAGAAATTTGGAAGAGATCATATTAAACGGCACAGAAGATGATCTTGCGCAGCTTCGCGTATGGCTTTTTAAAGAGAGTGTACGACTGGAGAATCATGAGAGCGCTTTATCCGAGCGGTATGAGAGGCTTGAAGCAGACGAGCAGGCTTTTAGAGAAAAAATGGATAAGGCTGAAAGAAAGCTTGAGAATGCATCCAAAAAATTAAATAATGATAAGGCTTTATTTGAACAGAGGCTAAAAATCCTTAACAGCGGATTTGAACAGCTCAACAATGATAAAAAGAAGCTTGAGGCTGATTTCATCAGACTTGAAAGAGAAAAAATGTATCAGAGAGAGAACGAATATGATGCTCTTGATCTTCTTTTTAGAGGAGCAAACACTCCGCTTACATTGAAAAAGAGATACAAGGATCTCATGAAAATGTTCCATCCCGATAATATCAGTGGTGATGCTGAGATGGTGCAGCTCATAAATCAAGAGTATGCCGCACTTTGCAGACAGTACGATATGAGTGCGTTTAACTGATATTTTTTTTGAAGCATTCAAGTAGTGTAGTTATTCTTTAGTATGAATGTATTAGAATATTTACCTTTTAGTTAGGTATTTTTTGACAAGAAATTAATAATATGATAGCATAATCAAGTCATTGTTCTTTTTTATGGGCAATGGCTTGTGTATGTTCTAAGGGGATGATGTGTTTCGGAGTGTATCAGATTCCGGATGCAAATAGATCGTTTGGCGTTTCTGCCGGGGATTTCATAGATTTATTAATTAAAACATTTTATAGAAAAATTATTGACACAATCGAACATTTGTTTTAGTATGAAAATATGCAGAACGGATGTTCTAAAAGAAGGAGATTGGTATGGAAAGAGAAGATAAACAAAAAGCATTAGAGGCAGCTCTTGGACAGATTGAAAAACAGTTCGGTAAAGGCGCTGTTATGAAGCTTGGCGACTCATCAGATACTATGAATATAGAAACTATTCCTACAGGCTCACTCAGCCTTGATATAGCACTTGGTCTTGGTGGTATTCCCAAGGGGAGAATTATTGAGATATATGGACCTGAATCCAGTGGTAAGACAACTGTTACTCTTCATATGATAGCTGAAGTTCAAAAACGTGGTGGTATTGCAGGATTTATTGACGCCGAGCATGCGCTTGACCCTGTTTATGCCAAAAACATCGGAGTTGATGTTGACAATTTGTATATTTCACAGCCGGATAGTGGTGAGCAGGCTCTTGAGATTACAGAGACTATGGTTCGCTCCGGAGCTATTGATATAGTAGTTGTTGACTCTGTTGCAGCGCTTGTTCCAAAGGCTGAAATTGATGGAGATATGGGCGATTCACATGTAGGTCTTCAGGCAAGGCTTATGTCACAGGCTCTTCGTAAGCTTACAGCTGTTATCAGTAAATCTAATTGCACAGTTGTATTTATTAACCAGCTCAGAGAGAAGGTTGGAGTTATGTTTGGCAATCCTGAGACTACAACAGGTGGACGTGCACTTAAGTTCTATTCATCGGTTCGTATGGATGTTCGCCGTATTGAAGCTATTAAGCAGAATGGTGAGAATATTGGTAACAGAACAAGAGTAAAGGTTGTAAAGAATAAAATCGCACCTCCATTCAAGGAGGCTGAATTTGATATTATGTTTGGTAAGGGAATATCTATAACAGGTGATATCCTTGACCTTGCTGCGGGAGTTGATATTGTCAATAAGAGTGGCGCATGGTATCAGTACGAGGGTGAGAAGATTGGACAGGGACGTGAGAATGCAAAGCTTTATCTTGAGAATAATCAACTTATCAGAGATGAGATTGAAGCAAAGGTAAGAGCTCATTATGGTCTTCCTGTAGATGGCTCTTCAGTAGCTGTAGCTGCTACAACGGCTGATAAAGCTTCAAGTAGTGCTGATTCTGCTTCATCTGATGATGATGGAGTTAAGACTTCTGCCAAGAAAAGCAAAGCGTCTAAGTAATTAGAGGTTACTTTATCAAATATTTGAAAGCTGATGCTTTAATATTACTTATGTTCGTTTATTTGGCATCATTCTTTAGATTCTTTATGTTAAACTCATTTATCGGTGGCCGGACGGCCACCGATTTCTACGTAAATTCAACGTACTTTATTGATATCGATAAACTAATGTGCATTCTTGTTTTTTAGGCCTTAAGGATGGCGTCAGTACCGGAAATAGTTGGGCAAAAAGCTAAACATCAATTATCAATTTAAATTGCATTAACTGATTTAATGAGGATAAATAAGTGATAATTTCAGACATAATTGAATTTGATAAAAAAAGAAGTAAAGTTTACATCGATGGTGAGTTTGCTTTCCTTCTCTATAAGGGCGAGCTAAGAGATTACAGTATCAAGATTAACAATGAATTATCAGAAAACTCATACGAAACAATAACAAAAGAGCTTCTTCCAAAAAGAGCTACCAAAAGAGCAATGAATCTTCTTCAAAAGAAAGACTACACTGAAAAGCAGCTGCGTGATAAGCTGTCGGAAGGACTTTATTCTGATGAAGCCATGGATGCGGCAATAGATTATGTTAAATCCTACAGATATTTGGATGATCGCAGGTTTGCAAGGGATTATGTCGTATATCATATTGAAGCCAGAAGTAAAAACAGAGTAGTCAATGATCTGGTCTCTAAAGGAATTTCTAAACAGACCATTATTGATACATTTGAAGAGTTGGAAAATGAGGGGCTATTTGGAGATATTTCTGAAAATCAACTAAATCAGATCACTGATTTACTGAATAAAAAACATTACCGCTCTGATATGGAATACAAAGATAAGCAGAAAATTATGGCTTTTTTGTTGCGCAAAGGTTACGATATGGATTTGATAAAAAAAGCCATGGAAAATACTTAAACAAATTTCTTTTATTACTTTATTATTTTACTTTTACTTTAAGATATAATTCATACTTTGGCTTGACATACTTTCACTTTTGATTTTTAATTTTCTTTTTTGAAGAGGCCTACGCTTCTTGACACTGTCATTTATAAAAGGTAAAATTTAAGTGTTGTAAAATTGTATCTGAGTGGGCTTTTTTGGGGTTCACTATACAAAATATTGTACAATGAAAATTGAATAAGGAGGTGCTCCTGTAATGACCACTGTTATTATTGCAGTAGTAGCAGCTCTTGTCGCTTTTGTTGCAGCATGGTTCATATCCACCGGTTATCAGAAAAAAGTAACTGAGGGTAAAATCGGAAGTGCAGAGGAAAGGGCAAGAAAGATTATTGACGAAGCACTCAAAACTGCCGAAGAAACGAAGCGTGAGAAACTTCTTGAAGTAAAGGAAGAGGCACTGAAAACACGTAATGATCTCGAAAAGGAAGTTAAGGATCGTCGCAATGAGGTTCAGCGTACTGAAAGAAGAATTCAGCAGAAAGAGGAAAACGTCGAAAAAAGATCTGAAGCGATTGAAAGAAAAGAGCAGAGCTTAAATGCCCGTGAAGAGGCACTTAGCAAGAAGAGTGAAGAGGTTGCAAAGCTAAATGAACAGAGGATACAGGAACTTGAAAAAATCTCTGGCTTAACCTCCGAGCAAGCAAAAGAGTATCTTTTAAAGATTGTTGAAGATGATGTAAAACATGAATCAGCTGTCATGATTAAAAACATGGAAGCTGAGGCTAAGGAAGAAGCGGATAAGAGGGCGAAGGAGATAGTTGTTAACGCAATTCAGCGTTGTTCAGCTGACCATGTTTCTGAAACTACAATTTCTGTAGTACAGCTTCCTAACGATGAGATGAAAGGTAGAATCATCGGTAGAGAAGGAAGAAACATTAGAACTCTTGAAACAATGACCGGTGTAGATCTTATTATTGATGATACACCGGAAGCTGTAGTTATTTCCGGATTTGATCCTATACGTAGAGAAGTCGCTCGTATAGCACTTGAGAAACTTATCGTTGATGGAAGAATTCACCCGGCTAGAATCGAGGAAATGGTCGAAAAGGCACAGAAGGAAGTTGCTGCCAAGATCAAAGAAGAAGGTGAAAATGCTGCAATTGAAGCGGGCGTTCATGGACTTCATCCGGAAGTTATAAAGATTCTTGGACGAATGAAATTCAGAACAAGCTACGGACAGAATTGCCTTAAGCACTCTGTCGAAGTGGCACAGCTCTGCGGACTTTTAGCATCAGAACTTGGACTTGATGTTCGTGTTGCTAAGAGAGCAGGTCTTTTACATGATATTGGTAAGGCTGTAGATCATGAGCTTGAAGGCTCACACATTCAGCTTGGTGTAGATATCTGTAAAAAGTATAAGGAATCTCAAATCGTTATTAATGCGGTTGAGGCTCATCATGGTGATGTAGAACCACAGTCACTCATAGCAGTCCTTGTTCAGGCAGCTGATACGATTTCATCAGCAAGGCCCGGCGCTAGAAGAGAGACTCTTGAAACTTACACATCCAGATTAAAAGAACTCGAGGACATTACCAATAGCTTTAAGGGTGTTGATCACTCATTTGCTATTCAGGCTGGTAGAGAAGTCAGAGTAATGGTAGTTCCTGAGCAGGTTTCAGATGCCGATATGGTACTTATGGCTCGTGATATTGCAAAGAAGATTGAGGATGAAATGGAATATCCGGGTCAGATTAAGGTCAATATCATAAGAGAGAGTAGAGCAACTGAATACGCAAAATAATTTTAAGAAGCTGTCCGATGAGGACAGCTTCTTTTTGCGTGTAAAGCAGAGCCATGTGGCATTAGCGACATTTTTTCTCAATAGAACAATGCAATTTATCTTGAATGAGCTGTAAGCCTATGCTAACATAATGATGTTAGCGATGTCTAACACATCTAAAACGTTTCCTAATATAATATAAATAATCGGAGGAATTAATATGAGCAAAGTTAAAGTTGTTTACTGGTCAGGAAGTGGTAATACAGAGGCTATGGCAAATGCTGTTGCTGACGGAATCAGACAGGCAGGTTCAGAAGCTGAAGTGGTTACATTTGATTCTATCAACCCATCAGATCTGTCTTCAGATACTTCAATCGCACTTGGATGCCCTGCAATGGGAGCTGAAGTTTTGGAGGAGTCTGTTGTTGAACCTTTCATTTCAACTTTCGAAAATCAGTGTGCAGGCAAAAAACTTGGTCTTTTCGGCTCTTACGGATGGGGAGATGGACAGTGGATGCGTGACTGGGTTGACAGAATGACAGCTGCAGGTGCAACAGTAGTTGGAAATGAAGGTGTAATTGCAAACAATGCTCCTGATGATGCGGCAGTTGAAGCATGCAGAAATCTGGGATTGGCTCTTGCCTGATAAATGAGTTCTGAGGTAGAACTGCTTTAGAAAAACAACAATTTTAGAGGAGAAGAGTAAAAGAGTATAAACGGGGATGAGTACAGAATTAGCAAATAAAATCGATAGAAACAATGTCAGACATATGATGGTGCTAAGTTGTGCACCTCTTTTGGCAGGGCTTAAGATAGCATCTTTATTTGTTACGAGAGCGATTAATTATGAGGAAGTTTTAAGCGTGCTTAAGGGTACAGAAGTTGAAATATTAACTCTATCAAGTAATAATGGGATGCTTACTCTTTTGCTCTATAACCGTGAAGAATTATCCAAGTACCTTAGCAGGAATATGAATGCATCTTTTTTACGAAAACTTGAATATAAAAGCTGCGATGTGGATGTTGTGCTTAATGAATTTGCTTATAGATATAGTTTGTATTTAAAAGATCGCATGGATTTTCCTCATGAGATGGGTATTATACTTGGGTACCCACTTGAAGATGTTAACGGGTTTATGTGTAATCAGGGAAAAAACTATTTAATTAGCGGATATTGGAAAGTATATAACAGACCTGCCATTGCAAAGAGGATATTTAAAGAGTACGATGAAGCGACTGAGCGTATGATTAAAGAATTGGTGGAATAAGAGGATATAGTACTTGATTAAATTGATTGTGTGCAATATAATATCATTGAGATTGCTAATTAAAAGAAAAATCTGTACATTATATGTTAAGAGAATGTGGAGAGGGGTTTTAAAATGCACGAATCAGGCGAAGACTATATCGAGACAATTTACCTATTAAAAAAGAAAAAGGGCATGGTACGTTCTATCGATGTTGCTAATGAACTTGGCTTTTCAAGACCAAGCGTATCAAGAGCTGTAGGAATTCTAAAAGACAATGGACTGATTGTTGTTGAGAGTGACGGAGAAATTGTTCTTACGGATGAAGGCCTAAAAACTGCAAAAAAAGTATATGAAAAGCATACCAATCTTACAAAATTTCTTATGGTCACAGCGGGAGTCAATGAAGAAATTGCAGAGACTGATGCTTGCAGAATCGAGCACATCATTAGTCCGGAGACTTTTAAAGGAATAAAAAGGTTCTTGAAAGAAAATGCTAAATAATTATAAACACCGATGTATTGTCTTGTTTGTAGTTAAGCGGTGTAAGTCAGAACACCGGGGAAATCACATTGTACATTTTTGGTGTAACTTGTGATTATAATAAAATTTAATAATGATATGTAGAAGACAGCACGAGTGCAATGTTATTGCATTTGTGCTGTCTTTTTGTGTGAACGTTTTGAGTTTAAAATGTGTCCTTTTTATGAAAATTTAATATTTTTCTACAAAATCATGACTGATTATGATGATTTTTATGATTGATATTTTTTTATTATAAAAAAGGATTTTTTTATGAGATTTTATGAGAGGGAGGCAGTAATATGCACAAGCGGCTAAAGAGATTTATTACATTTATGCTGGCGCTTACGCTGATCTGTACAAATTTTGGCAGTGATTTTGCAAGTGCCAGAGCATATGCAGTTACTGACGAGGATGAACTTGAAGTTACGGTTGACTCATCTGAAATCAGTGACATTTTCGAGGATATTCCTGATGTTGAAACGTCAGAGGAGTCTGAAGAAAACGAGGAGGAGATAGTAGTCAGCAGTGAGGGAGAAGTTGACTATTCTTCAGCAGAAGCGGCTGTAGTAGATGCTACTCTTGTTGAGGAAAAAAGTGAGGGTTTAGAGAATAATATAGAAGAGTCTGTTAAGGAAAGCTCAGCTGAGGGAGAAGCAGTTGCAGCGATTTCTGGCAGCACAGAGGAAGGCAATGCAGCTTCTCTTGCATCATCAGATGCGGCTGCACTTGCAAGTTCTGAGGATGCAGCTACACTTGCGTCATCAGATGCAGCAGCGCTTTCAAGCTCCGAGGATGCAGCTACACTTGCGTCATCAGATGCAGCAGCACTTGCAAGTTCGGACGCGGCAGCTTTGGCATCATCAGATGCGGCAGCGCTTGCAAGTTCTGAGGAAGAAGAACCAATAGAGTTTAGTCCGGATCCTGTAGTTTTAAATGGGGTAAAGATTACTCTTTACGCTATGCCAGGAGTTCTTCCTAATGACGCAGAGCTTCAGGTTTCAGAAATTGAAAGTAATCTTGAAGATAAGATCACGGAAGCTATTGATGAAGATACAGGTGCAGACGTTGAGGTAGTAAAGACAATCTCTTACGATATCAAGATTTATTCAGAGAGCGAGGGGGATTTCGTTCAGCCTGAAGATGGAACTGTAAGAGTTACTTTTGAAGAAATTGACGAGGCTTCCGACGAGGAAATAGCACTTGCTGTTTACCATGTTGAAGAGTCAGGTGATGAAGTTGAAAACGTTGATGAGGTAAAAAAGGGAGAGGAAAATTCAACTGAGACAGAAATAGGCTTTGATGCAAAGCATTTCTCAATTTATACAATTGCTTTTCTAAAAGAAGAAATCGAAGGAAAAGCAGCCAAATTTCAAATTGTCCCTATAGATGAAAACGGAAAGGAAATCAATATCTCTAATTATGGTGAAACTATAGTAACTATTGACTCGGATGTTGTTTCTTCTGCTGAGGATTTGGCTTTAAATCTTCCTGGGTATGAATATATCAGTGCTTATTATGAAAAGGATATTGACGGAGCAAAACGAAAAGCGGATGTAACTGGTATAGAAGTTGATACTACTGATCAGAAATTGTTTATTAGCTATGAATATTCTGGCACTAGTTATACGGATCAGTTTGATTGGGTTAAAAAGAAAAAAAATGAAGGTAGTAACATACCAAAAATCAAATATATATATAAGAATTCTGATGACATATCTGCAGATTCTGAACTTATATATTTCTTTGTATTGATAGATGGCAATGAACCTCCGTTAACATCAGATGGTGATAGTCAGGGGAAATATTACCCTTCATATGGAAGTAACGGATATAAAGATGGAAAACGTTATTATGGAGAGAGTGATATTAACAATAAGTGGGTTGGAAGAGCTAAGTCTTTACTGCTTGTAGATGATGAAGACAAAGATGGTGTTAAAGCCTCATATCATAAAATGAATACTGAAAATATTTATGATCTGACAGGCGCAAAGGTAGAGAAGTATATCATTGAGAAACCAACAGACAAGATCAATGATTATTTTGCATCTGAGTATCCGGGGTATGGCTTTGGTGACAATGATAATGATTATAACTTAACAGAAGAAGATATAGTATGGTATGTATATAAGAATCAGATTGATGCATTCCATATCGATGGATATATCAATTCTGCTGTTAGATATAACACAAACTTTGGTGCTACACCTGATACGTCAACAGATACAGTGAGATTTTTGACTAACTATAATATCAAAGATTATGGTGATGTATTCAGCACATCAAGAGATGGATATACTTTTGTTGGATGGAGTACTGATCCTTATGATTATGAGTCAGATGGCATAATAGATAACAATACATATTATTACGGAAATTACAGTCATGCTGTTGCGGTAAATGAAGTAATTACAGTTGGTAAAAAGGTAACTCTTTATGCTCAGTGGAAGAAGGATGGCGTTCTGGATACAAACATCGAAGTATGGGCCAAGGATGATGAGTGGTTCTATGATGGAACAGAACATACAAATAACGAAATCCTTAAGCAGACAAGCGATGATCCTAATTACGAAGTAACTGCTATTGTAACAAATGGAAAAGTAAAGAATGTTAGTGATACAAGTGCTCTTAACAATAAGATCACTAAGGTAACAATTAAGGATAAGACTAGTAACAAGGAATATACATTTACTGTTAATGGTAATAGTGAAGTAGTAACTATCAATGGCGAAAAGACAAAGGTAACTGTTCATAACAGTACACTTACGATTAAGCCAAGAACTGTTACACTTACTTCAAAGAGTCTTTCAAAGAAATTTGATGGAACTTACCTTACTGCCGATGAGCGCTATGCAGCAGGTGAGAAGTATGCAAGAGATATTACTCCAACTGCCTTCAATAAAGAAAAAGGTGAAGGCTTTGTGGCAAATGAAGGTATAGTAGAATCAGCTACTGAGTTTACAGGCAAGCTACTTGCTATAAAGAAAGTCGAAAAAGCTAATACTTTTAACTACACACTACAAGAAAAAACACTTGCAGAAAACTATAAAATTGAGCGAGAATATGGAAATCTTGAAATAACTCCTCCTGATGAGAAGATTAAATTAAAGATCAAATTAAAGGCAAATGCTGATGGTACAGGCCGTGACACTTACGTAATATATGATGGCACTACACAGCAGGCTATCATGGAAGTTCATGTGACTGTTGAAGGTGAGGTTGATACAGAATCACTTCTTAAAAGAATTATTGAAGCTCTAAAAAATGGAGCATCTAGTCTTTTAAATGCTGGAACACTTGTGGCTTATGCTGCAGACAAGCCGGGTGATCCGATTAAGGTTGATGCGCAGACCATCAATATAGCAGGACTTGAGATTACGGTTGATAATCTCTATGTTCATGGCGGAGCAGGAACTGATGTAGGCCATTACCCAATCATTCTTGATTATTCAGGTATGACAATAGTAACTACCATAAATGGAGAAGAGATTGATCTAAGCAAGGTAGTAGAGCTTGAAATTGACAGCATAAAGGGCGAAACAGAAAAGTATAATGTTAACCCTGAAATCAAGACTGATGAAGATATCATTGGCTGGCTCCATGTAAGTGAGAGAGAAGTTACAATGCTTTCAGATACAGCAAGCAAGCAGTATGACGGGACACCGCTTACAGCCAAACATGTAACGGAGACAGAATATGTTGAAGATAAAACTTCCAACAAAGGATTTGTTCCCGGAGAAGGAGCTGACTATGATATAACTGGATCACTTGTCGGTTCAGCAACAGAGACACAGTCAGTAAGAAATGATTACACATACACATTAAAGAGTAATACTAAGGCATCAAATTATATTATTACTCAGGAATACGGTACACTTACAGTTACACCACTTGGCGGAGGAGACAATCCACCACCACCTGGACCAAATCCCGGACCCGATCCTGACCCGGATCCTAGTCCTGATCCTGATCCTGATCCGGATCCACCAACAACCACAACAGTCGTTCCTCCAAGTCCTGTTGCAGCAGTACTTGGTGCCAGAAGAGAAACTGTTTCTGACGGCGCAGCAGTACTTGGTGCAAGAAGGGCAGGAACGGAGGATACAACCAATGACAACCTGAGAATATTTGTGGTGGTTATAGCTGCGGGAGCTGCAATTTCACTTCTTTTCTTTGGAAAAAAGAAAGAGAAGGATAAATTGTAATCCAATATAAGATCTCATAAAAATCCAAGAGGAGCTGGTGCATTTTGCATCAGCTTCTTTTGATATGGATTTGTTATTATTAAAAAAAACTGTTAGTATAGCCATAGAGTTTTTATGGAGGTTTTGATTTTGATACCTGAAAAGTTTAAAGAACGCATGAAAAAATATCTTGGAGAAAACGAGTATGAGGATTTCCTATGCTCTTTTGATAACGACAAAAGATATCATGCCCTTAGAATAAATCCATTAAAATGCACTATTGAAGACATAAAGAAAAGGCTTGGATTTCTAAAAGAGCAGGTGACCTGGGAGGAGAATGGGTTTTATTATGAAGATGATGCTCAGCCCGGTAAACACCCCTATCACGAGGCAGGACTTTATTATATTCAGGAGCCGAGTGCCATGGCACCGGTGCATTTTCTTGATCCAAAGCCCGGTGAAAAGATACTTGATTTATGCGCTGCACCTGGAGGCAAAACTACACAGATTGCAGCTGCCATAGGCGGCGAAGGAATTTTGGTCACCAACGAAATAAACAGAGACCGTGCAAAGATTCTATCGCTTAATGTTGAAAGAATGGGAATAACTAATGCCCTTGTTCTTAACGAGGATTCAGCGCATCTTTCTGAATGTTTTGAAGGATATTTTGAAAAAATACTTGTGGATGCGCCATGCTCCGGTGAAGGAATGTTCAGAAAAAATGATAACGCCGGTGATGAATGGAATCCGGAAAATGTCCGTGTGTGTGCTTCAAGGCAAAAAGAAATTCTGGCAAACGCGGCAAAAATGCTCCTTCCGGGAGGGCGACTTGTATACTCGACATGCACTTTTTCTGCCGATGAAAATGAAGAAACAGTTTTTGAATTTCTTTTTGATAATCCGGATTTCCATACGGTAAAAGCAGTAAAGAAAGGCGGAATTGAAAACGGAAGAAAAGAATTTATTTCAGCTGAGCTTTATAACAAATATGCAGCCATTGATGCAAAAAGAACTGAAATATGCAGGGAAGAAGTGTCGAATTCTCTAAGATTATGGCCCCATAAGCTTAAGGGAGAGGGACATTTTCTGTGCGTTTTTGAAAGAGATGGCAGTTTTGCCAAGGAAGTAAAAAGCACCTATGTTCCCGGTGGCAGAAACATTCCTGTAAAACCTGAAATTGCCGGAATATTTGGGAGCTTTCTAAAAGAAACAATCTCCTTTGCCAAAGATGCTTTTGAGCTGAAAAGAGGCAGGATCGAGTGTAGACTTGGAAGTGGAAGGAATTTAAAAGGACTTATCTTTATGTTCGGGGAACAGCTCTATCTTTGTCCGGAGGATATGCCTTCTGTAAATGGCCTTAAGGTCATGAGAGGTGGTTTTCACCTTGGAACTATTAAAAAAGACAGATTTGAACCTTCTCACGCGCTGGCTTTATTTCTAAAGTCTGAAGATGTATTTCTAAATAAGGACTATCCATCTGATAGTGACGAAATTAGAAGTTACTTAAATGGTCAGACCATAAATATTGGAAATGATGAGGAAGAAATGCGTGGGGGTAGTGTTAATAAAAACAGCAAGGGTTGGACACTTATAACAACTGATGGATACAGTATCGGTTGGGCTAAGGCTGCCGGTGGCATGCTTAAGAATCATTACCCAAAGGGATTAAGGATTAATTACTGAGATTTATTCCATGAATTGAACGGAGAATTTGATGAGAAAATTACTTGTATATTTAAAAGACTATAAAAAAGAAACCATACTTGGACCTTTATTTAAGCTTCTTGAAGCTTCCTTTGAACTTTTGGTGCCGCTTGTTATTGCGGCTATGATTGATAAAGGAATTGCAAGTGGAGACAGGGGCTATGTTCTTAAAATGTGCCTTTTGCTTGTTCTTCTTTGTTTTATCGGCTGCATTAGTGCGGTAACTGCGCAGTTTTTTGCAGCTAAGGCCGCCGCTGGATTTGCCAAAAAAGCCAAGAGAGCTCTTTTTGATAATATTCAAAAACTATCATATTCCGATATGGATAAGCTTGGAACCTCAGCAATGATCACACGAATGACCAGTGATATGAATCAGGTTCAGCAGGGGGTCAACATGACTATAAGGTTGCTTCTTAGATCGCCGTTTGTTGTGTTTGGCGCTATGGCCATGGCTTTTACAATCGATATAAGACAGGCGCTTATTTTTGTTGTCACAATCGCTCTTTTGTCATTTGTGGTTGTCTTTATTACAGCTTGGAGTATTCCCAGATATGAAAAGATTCAAAAGGGGCTGGATACTCTTCTTAGGCTTACCAGAGAAAATCACACCGGAGTCAGGGTAATCAGGGCATTTGGACTTGAGACAAGTGAAAAAGACAGATTCAATGAAAATAATGATCGTCTCATGGGGCTTCAGAAATTCGTGGGATCAGTGACAGCCCTAATGAATCCGGTAACTTATGCAATTTTAAATCTCTCGGTGGTTGTTCTTATCTATAAAGGAGCAATCTTTGTCAATAATGGAGAGCTTACACAGGGGCAGCTTGTAGCGCTCTATAATTACATGTTCCAGATACTTGTTGAGCTTATTAAGCTTGCGAATCTTATCCTTACCATGACTAAGGCAATAGCATCAGGCAACAGAGTTCAGGAGCTTATGGAATATACGTCTTCCATGGAAGATGGTAAGATTACAGAATTTGCAAACTCAAAAGAACATGTTGTTTTTGAAAATGTATCTATGAGGTATGTTTCAAATGCAGAGGACAGTATCGAGAATATAAGCTTTGTTGCAAACAGAGGAGAGCGCATAGGAATAATTGGAGGGACAGGAAGCGGTAAGTCAACACTCATAAATCTTATTCCGAGATTTTATGATGTAAGTAAAGGCAGAGTTCTAATCGATGGATTGGATGTAAAAGAATACAAGCTTGAAGCCTTAAGAGAGAGAATCGGCATTGTTCCGCAGAAGGCAGTTCTTTTCCATGGGACTATCAGAGATAACATGAAGTGGGGAAAAAAGGATGCGACGGATGAGGAAATATATGAAGCATTGAAAATTGCTCAGGCAGAAGAAATTGTAAAGGGAAAAAACGGAGCGCTTGACTTTATGGTTGCCCAGGGGGGAAAGAACTTTTCCGGCGGTCAAAAGCAGCGCCTTACCATAGCAAGAGCGCTTGTCAGAAAGCCGGAGATACTGATACTTGATGATAGTGCATCCGCCCTTGATTATCTGACTGACAGAAATTTACGAGCTGCTATATCAGGCATGAAAAATGCACCTACGACCTTTATAGTTTCCCAGAGAACTGCTGCTGTCAGCGATTGTGACAAGATCATTGTCCTTGATAATGGACAGGTTGCAGGCATGGGAAAGCATGAAGAACTTCTTGATGGATGTGAGCTCTATAAAGAAATCTACGATTCACAATACAAAAAGGAGGGAGAAGCATGAAAAAGGGAACACTAAAAAAGGTACTTGGCTATGCAGTAAGATATAGGCTGCTGATATATTTATCAATGATTCTTGCCGTAGTGACAGCTCTTTTGTCTCTGTACGTGCCAATATTGGCAGGAAGAGCTATTGACCATATTATAGGAAAAGAAAATGTGGATTTTGGTGCAGTTACCGGCATTCTTATAAAAATGATTGTAACCATAGCTATAATTGCCATAAGCCAGTGGGTTATGAACAAGGCCAATAATAAGATCACATTTCAGGTCGTAAGAGATGTGAGAAAAGAGGCATTTGCTAAATTACATGTTTTACCGTTTGAATATATGGATTCCAAGCAGACAGGAGATATTGTAAGCAGAATCATTTCGGATGTGGACTTGTTTTCAGATGGTCTTTTAATGGGATTTACCCAGCTTTTCACAGGAATTGTCACTATAATCGGAACACTTTTATTTATGTTCTATTTAAACTTCAGGATCGCTCTTGTTGTAGTGATTTTGACGCCTCTTTCTTTGTTTGTAGCCAGATTTATTGCCACAAAGAGCTTTAGCCTGTTTAAACTTCAGTCTGAAGCCAGATCTGATCAGACATCTTTTGTTGATGAAATGGTAGGTAATTTATCTGTAGTCAAGGCTTTTGCTCATGAAGATGAAAACATGGAGTATTTTGACAAGGTTAATGAAAGACTTGAAAATGCATCTGTAAAAGCTACATTTATTTCATCACTTACTAATCCGGGAACAAGGTTCATTAATAACCTTGTTTATGCTGCTGTTGCACTGTTTGGAGCTTTTACCTGCATTGCAGGAGGAATGACTGTTGGCGGACTTACAATTTTCCTAAGCTATGCCAATCAGTACACAAAACCTTTTAACGAAATTTCCGGCGTTGTTACCGAACTTCAAAATGCCCTTGCCTGTGCAGAGCGAGTATTTGCGCTGATAGAAGAAAAGACAGAAGAACCTGATATTCCTTTTGCACCTGAAAGCTTTGAACCGGAAGGAAATGTGACATTTAAGGATGTTTTCTTTTCATATGACAAAAATAAAAAACTTATAGAAGACTTAAACCTTGATATCAAAAAAGGTCAGAAAGTTGCCATTGTTGGGCCGACCGGTGCAGGAAAGAGTACCATGATAAATCTTCTTATGAGATTTTATGATGTAGATAACGGCAGCATTTCAATAGATGATAAGGACCTTAGAAGCTTAAAGAGAAGACAGATAAGAGACAACTTTGGAATGGTTCTTCAGGAGACTTGGCTTCGGGGTGGAACCATAAAAGAAAATATAACTCTTGGAAGAGAAGGATTTACAGATGAAGAGATAATAGAAGCTGCAAAGGCTTCTCATGCCCATAGCTTCATCAAAAGATTGCCGCAGGGCTATGATACAGTTATTTCAGAAAATGGAGGGAATCTTTCTCAGGGGCAGAAGCAGCTTCTTTGTATAACAAGGGTAATGCTAAGCATTCCACCTATGCTTATTTTGGATGAGGCTACATCATCTATTGATACCAGTACAGAGATACGTATTCAGAAGGCGTTTAATAAGATGATGATGGGGCGTACCAGTTTTATTGTAGCTCACAGGCTTTCTACTATCAGAGAGGCGGATCTGATACTTGTCATGAAGGATGGTCATATTATCGAGAAAGGAAGTCACAACGAGCTTTTGGAGAAGAAGGGCTTTTATCACAAGCTTTATAATAGTCAGTTTGGAGCTGATACTCAGTCAGCAGCCGGTACTGCATGAGAAGGTGATACAATTTGCATAGCACATAAATTATGGGGTATTATGTTTAGAGAGGCTTTTTATACAGGAGAAAATAATATATGACAAATCAAAAGAGACCTGTTTTTGTAACAGGCCACAAGAATCCGGATACAGATTCAATTTGTGCAGCAATCACATATGCAAATTTAAAAAGACAAATAACAGGAGATGACTATATTGCATGCAGGGCAGGCCATCTCAATGAGGAAACTCAGTTTGTTCTTTCTCATTTTACTGTTGAAATTCCTGCTTACGTAAAAGATGTGAGAACTCAGGTAAGAGATATGGAGATCCGTATGCTTGACGGTATCAGCGATAACTTATCTCTTAAAAACGCATGGTCAAAAATGAGAGATGCAAGCGTTGTTACTCTATGTGTTACAGAAGGAGATCAGCTTGCCGGAATCGTAACTACCAATGATATTGTTGAAACATACATGGATGTTATTGATCCAAAGATTCTTTCCAAGGCTCAGACATCTTATAAAAATATTGTTGAGACTCTGGATGGCGAGCTTATAGTAGGTGAGATAGATGATACTCTGACCAGAGGAAAAGTAGTTATAGCTGCAGCAAATCCCGATATGATGGAAAACGTCATTGAGGAGGGAGATGTAGTTATTCTCGGTAACAGGTACGATATGCAGCTTTGCGCAATAGAGATGAATGCAGGCTGTATAATTGTCTGTGAGGGCGCAAGTGTGGCCAAAACTATTCAGACGCAGGCCAGAGACCATGGAACCAAGATAATCTGCACTCCGCATGATACATTTGTTGTGGCAAGACTTATCAATCAGAGCATGCCTGTTTCTTATGTAATGAAAAAGGATAATCTGATTTGTTTCCATATGGATGATTATATTGAAGATATTCAGGAAGTTATGGCTTCAACAAGACACAGATATTTCCCGGTTCTTGATAAAGATGATCATTATATTGGAATGATCAGCCGCAGAAATTTTCTTGGTGCCAAAAAGAAACAGCTTATTTTAGTTGACCATAATGAGAAAAATCAGGCTGTAAATGGCGCTGATTCTGCAGAGATACTTGAAATTATCGATCACCACAGACTTCGTACCATTGAGACTGCAGGTCCTGTATTTTTCAGAAACCAGCCCCTTGGCTCAACATGTACTATTATCTATCTTATGTACAAAGAGTATGGCGTTGAAATAGATAAGACTACAGCAGGACTTCTTTTGGCTGCTATATTGTCAGATACATTGATGTTCAGATCACCTACATGTACTAATATCGACAAAAAGGCAGGAGAGGAGCTATCTGAAATTGCAGGTGTAGATTACGAGGAATTTGCAAAAGAGATGTTCCACGCCGGATCAAACTTAAGTGGTAAAAGTGCTACAGAGATTCTTCATCAGGACTTTAAAAAGTTTACTGTTGATGATCTTACAATTGGAATCGGGCAGATAAATTCCATGAGCGCAGATGAACTTGTGGATATAAAAAATAAGATACAGCCTGAACTGAATAAGGTTGCAGATGAAGATGGGCTTGATATGTTGTTCTTTATGCTCACAGATATTATCAGTGAGTCATCAGAGGTTATTTTTGCAGGGGCAAAGGCTCAGCATACATTAAATGCGGCTTTTGGCGTGAATATCGACGGGGACAGTGCAAAGCTTCCGGGGGTAGTATCCCGCAAAAAGCAGCTTCTTCCCAATATCGTTGAAGCAATCCAAAGTTGAGATAGGTAATGTAGGTTTAGATATGGACGAATTAAGAGCGAAGCTTTTACATGAAATAATTGGTATCTATGGGCCGGGGCAGGGGATGAATATAGCGTCCATAATAATACCGGCTTTTTTGAATGACTTTGAAAAAACGATAGAAAAGAAATCGACTTTTGATGAGGTATCCGAGGAGTATATGACCGAGGATAAGAAAATTCACCTTGTCCTGTATGGAAGAAAGCGTATGGGTGGCAAGGGAGATGAATTTGACATCACAAGGTGTGTTTTTAATGACAAGGTTATTTTAGGCGATTGATTTTTTAGAAAAAAGATTAAGTATAGTAAGACATCATGTATTTTTGTGTATGAAGTGTCAATAATACAAATCAATATATTAATTGAGATATTACTAAGAATAATACTTGAAGGTTTAGTTTAGATATGGAAGATAATAGTAGTTTAGTTTGGAAATTAAAGAAGGAAGAGCATGTCGTTCAGGATGAATGGATTGATTTCAGGAGAAATGACTATGAGCTTCCCAATGGTGAGGTGATTGGCCCTGTATATAATTATTCCAAACATAGTTTTTCTCTTATAGTAGCAACTGATGAAAATGGAGATTTCATATGCGTTCGTCAGTACAGGCATGGAATTGATGAAGTTACCAGTGAGTTCCCGGCCGGTGCAATTGAATATAAGGAAAAGAGTGATGTTCCATATATTACTGATAAAAATATAATAGCAACTGAAGATGAGGCATTTGAGGCTGCAAAGAGAGAACTTAAAGAAGAGACAGGCTTTGTTTCTGACAATTGGAAACATCTTCTCACAATGCCGGCCAATGCGACTCTTTCTAACAGCAATGTTCATATTTACGCAGCAATGGGATGCAGGAAAGTGACCGGGCAGCATCTTGATGATACGGAGTTTCTAAATGTTCTGACTTTATCAGAAGAGGCACTTAAGAAAAGAATATTTGAAGGCGACTTTAAACAGTCTCTTCATATTCTTGCATATTACCTTTTTAAAGATAATATGTAAGCAACTATCATGATAAAACAAAAAAGCCTGCAATCAAGCGACTTTTTATAACTTTTTGCTTGATTGCAGGCTTTTAAATTTAGTGCCGGCAGTGGGACTTGAACCCACACGTGGTTGCCCACAACAGATTTTGAGTCTGCATCGTCTGCCATTCCGACATGCCGGCAATTATGAATTTTATCTGTGCCATCCATGCTTATCCGACACAGCTTTATTAGTTTATCATAGGTGCAATGGATATTCAAGTGGTTTTTGATATGCTATAATTATGAGGTAACGATATTACGTTAATAAGGGGCGAATATGAAGCTAATATCAGTTGATAAACTAGAACCGGGAATGGTCGTATCCGAGAATATCTATACAATAGATGACAGGCTTGTACTTCCCAAGGATACTGTACTTGACAGCAAGGGCATTGAGAGAATCAAGTCTCATTCTCTTTATAATATCTTCATTGAAGATGATATTAAACCTGTGCCAAAAGAGACTGTAGAAAAGCCAAAAATAAATTTTTCTTATTCTCAGAAAGTAAAAAATTCTGAGGGCTTTATCAGATTTAAACAGCATATAGAGGAAAATGCGGAAAAGCTTGAAGAGTCATTTAGAATGATTGCCAATGATACTATGCCGCTTGATATTGATAAGCTTACAGAACCGGTTTACCATCTGTTTGTTGAAGCGGGAGGAACAGCAGGAGTTTTTGATATGCTCCACAATCTTCGTGATAATTCAGATGCTGTTTATATGCATAGCCTGAATGTTTCTCTTATTTGTAATACCTTGGCCAACTGGATGCGGCTCCCAAGTGAAAAGGTACAGCTTGCTACAGCAGGAGGGCTTTTGCATGATATAGGAAAGGTTCTTATTCCACAGGAACTACTTTCAAGTACCAAGCCATTAACTCCTTATCAGAAGAAAGCTTTGGATGAGCATGTTATCAAGGGCTATGATCTTGTGAAAGATAAGGATATCGATATTCATATAAAAAACTGTGTTTTGATGCATCATGAATTTAGGGATGGTTCAGGATTTCCTTTTCATCTGAAAAATGATCAAATCGATGAAATTGCTTCTATTGTGACAGTTGCCAATGTTTACGATGAAATGACTTCAAAGAGACCAAGCAGATCACAGATATGTCCATTCGAAGTAATCGCAAAATTCGAAGATGAAGGACTGGATAAGTATGATCCCAATACTATCATGACTTTTTTAAGCAATATAGTAAATACATTTATTGCCAACAGGGTTATGCTTAATAATGGTAAAACCGGCGATATAATCTTTATAAACCCTAATCATCTTGCCAGACCTGTAGTTAAATGCGGGGAGGAGTATATAGATCTGGCTGTGGAAAAACAGCTTTCTATTGTGGCAATAATCTGAGGTGATTTCTCTAAAGCAAAGTAAATTTGCACAAATGACGGACACTAAAATTGTAAAAAGCGTTTCTTGAATAAATGGGCTCTTTTGTATACTATTAATGCATGGAAACTAATATACATATCAATGGTTTCCTAAATGTAATTAATTATTTATTAAAAAAGGTATATGAAGGGCCACATTATTGTGGAAGAAATGGAAAGGTTATGACTGAGAAATCTAAAGTTATTTTTGGTAACGTTATTAGTGACAAAGATTACAAAGCATCTGTTAAATCCAAAAAAAGTTATATAAAAAAATATGGTGATGATTCTGCTGTAAATTATGGCTTTAATGTTGTAGACAATGAAGTAATCGGGCCGCTTTTGGGAGTAAAAAACGTTGAAGTGTCATCCAAGGCGCCTGTGTCGGAGATGGATAGAGAAAAAGGAATCATCGTTGGAAACATACGAATGGGTTTTGGACACTACCGTATTTCTATGGCGATGGCTTCATATGCTCATCACCTTGGACTTACTCCTTATTGGATGGATCTTAATTCCTATAAAGAGACAACTTGTACAAAGGTTATTGGAGCACAGAATGACCTCTATTCGTTGGGATCAAGACTCAGTAAGAACCCGATTTTCAATAAGCTTGTATGGGAGCCTATGAACTATGAGGGATTCAGAGCTCTTTCATATAATGCCAAGGATCAGAAAAATGCGGAGCTCATGGCACCTGTATATAAAAATGTGCCTAAGGATATTCCTGTTATTGCAACTCATGCATGGCCTGCACAGGCTGCTGTTCATGCCGGCATGAAGTATGTAGTAAATGCAATCCCAGACAACTGGCCAATGGCTCTTCATCTGTCTGAAGGATCCGTTCATACAATTCAGTGTAAAAACGCATATATGGGCTACCGCGTACTTAATGGCATGAATAAAAAGAAAGTTTCAAAGCCAATGCCTCAGGATGCGCTTGTCTACACAGGCCACTACATTGACTATGAACTTGTTTCAAACATTGAAAAAGACTGTCAGGCGAGAGTAAACAGAAAAGAAAATAAAAAGCCCATGAGATTTCTTTTGACTATCGGGGGAGCAGGAGCTCAGAAAGAAATCTTTGCTGAAATCATAAAGTATCTGATTCCGAGTATTAAAGAGAAAAAAGCTGTGCTGTACGTAAATGTCGGTGATTACAGAAACGTATGGGATGAGCTTGTTTCTGAAATTTCTGAGATGAAAAGTTTATCTGCAGAGCACATGAACAATTGGAAGGAGACTCTTGACTTTACAGAAAAAGCTCTTGATCCGGCAGAAGAAATAACCGGAATTCACGGATTCTATCACAAAAATATATTTGAAGCAGTATATGCTACAAATCTTCTTATGAGGAGCTGTGATGTACTTGTTACAAAGCCAAGTGAACTGGCATTTTACCCTGTTCCAAAGCTTTTTATCAAAAGAGTAGGTAAGCACGAAATGTGGGGAGCTATTCATTCGGCTGAAATAGGTGATGGAACCTTAGAGTGCAGAGATATTCCTCATATATTGCAGATGGTTGATCAGTTCCTTGAAACCAATCTTTTGAATGAGATGTGCGACAGTATAGTGATAAACAAGAGTATGGGCATTTATGACGGTGCCAAAAAAGTTGTAGAGCTTGCAATGAAACTTAGGGAGGGCAAAAACTAATGGAAAAGACAAAGCTGTCAGGGGCTGCAAAGGCTTCCTATGGACTTGGTGCAGTTGGAAAAGATATGGTGTACATGCTTTCTGCGTCTTATGTACTTTACTACTTTCAGGATATTCTGGGAGTAAGTGCTGCTGCAATGGGTGTGATCCTTATGGTAGCCAGAGTGTTCGATGCTTTTAATGACCCGATTATGGGAGCGATAGTTGCCAAAACAAAAACAAGATGGGGAAAGTTCAGACCATGGCTCCTTATAGGAACAATAACCAATGCCGTAGTTCTTTATCTTATGTTTTCAGCGCCTCCAACGCTTAGCGGAAGCGGACTTGTTGCTTATGCTGCAGTAACATATATTGTTTGGGGCGTCACATATACTATGATGGACATTCCTTACTGGTCAATGATACCTGCTTTTACAGAGGGCGGAAAAGAAAGAGAGGGACTTACAACCCTTGCCCGTTCTTGTGCAGGAGTTGGTTCTGCCATTATAACTATAATAACCGTAATGTCCGTATCAGCTCTTGGAAGAGCATTTGGACCTGCGGGAATTACAGACAGAGAAGTTGAACGGATAGGTTTTTCTTACTTCTCCATTGCTATTGCGGTTTTGTTTGTGCTCTTTACTGTTATCTGCTGCATCAATGTAAAAGAAAAAGCAACAACAGATATGAAGTCTGCTTCAATAGGAGAGATGTTCAAAGCTCTTATCCAAAATGATCAGGCTATGGCTGTTACTGTGGCAATTGTAATTGTTAACTGCTCGATTTATATTACTTCAAACCTTGTAATATATTTCTTTAAATATGATTTTGGTGGAACAGCATGGAGAGGCGATTATACACTGTTTTCTACATTTGGCGGTGGAATACAGATTTTGGCTATGATGCTTTTTTATCCATTTCTTAGAAAGTTCTTTTCATCAATACAGATTTACTATGTAAGTCTGGGAATGGCTATAGCTGGATATATTTCACTTCTTGTTCTTGCATCAACTTCAATGAACAATGTATTTTTACTGTTTGTTCCGGGATTCTTTATCTTTGCAGCCAATGGAATGCTTGCGGTTATTACAACAGTCTTCCTTGCAAATACCGTAGACTATGGTGATCTTAAGAACAGAAGACGAGATGAGTCAGTAATATTTTCAATGCAGACCTTTGTAGTTAAACTTGCTTCCGGTATTTCGGCTCTTATCGCGTCTTTGGCGCTGCAGGTTCTTGCACTTTCTCAGGATGTTGAGGAAACTGCTGAAAAAATCGATTATTCATTGGGTGTAGAGGTTTCTCAGAAAATGGGACTTAGAATGACCATGACTCTTATTCCTATTGCAGGACTTATATTTGCAATTTTCTGGTTTAAGAAAAAATACATTTTGACAGACGAGAAATTACAGGAGATTTCTGTTGAACTGGTAAAAAGGGAAACTGAAAAATCAAATTAAAATCATAATTATACATTTTAAGGCTGTGAACGGAAAATTCTATTCACAGCCTCTTTTTTTGTGTTTTTCTAATTATAAATAATTTATAAAATTACAAAAAACAAACAAATTATGATAGATATTATGATTTTGTTAGCGCTATAATTTGTAACAGTGTTGTAAGAAGTGTTACAGGATTGATAGAAATGAATATTTTTTCATTTCCGGGCGGGTCAATTCTTCTTCTGGGTGGATACAATACGATCATTAAAAACGGCATTTTTTATTTGTTTTATTTATTTTCTTATTTTTTTATGGGAGGGATTAAGTATGAGTCAAAGTACGGCTAAAGTTGCGTTCGTTGCGTCTTCAGGTGGTCACCTGGAGGAAATTTCCAGATTAAAAGAAATTGAAAAAAAATATGACTGTTTTCTTGTTACGGAAAAGAGTGATTTTGAGGTGATTGATTTTTGTAACAGACATTACTTTGTACCTCAAATGAACAGGAAGCAGTTGCAGTTTCCAATAAAGTTTATGTTTCTGTTCTTTAGAACTCTTCAGATTTTATTAAAGGAAAAGCCTGATTTTATCATAACAACGGGAGCGCTTATCGCTTATCCGTTCTGTGTTGTAGGCAAGCTCCTTGGAATCAAGGTTATTTATGTTGAGTCTTTTGCAAGAGTCAACCATCCGTCAATGACAGGAAAGCTTGTATACAATCTTTCTGATCTTTTCATGGTTCAGTGGGAAGATATGCTTGCAAATTATCCAAAATCAATGCTTGGTGGAGAAATATTCTAAGGTGAATATAAGGGGGAAAGCAAAGTGATTTTCGTTACACTTGGTACTCAGAAATTTCAAATGAATAGGCTTGTAAAGGCAATTGATGAACTTTCTGAAAAAAATGTTGTACCTGACGAGTTTTTTATACAGACAGGTGCTTCTACATATAAGCCCAAACATTGTAAGTATGTGGACTTTATGGATTCCAAAGAGTATGCGAAAAAAATACAGGAGTGTGATCTTTTGATAACACATGCAGGAGTTGGAACTATTATAACCGGTAAAAATGCAAACAAACCGGTTATAGTAGTGCCAAGACTCTCTGAATTTGGGGAGCATGTGGATGATCATCAAAAAGAGATAGCTCAGGCTTTTTCAAATAAGAAGTGTGTTCTTAGTTGCGAAAATGTTGAAGAACTTCCGGATTATATAGAAAAGTCAAAAACTTTTGATTTTAAGCCTTATGAAGTTAAAGGTGGAAATGTAGAAGACATTATTCTTAAATTTATGAATATGTTTGAGTAACAGTTAAACGGCAGGGACATGGTATGAATCGTAGCAATAAAGGAGCAAATACAAAAGTAATTCAGATTTGTATTGATATTATAGTTTTAGTACTGGTTTATTTTATTGAAAAAAAGATATTTGGACATTTTTTAAGTGAAGCAACTTATTTAAGATGCTTTTCTTTGGTCCTTGTTTTTGCTGTAGTTTACATTTTGGCAAATAAAGAGGCAAGGATTTATAATACGACTTTGTTCTTTTATATGGATAGGTTTTGGAAACTGCTTACAAAGTCCTATCTTATGGCAGCTGTCACTACGATAGTATTTATGTACGTGTATAATCCGGGACCAGGCGCTAGAAGGTTTCATCTGTATTATCTTATTTATTCTTACATTGCCATAGTCATTAACATGGTCATCAGCAGGTTTGTTCAGATGATAACTACTGACAGATATGCACCTCGCTCAGCTTATGTTGGCGAGTTTGAGGAATATGAGAAATTCAATTATTTCCTGAATAAGACCAGCGTAAAAAATGAAAGTGTGGGTTATATATTAAAATCCGGAAAAGTTGAAAACAGGGTATTTAACATACTTGGAAATCTTTCTGAACTTGAAGGGATCATTAGAAAATATGAGCTCGATCAAGTTTATTTTATGCTCCATAGTAATGATAATCTATCTAAAATGCAGGAATATATAGACATATGCCTTGAAATGGGAGTTACTGTGAGAGTAATCCTCGATGTTGATGGCGGCTACCACATGAAACGTCCCAACAGCTTCGTTAGTTCTGTAGGTACATATCCTTTGATCACTTATCACACTGTTACATTAAATACTTATGAACAGGCACTTAAAAGAGTAATGGATATAATCATCAGCCTGATAGGAATTATCATTACATCTCCTATCATGCTTATAACAGCAATAGCTATAAAGCTTGATTCAAAAGGGCCGGTACTTTTTAAGCAGCAGCGTGTTGGGCAAAATGGAAGAACCTTTTACATGTATAAATTCAGAAGTATGTGCCAGGACGCGGAGAAAAAGAAAAAAGATCTTCTCTCTCAGAATGAGATGGATGGATTTATGTTCAAAATGAAGGATGATCCAAGAGTTACAAGGGTAGGCAAGTTTATAAGAAAGACGAGCATAGATGAATTGCCACAGTTTTTTAACGTACTACATGGAGAAATGAGTGTTGTAGGAACAAGACCGCCTACAGTCGATGAAGTTTCAAATTATAAACGAAGCCAATGGAGGCGAATCAGCATTAAGCCTGGAATAACAGGAATGTGGCAGATCAGCGGAAGAAACGATATTACAGATTTTGATAAAGTTGTTGAGCTTGATCTTCGCTATATAGATAATTGGACGATCATGATGGATATGATAATCATATTAAAAACAGTGGGAGTTCTGTTTAAGAGAAAGGGAGCGTATTAAAAAGGGGGTAGTTATGAATAGAAGTGATGCAATTAAATTAAAGAAAAAGTTAAATGTAACGGATCTGTCTGGTGAAAAAGTGATGATAGATTTTGATTCTGGAAAATATTTCATGATCAAAGGGACGGGAAATGATATATGGGATATTATTCAGGAAGAAGTAACAGTTGATGAGATTATAAAAAAGCTGTTGTCTGAATATGATGTTTCAGAAGAAGTTTGTGAAAAGTCCGTTATGGATTTCCTGGGGAAACTTAAGGAAAACGATTTTATTTGATCTGACATGTTTTTTGGGAGGAATAGAGAGTGCTCAAAATAATTTTACAGAATTTCCATTTGGAAAAAATCTTCTGGATCATAAAGAAAAACTTAAAATACATGATTCTTGTGGGTTTTATAACTGGCGTCCTGGCAGGTGTCATAACGCTTATAACCAGAACCAATCTGTATGCAGCACAGATATCTCTTTATGTATATAGTAATCCTGATTATATAAACGACAGCGGAGTAAACCTTTCATCTAGTGATCTGACGCAGGCAAGCAGCCTTCTTAATTCATATATGCAGATATTGAAAAGCAAAAGCTTTTTAAATTCGGTCATAGAGGAAGCAGATCTTGATCCTGTTTATTACACTCCGAGTCGTCTTTCTGAAAATATTAAGGCTTCAGCAGTTTCAGGAACAGCTGTATTTAAAGTTACGGTGTATGACCATAACCCATACAACGCCATGAACATTGCTAACACCATAGGAAAACTTGCTCCTGACAAAATAGTGAGCATTGTTAAATCAGGAGGAATTGAAGTTCTTGATGAAGCGACTCTTCCTACTATGCCATATGAATCAACCAGTGTTTCTTTGATGGCAATAATTGGTGTATTTGCCGGGGCATTTCTTGCAGCACTGTTCTTTTTGGTAAAGGGACTTAGAGATACAAGATATAGAAGGGTTTATGAAGTTGTGGACATGTTTAATATTCCTATTCTTGGCATGGTTCCGTCAGTCAGTGATATGGATGAAAACGGAAATGTTGAAATTCTGTTAAATCAGAAAAGTCCCTTTGTTTTGAAAGAAGCATATAACGATATCCGTACGAGTCTTTTATATCTCGGAAGAGGAGAAAAATGTCCTGTTTTTGTAATTACAAGTGCTGATTATGAAGAGGGAAAAACTACAAGCAGCATAAATGTTGCGACTTCTTTTGCCTGTATGGATAAAAAGACACTTCTTATCGATGCTGATTTAAGAAATGGAGATATAGGAAGAAATCTTAATCTTAGCAATGAAAATGGGCTTAGCGATTATCTTGCAGGCATTAGCGAACTTACTGTCAACAGAAATGTAATAAATAAGCTTGACGTAATCACAACAGGAACGTATCCTCCAAATCCTATGGATTTACTTTTTAGTGAAAACTGGAAGAATCTTATACAGAAGAAAAAAGAAGAATACGATGTCATTATTATTGACACTCCTGCAATCGGAGTTGTTTCAGACGGAATAGAGATGGCGGATATTTCAACAGCGTATGTTTTAGTTATAAGGGAAATGCTTACAAGGTTTGAAAGAGAGGAACTCATTGTAAGGCGCCTTGAAGCAGTTGATGCCAATATATGTGGCTTTATTTACAATGCCATTTCAGTACAGTCTGAAGATTATAATCACAAAGAATATGCTAATGGTGGGGATTATGGTAAGCGTAATAGTACCGGTGTACAACACAGAAAAATATTTAAGAAGATGTCTTCAAAGTCTGGTAAATCAGACGCTGAAAAAAACAGAACTTGAGATAGTAGTTATTAATGATGGCTCTACTGATGGTTCCCCCATAATACTTGAGGAGTATCAAAGAAAGTATCCTGAGCTTATAAAGGTAGTAAATAAGCAAAATGGAGGACAGGCAACGGCAAGAAATATGGGAATTGAGCTTGCAAGGGGCGAGTATATTGGCTTTGCTGATTCTGATGATTATGTAGATAAAAGCATGTTTGAAAAAATGCTTAATCTGGCAAAAAAAGAAGATGCAGATATTGTGGAATGTCATTATCACAGTATGTTGGAAACGAATAGGATTGATGAACGCGGAGAGCCTTTGTACAAGGAAATAGGTACAAGAGGAACAATTACCAAAAGAGATAATGTAAGAGACTTATTTCTGGACCCACAGGTTTCACCATGGAACAAGCTCTATAAGAGAAAAGTATTGATAGACGGAAATGTCAGATTCCCAGAGGGGATGATTTATGAAGATACATCCTTTTATATAAAATCTCTTCCATTTGTAAAAAAGCAGTCCTTTTTGGATGAAAAACTTGTTTATTACAGTGTAAGACAAAAATCAACCATGACATCCAATTTAAACAGTAAGGTTGGTGATATTTTCAAAGTCCTTGACGATATAGTAGAGTTTTATCGAAAAAACAGATTTTTTAATGATTATAAAGATGAATTGGAATATTTTTGTGTAAAGATAGCTTTCTGTAGTAATGTCAGCAGAATAGGAAGAGTTGAAAGTGTAGCTTTACGGAAAGAACTCTTTGACAGGACGTTCAAGTTTGTTAATCGTAATTTTCCTGATTACAAAAGGAATAAATATTTTAAAGGGAAGACCGGACTCTATATAAAGTCTGTTAACAGATTAAATATAGGTATCTATGCCAGGGTGCTTTCAAAGGTAATGATAGGATGAGTGACAAAATATCGGTGGCATTAGCCACTTATAATGGTGAGAAATACATACAAGAGCAGCTAAAGTCAATTTTAAGACAGACGCTTAAAGTTGATGAAATAATAATTTGCGATGATATTTCTTCAGATAATACAGAGGAAGTAGTAAAAAAGTTTATTCGTGACAATGCCCTGGAAAATAGAATTGATTTTAAAGTAAATGAACATAACCTTGGATATGCTTCAAATTTTATTAAAGCTCTGCGTCAGACAACAGGAGATTATATCTTTTTTTGTGATCAGGATGATATTTGGGTAGATGACAGAGTAGAGAATATGGTCAGAATCTTAAAGGAAAATCCGGATGTTCTTATGATTGGTTCTGAGTTTGAGCCATTTAAATCGTCTGATGATGCACCTGATGTACCCGGGTGGGAGCTTTCAAAGTTTAAAAATGATGGAAGTCTTGAAAAGCTTTATTTTAATTCAGAAAACATATTTATCGGGTGCCAGGGATGCACCATGGCAATGAAAAGAAGCTTTCTGGATGAGATTGATAAATATTGGTACACAGGATGGGCTCATGATGAATATGTCTGGAAATTAGCACTATCTATGGAGGGACTTTATTTTTATCATAAGGTAACTTTAAAAAGACGTTTACATTCAAGTAATGTTACTCTCCATAAGGAACATGAAAAAGAAAAAAGACTTAAGTATCTTACAGATCTTCTAAAGAGCCATGAAAAAACTTTAGAATTTATAAAATCCCAAAACTGCGATAAAGAGAAAATTAAGCTCTTAAAACGGCATATTAAAGCGACAAATTTAAGAATCAATCTTATAAAAAATAGGAAATTACTGAATTCGTTACTGCTTCTTGGATATATGGATTGTTATCATAAAAAAAGATCCATACCGGTAGAACTTGTTATGGCAATGAAATAAAGGATATTTAATGACTGCACTTTGTAAAAGCTATGAAAAAACTACAAGTAAATATCTTAAAACTCCAAGAGAGAGAACTGTTTTTTACAGAATAGCAGTTTTCTATATTTTTGCACTTTACGTAATGCCTCAGTATTTTGGCATTCCAAATCCTGTTTTTGATCTGACTCTGGTAAGAATAGGTATCATATTTGTACTTACATTTATCATACTTGATTATGACAGAAGCAGGGATTTTGTTAATATGCTTGCCGGTGACTTTATGTTAAAGTCTTTGATACCTTATTTAATTGTCCTTGCCTATACCATGGTATTAAGAGTTGATATTAATGCTTTATTAAATCCACTTATAGAATTGCTTGAGATGTATCTTTTGATTTATGTAATAAAGGACAGCTTTGGAGTTGATAGGACATTAAAAATAATTCTTGGTTTTATCTATCTGCTCATTATCCTTGGAATAGTGGAAGCAATAATGAAGGTTTCTCCCTTTTCTTATCTGGTTACAATAAATGGAATTTATACAGGAAGATACATAAGAGGTGGAAATTACAGGATAATGAGTAATTGTGGTCATTCACTTGGATATGGACTTATGCTGATGACAGTGCTGCCATTTTCAGGATATGACATTGAAAACAAGACATTTAATATATACAGAAGGCCACTTCTTTTAATTGGAATCATAGTTAATGTTTTTCTTACAGGATCAAGGGCAACGCTTGGTGTAGCAGGTGCTGAACTGGCACTGATGTTCATATTTTCAGATGCTAAATACTTAAAGAAAAATATATTGGTGACAGTATCATCAATTATTGTTTTTTTGGGAATTACATTTTGCATTCAGACAACGGGACCTGGACAGTATATACTTTTACAGCTTACAAGCCTTATTGATACACTTTTTGATACCCAGTTTTCAGTAAAATATGGGGCGAATCTTACTCAGCTTAATCAAAGCGCTGCATACAGAGAGCTTTTAAAGGAAATATTTCATGTTGAGTGGCTTAATCCTGTTTTGGGCATAGGAAGAAAAAGAGGTTTTTCTGGAGTTGTAGACGGGCGTGTAATCAGGTCTATAGACAGTTTTTATATTTCTGAATATGTAAGATATGCCTATCCCGGAATGATAGCATATCTTTTCTTCCTGGCAGTTATGGGAATCAGAATGCTTATAGCTATCTGGAAAACCAGATCTGCACTTGTGAGAATGCTTTTCGTTGGCTCTGTCAGCTATTGTATTCATTTATATATTGCGGATTCTTTACAGACATTAAAGTATTTATATGTGCTTTTTGCATTATATGTCTGTTGTGAGAAAACGCCATATATCCCGGAACATAAGGGAAGATATTTTGAAAAAAGGAAGTCAAGATATGTCAAAAAATGACAATAAGATCCTAAACAGAATAAAGGACAGAATGTTTCTTGGAACAATATATGACCAGATTATTCTCAAGACCAAGTATACCGATGAGAAAACTCATTTTTTATACAGTGTAATGGTTGGACAAAAGCACCGAATGATCTTTTACAGACGGTTTAAGAAAAAATACCTTGAAAGATGCACATCTGAAAGACCGTGGGAGATGCTTGAGAAAAAGAATAATTGCGATACGGTCTGGGTGATGTGGCTTCAGGGAATAGATAAAGCGCCAGACATAGTGAAAAAATGTATTGATAGTCAAAAAAAATATATGCCCGGGAAAAAGTTTATTTTTTTGGATGAAAACAATATTTCACAGTATGTAAAGCTGCCGGATCATATAGAACAAAAGAGGAAAAAAGGTATTATTGGCAATGCTCATTACAGTGACCTTGTCAGAAATGAGCTGCTGATCAAATATGGTGGATATTGGATAGATTCAACTGTTTTAATGACAGATGGGAATTTAATAAAAAAAATAAATGAACTGCCACTATTTATGCCAAGTTACTATTATTTTGGATTTAATCCTGAAATTATGGAACTAAACAACTGGTTTATACACAGCTGTACTAATAATAATATGTTATGTCTTTTACAAAAAATGCTTTTTGAATATTGGAAAGATTATAACTATGCTTCGAATTACTATATTTACCATATATTCGGGACTATAGTAAATGATTTCTATAAAGATGAGTTCGAAAGTATTCCTATAGTAAGTCAGGCGCAGTCACATGTACTTGCAACATACATTTATGATGAGTTTAATCAGGAGAAATACGAACTTTTAAAAGAAACCACAGGAATCCATAAGCTAAGTACAAGATTCGAAGATGAAAAGATAAATAAGAAAGGATCATTTTACGATGTCGTTATCAATCAGGGAAACTACTGATGTAAATGTAATAAAGAACATACATCCTGAAAGCGGAAACAAGATTCCGAAGATAATTCATTACTGCTGGTTTGGAGGAAAGCCACTGCCTGAAGATTTAAAAAAGTGTATCGAGTCCTGGGAAAAGCTTGAAGGTTATACGGTAATGCGCTGGGACGAATCAAACTGCAGTTTTGATGAAAATGATTTTGTAAGGAATACCTATAAGGATAAACAGCTCGGATTTATAGGTGACTATTACAGGTTAAAAGCTGTTTATGAGTACGGCGGAATATATCTGGACACTGATGTGAAAATCAATAAGAGCTTTGACAAGCTCCTTGGTCATAACCTGTTTTTGAATTTTATCTTTGACTGTTCTGTGGGTTCTGCCATAATCGGTGGACAAAAGAACAACCCTTTAATAAAAGGGCTTCTTGATATGTATGATAAGACGGTCATAGTTAAGGATTCTAATAAAAAAGCATCCAAGGTATTTGAGTTCAGAGACGATAAGCTTTTCGTTCACGGATATGCCACCAGCAATTACTATTACACCTACTACATTCTTAAGCACTATCCGGAATTTAAACTCAATAACAAATATCAGGATTTGGGAGATTTTGTAATTTATCCCAAAGAATATTTTGAAATCGGATCAATTCTCGGAAATCATTATGCAGTACATCTTTGCGCAGGAGAGTGGAGGATAAAAGAAGATGATTCAAAGAGCCTTAAAAATACAGTAAAGAAAACAATAAAAAAGAATCAGAAGCTTTTTGATATGATCCAAATACTTGTAAGAAAAAGAAGATATAACATCTTGAAAAAAGAAATACCTTTTTACGCATATTCAGTTGCACAAAGAAATGGAACCACTTTGCCGGAGCTATAAAATGAAACCAGGTTTTTGGACACAATTCAGAATACTATTTATTGAACAGACAGCCGGAATCCGACTTGGGGATTTTCTTATTGTTATTATACTTTCAGCACTTTTGACATTTATTCCCAGCTATATTATGCATATAAAACGTGGCACGTCTTTTGACAGAATAATCCATGTTTATATAACTTTTCTTTATATTGGAGTAATGCTGCTATTTACCATAATAAGAAGAAAAGCGGGATCAAGATCGGGAAGGATAGTTACTGATTTTGACTTTGGTATGACCTTTAGTGGCATTTATTCAAGAAGGCAGGTTATTTACTGCCTTATGAATGTGGTTTTATTTATTCCTTTTGGTCTGTTTTTGGGACTGTTCAGAAAAAAAGAGTCTTTCATGAAAATAATAATCATGACTATGTTACTTGGGTTTCTTTCAAGTTTTTGCATTGAAGTAACACAGCATATTACCAAAACCGGCGTATTTGAAGTTACAGATCTTGCCACTAATGTGGCAGGTACCGTTATAGGGGCATTTTTGGCAGCATTATCAAACTGCATGTTCAGAGTAATAAGGAACTATAATAATGAGAAACGATAAGAACAATAAAAAAATCACAAAGAAAGATCTGGTAATAATTGTACTTAGCGCCATTTCTTTTATTCTTTTAATTTTGATCATTGTTTCATCAAGACAGACAGATAAGATGGTATCTGATTTCCTTGAAGAAGACAGTAAAGCTAAAAATGATGAAACAGTCGTATCAGAAACCAGCGCTGATTATAGAAGTATCACAATTACGGAAGTTAGTTCTGACAAGTGGGTCGAAATATATAATTCAGGCACTGACGCGCTTGATATTTCAAATTTAAAGCTTTTTGTATCTGGAAAAGAGGCAGGCGCGATTCCTGATGGACAAAGCATAAGAAGTGGATCGTACTATGTCGTGGAAATCGGCACAAATCCTGGAACGCTGGAAAACAATGTGATTTCATTAGTGGACAATAAAGGAAGTGAAATTATCTCACTTATTGTACCAAGGCTTTCCGATAATAATAGCTATGGTATAGCTGATTTAGAGAAAAACACCTGGGGATATATGACTCCCACAAAAGGAAAAGAAAACAGGAATAAAGATGTTGAATATGTAAAGTACGGAGAAATTGGTTTTTCTGCTCCTGGAGGATTTTATGATTCTGCATTTCAGCTGGAGCTGACATGCGGAGAAAATGAAAAAATATATTATACGACAGATGGAACAACTCCAACTACTGAGTCTAAACAATATGAAGATTCAATTAAAATTTCAAACCTGTCATCCAGCAGTTACGTATATGCCTCGAGTGCTCTTCAAAGCAGGTTAAGCACAAATTATGTTCCTGGGTCTGTGGATAGGGGAATGATAGTAAGAGCCATTAAAACAAGTGCTTCAGGAGAGGTTACAGGTGAAGCAACACAGGCGTTTTATGTAGGTCATAGGTATAACAGTGATTATTTAAATATTCCGGTAATTTCAATTGTTACAGATCCGGAAAATCTCTTTGACTATGAAACAGGAATATATGTTTCAGGAAAGACCAGAGAAGACGCACTGATTCAGGGATTTGATACTGCAAATGCTGCTAACTTTCTCAATGGCTGGGAAAAAGAGGCGATAATTGAGTACTATGAGCCTTCAAAAGGAAAAACAATGGAAGTGGAGGCAAATCTTAGCATCATAGCAGATTCAGTAAGTTTCGACAGGCAAAAAAACTTAAGCCTAAAAATAAAAGATGCTGATTATTCAGAATATGAGGGATCTACGCTTACAGATTATATCTCTGACAATGGGAGAATAAATTTGTCACAGAGCTTTAGTGACAATGAGTTTAAACTCAGAAACTATGTTGTAAGTGCTTTGGCTCAGGGACTTACGACATCTGCAATGGACGTTTGCCCTTGCATAGTATTCATTGATGGAGAGTATTGGGGGCTTTACTCATTAAAAGCATATTATGATGAAAAATATATTAGCAGAAGGTATAACCTTTCAGGTAGAGACGTAATTATTCATGAACGTCAGGAGTACGGGCAGGAATTTAACAGCTTCATTGATTATGTTTCACAGACGGATCTTTCTGTACAGGCTAACTATGAAGAAGTTGAAAGTATGCTTGATATAGACAATTTTTTGGAATATGTGTGCCTTAACATATTTGTAGGAAAGTCTTCATTTAAGCCATCTTCGGGAACTGCATGGAGGACTGTTTCAAGTGATGGAACAGGGTATGCGGATGGCAGATGGAGATTTATGAGTACAGATATGGCCAGTACTTTATACATGTCTGCAAAAGAGACACCTACAATAAATACATATCTTCAACCTGGCATACAAAGCGATCTTTTATTACAGTCACTTTTAATGAATGATGAATTCTGTGAAAAACTTGCATCAACTATGGAGAAGATGATAAGTGAGAATTTTGCTAAAGCTTCATGGGATAGCAAAATTGATGAACTTGTAAATAGATTAAAGAAGCCCACAATTGCCTCTTATTCAAGGTTTTATGGCAATCTTTCAAATAACTTATATGATCAGGAAGTTGACAATATAGAAGCATATTTACTTGAGAGAGGTCCTTATATTTTAAAATATACTAACGAACTTGCCGAAAATGGCGGAAATATTGAAAGAGCCAGGGAGCTTCTGTTGACTGAAAGCCAGGCACAGGAGGCTGATAATGAAGTAATTGACGGCAATACTACCCAGGATGATCTTGAAGAAAATACAAATGAGGCAGCTTCTGCAAATGAGGAAAGTGCAGAAGTAGAGGATAGTAATAATGGCTGAGTTTTTAACAGTAAGAGAATATTTAAGAGAACTTGTTTGCGCAACGTTGGAAAAGAGAGATCCGGAACCTGTTCCGAAAGATATTTCAATAAGGGACTTGGTAGATATAGGAGCAAAAAGCCAAATACAATACCTGATATACAACTCACTTATCAAAGTGGTGGATGAACAGAATGAAGCTTATGAGCTTATAAAACAGCGACTTTCTTACAGTACATTCAAGACTTTTGTGCAGGTTATGGCAGCATCAAAGATTGCAGAGACTTTTGAAAAAAATAATATACGTTTCCAGATTCTTAAAGGAACCATAATGAAAAAGATATATCCTTCTCCGGAAATGAGAGAGATGAGCGATATAGATCTTGTGGTCTATGATGAGAATTTGGATAGAGCTGCTGAAGTTTTGGAGAGCATGGGATTTCAAAACCATGGGCTAAAGAAACACCATATGATTTTCTCAAAGGATAAAAAGCTTGTTGTAGAAGTGCATTGGTGTCTCTTTGATGAGAATGTTGGTCAGATCCAGCATATGTATTTCAAAGACAATTTCAGAGCCAGGCTTAAAGAAGGAACAGGGTATACCTATGAATTTAGTAAAGAAGATTTCTATGTATACATGATAGCTCATATGGCAAAACACTTTTTTGAGACAGGCTGCGGAATAAGAAATCTTATTGATATTTATATCTACTTAAATAAGTATGAAAAAGAGATGAATAGAGAATACCTGATATCTGAACTAAAAAAGTGTAAAATTGATGAATTTGAAAAAAACATGCGGGAATTATCATACGTATGGCTTGATAACAGGCCTTGCTCAGATTTCCATGAAAAGCTCTTCGCCTATATGCTTGACAGCGGAATATACGGAAAAACTGAAAATGGCATATGGGGACAGCTTGCAAAAGAAACAACTAATGACAACTCTTCGTTTAAGCTTCATTACTATTTTCCATCAATTAAATTCATGAGGGAAAAGTACAAATGGCTTGAAAGATATCCTTTTTTGTTGCCTATAGCGTGGGTAATAAGGGGAGTGAGTGGATTTTCAAATAAACAGTCAAGGGATCACGCACAGAACTTTGAAAACTCTGGTGATGCCAAGATAAAGGAAATGCTGGATATATATCACAGACTTAATCTTGATTTTAGAAAGTAATATACAGGTATAAACAATGGATGACATTATTAGTGTTATAGTTCCAATCTACAAAGTTGAAAAATATATAAACAGATGTATAGATTCTATAACCAATCAGACATATAAAAACTTAGACATTATCCTTGTGGATGACGGGTCACCGGATTTATGTGGGAAAATCTGTGATGAGTACGCTGATAAAGATAGTCGCATCAGAGTAATTCATAAAGAGAACGGAGGTCTCTCCAGTGCCAGAAATGTAGCGCTGGATGATTTAAAAGGTAATTGGGTGGTATGTGTAGACAGCGATGATTATGTACATCCGGATATGATAAGGAGACTACATAGAGCTGCATGTGATAACAATGCTGAAATTGCCATTTGTTCCCACTACGAAGAAAGAGGTGAGAGGCTTTTCATTAACAGCAGAATTGAAGATGAAGTTATTGTATGGGATAAAAAGAGTGCACTTACAAAACTCATATATGATGAAGAAGTTAAAAACTATGCCTGGGGTAAAATATACAAATCAAGTCTCTTTGATGGAGTGAGATATCCGGATGGCAGAAATTATGAGGATATAGCAACAACGTATCTTCTTTTTGACAAGGCTGAGAGAATAGTTAAAATTCCTGATTATCTTTATTACTATCTTATAAGAGAAGACGGAATATCATTTAATAATTCAACCAGCAGTTGGCATAAAGGATGTCATGCCACTTGTCTTGGGCAGCAGGAAAGAGCGGACTATTTTAAGAAAAAAGGATATTCCCGGCTTTATGAACTTGCGATGGCAGCTCTTTTGCCATATCTGTATTCTGATATAAGAAGTGGATACAGTGCAGGTAAGCTTGAAGATGTAAAGGCATCACAAAGATACATAAGAGAAAATCTGGATTCTTTTTACAATAATAAGCTTATTTCTGATAAAGATAAGAAAATAATTTCAATTTATTTGAAAAGCGAAAATTACTACAGCGTTTATATTAAAGCCAAAGATGTCTATTCAAAAGTGAATAAGACGGTAAAAAAGATTAAAAAACGAATTGCTCCACAAAAAAGCAGTTTGGATTTTAAGCTTTCAAAGGGAAAAACAAGAAGAATTATCTATTTTGAATTGCCATGTTTTGATAACCTTGGAGATCATGCTATCGCATATGTTACAGAGAAGCTGTTATCTGATTTTTCTCAAAAAGATAATGTGTTTCAGCTATATATAGTTGATGGCTGGGATACAGAAAGAGCTATATCCTCGCTAAAAAAGATTATTTCAGGGGATGATGTGATCGTCTGTCAGGGCGGTGGCAATTTTGGAAGTTTATATGACTTTGCTGAAGTTTTCAGAAGAAAAGTATTAAAGGCTTTTAAAAACAATAAAATAATAATCATGCCTCAAACACTGTTTTATACAGAGGATGAGCGTGGGCAAAAAGAACTTTCGCTGGATAAGAAGGCGGTAAATTCGTGTGAAGACATTGTCTTATTTGCCAGGGATAGTAAGTCCTATGATCTTATGAAAAAGCATTTTGACTGTGAAACAGCACAGCTCCACGATGTTGTATCTATGTTTGAAACAAGTGAGTTTTCCGGAGAAAAAAGAAATGGAATAGTTGTCTGCTTAAGGTCGGATAAAGAGGGAAAACTTTCTTGTAATGACAAAAAGAAAATTATATCAATTTGTGAAAAGATATCACCGGATGTACATGTTACAGATACCTGCACGGGGTATGAGTTTGATACAAAGATAAGAAAATCGATACTGGAAAAAAAGTTCAGACTTTGGGGGCAGTCAAAACTCGTTGTTACTGACAGACTACACGGAATGATCTTTTCCATAATAACAGGAACCACTTGTATTGTAATAGGGAATAATCATCATAAGGTTTTAGAAACCAGAAAAACCTTTAAGGATTGTGAATATCTGACTTATACCGAATTTGATGATACCTTTGAAGAACAGGTAAAAAAAGTATATAGCAGCAGTAAACATAATGAAGTGATCACATATAGTAAGGATTTTGAAAAAGTTTTAGATAAAATACAGGGATAATATGGGAATTTTAAAAAGATGTTACAGGTTTTTAAGATACAACGAACATAAACTTTTGACCATAAAGGCATATATTCTTTCAGCGTATTACAGGTTTTTGGTACTTAATTTCAAAACTGCCAAAATTAAGAAAAGATGGGGCGTTGAGGGTAAAGAATCAGCAACAGATGTAGACAGGAGTGTATATGTATATGCCAAAAAGGTTTCATATGCAGTGAATCAGGTCTGCAATAAGACCAAATGGGAAAGTAAATGCTTAATAAGAGCACTTGTAGCAAAAAAACTACTTGCAGAAAAAGGTATCGATTCAACTTTGTATCTTGGATGTAAGGAAGAAAATGGGAAAATGGTTGCACATGCCTGGGTGAGGTGCGGAAGGGCATATATTACTGGTGGACGTGGACAAAACGACGGATACATAGTAGTAGATAAATTTAGGACATGGAAATAAAATGGGAAAACTAAAAAAAATCAAACACTATTGGAATAAAAGAGATGATGCAGGCAGGTATTTTTTATGGATACTTAGCTATACAAAACCTTTTGTACCACAACTGGCTATTCTGATGATATTTGATCTTGCTGCCACATTTTTATCTGTTGGCATGGCAGTAATTGGAAAACAGCTGATCGACAGCGCAACAAATGGAAATGTGTCAGAGCTATGGTCTATCCTTGCTTTGTATGTATTAGTTATTGTAGGTAGTCAGGGCTTATACATAATAAGTGGTCTGTTATCTGTTGTTGTCTACGAAAAGTTTGGCTTTGGTATCAGAAAAAAAGTATATAGAAGAATACTTGACACATGCTGGCTTGATATTTCCAAATACCACACAGGCGATCTTATGACCAGGCTTACCAGTGATGTCAGTGCAGTTGCAGATGGTATCTCAAACACAATTCCTACGATATTAAGACTAATTGTAGAATTGTTAGTTACATTTTTTACTTTGGCGTATTATGACTTAAAACTTGCCCTGTTTGCGCTTTTGGTAGCTCCTATAGCGATGCTTGCCAGCTTGTGGCTTGGTAAAAAATTAAAATATCTTCAGGTTAAAGTTCAGCAGACAGAATCCAAGTATCGTTCTTTTATGCAGGAAAGTCTTGCAAATATTTTAATTGAGAAGTCATTTTGTCTTGAGGACTACTCGGAAGAAAGACTGACAGCTCTTAGAGATGAGAGAATATACTGGGTGCTTAAAAAAAATAGAACAAACATGCTTGCTTCTGCGGCAATGGGATTTTCTTTTCAGCTTGGCTATATAGTGGCTTTCGCATGGGGAGCAATATGTATAGCAAACAGGACTATAACTTATGGAACAATGACGTTGTTTTTGCAGCTTGTTAACAGAATACAATCACCTATAGTTAATCTGGCACAGCTGGTTCCAAAGCTTATTTCAATGTTTGCATCTGCCGGGAGAATAATAGAGATTCAGGCTTTACCAAAGGAGGAGTATAAGGGCAATTCTATTACAGCCAAAAATGTAGGGGTCAAGGTCACAAGTGTTTCTTTTGGATATGGAGATGAACTTGTTTTTGATGATGCAAATATAGATTTTAAGCCCGGTGAATTTACGGCGATAGTTGGCAAATCAGGAATTGGTAAGACAACTCTTGTAAGACTCATAATGGCTTTTACCAGCAAAATGGAAGGTAATATTTCTTTTTACAATGACCTTGGAGAAGAGCTTTTGGCAAGTCCTGATGCCAGACGTATTATAGCTTACGTTCCGCAAGGAAATACACTTTTTAGCGGAACTATTAAAGAAAATGTTCTCATGGGAAACAAAAATGCTACTGATGAAGAAGTACTGGAGGCTTTACGTGGGGCGGCTGCTTTGGATTTTGTAAATGAGCTCCCAATGGGAATAGATACGGTAATTGGCGAAAAAGGTGTGGGAATTTCGGAAGGACAGGCACAGCGTATTGCAATTGCAAGAGCACTTGTTAAGAGAGCACCTTTCCTGATTCTTGATGAAGCTACGTCTTCACTTGATGAAATTACTGAGATTAATGTTTTGAACGGAATAAGAAAATGGACTCCTGCACCTACCTGTATCCTTATAACCCACAGGAAATCTGTTCTTGAATATTGTGACAGGGAAATACAAATAGTTAATAAGAAGCTGAGGGAAGCAATATGATAAGGCTTTTAATGATAGATGATGATTTAGAAGTTTTAAACGTCAATAAAAAGTTTTTTGAAGATAAGGGCTTTAAAGTTGAAATATGTGATAAAGCATCAAAAGGAGAAGAAATAGCAAAAAAGTTTAAACCAGGCTGTATACTCCTTGATATTATGATGCCTGAAATAGACGGCTTTGAACTTTGCAGAAATATCAGGAAGTTTTCTGACGTTCCAATATTGTTTCTTTCAGGAAAAGTTTCAGAAGAAGATAAGCTTCTGGGATTTGAGGCAGGATGTGATGATTACGTAGAAAAGCCATATAGCCTTAATGAACTTTATGCCCGAATAAACGCACATGTTAAAAGAGCAAAAACGCGTACTGTTGTTACTGAAAGAAACACTGTAGATATTGATCCGTTTTATTTGGATAAAGAAAAACATAAGCTTTTTTACAATGATGAAGAGATACTCATTTCAAATAAAGAATACGATCTTATGCTTTATCTGGCTATGAATACAGGTAAAGAAATAACTTTTGAGGAAATAGGTATACGACTTTGGGGAACCTATTCGGAAAATGATCGCAGGAATGTGATGGTAAATGTATCAAGGCTTAGAAAAAAGATTGAGGATGCCACAGGTATTGACAATCTTATTGAAACTGTCTGGTCTAAAGGATACAAAATGGTCGGATTAAAAAAATGACGTCTTGAGGCAAATGTTATGGTTAAGAAGAAGTTTGAAGAGCCGCTTGTTGATTCAAGTACTGTTGATGAATTATCAAAAAAATTACTAGAGGCCAATGACAAGTTAAAACGTGCGGAGAATGAAAGAAAAATCATGATTGAAAATATTTCGCATGATTTAAGGGCTCCACTAACTGCCATCAGAAGTACTATAGACTATCTTAAGGAAAGGGTCTATTCAGATGGCGGAGAGATATCAGAAAATGAACTTGAAACATATTTAGGAATTTTGGATTTACGAGCAAAAACTTTAGAAACACTGGTACAGGATCTGTATTATCTGACATGCATAGAGAGTGGCGCAAACAAGCTTGAATTTATAGATATACCAATTAATCAATTTCTCGAGGAATATTTTTTTTCTGCTCAAATTGATGATAAATATAAGGACTATGAACTTGTAATTGATGTAGATGAAAATATGAATGAGCGGGTACATGCAGATGTAGCCAAACTAAACAGGGTGCTGGACAATCTTTTTACAAATGCCAGAAAGTACTCGCCAAAAGGCTCAAAAATAGAGCTGGGGGCATCAAAAACAGATAAAGTCATTTGCTTTTATGTTAAGGATAACGGCTATGGAATTCCGGAAGAAAAAATACCGTATGTTTTTGACAGAACATACAGAGTTTCTGATTCAAGATCGCCTGCAGATAACTCGGGAAGCGGACTTGGCTTATCTATAGCCAAGACTATCGTTAAGCAGCATGGTGGAGAAATAAAGTGTGAAAGCAAAGTCGGGAAAGGGAGCACATTTAGAGTGTTTTTACCTATAGTAAATACAAAGGCGGAATAGATGATGAATCCAAAAGTAAGTATTGTAGTCCCCATATACAATGGAGAAAAATACATTGATAATTGCATAAATAATATTAAAAGGCAGACATATCAAGAGTTTGAACTGATATTGGTGGATGATGGGAGCACAGATAATACTGCTAAAATATGTGACTCTTATGCTGAGGATGATAAAAGGATAAAAGTTATACATCAAAAAAATAAGGGACTAAGCGCTGCAAGAAACGCTGGTACAAGAAGTGCTTTGGGAGAGTATCTGGTTTATGTAGATGTTGATGATGATATAACAAATAGTCTCCTTGAAGATAACGTTTTACTTGCAGTTAAAAACGATGCAGATGTAGTCATGTATAACTTTTGGTACTACAACGTTGATACCAAAGAGAAAAAAGAAAACTTAATAGGTGAAGATTTTGTTGGAAATTCAGAGGAGTTTTTTAAGACCTTTTTGATAAAAGCCATTAGTCATGAAGTTTTTAATGCCCCATGGAATAAACTGTATAAGCTCAGCTTTTTAAGAGACAATAATCTTAAGTTTTTTGAAGAGTATCCAATATATGAAGACATAATATTTGGTACAAAAATGTTTCAGTTTGCAGAGAAAATAGTAGTTAATGACAACATGTACTACGTATATTATGTCAGAAGTTCAGGGAGCCTGATCACAAAATATGTTGACGGATATTTTAAAAGTGTATCTAAGTTTTATAGTAATGCACTGGATTATTGCTCAAAATATCAGGAAAACGAAGAACAGAAAAAAAAGTTTGCAGGTTTGTATGTAAGACTTGTGACAACGAATTTAAAGCAGATAAGTTGTAATGATAAATTAGATAAGGAACAAAAGCAGGAACTAATATCAAATATATGTAATGATGAGCTTTTTAAGTCTGCTTTAAAAACTGCTGATTTGGGACCAAGAAAAATGTTTGTTAAGCACTTTGCTCTTACAGGTAATTCAAAGGCTGTAGAGACAATGTATAAATTTCTTGGAAATTTTAGATAATGAATGAAAAGAGAGCCAAATGAGTAACATACTACAACTAAAAAGAGTTATCAAAGAAAAATGCACAGTGTCATATGAATATAGGGTAGAAGGAAAATGGCTTAAATACTTTAATTTGAACGAAAGCTTTTTTATAACCTATCCATTTGATATAAGTGATGTTCCGGACAGCATCCTGACAGTGCCATTTGTCTGCAATTTCTTGCCTGCAATATGGCTTTGCGATGCCAAAGCTGTTATACCCTCGATAGATAAGGATTTTTATGAGCAGATAGATAATATAAAAAAGGGATATATGGATATGTATCCTATGCTCGAGTTTAAAGGAGTATTAGAAGTAAAAGAAGTCCTTACAAATAATGAAAGCGAAGATGGTGGATCAGCTCTTTTATTTAGCGGCGGTGTTGACGCTTATACAAGTCTTATAAGGCATATAAATGAAAAACCACTTTTAGCAACCCTTTGGGGGCCGGACGTAGACATAGATAATGAGGCAGGCTGGAGCAAGGTAAAAAAGGGAATAATGGAAACTGCAGACGACTTTGACCTTGAGTTTATTCCTATAAAGACTGCTATGAAAAAGGTGATAAATGAACCATGTCTTACAGGGCTTGTCAGTGCTTCGAAAGATGACTGGTATCATGGCTTTCAGCATGGAATTGCCATTATTTCCCATATGGCACCAGTTGCATACAAGAAAGGCTTGTCTAAAGTATATATTGCATCTTCTTTCCCTGCTTATGCCAAAGGAACATACACCTGTGCCAGCGATCCTACAATTGATAATTATATGAAATACTGCGGATGCTCAACAATCCATGATGGGTATGAACTGGACAGGCAGCAGAAGATTCATTACATAGTTGAAGAAAAAAACAAGCATAATTATAAAGTAAGGCTTCATGTATGCTGGGAATCTGACGGTGGAGAAAACTGTTGCCATTGCGAAAAGTGTTACAGGACCGTCATAGGAATAGTTGCTGAAGGTGAAAATCCTTTGAACTATGGTTTTAACTGGTCAGGAAAAAACATAAAGGTCATGAAAAAAGACTTCAAGACCAAACTGGTTATACCTGAAAACAGAATAAATACCCGCTATATAATCCCTCAGACAATTATGAAGGAAAACATTCATAAGCTTACAAATGCTAAGGATTACAAGTGGTTTATGGAGATGGATTTTTCCAGGTTTAACAGATATTTTTTGAAGCTGCTTTATAACAGCAAAGTGGCCAGAAAAATAAGAAATGTAACGTCAAAAATAAAATAATCTCATTGGAGCGAAATTTAAGTTGGAATCAAGAACACAAAAAGCCAAAAAGAATATTGGAATGTCAGTATTGCAGAATATGATAAATCTTGGCATTACAATGGCCGGAAGAATAGTCTTTGCAAGATGTCTGTCATCTAGTTATTTTGGAATAAACGGATTGTTTGCAAATGTGCTTGGAATGTTGTCAATAGCTGATCTTGGAATGACAACAGCAATGATGTATAGAATGTACAAACCACTTGCTGAAAATGATCAGGAAAAACTTGCATCACTTGTATCATTTTTCAGAAAAGTATTTTTAATAATAGCAGCAGTTGTTTTTGCTGTAGGTATAAGCCTTATACCTTTTCTGAAATATATAGTAAACCTTCCAAGCGATATTCCAAATCTATATGTTTTCTACTTTTTAAACTTAATAGGAACTACAATGTCGTACTTTTTTATATATAGGACGATACTTGTAACCGCAGATCAAAAGAATTACCTTCTTGTCAGAAGCAGTATTATTTTTAAGATAATAACGTTTGTGCTTCAGATGGTCGTTCTTATTTGTTTAAAGAGCTATTTAGGATACTTGATAATTCAGATTTCTGTAAGCATCGTGAACAATCTTTATCAGAATCACATAGCACTTAAGTTATATCCTTTCCTTAGAAATATTAAGCCCGTAAAGCTTCCTGTGAATGAAATTAAGTCAATTTTCATAGATATCAAGGCACTGTTTTTGTACAGAATCAGTTCTGTCATTCAGTCAAATACTGACAGTATTCTGATTTCCATATTTGTTGGAACCATTACTGTAGGATATTACTCAAACTATACAGCTATAACAGTTAATGTTGTTGCTATCCTTAATATGATTTTTAACAATTTAAAGGCCGGTGTAGGCAATAAAGTTGCCATGGATGACTCGGGCGATGACGCATATAAGCTGTTTAGAACCATGGAGCTTTTTAATTACTGGCTTGTTCTTGGAAGCAGTATTGCTATTTTTGTTTTATCAGCGCCCTTTATGGAGCTTTGCTATGGCTCAGAATATGTGCTGTCAGATATAGTGGTGTTTGCTATAGTGCTGAATTTTTACGTTAATAATATCAGACAGACTATGTGGGCATATCGGGAAGCTACCGGAATATTCAAGCAAACGCAGTATATAACTATGGTAACAGCGACACTTAATGTGGTGCTTTCAATCATATTTGGTAATCTGTGGGGGCTGTTTGGAATAATTATTGCGACAGTTCTTGCAAAGCTTTTGTTTGCCTGGTGGAGAGAACCACAGATACTATTTGGTGTATGTTTCCATAGAAATCCAATAAGTTATTATACGACATACATAATAAGACTTCTTTACGGCGTACTGCTTGGAGGAATCGTACATTTTGTTTGCAGGCATTTACCGGCATTTAATGTTCTGACAACGCTTATTTTGAATACGATTGTTGCAGCTGTTCTTACATTGGCTGGACTTTTACTATATTCATTCAGACAGGAAGAATTTAAATATCTTAAAGGATATTTTCTAAAAGGATTAAAAAAATAATCGGAGGATGAAAAGATGGGTGAGGTATTAGTAAACGTCTATCGAAGTGAATGGAAGTTTTATATAAGTCTTTCAGAGTATTACTATCTTAAGAGCATGCTTGAACTTGTTATGACACCTGATCCAAACATGGGAGACAGAGGAGAATACTATATCAGAAGTTTATATTTTGATTCTGTAGATAACATGGATTACATGACGAAAATGGCTGGGGTAGAAAACAGAAAAAAAATAAGGCTTAGGATATACGATACATCAGATGACAATGTTAAGCTTGAGGTTAAGAACAGATACAATTCTTATATGCTAAAGGAATCTTTGGTTATCCCAAAGCCGGATGCCCTTTGTCTGATAAATGGAGAGTTTGAAGTTCTTGATAAATATGAAAAAAAGACTGCTAAAAAAGTGAGAAATCTGATGGAGAATTATATTTATTCTCCCAAAACAATAGTTGATTATGAAAGGGAAGCTTTTATATATCCCGAACATAATGTAAGAGTTACTTTCGATAAGAATATAAGAGGGGCTGCATCAGACAGGTTATTTGATCCATGCTTAGGGATGACGTCGCTTTTAAGAGAGCCTGTGATGGTTCTCGAAGTTAAATATAACCAGATTTTACCAAGATTTATCAAAGATGCCATAAGCAGTGGACGGCTGCTTAATTCATCAATAAGCAAGTACTGTATGGCAAGAGAATTATTAGGATGAGGGAGAAAATGAAATGAGCAAAAAAGAACTACTTTATTATTTACTAGAAAACAACACAAATATTTCAATTGCGGAGATAGCTATAGGCATTATAATGTCTGTACTTTTGGCATTTTTCATTTACGTTGTATATAAAAAGACATATACAGGTGTAATGTATTCCAAGAATTTTAATGTTACGCTTTTACTTATAACAATAATAACAACCATGGTAATGATGATTATCGGAAGCAATCTGGCTCTTTCACTTGGAATGGTTGGTGCCCTTTCAATCATCAGATTCAGGACTGCTGTAAAGGATACAAAAGACAGTGCATATATTTTCTGGGCTATTGCAGTGGGAATTGCCTGTGGATCAGGTATATATACGATAGCTATTTTAGGAAGCATCGTAATAGCGCTTATTCTTATATTTATGAACAAGGGAGCATTTGATGATAACACATACCTGGTTATTGTTCACGGCACCGACAATCTTGACATCGATAAGGTGAGCGAAGCAGTAGAGAAGAATTGCAAAAAGACAAATCTCAAGATGAAAAATGTCACATCGAAAAGTATTGATGTCACATATGAAGTTTCTTTTGTAAAAGGGAAAGATTCTGATCTTGTAAAGGATGTAAAGGACATTGAGGGAATAACAGCTATTAATGTGGTTACGTATAATGGAGAGATTGCGGGATAATTATGAGTAAGCGCCGAAAAAGGATAAAAATAGCAGGCTTTATTGCCATTGGATTTCTTATAGCTATTATGATCTTTTGTATTTGTGTAGATGTAAGACATATAGGAAAATATCCTGATAATGAGACTGGTGTGACTCTTTGCATAAATGAAGTTATGTATGCAAATCTGGGAATGATATTGGATTATGATGGGGATAATTCCGATTGGATAGAAATATATAACTATGGAAAAGAAGCTATAGATTTGAGTGGCTATTCTATCTCAGATCATTCAGGTAAAAGTAAGAGATGGTTTTTTCCAAAATCGTCTATTGATGCAGGAAAGTATATGATTTTTTGGGCATCCGGAAAAGATAAAGTCACATCAGATGGCGAAATTCACACTGATTTTATGATTGGTGATTCGGAGACAATCACTCTTTTCGACAGAGACGGAAATGTAATAGACAAACTTTTTGTAAATGAAAACGTAGATCCGGGAGTGTCTGTAGGCAGATTATATAAGGAGCCTGATTCTTTTGCACTTCTTTCAAACAGTTCACCGGGAGAAGAGAATAATGCCCAGCCAATATCCTATGTGACAAAAACAGACAGTTCTCTTTCTGCCCCTGTTTTGTCCAGAAAAACCGGAGTTTATGATGAAGAGTTTGAACTTTCTATAACTGTGGAAGATGATAGTGCAGTGATTCTATATACTTTAGACGGATCAGACCCTACAGCTTCATCTTTAGTGTATACAAAGCCAATTAAAATAACTGACAGGACAGGTGAAGATAGTACAATCGCAGATGTTAAGACTACACCCAATTATGAGATGAACTATAGCTGGGAAAACTCATATACCTATAAGGCGACCGTGGTGAAAGCAAGAACAATGAAAAATGGAGTACTTTCCGACAAGATCGTGACCGGTTCTTACTTTATTTCACCTGACACGGACTTTAATATTGTCTCACTTACAGTTGACGCAGATAAATTATTTGACAAGTGGGACGGGCTATATGTGCCCGGCTCTACTTATTATATTTGGAAAAAATATAATAAAGAGAGTAAAAACAATGTTTATCCTCCGGCAAACTATGATAGTGATAATAAAGTAAGAGGATATGTTGAAATACTTGATAACAGCGGGAAAGTAATAAGTGATGGCAATGTGGAACTTGGAATAATGGGAGCTGCATCAAGATCACTTCCTGCAAAAAGCTTAGAGCTTGATATGGCCGATAATAAAAAGGCCTTTGACCCAGGTATTTTTACCTTACTTCCGGAGGAAAGTACATGCACTGATGAGGGGCTTGATGAAATTGTTCTTCGCCCTTCCGGAACAGATTTTAACAGGACTATGTTTTGCGACATTTTATCTCAGTCCATTGTTGCAGGTAAAATGAATGTAACCTATATCGGGGCACAGAATGCTGTTTTGTTTATCAACGGCGAGTATTGGGGAATACATAACATAAGAGAAAGCTATGATGAAGATTATTTTTACAGGCACTACGGCATTGATCCTAAAAATCTTACTATGATCAAGCTAAATACAGATGTAAGCCCTTATACCCCTGAGGTTTCAAATGGTGATTTATCAGAACTTCAGGATTATTATGAGCTTGTTAAATATGTTCAAAGCCATGACCTTTCTGATGATGACAATTATGAATATGTAAAAAGTCAGGTTGATATAGATAGTCTGATTGATTATTACATAGCGGAAATGTATTTTGGAAATGATGACTGGCCGGGAAATAACTTCAGAATCTGGCGGGCAGATCAGGAAGGAAACGACTATGGCGATAATAAGTGGCGTTTTATTTTGTATGATATAGATGATGGATTTCTTTATCCTGAATTTGATACTATCGAATATATCCTTAATGGGGATTATGACAAAAAAGCCATAGAAGGCATTAATTTAAACTATGATGCTAACAGGGAACTGATTTGCGCACTGATTAAAAATGAAGAGTTCGGGAATGCTTTTTTTGACAGGTTTGAGGAGTGCCTTAACACTGTTTTTGCAACGGACAACGTTATAGATTATATAGATTCCTTTGAAGATATTTATTCATCTGAAATGGATGATCATTTTTTGAGATGGCATACGACTGATGGATGGCTAAAAAGAATTAAGAATATGGTGAAGTATACATATTCTGAAAAGGATCTTTACACATATGAAAAGTGGGAAGAAAAAGTTGACAAAATGAGACTCTTTGCAGAGGAAAGGCCAGATAATCTCAGGACATTTATTTACAACTACAGAAATGAATAGAAAATGAGTAGTCGGGGGACGTAATGAATAAGGATAATTTGAAATATTGGCTGTTTAGGACAATAAGGATTGTAGGGAGATTTTTTTATAAAAAGCATGTGTGGCTTTTGAGTGACAGAAAAAGTGCAGCCGGAGATAATGGCGAGGCAATGTTTAAATACCTTCAATCCAAGGATATAAATTCAATATTTGCCATTTCCAAGAATTCTCCTGATTATGAGAAAATGGCACGGATTGGTAAGGTAGTGGATTATGATTCACTTTATTACAAATTTTTATTATGTGTTTGCGATGTGCATTTAAGTTCTCAGATGATACATATGGAGACTCATCGTGAAACTTTTCAGGTATTTTTGCAACATGGAGTGACCATGGATGACATGCATTCTATGATAAATCCGGCTTCTCACGAGAATTTTTATATTGTGGTTTCAGGAAGACAGGAGTATGAATCTATGGCTCAAAAGCCGTACATACTAAAAAAGAAAAACATCCTTTTGACCGGGCTTCCGCGATTTGACTATAGAAAAGATGAATCAGAGAAAAAAATTCTTATTTCCTTTACCTGGAGACAAAATTTATCCGCCTGCAAAAAAGAAGACTTTGTTAAATCAGACTATTATAGGGCATACAACAGTATTTTTAATGATGAAAGAATAAAAGAAGCGTCTGAGAAATACGGTTATAAGATTCTTTTTAAGCTTCATCCCGAAATGAATAGCTTTATGTCTTCTTTTAATGTCCCAGACTGGGTTGAAATCGCAGATGCAGGATATACCGAGCTTATAAATAAATGCAAAATGCTTGTAACAGATTATTCATCCCTTGCATTTGATTTTTCTCATTTGGGAAAAAATGTTATCAATTATATTTTTGATTTTGACAGCTTTTGGAACAGCACACACTTTAGGTCAAAGGGATACTATGACTATGAGAATGGACTTGGAATCTGTGCTAAAACTCATGAGGAATTCGTAAACAAGCTTATAAGCTGTATGGAAAATGATTGCAGGTTAAGTAAAAATCAGCAGGAAAGAATTAAAGATTTCTTTGCATATATAGATAAGAACAACTGTGAGAGAGTCTATGAAGAGGTCTGTAAAATATTGAAATAAACTTTGGGAATGGGATAAATGGCCGGAAGCGATTTGATATCTGTTATCATGCCTGTATATAACAGGGAAAAATATATAAGAAAAGGAATTTGATTTGGCTCTTTTTAGATTTGGTGTTGATTTTGATCTGTATTTCTTTGTCAGAAGCATATTGAGAAAGACATGAATAATCAAATAATTGTACTTTTTTAAGAACGAAAGAGAATGTGAAAATGAGAAAATATAAGCTGTTTGGACTGGTAATTGAATCTGATATTGATTTTTTGCAGCTGATGTTGGCTGACCAAAATGATAGTAATGATGTTGTCACAGTTCACGCCGGAAAGATTTCTGAAATAGTTGATAAAGAGCTTGAAGGAGAGAGTGTAAATTATAAAGTGGGACTTGAGTTTTCCTGTTTTAGAAACAGCTATGGATACTATGTCATAAACGGTGGTAATGAAATTATTTATGAATCTAAAGAGGGAGTGGATTTAGAAGCAATAAAGGCCTTTATACTTGGCTATTGTATTGCCATGCTGCTACTTCACAAAAGGACACTTTCCATACATTGTAGTGCAGTATGTGATGATAATTCTGACAATGACGGTGCAATACTTATAACAGGAGAGTCAGGTGCAGGGAAATCTTCGCTTACCAGAAAACTAATCGAATGCGGCTATAAGGTAATGTCAGATGATATTGCAGCGATAAAAAAGGTCACTTTGGACGGAGAAGAGAAATGCCTTGTTTATCCGGCATTTCCCTATCAAAAACTTTGTAGGAATGAAGTTGAGAAAAGAAGCTTTGATTCTGATGAAATTATCTATATAAATGAAGACAAGGATAAGTTTTTAGTTCCATTAAAAGATACCTTTATAAAGGAGCCTCGCAAGCTTAAAGGAATGATATTTTTAACTGTTTGTGATGAAAAAGAAATAAATGTTCAAAGGCTTTCGGGAATTATGCAGCTTATGGCACTTAAGCAGAATCTTTTTCTTCGTAAATTTTATGGAGACTGGCAGAAAGATCCAGAGATACTTCAGTTATGTCTTCAAATATCCGAGAAGTGCCCTGTTTATCTTATTAAACGCCCCAAAGAGGGGGATACATTATCCGAGATTGCTGAAAAGGTGAAAACGTTATTTTAATAAATTGTTACAGTTATGATAGATTTGTTGAAAACAAATATTCCGAATAATAAAATGTTATTTGTAGTTAATTATTGTAGTTTTGTAAGGAGATATATGGTATGAAAAAGTGGACAAATGCAGAAATTACTGAGCTTAATATCAATGAGACAGAGAATGGTTTTTTTAATTATGAGGTAGAGTCATTTTTTAATATTCTGACCAATGATTCTAAGAAGGTTACTCCGGATCCAGATCCAAAGCCTACACCAACACCTACTCCAGATCCAGTAGATCCTGTTGATAATTTTTCAGCATAATGTATGTTATAATAAGCCTTGTCGATATCTCGGCAAGGCTTATTTTTTCGGCCTATATGGTATCTTATGAGGTGACATGATTTATGAGTAGTATTTATGGCATATTTGTTAATTCATTTAATCAGATAAATATTGAAGAAAAATCACTTTCTGCTTTGAGCAAATGGAACAGAGCCTACGGAGATTATCTGGATGGAAGAATACTTGAATATCCGGTAGGTATGGGGAGCTTTATTGACAGGTTAAATGATGATATTCCTAAGAGTAAGGCAATTCTTAAAAACGAAAGAAAAAAAGCTGTTATCGATGCGGTTATATATAACAGAGACGAGCTTATCTGCAAATGTGATACCAAAAGCAATATTCCGGATGAAGAATTACTTTTTGCATATATCTGCAGGTATGGATTTAAAGCATTAAGAGAGGTAAACGGAGACTTTTGTGGTGCAATCTACAATGAGGATAGCAACGATCTTGTTTTATTCAGGGATCATATGGGAGTCAGACCTTTATATTACTACTTTGATGATGATTTTGTTTGCTTTTCTACTGATCTTAGAGGCCTTATTGCAACAGGTAAGGTTGATACAGCTGTTAACGAAGATTGGCTGTATGAAACTATACATGGAAAGTATGCATATAATCAGAAAAATACAGAATTTCAAAATATCCTCTGTATTACTCCCGGAAGTTTTTGTAACTTTAAGTTTGATAAAAACAAAGTAAGTTTTAATGAGAATGTTTATTGGAAACCAGGACAAAAGAAAATAAGATTAAAGTCAGATGCACATTATCAGAAGAGACTTCGTGAGCTCATTGAGGATTCGGTTAAAATAAGGCTGGATGCTGTGTCAGGACTTGTTGGTGCTGAAATGTCGGGTGGCCTTGATTCTGGAGTAATAGATATTCTTATAAAAAGATTTGGACGTGAATGCATTTACTTTTCATGGTCTAAGTCTCCTGATGAGCTGAAAATGGTAGATAAGGATGAACGTTTAGTAATCCAGGATATCTGCAAACAGGAAAATATAAAATGCAATTACACTAATGCCAATGAAAATTATGAAAACATTAAAGCTATGTCTGCAAATTTGAAAAAGAGTGGATTTGTGCTTAATGAAGATGAGAGAGCTGCCTTTAGATACGTTCTTCCTCCGAGTATTATGACTATGCCTGTTTGTAGTTCTGCTGAAAGTGTAACAAGTCATGGTGCAAAAGTGATTTTTACCGGACACGGTGGAGATGAAGGCGTAAGTCACAGAAGCAAACCTTATGAGATGTTTCATAATCATGAATACTATCATTACTTTAGATATATGTATTCAACTACTCATCTTAAAAAGCACAGGATTATAAATACACTTAAGATTTGTAAACTTAATCTGATTGATGGGCGCAAAATACTTTTTACACCCCAAAAGGGGCTGGTTAATGATAGCAACATTATAAATAAAGATTTCGCGTTAAAATACGCTAATTATGAAATGCCTTTATCATATTTTAGTTTTGATCCGATAATGTATATTTTAAATGGTGGAAGCAGAAGCAGACTTGATAACGTAGCGCTTTTGGGCGCATATTGCAATGTCAGGTATATGGTTCCATACCTTGATTACAGGGTTATTGATTATGCTGTTTCTATACCACGTTATCAGTATCTGCGCGGACATTTTAACAGGTACATTTTTAGAGAAGCTTTTAAGGATATAATGCCACATTCACTTTATGTTCTAAAAGATAAAATGGAAAACTCTGATTTGAGTGTCCCCAAGGCTCCTGATTGGTTTATGACTTTTTCTGATGGCATGAAAGATATAATAAAAAGGCTTGATCGTGATTACTGGTCTAAATACATAAATTATGACCTTATAGATGACTGGATGAAACGAAGTGAGTTGGAATCAGAGTATAAACCTGAGGATGAAAGCCTTTTGTATGTTCTGTTTATGTGTGCTGAGTTTCAGAATGTTATTGAGAAAACATATGGGACGTTATATTGAGTTTTATATAAATGTTTTTCTTGCGGATGTATTATAATAATAAAAAAGGTTGCTTAGATTAGAGCATGGGGAATGATTTAATATCTGTTATTATGACTGTTTACAATAGGGAAAACTATGTGAGACGAGCTTTAGATAGTGTAGTTTTTCAAAAGAATGTCAACATTGAATTTATCGTTGTAGATGATGGGAGCACTGACAGATCACCTTTAATATTGGATGAATACGCACAAAAGTATGATTTTATTCGTGTTATTCATACAAATAATCGTGGCATCAGTGCAGCTAGGAATATTGGGCTTGATAATGTTTTGGGAGATTATATTTTTTTCATAGATGATGATGATTTCTTGCCTGAAAATGCCCTTTATGAGCTCTTTAAACTAAGTCGTGAAAAAAATGTTGATATGGTTATAGGAAACTATGCGCATTATAACGATAACTCTGAGTATATAGGAGAGTTTGAAATCCCGGAAAAGTATTGCAATAAATTTTTAACTAAGAGAGAGACATGTGAGTTATTTTATTTTTCTGGTGAAAGCCATGTGTTGATTGTTTCATGGGGGAAACTGTATAAAAAGAAAGTATGGAATGGCATTAGATTTCCGGAGAATAAAACAAAAAGTGAAGATCAATTTGTGTTTGCGAGCATAATGGGTAATTGCGACACTATATACTTTACTGACGAGATTGTATATAATCAGTTGTTTTCACAAGTAAGTATAACCAGAAGTAAGTATAGCAGAAAGGCTTTATATAATTCTGAGGGTGTAGCTAGTGTTATAAGATATCTGATGAAGATGCAGTTTTATGATATTGCTTTGTATAAATTTGGGGTAGGGACAAGAAGCATCATGGATATGCAATCTGTACTTAATGATGATGAAAGTATACAGGAGATAAGTCGGTTAATCAATATATATAAGGCTATAGCAGGTGAATTAATAAAACATGTTGATTTAAAAAATAAACTGCGAATGATACTATTTATCTCTAATTATGGATTATATAAAAAGCTGCAAAGAATGCATGCAAAAAAATATATGATGGAGATGCAGCAGTGTAAATAATTAAACAATCTATAATTTATAGTAATGAAGCCCCTGCCAACTATACAGGGGGTATTATTACATGTATATGCCATATGTCGAACATCAATTCTTTTCAAAAGAGCATTTGTCTGAAAGAATAGTTTCGAATACATCAATTTTTGAATTAGACATTTTGGGATAATTCCTTTCGACTAGTATTTGTAGTAGAAAAATCAGCGGATAATCAGTATATTGCAACTGGTCTTAGTGCTGGATTATACAAATAATAATACAGGCAGTAAATAATAAAAGCGCCTTTTCGTTATGTTTATTCTTTTTTTATTATAGGTATTTCTTGGCATATGCTACAATGATAAAAAGTGTGCGCTAAAACGCACCGGGAGAGCCTATGCTGAGCTTTGATAATATTGGTAGCATTACGTATAATCTTGCTGCACTGATCATAAGCATTACATGCATAATGTACACAATGATGACAAGGACAAGGATAAAGTTTAGTAACAGACTATTCATGTCCTTGATTGTTATTGTGATAATTGACTCTCTTGTAGGAATTTCGGGAGAGTTGATATTAGCATCTTCAATGTCTCAGGGATTTAAATTTTTTTGTTTTCATCTTAGTCAATATCTGTATTTTACTACCCATTTTGCCATAGCTCCCGTTCTTGCTCTCTATATTATCAACTCCTGCGGAGTGTCATTCAGGTTTTCAAAAAGGGCAAGATGTCTGATAAGTCTTCCTTTCATATTTCTTGAAATAATGGTTTTTATAAATCCATTTACACGTATTGTTTACAGCGTGGATGAAAATCTTGACTTTCACAGAGGAGCGGGCATTTACATAGCCTATCTTGTCAGCGCATTTTATGTGCTGTTTTCCATAGTTGCCTTATTTTTATATTGGAATGTCTTTAACAGAATGAAAAAATTTGCGATAGCATACTTTTTTATTCTTGTTATTATCGGCACTTTGGTGCAAATGATCTTCTTTGATGTCAGATGCGAGCTTATGTGTGAGGCCATTGGTCTTCTGGGGCTTATGATAATGTTTGAAAATGATGAGGATCGCATCGACATATCAACCTGGGCATACAACAGAAATGCATTCTTACATGATGCAGGAATATATTTTAGGTACGACAGACTTTTTTATACTATCTGTATAAGGATAAAAAACGGTGATGTCTATAGGAAGATTGCCGGATATGAAGAGTATGAAAAGGTTCTTTTTGAAGTGGTCAGATTTTTAAACTCAATAGATCCCAAATATGAAGTTTACAGGATGAGTAATGACTGTTTCTTTTTGGTGTGTCCCGGAGTGTCTGAAGAAAAGGCAGGTAAAGTTTCCAGAACTGTTTTTGACAGATTCCAAAGAGACTGGAATATGAAGGGCAGTAGCTTTCTTTTAAACGCAATCATAATAAGAGCCAATTCCCCGGAGCAGTTTGGCAACATCGGTTATCTTTTACTGTTGTCGGATTCAGCGATTGAAAAAGACACAGGACGAATATATTCCAAGGAAGACCTGAATTTTATATTACGAAGGGCCAATGTTGAGAATGCGGTAAAAAGAGGAATTGAAGACAACAGCTTTAATGTGTGCTATCTTCCTGTATATTCACGTGACGGACTCATTATCTGTGGAGCAGAGGCAGTCCTTGAATTTGCTGATGATGAGCTGGGAGTCATTGATAAATCTGAGTTTATGCCAATCGCAGAGGAAACGGGACTTATCGAGAAGCTTGGATGGTTCACTATAGAAGAGGCATTTTTATTTTTGGGCGGTGGTATCACTGAAGAAATGGGACTTGAGTTTATTATTATAAGTCTTTCTTCACTACAGGTTATAAGGACTGATTTTGTCGATAATATAAGAACCCTGATAAATAAATACAATGTTAACCCCAAAAGAGTTATTTTTAACATTGAAGAAAGAGCCGCTACTGCCGATGAAAACATATTGGTTCATATTGTCAGCGAGCTTGTGGCTGATGGAATAAGATTTGGAATTGATAATTACGGAAGTGGTTTCTTTTCTTCTCAGATAGCGTCTTCCACCATATTTGAAGGCGTAACTATGAATGCCGCTCTTTTACATTCTGCATTTCAGAATGAACAAAACAGGATTATTCTTGAAAACAGAATAAAAATGACGGGACAGATGGGAAAGGGAATACTTTTAAGCCATGTGGATGACCCGACTCTTTATGAGTTTGCCAAGGATATGAAGGTTGACTATTATCAGGGCATATATTTTTCACCGCTTTCTTCCAGAAATGAGTTTATAGCTATATTAAAAGCAACGGAACTTGCCAAAATGGAAGAACAAAGAGCAAGGGCAGCCAACGAGGCAAAGAGTAACTTCCTTGCCAATATGTCCCATGAGATACGAACACCTATAAATGCTGTTCTTGGAATGAACGAAGTAATTCTTCGTGAATGTCAGGATGAAAAAATACTTGAATATGCAAGGAATATAGAAGGGGCAGGAAGAACTCTTTTGTCCCTTATAAATGACATCCTTGATTTTTCCAAGATTGAAGCCGGAAGCATGGAGATAAATGAAGCAGATTACGATTTATCTTCAGTTTTAAATGATGTCTTTAACATGGTTAATCTAAAAGCCCAGCAAAAGTCACTGGAGCTTAAGTTTAATGTGGATGAGACCATACCTGACACTCTGTACGGAGATGAGACAAGAATTCGCCAGATAATGGTCAATGTCCTTAACAATGCCATTAAGTATACCAGGGAAGGCAGCGTTGAATTTAACATAAAGGGAATAGAAAATGACGATGGGATAACGCTGATAATTGTGGTGAAGGATACCGGAATCGGCATAAAAAAAGAGGATATTGCCAGTTTATTTGATAAATTCAAACGGCTTGATATGGAAAAGAACAAAACAGTTGAAGGAAGCGGACTTGGTCTTGCTATCACTCATTCTCTTTTGGAGCTTATGGATGGCACCATTGAAGTTGAAAGCGAATATGGGAAAGGCACAACCTTTATTATTACCGTTCCTCAAGGGGTTAGAAGTTCATCAGGGATAGGAGATTTTAAGGCAAGGATTGCAACTGCTGCCAGGAAAGAATATACCTATCGCGAAAAGTTTACAGCCCCGGATGCATGCATACTTGTGGTTGATGATACACCTATGAATCACGTTGTTATCAGGGAGCTTTTAAAGAAAACAAAGATAGGAATAGACTCGGCAGGGAGCGGAGCAGAGTGTATTAAAATGCAGCATGAAAAAAAATACGACATAATTTTCCTGGACTATAGAATGCCTGAAATGGATGGAATTGAGACTTTAAAGGCAATAAAAGCGGACGAGGGCAGTGCCAATAAAGATACACCTGTGATAATTCTTACAGCAAATGCTATTTCAGGAGCGAGGGAGAGCTTTTTAAAAGCCGGATTTGAGGATTACCTGTCAAAGCCTATTGAGAGTGAAAAGCTTGAAGATACCATAATAAGATTTTTGCCTGAGGAAAAAGTTGTTTTAAATGAGGATGCGGCCGATAAAAATGATGATAATGCAGATGAATTATTAAAAGGTGAGTATGGCTTTTTAGATAACTTTGAAAAGATAAATAAAGATGAAGGATTAAAGAACTGTGGGAATGCTGAAAGCTATCTTAATATCTTAAAGGTCTATTATGATTCTGCCGCTTTTACAAGAGAGAATATCACCACAAGCTTTGGCTCCGGAAATATTAAGGATTATACAAGCTATGTTCATTCTCTCAAGAGCACATCAAGAACCATCGGAGCAACTTCGCTTTCAGAGCTTGCAAAGAAACTTGAAGATGCCGGAAACAATCAGGATATTAAAACAATAGATGAACTTACACCTAAGCTTTTGGAAATGCACATGGAGGTGGAAGAAGAACTTTCAAAAGTTTTCAATGAAGGTTCAAAAGAAAGTGATCAGGCAGGAGAAAAACCTCCGATTTCAGAGAGCCAGCTTATTGATGCATATAGAACCATTTTGGAGGTTAGCCAGGCACTGGACTATGATACGTTAATGTTTATTCTTGATTCAGTTAGCGAGTATAGTGTTACAGGCATAGATAATGATATAATTAAGAAAATAGCTCAGTTATCCTATAAACTTGATTGGGATGGCATAAAAACTGTAGTAACCGAAAGATTAAATAAGCAAGGGGAATAATATATGTTTGAGAAAAAAATTCTGCTTGTCAGAAACGCTGAAACTTTCATGGTAAATGCAATAAAAAACAGCCTTTTAAAGGCTCATTTTCGGGTGGCTGATGCTAATTACACGATTAGTCAGATCAGTGACAATGTTCATGATGCAGATCTTATTATTCTATATACCGATCCTGATATTGAAGATCATTATGATGCATTTATTTATCTGAAGGACCTTTGCGTTGAGGATAATAAGGTGGTTCTTATTATTGGTGAGGATCAGACTTTTAAATTTTGTCACAGATATATCCCAAAAGAAGACATAGCTTTTGAAGTATACAGACCTCTTGATATGTCAGAGCTTATGTCAAAAGTAATGACTGCAACTGATGATGAGTTTGAGCAGCAGAGGCGAAAATGTATTCTGGTAATTGACGACGATTTGACATTTTTGCAGATGATGAGAGAACTGTTAAAAGACACGTACAGAGTTGGAATGGCCAATTCGGGAACTCAGGCTGTCGCCTGGCTTGCCACCAACCATGCGGATCTTATACTGCTTGACTATGATATGCCGGTACTTGACGGCCCTAAAGTAATGGAAATGCTAAAAAGTGAGAGCTTTTCAAGCTCTACACCTGTAATGTTTCTTACGGGAAAAAATGACCGCGAATCTGTTACGAGTGTTATCTCACTAAAGCCTGTGGATTATCTATTAAAATCCATTACCAAAGAAAAGCTACTGAAAACCCTTGAGGATTTCTTTAATTCCGGAAAGAATAAATGATGGAAACAAGTCAGGCTTTGGCTACAACTTTCAGGGTGGCAGCTACTCTGATAACTATTACGTGCATTTTTTACACCACAATACTTCGCAATAAAAAAAGTATCAGAAGGAGGTTATATCTGATACTTTTATATATCACGCTCACAGACTCTGTTGCCGGGCTGTTGACAACTTTTGTCTATAATCTTTCGATTGCCTACAGGCTAAAATTTGTAATTTGTTACAGTCTGAAATTCTTGTATTATATGACTCATTTCGGCATTGTTGTAGTGTTTTTTTACTACATGTTGTTAGTATGTGAAATTGTCCATTTTTACGACAAGAAAAGAAAAAGACTGATACGTATTCCGCTTATCGTACTTGAAATTCTTCTTTTTTCCAATCCGTTTACCCATATTATGTTTTCTCTGAATGAAGATCTGACCTTTACAAGGGGATATGGAATAGTTCTTGCTTATATTATCAGCTTTGCATATTTTATCAGCTGTGTTGTAATGCTTTTTAGGTACTGGAAAACAGTTAATCACTTAAAAAAGATAGCTATGGCCTATTTTTTGCTTCTTACTTTTTCCGGTATAGTCATTCAGATGCTTTTTCCTGAAATAGTGTGTGAGCTTTTGTGTGAAGCCATTGGACTTATGGGAATCATGGTTATGATCGAGAAGGAAGATGACAGGATTGATGCCTCTACCAGAGCATACAACAGAACAGCTCTGTTTCAGGATCTGAGTAACATGATCGGGATGAAGAGACCGTTTCGCATCATATGTCTTAGAATTGATGATGCGGAAAGCTATAGGAGAATTACAGGTGTAGACGATTTTGACGGAATCCTGTCTGAAATAGTATCTGCGATTTTCAGGATAAATGAGTATCTGAATGTGTACAGGAGTTCAGATGCTGTGTTCTTTATTCTGATTCCGGAGGCCGGTGAAGAATATGCCAGTGAGGTGGCAGGCAGAATAAAGGACAGATTTTCTGAAGGATTTATTACTGATAAGGGAAAGACAATGATCAATGCCACTATTTTGCTTTCAAGCTTTCCTGATGAGTTTAAGTATGCTGATGATATAGTTCTTTTGTCGGAAGCACCTATTGACGGCAGTGAAAAGAAGGACATTATAAAAGGTGATGATCTGAGCTTTCTTCTTAGAAACATTGAAGTAGAAAAGGCTATCTCACAGGGAATATCGGAAAATAAGTTTCATGTTTATTATCAGCCGATTTATGGGAAAATGTGCGGATGTATAAAGGCTGCTCAGGCCCTTTTAAAACTTCAGGATGATGAGCTTGGAGAAGTTAATTTTAGAGAATTTATGCCAATAGCAGAAAGGGCAGGCTTTGCAGAAGAACTTGAGATCAGAATGATCGAATCAGTCATGAAATTCATAGGCAATGATGTAAATAAGGGATATATGCACATTGATTTTGTCCTTATTCATGTTATGGCTGCCAAGGTGCTCAATAAAAAGCTTGTGGCAAGTGTAAATGAGCTTTTGAAAAAATATAGTGTGGATCCAAAGCTTATAGCTTTTGATATAAGTGACACTATGGCAGAAATGTCAGAGGAAAATCTGAAATATGTGGTTAATGAATTCTATGACCTTGGGATAAAGCTTTATCTGGGTAATTATGATGATAAATCCTCTGGTATAACGCTTGAAATGATGGAAAAATTTGACGGGGTTATATTAAGTGCCTGGAGATTTCTTGACCCTGAAATGATAAGACAGGGCGATATTATATTGAAAGCCAGAATTGATATGTTATCTCAGCTTGGCAAAAAAATTCTTATCGCAGGTGTGGACACTAAAGAATACTTCAATAAGATACTTGAAATAAAAGGGGATTACATGTCCGGAAAGTACATGTCTGAAATTCTCACCAAAAATGAGCTGCAGGTCAAATTCTGGGAGTATGATCGGGTTGTGCTTTTAGATGAATCAGATTTTTAAGTGGAATTAAGTGGCAAATTATTGTATTTTATTAATATGACATGCAAAGATGCTGAAAAACTAATTCCATTATTTTTGGATGATGATCTGGATAATAAGGAACTGGCAGAATTTATCGATCACATTGACAACTGTCCTGAATGCAAGGAGGAACTCACTATACAGTTTTTGGTCAAGACCGGTATGCAGAGACTTGAGGATGGCAATACCTTTAATCTCAAACAGGAACTTCTTATCCTTATTAAAAATGCCAAGAAAAGGCTTAAGTTCAGGAGAAATCTGTTTCTTTTCAGTATTCTTTTGGAGCTTGCGGTGGCAGTTCTGGCAGTTACAGCCGTAATACTGGCTTTTGCATTATAAATCATATTTTTGCACGATCTAAAATATTAAGTTTGGGGAATCTAAGGTTTGAGTAAACTATCTTTAAATACCAATGAATTTGTTAAAACAGCTTTTTATGCCATGCCGGCGTTTACTGATGCGGAAGGCTTTTTTTTAAATGGAGTTTATGGCGCGGTATATAAGCTTTTAAATCTGCTAAAAAGCGGAGAGTATAGCGAAATTGAGCTTATAAGAAGCGAAGATGAATCATGTGCAGCAGAGAATGTTAATCCTTATGTTCATGATCAGGTCGTTTATTTTGAGAAGCTTTTATCAGCATCCGGTGAAAAAAAAGTATCTGTAAATGAAGAACTTATGAAATGTCTTGAATTGGAACTTGGAAAGCTTTCACCATCAGGTTCTGCTATAAAGGCATCTTCTTTTGAGTGCAGTATCAAGGTGACTTCAGATCTTAATGAGGTTGAGGCTATATTCAATACAAAGGCTGACTTTGCATCCTTTTATTTTCTTATGGACAACATATCAAGCGACGGAACCAGGAAAAAGGATGTGGTGGGGCTTTCTGTTTGTTTTGATGGCAAAGAAGTCTTTTATATTCCTGTCGAGAATTTTATAACAGCGGACTATCTTGGAAAAAAACTGAGTGCATTAAGCGGTACATGTACCCTTGCAACCTTTGATATTAAGAGTAGTTTTTACTATTTTGAGCCCGTACAGATAAGTGAAAGAACATACGGATATATTTCTGAAGAAAATAGCGAAGAAGAGAAAAGGGCTGCGGGTAAGATGTTTTATGACACTCTTATAGGAGCTTACCTTGTAAATCCGCTTAAAAATGACTATCAGATTGAGGATATTGCCAAAGAGTATCTGGATCTTCGCCTTGAGAAAAAAGGTGACATTTTTGGAAAAGACTCTCTTAAAAATTCTGATGAAAAGAAGCTCTCTGAATATGCGGGAAGAGTAGCTGAAGTTATTTACAGAGTATTTCCGCTTATAAATAAAAAACTTCAAAAGCTTGGAATGGATAAGCTTTATACAGATATTGAGATGCCTCTTTCTTATATTCTTTTTGCCATGGAAAAAGAGGGAATAACAGCAAAGAGAGAAGAGCTTAAAGCATATGGAGATAAACTGCTTATTCGCATAGAGGAACTTGAGAAGAATATCTACGAGGCAGCAGGTTGCGAATTTAATATCAATTCTCCTAAACAGCTTGGAGAGATTTTATTTGAAAAACTGGGACTGACTGCTGAAAAAAAGACTAAGTCCGGTTATTCAACCGCAGCGGAGGTTCTTGAAAAGCTTGCTCCTGAGCATAAAATCGTAGCTGATATATTGGAATACAGAGGACTTGCCAAGTTAAAATCCACCTACGCCGATGGACTTGCTGCATACATAGAGGCGGATGACAGGATACATACAAGCTTTAATCAGACAATAACAGCCACAGGAAGAATCAGCTCAACTGAGCCGAATCTTCAGAATATTCCTATGAGAACAGAGCTTGGAAGGCTCATTCGAAAGGTTTTTGTTCCTAAAGAAGGATGCGTTTTTGCTGATGCGGATTATTCTCAGGTGGAGCTTCGTATTCTGGCGCATATGTCAGGTGATAAAGGGCTTATTAAGGCATTTAATGACGGCGAAGATATTCATACTACTACAGCTTCCAAGGTATTCCATGTTCCTTTTGAGGAAGTCACTCCTCTTCAGAGAAGAAGCGCCAAGGCAGTTAACTTTGGAATAGTCTATGGAATAAGTGCCTTTGGCTTATCACAGGATCTTTCGATTTCTGCCGGAGAAGCCAAGGACTACATGGATAAGTACTTCGAGACATATCCGGGAGTTAAGGATTATCAGGAAAAAGTAATCGCAAGTGCCAAGGCCAAGGGGTATTCCGAAACCATGTATGGCAGGAGACGTCCTATTCCCGAGCTAAAAAACGGTAATTTTAATTTGAGGCAATTTGGAGAGAGAGTTGCAATGAATGCACCTATTCAGGGAAGTGCAGCTGATATTATGAAAATTGCCATGATAAATGTCTTTTTCAAGTTAAAAGAAAAAGGCCTTAAGTCAAAGCTGATATTACAGATTCATGATGAACTTGTAATTGAGACTTATAAAGATGAGATTACTCAGGTTACAGATCTTTTAACACAGGAAATGGAAAAAGCAGCTTCTTTACAGGTAAGTCTCAAAGCTGATTGCCATACGGGCAGTGACTGGTATGAAGCCAAGTAATACGAAAAAATCCTGCAAAAAGTCTGAACAGGGAGCGGCAGCAGTGAAGTTCCTTGGAAAAGTAAAATAATAAATAAAGGACAATTTTAATGAAATGGCACTTCAAAAGGGAAGGACAAATATTATAGGTATAACAGGGGGCGTTGGTGCGGGCAAAAGTACATTGCTGTCATATATTAAAGAAAATTACAACTGTCTTGTTATTTTATCTGATGATGTTGCCAATGAAATAAAGAAAAAAGGATACCCGGCTTACGAATCACTTGTTGAGGCATTGGGCTGCGGTATTTTAGCCCCTGATGGAGAAATTGACAAAGCTTTGATGGCCAAGACTATATTCAATGATAAAAATAAGCTAAAAACCGTAAATAATATTTTGCATCCTGCAGTAAATCAATATATTATTAATATAGTAGATGATGAGCGAAAAAACGGCGCTTATGATTTTGTATTCGTAGAAGCGGCCCTTCTTATTGAGAATGGATACGACAAAATTGTAGATGAGATGTGGTATGTTTATGCTGATGAACAGACGCGTCGGATAAGGCTTAAGGCTTCCAGAGGCTATTCTGATGAGAAGGTTACTGACATTTTAAAAAGCCAGCTGAGTGATGAAGCATTTAGGAAGCACTGTGATTTTGTGATTGATAATAGTGGTGAGAATAAAAAAGCTTTTTCTGAAATAGATAACAGATTACAGCTTTGGAAGATATAGTTTTTGATCGAAAAATTGTGCGAGGGGGCTTAGAGGCATAATGGCTAGTTTAGAGCAAAAAGATCAGAAAGTTGTATTTGGACTTGATATTGGAACCAGAAGTGTTGTTGGTACTGTTGGGTACATGAATGACGGTAAATTCAATGTAATTGCCCAGGCGGTTGAAAAGCACCAGACAAGGGCAATGCTGGATGGTCAGATCCACGATATCGGTAAAGTGGGCATGACCATTAAGATGGTAAAAGAATCCCTTGAGCAGCAGACTGACATTCATCTTACGGATGTGTGTATAGCTGCCGCAGGTCGTGTGCTTAAGACTGTAAGAACCACCTATGACTACGAATATACTGATTCCCATGATATCACGGATGAGGATATCTATAATCTTGATTCCGGAGCTGTTGAAAAGGCTTACACAGAATTTTTAAGTAAGAATACGTCAGACCTCAAGTTCTATCTTGTTGGGTATTCTGTAATGCATTACTACCTTGATGGTTATCAGATTGCCAATCTTGAAGGACATAATGCAGGTAAAGTCAGCGTAGAACTTATCGCTACATTTCTTCCCGATGACTGTGTTGATGGACTTTATAAGGCATGTGAGAGGGCAGGTCTTAGTGTTGCCAATCTCACATTGGAGCCTATTGCAGCTATGATGGTTGCAATACCGGAGAGATTTAGAATGTTGAATCTGGCTCTTATTGATGTGGGAGCGGGAACATCCGATATATGCGTAACTGATGATGGCTCTATCATTGCGTATGGAATGCTTCCCCTTGCAGGTGATGATATTACAGAAATCATTGCACAGCACTGTCTTGTGGACTTTAATCAGGCAGATGAGATAAAGATTGCGGCAAGTCGCTCTGAAAAAGTTGATTATATTGATATCATGGGGCTTAGAAAGACAATTACAGCCAAAGACATTGCAAGGATTATAAAGCCCAAGGTTGATGAAATGGCTAAAAAAGCTGTAGATGAAATCAAGAGATTAAATGGCGATAAGCCTGTAAGCGCAGTCTTTGTTGTAGGTGGCGGCGGTTGTGTCCCCGGTTATGTAAAAGCTATAGCAAAAGAAATGGATATCGCTGAAGAGAGAGTTGCCCTTCGTGGTGAAGAGGTCATGAAGGAAATCGTATTCCTTAACAATAACGGAATTGAGAGAGATTCTCTTTTGGTTACTCCTCTTGGTATCTGTATCAGTTATTACGAAGAGGCCAATAACTTTATTTTTGTTTCATTTAACGGAACTCAGACCAAGATTTACGACAATGGCAAATTGCAGATTGTTGATGCCGCCATGCAGGCTTCATTCCCTAATGAAGATCTTTTCCCAAAAAGAGGAGAAGAACTGAAATTCATTGTAAATGGCAAAGAAAGATCATCAAGGGGAGAACCGGGTGAAGCTGCTGTTATCACGCTTAACGGTAAGCCAGCTGATATCCATACCAAGATCCATGCCAACGATATTATTGATGTTACGCCTTCTACGGCCGGAGCTCCAGGCAAAGCTGTAATAGAAGGTATCCCTGAGTTTAAGACTAAATTTAATGTAAATGTAGATGGTAAAAATATCGAGGCTTCCAGATATGCTACTGTAAACGGACAGCTTCAGACTCCGCTTTATTCCATACAGCCGGGTGATGATGTTAAAGTTCTTGATTACAATACTGCTGCCCAGATTGCAGAGCTTTTGGATATTGAACTGACTGAAGATACTGTGATCATGGTTAACAATGAGCGCGGCGACAGAGATACGCCTGTTTACGAAAACTTCAAGGTGGAGTTTAAGTCTCAGGATGACATGATAATGGATTACTATAAAGATTTTCCTGACGCTGATGAGGAGGCTGTCAAACAGGAAAATGAAAGTTCTTTTGAGGGCGAAGATGAAGCGGCAAAGATTGTAGAAGATGAGAGCGGTCAGCTTTCGTTTAATACAGATTCTGATAAAGATGTTTATGAAAAAGAAGATGCAGAACCTGTGAAGAACATACTTGCTCATGATCTTCATGTTATTGTCAATAATGAAGCGGTAACGCTTCATGGTAAAGCGGATTATGTATTTGTTGATATTTTTGATGCCATTGATTTTGACCTTTCAAAACCTCAGGGCAGATCGGTGGTTACAATTCTAAACGGTGGTACTCCTGATTATCTGCAGACTATTAAGGAGGGCGACAAGATAGAAGTTTACTGGAAATAGTTTTTGATAGAATAAGAAAAACTTTCTTGCTCTCTTGCAGGAAAGTTTTTTTGTGGTAATTTTGGATAAAATAGGCTAATATATTGAAAGATTATGTTTTGAAACGGGGATTTTATGAGATTTACAAGTATTGCAAGCGGCAGTAGCGGAAACTGTACATATATTGGTTCTGATAATACTCACATTTTAATAGACGCAGGAGTCAGCAAGAAGAGAATTGAAGAGGGATTAAAAACTCTCGATCTGACACTTTCGGATATAAATGCTATTTTTGTAACGCATGAGCATACTGACCATATTGCAGCACTTCACACAATTTTAAAAAAATTGATATTCCAATTTATGCTACGGATGGTACAATACAAGGAATCAGGGTGAGCGACAAAAAGGCCGAGATGGTTAATTCGAGATTCATTCCGGTAAAAGTCGATGAAGAAGTTAAAGTTGGGGATATGATGATCAATCCCATGACAATTTCCCACGATGCCAATGAACCCTGCGGTTATACAATCCATATCAAAGATAAGAAAATAGGGGTTGCAACCGACCTTGGCTGCTATGATGATTATACAGTTAACAGGTTATCAGGATGTGATGCGCTTTTGCTTGAGGCCAATCACGATATCAGAATGCTTCAGACAGGCCCTTACCCATATCAGCTAAAGGCCAGAATCTTGGGAGATAAGGGACATTTGTGCAACGAAAAAAGCGGAGAGCTGCTTAGCAGGCTTATAAATAATAAACTTCAGGGAGTGTTTCTCGGACATCTTTCAAAAGAAAACAATCTTCCGGAGCTTGCTTATGAAGCGGTTCGCGTAGAGCTACAGATGAATGAAAGTTTAAAATTTAATAACGGTTTTCCTATTATGGTTGCTGATAGAAGTGCTATTTCAACAGTTCTTGAGTTTTGATGCTTTGTATTTAACAGGTGCCATGGCTTTTTTTGCTTGCAGCATCTTGTACAATAAGGAGGAGATCATGAAAAAAACAATTATTACAGTAGTTGGTAAGGACACAGTAGGAATCATAGCGAAGGTGTGTACTTATCTTGCAGAGTCAGGTATCAACATTCTCGACATTTCCCAAACAATAGTCAGCGGATTTTTTAACATGATGATGATAGTTGATATGTCAGCAACAGGTAAGGAATTTAATCAGGTGGCAGATGACCTTGAAAGCCTTGGAAAAGAAATAGGCGTAGTTATCAAATGTCAAAAGGAAGAAATATTTGATTCAATGCACAGAATCTGAGCATTTGCTGAGGCTGTTTTGATGCCTTTACAGGCAATTCATGCCGGATATACGACTTCTTAATGATGAAAGGGTAACATAATGATAAATGTAAATGAGGTCATTGAGACCAATGAAATGATAGAAAAAGAAAATCTTGATGTAAGGACGATTACGCTGGGTATCAGTCTTCTTGACTGCATTACATCAGATTTGGACAAACTCTGCGACAATATCTATAACAAAATCTATGAGACCGCCAAGGATCTGGTTAAAACCGGCGATCAGATTTCTCGTGAATACGGAATCCCTATTGTAAACAAAAGAATATCTATTACACCGATTGCTCTTGTTGGCGGAGCAGCCTGCAAGAACCCCGGAGACTTTGTAAGAATCGCCGGGACACTTGATAAAGTGGCAAAGGAAGTGGGCGTTAATTTTATCGGTGGTTATTCTGCTCTTGTCAGCAAAGGAATGACAGAAGCTGACAGACTTTTGATTGAATCTATTCCGGAAGCTTTGGCTTCAACAGACGTTGTATGCTCATCAATAAATGTTGGCTCGACAAAGACAGGTATCAATATGGATGCAGTCCGCCTTATGGGAACTATAGTTAAAAAGACAGCAGAAGCAACAAAGGAAAAGGATTCTCTTGGTTGTGCAAAGCTTGTAATTTTCTGTAATGCTCCTGATGATAACCCGTTTATGGCGGGAGCATTTCACGGCGTTACTGAAGCTGACAAAATAATAAATGTCGGAGTTTCAGGGCCCGGAGTTGTTAAGACTGCCCTTGAAAAGGTTAGAGGAGAGAACTTTGAGGTTCTTTGTGAGACTATCAAAAAGACTGCATTTAAGGTTACAAGAGTGGGTCAGCTTGTTGCGCAGGAAGCTTCAAAAAGACTTGGAGTTCCTTTCGGTATAATAGACCTTTCTCTTGCACCAACACCGGCTATTGGCGATAGTGTTGCCGACATCCTCCATGAAATCGGTGTTGAACACGCCGGTGCACCGGGAACAACTGCAGCACTTGCTCTTTTAAATGATCAGGTTAAAAAAGGTGGAGTAATGGCATCGTCTTATGTAGGCGGCCTTTCCGGCGCATTCATTCCCGTAAGTGAAGATCAGGGAATGATCAATGCCGTAGAAGCAGGCGCCCTTACTCTTGAAAAGCTTGAGGCCATGACATGCGTTTGCTCGGTAGGACTTGATATGATTGCTGTTCCCGGAGATACCAAGGATACAACAATTGCAGGAATCATTGCAGATGAAATGGCAATCGGAATGATCAATCAGAAAACTACAGCTGTGCGACTTATTCCTGTAATTGGAAAAGGTGTGGGAGAAACTGTGGAATTTGGAGGTCTTTTGGGATATGCACCGATAATGCCTGTTAACCGGTTCTCTTGCGACAATTTTGTTAATCGAGGCGGTAGAATACCTGCTCCTGTGCACAGTTTTAAGAACTAATTGACATTGACCGTTATTTTGGGATATATTATAATAACTTTTGTATAATTATGCCCAAATAAGGGGGATATAATAATGGTCTGCAGCATGACAGGTTTTGGCAGAAGTGAGATTACAGAAGGAAATCGTAAGTACATTGTAGAACTTAAATCAGTTAATAATCGCTATCTTGATATCAACATCAAGATGCCAAAAAAATTTAATGCATTTGAGGCTGCAATCCGCAGCGAACTTAAGAACTATATGAAGCGCGGCAAGGTAGACGTATTCATTAGTTATGAAGATTTTTCGGAATCAGAGACCAAGGTAAAATACAATAAGTCTATTGCACAGGAGTATTATTCATACCTGAATGAAATGGCAAGTGATTTTGGTCTTGATAATGATGTGAGGATATCTGTTCTTTCAAGATTCCCCGAAGTTTTTACAATGGAAGAGGAAGATCTTAACGAAGAGGAAGTCCTGAGCGGTCTTATGAAGGCTCTTGCCGGTGCCGGCAAGCAGTTTATGGAGTCCAGGGCCCGTGAAGGTGAGTTCTTATGTAAAGATCTTACTGAGAAACTTGATGGTATGATGGAGAATGTAGAGTACATTGCGGAGCGTTCGCCTGAAATCATCAAAGAGTATAAGGACAAGCTTCGTGAGAAAATTCAGGATCTTCTTGAGGATAAGCAGGTTGATGAGAACAGACTTGCCATGGAAGTTACTATCTATGCGGACAAGATTTGCGTAGATGAAGAGATCACAAGACTCCGTAGTCATATCGGAGCTACAAAGGATACTCTTTTAAAGGGCGATGATAAGGATGGAATAGGCCGTAAATTGGATTTCCTTGCTCAGGAAATGAACAGAGAGGCCAACACTATCCTTTCAAAGTCTACTGATCTGAAGATTTCAGACAGAGGAATTGCTCTTAAAACTGATATTGAAAAAGTAAGGGAGCAGATACAAAACATTGAATAAACTCATTCACATTGGATTTGGCAATATTGTTAATGCAGACAAAATAATAAGCATTGTAAGTCCTGATGCTGCGCCGGTTAAACGCATGGTTCAAAAGGCCAGGGAAGAAGGGCAAAGCGTTGATGCTACCCAGGGGCGCAAGACCAAAGCAGTACTTGTTATGGAAAATGGTATGGTTGTATTATCAGCTCTTTTGCCGGAAACCATATGTAACAGAGCTATATCGGAGAGTGAGAATAGTCAGGATGAAGCGTAAAGGTATTATTATTGTTGTTTCAGGGTTCTCAGGAGCAGGAAAGGGAACCATCATGAAAGAGCTGACAAAAAGATATGATCAGTATGCTCTTTCTATCTCGGCTACAACCAGAAACCCAAGAGAGGGTGAGGAAAATGGCAGAGAGTATTTCTTTATTACTACTGAAGAATTTGAGAAGCTTATTGAAGAGGACGGACTTATAGAGCATGCCAGATATGTAAATAATTACTATGGCACGCCCAGAAAATATGTTGAGGATAAGCTCTCCCAAGGAATTGATGTTATTTTGGAAATTGAGATTCAGGGTGCTCTTCAGATAAAAGAGCAATATAAAGACGCAGTACTGCTTTTTGTAATGCCACCGTCTGCACAGGTACTTGAAAAGAGACTTCGCGGCAGAGGAACAGAAACCGATGATGTTATTGCAAAGCGCCTTTCAAGAGCCAAAGAGGAAGCAGTTGGAATCGAGAAATATGACTATATAGTAGTCAATGACGATCTTGATGAGTGTGTGGAGAAAGTTCATGAGATAATAAGCTCAGCTCACAACACTCCTGACAGAAATGCTGATTTTATAAACGAAATGAGAGATCAGCTTAATAAGTTTTAATCAGTTAATATCAGAGCTATAATAATAACTCTGTTTGAAAACAAATATTATGTGTTGCGTACCACGCAGGAAAGGAACATTATGATACATCCTTCATATGTAGATTTAATGAATGTAGTAAACAAGGGAGTTGAGGAAGGTGAGGAGCCTGTTATCAGCTCAAGATATTCAATTGTTATGGCAACATCAAAGAGAGCAAGACAGATTATTGCCGGTGATGAGCCAATGGTTAAGGTAAAGGATAAACAGAAACCTCTTTCTATTGCTGTTGAGGAGATGAATCAGGATACTCTGAGAATCCTTACAGATGAGGAAAAAGCTCAGCTTGAGAGTGCAGATGAAGAAACAGAAGTTACAGAAAGTACAGAAGAGTAATTTATAAGAATTATGAAAATATTATTTGTGTCACTTGGTTGTGACAAAAACAGAGTAGATACCGAGGTTATGCTTGGTATGCTCGAAAGTCATGGTTATGATTTTACAGATGACACCGATGAAGCCGAAGCAGCAGTTGTTAACACCTGCTGCTTTATTGGTGATGCGAAAGAGGAAAGTATCAATACTATCCTTGAAATGGCGGAATACAGGAAAAGCGGAAAGTATAAAGCTTTGATCGTTACCGGATGCCTTGGGCAGAGGTACCGGGAGGAAATTCAGAAAGAAATTCCTGAAGTAGATGAGATCCTTGGTATTTCATCGATTGATAAGATTGTTCAGGCTCTTGATGAAACCCTAAAGAGAAATGAACTTTTCTCTCACAAGAACTATTTTGATGATGTCAACAAGCTTCAGAGAGGCGGTCATAAGAGAGTGCTGACCACCGGAGGTGTTTACAATTATCTCAAGATTGCTGAAGGGTGTGATAAACACTGTACCTACTGTATTATTCCATCCATAAGAGGCTCTTACAGAAGTATTCCAATGGAGGATATTCTTAAGGATGCCAGAAGTCTGGCAGAGGCAGGCGTCTCTGAGGTTTTGGTAGTTGCGCAGGAGACTACACTTTACGGAACCGATATTTATGGAGAAAAGAAACTTCCGGAGCTTTTACATAGGCTTTGTGAGATAGATGGTATTAAATGGATAAGAGTTCTTTACTGTTATCCGGAGGAAATCAACGAGGAACTTATCCAGACTATTAAAAATGAGCCCAAGATATGTCATTATCTTGATCTTCCGATTCAGTCAGGTTCTGATTCCATTCTCAAAAGGATGGGAAGAAAGACGAACAATGCTGAGATAAGAGCGCTTGTAAAGCATCTTAGGGATGAAATTCCTGACATTTGTCTTAGGACAACTCTTATCAGCGGATTCCCTGGAGAAACTGCAAAAGACCACAATGAGACTATGAAACTTGTTGAGGATCTTAGGTTTGACAGACTTGGGGTATTTACATATTCCCAGGAAGAGGATACACCTGCAGCTACTATGCCGGATCAGGTATCAGAGAGAGTTAAGACAACCCGTAGAAATAAGCTTATGAAGCTTCAGCAGAAGATAGCCTTTGAAGGTGCTGATTCTATGGTTGGAAAGACTGTTGATGTTATCATAGAAGGAAAGATTGTTGACGAAGAGTCCAGCAGCCTTGATGGATTTACATATGTTGGGAGGACATATAAGGATGCACCGGATATTGACGGATACGTATTTGTTTCCGGTGTTCAAAAAGATCTTATGTCCGGAGCAATTTTGAAGGTTCTTATAACAGGTTCTAATGAATATGATTTGATTGGGGAGGAAGCATATGAATTTACCGAATAAGTTGACAGTTTTGAGAGTTATTTTAATTCCTTTTTTTGTTTTCTTTTTATTGTTTGATCCTTCTAATGATGTTTTTAAGTGGGTTGCACTTGCAATATTTGTAATCGCATCGCTTACAGATATGCTTGATGGAAAGATTGCACGTAAATACAATCTGATCACAGATTTTGGTAAATTTATGGATCCGCTTGCCGATAAGCTTCTTGTGTGCAGCGCTATGATTGGACTTATAGAACTGGGACGGATTCCATCATGGATAGTTATCATTATTATTGCAAGAGAATTTGTTATCAGCGGTTTCAGACTTATTGCAGCAGATAACGGAAGAGTTATTGCAGCCAGCTATTGGGGCAAATTTAAGACAACATTCCAGATGATAATGGTAATTCTTATGATAGCAAACATTAATCATCCGGTAATAAGTATTTTGACAACAGTTATTATGTGGGTGGCATTGGCCCTTACGATCATTTCGCTCGTTGATTATCTTGTAAAAAACAAAGACGTTATGAGCGGAGAGATGTGAATGCATATAGGGATTCAAAGTCATATGATCATGTGCTTGCACGAATGATCATATGAACTTGAAGACCGAACAAACATGAGGAAGTAGCATGATAATGCCGATTCCGAATGTTTTGTAGGATTGCGGGAGCGAAGCGGAGCAATCCGTATGCATTCAAATGTAGTTTATTTAAGTTATTTTTTTATGTTCAGAAATAGGAGTTTTATGAGTAAAGATTTAGAAAAAAATGTTAAGAGCGCAGAGGAGGAAAAGGTAAGATACGAGGAATCAGGGCTTGATGAGAAGATATTGAGAGCTGTATCGGAGATGGGATTTGAATATATGTCTCCAATTCAGAAAGCTGCAATTCCTGTAATGATTGAGGGAAAAGATATAATTGGACAGGCGCAGACCGGCACGGGTAAAACTGCTGCGTTTGGTATTCCGCTTTTGCACAGGGTTGATCCTGACAATAAACACTTACAGGCTGTAGTTTTATGTCCTACAAGAGAGCTTGCTATGCAGGCAGCTGATGATATTAGAGATTTTGCTAAATACATGTTCGGTGTTAAGGTTCTTGCTGTATATGGAGGACAGGATATATCCAGACAGATCAGGGCTTTGTCTGCTGGTGTTCAGATTGTAGTCGGAACACCGGGGCGTGTTATGGATCACATGCGCAGACATACAATGAAAATGAAGGATGTTAAGGTCCTTGTTCTTGATGAAGCAGATGAAATGCTTGACATGGGATTCAGAGATGATATAGAGACTATTCTTCAGGGAATGCCTGAAGAAAGGCAGACAGCTCTTTTCTCTGCTACTATGCCCGATGCAATACTTCAGATTACCAAAAAGTATCAGAAAGAAGATGCTGAGTATATAAAGATGACTCCTAAGGAAATAACAGTTGCAGCTATTGAGCAGAGCTACTACAGAGTTCCGCAGAAGTCCAAAGAAGAAGTTTTGGTTCGACTTATGGATTATTACAATCCATCAAGATCACTTATATTCTGCAATACAAAGAGAATGGTGGATCAGCTTGCAGAAAGCCTTAAGGGGAAAGGATATCAGGCAGACGGACTTCACGGTGATCTTTCTCAAAATCAGAGAGATACTGTTATGAATCTTTTTAGAAATGGCAGAATTAATATTCTTATTGCCACTGACGTTGCTGCAAGAGGTATCGATGTAAGCGGTGTAGAAGCAGTATTTAACTTTGATATTCCGGAAGATATTGAGTATTATGTTCACAGAATAGGTCGTACTGGAAGAGCCGGTAAGAGTGGAAGATCCTTTACTCTTGTGGGCGGCAGAGAAATGTACAAGCTCAGGGAAATTGAGAAAGTCTGTCATACCAAAATAGAAGAAAGAAAAGTTCCTTCAGCAAAAGAAATTACAAGAGTCAAGTCTCAGAAAGTCTTTGCGGAAGTAATAGATATAATCGAGAACGGCGATATTTCATCAGCTCTTGAATTTGTAAATCAGAAGGTTGAGGAAGGCGAATATACAGCTGAGCAGCTTGCAGCCGGATTTATGAAGCTCAAGATGGGAGCTGATATTGAAGACCTTGTTTTTGATTTTGGGCATAAACACGGTGACAGAGATAGAGACAGAAGAAAAGGAAAATTCGGCCGTGGAGAAAGGGAGACTCGTGGAATCGGAAGCGGCCGTGATGGGCGCGGTATACGATCTTCCAAAGAAGATAGAAGAGGAAGAAAATCCGATTCTAAGAGTGATAGAAGGTTTGACAAGAAAAGAGATTCATCAAAGGATGACTTTCTTTTTGAAAAGCCAAAGAGAAGAAAGAAAGCAAAAAGCGAGGTAAATAATAAAACAGCTATAGATGAGTCACTTGTGGAGAGTATTAAGAGAGACAGAAAAAAATCATCAGATAAAAGCTCTTTGAATAGCAGTCCTTCAAGACCTGAAAGAAAGCGTGAATCAAGAAAAGCTGCAAGCTTTGAAAATGTAGGGCGTATTAACATCAAGGACGAAGAATCTACAAAGGCATGGTATGTAGGGGAAGATAATAATACCATGAATGCATCTAAAGCTGAAAGAAAGCTTTTTAAATCTGAAAATAAGAAGAGAAGTATTGACTACTTACAGGATGTTAGTGATTTTGTCATGGAAAGCTTTGGTAAACGCAAGAAGTAAAGGGGTATGGGGAATATGACTTCTAAGGTGAGAATTAACCGTGTTAGAGCAAAGATTTTTAATATGGTAAGCACTGGAGTAATAGATGAACCCATTAATAAGTTCTATGATTTTTTGAGCATATTTGCACTTGCTCTTAATCTTTTTGCAGCTTTTGCAATCACATTTGATTACATGGAGGAGCACTATAAGGGGCTCCTCCTTGCTATTGAAGCAGTTACAACATTTTTCTTTTTGGTAGATTATGTACTTCGCCTGATTACGGCAAATGAGCTTTATCCAAAGTTATCTGAATCAAAGTCAGTTTTAAAGTACATGTTTTCTTTTGCCGGGCTAGTTGATTTACTATCTTTTTTACCTTTTTATCTCCCGGTTTTCTTTCCGGCCGGAGGCACAGTATTCAGACTCTTTAGAGTTGCACGAATACTTAGGCTTTTCAGAATTAATTCCTATTATGATCAATTAAATGTTATCACTGAGATCATAGTGTCAAAGAGCCAACAGCTTCTGGCGTCTGTATTTATAATTCTGATTCTCATGATGGCGTCAAGTCTTTGTATGTATAGCGTTGAGCATGAAGCACAGCCTGATGTTTTTCAGAATGCTTTTTCCGGTATCTGGTGGTCTGCATCAACGCTTCTTACAGTTGGTTACGGCGATATTTATCCTGTTACAATTACAGGTAAAATTCTGGGAATTATAATAAGTTTTTTAGGTGTTGGCATGGTTGCTATTCCTACAGGTATTATTTCTGCCGGCTTTGTAGAACAGTATCAGAGGCTTAAAACGGTAGGAGAACTTGCAGAGGAAGAGAACATTCATTTTATAAGAGTGAGACTTTCTGAGAATGACAGATGGTCGGGAAAGAGGATAACTGATATAGGTATTCCAAAGGATGCTATGATTGTAGCCGTCCAGCGTGGCAAAGAAACACTTATACCAAGAGGTCAGACAGTATTAAATAAGGGCGATATAATAGTTATGTGCGCTGAGAAAACTAAAGACATTCAGCCTATAGAACTTAAGGAAATAACTATAAATGAGGGCCACTCATGGAATGGAGTAGCCATAAAAGATATAGATATTTCAAGACAGAGCTATATTTTTATGATTCGCAGACGGGGTAAAGCAATTATTCCTAAAGGAAGCCTGGTAATAAAGGCAGGGGATGTGATCCTTTTGTATGAAAAACACGTTCGCAATGAGAATGTGTAATTAATCAATACATAAATACACATATACACTTAAATTCTGAATATTGAAAATATGAAAGAGTACTATGAAAGAGATTGATATTTTAAGAGATACAGACCTGTTTGTCCTTGACATGGATGGAACGTTTTATTTAGGAAACAATATTTTGGACGGTGCCCTTGAGTTTCTTGAGGCAGTAAAAAGAACCGGTAAAAGATATATGTTTTTCACCAATAATTCTTCTACAAATTCGGACAGGTATATAGAAAAACTTGCCGGAATGAATTGCTTTATAGATAAAAATCAGATTATGACATCGGGGGATGTTATGATTAGATTTCTAAAGAGCAATTATGCAGGTAAGAGCGTATATCTTTTGGGAACAAAGCCGCTGGAAGATAGTTTTATTGAGGCGGGAGTAAATCTTTTTAACCGGGATAACGAGGATGCTCTTGCTCCGGATAATCTCAGAGAAAGACCTGATATTGTAGTGGTCGGATTTGATAAGGAGCTTGATTTTAAAAAACTGTCAAACGCTTGTACATATATTAGGGAAGGTTCTCTTTTTCTGGCTACGCACCTGGATATTAACTGTCCTATGCCGGGCGGTTTTATTCCTGACTGTGGAGCAATATGTAAAGCTATTGAACTTTCTACTGGTAAGAGCCCTAAATTTGTCGGAAAACCATTTAGAGAAACCGTAGATATGATAGTTGATGCAACGAAGGTTTCAAGAGAGAAAATAGCATTTGTCGGTGACAGAATATATACCGATGTGGCTTGCGGTGTTAATAATGGTGCAAGGGGAATTTTGGTTCTTACAGGGGAATGTAAGTTATCTGATGCAGAGAAATCAGATATCAAGCCGGATGCTATTTTTGATTCTATCTATGAGATGGGAACAATATTGAATGCAAATAATTGATTATCGAATATTTTAAGTATTAAAGTATGACTTCTTGAACTAAATTTCAGAAATCCGCATAAACTGCGGATTTCGTGGGATATGAGTCAAGAGTCAACCAAGCCTCATCAACGAAGTTGATTTAAATTGGCTTGGTTGATGCATTCTTAATAAATAAACATGATTATTTGAGAGGAATATTTTTATGGGAAAAACAATAAACAAGGGGATGTTTGGACTTTTTTTCGAGGACATAAACTATGGTCTTGATGGAGGTCTTCATGCAGAAATGCTTGAAAATCGCAGCTTTGAGTTTTTAGAGGCTCATGGTTATAAATGCAATTATTATCAAAAGGGAGCTTACCTTTATGGATGGAATGCGTATCCCTTTGCAGGTAAATCAGAAATACAGGTATCCGAAAATGAGTCTCTTAATGATGTAAATCCTCATTATCTTGTATTAAATAACAATGAGGAAAATGCCGGTTTTTCAAATAAGGCTTATGATGGTATATTTCTCTCTGCCGGAAAATCTGCCAATGTCAGTTTTTATGCGAAGGTAAAAGAAGAAAAAACAGTGACTGTAAACATCTTTTCGCAGGGAGGTAAGAAGCTTTGCCATTCAGAGGAGATATTACTTTCAGGAAATAACTGGAAAAAATATGAAACAAAGATATCAGCTCCAAGAGATATTGAAAGAGGTTTGTTTGTTGTTCTTATGAAGGAGAAAGGAAGAGCTTGTTTTGATCAGTTCAGAATGTATCCTGAAGACGCTGTGCTTGGACTTTTCAGAAAAGATCTGTGTGAGCTTTTAAAAGATCTTAAACCTGGATTTATGAGATTTCCCGGTGGATGCGTGGTGGAAGGCAATGAGCTTTCTAACAGATATCAGTGGAAGCTTACAGTCGGACCATCTGAGGAACGTAAGGCAAATTGGAACAGATGGGCTGTTCATGGTAATGACGATAATAAGGGTAATAATAAGGATCTGGGCGACTTCCCATATTATAACCAGACACTTGGAATTGGTTTTTATGAGTATTTTCTTTTATGTGAGTACTTGGGATGTGAGCCACTTCCTGTAATGAATGTTGGACTTGCATGCCAGTATCAGTCTGATCAGCTTATTGACAGCTCTGCTCCTGAGTTCAATGAGTATGTTCAGGATGCGCTTGATCTTATTGAGTTTGCCAATGGCGATACTTCTACCAAGTGGGGATCGCTTCGCGCTAAGATGGGGCATCCCGAAAGCTTTGGACTTAAGTTTATAGGAATAGGCAATGAGCAGTGGGAGACCAGGAAAATTGATTTCTTCCACAGATATGACGTATTTGAGAAGGCTATTCATGATAAATATCCTGATATAAAGTGTTGTGGAAGTGCCGGACCTGACGTGACATCAGACCATTACAGGGAGGCTTGGGATAATTTCTCTCCAAAAATGAAGGCCAAGTCTGACTACAGTTATGCCGTTGATGAGCATTACTACGTATCTGATGAGTGGCTCTATGACAATGTCCACATGTATGATTATTATGACAGACACAGAAAAGTGTTTGCCGGCGAGTATGCATGCCACATAAATCCCGACAGGGCTCCTGAAAAGAGAAACAGCTTTGGCGCAGCTCTTGCTGAAGCAGCATTCATGACAGGACTTGAGAAAAATGCAGATGTGGTTCTTATGGCTTCCTATGCACCACTTTTTGCCCGCCTTAATTACACTCAGTGGCAGCCTGATCTTATTTGGTTTAATGGAAAATCCTCTTATGGAACACCAAGCTATTATGTTCAAAAAATTTATTCTAATTTCACAGGAACTGAGCTCATAGACGTGGACTACGATGACCTTGAAAAAGACAGAGTATATGTGACTGCCACAAAAGATGATGAGCATGTATATGTAAAGATAATCAACGCCGGAGCAAAAGATGTTGATATTGATCTTTCAAAGATATTGGTTGATGGAAAGCCTTTAGTTAATGGAATAATTCCAGAATTGCAACTATATACCATGAAAGGCAATGCTGATAACTGCAACAGCATCGAGCAGCCACAGAAAGTTGCACTGGTTTCAAATAAAGTTTCTATAGACAGTATTTATGAGTCTGTGTCCAATTCTATTGCAGTTATTGTATTATGAAGCAAAGATGTTATCGCAATGAACAGCAAATTTAGTTGATAAAAGTCCTGATGAGCGATTTATCTTGAGCTGCTGATGAGTAGAATAAAAAATACTGTCATAGCTTGTGCTTTGAATAAGCATGAAACAAGCTATGACAGTTTTTTTAATTCGTCACGAATCACAGCGAAAGATACAGAGTGAATCAGGACTTTTATTTACTTAAATTTGCGTCCTCACCCCAAAACCTTCTGCGTAGCATTCCCTAATTATTTGCCGAGAATCTCGTGAACAGCTGCCTTGATGCTCTCATCCTTGGCATTTGCATCAAAGTACTCAAGAAAATGTTCTCCTGAAAGAGCACCCTTTACAAGTTCCTGATCAAGATTTTTAAGAATTGAAGGCACATCCTGAACATAAGTTACTTTCTTAACTTCATCAAGGATCTTCTTGTTTCTCTGCTCCGGAACAGCTCTTTCTCTAGGATATCCCTGACCGCTTTCTTCACAGAAAAGCTTCTCAAAGATGTATTCGAGATTGAGTTCGGCACCCCATCCTGACTTCAAGGCAAAATTGATTGAAATAGCGTTGCCGTCGTTGATCTGTGCAAATGTGTAAGCATCAAGTGGATCTGTAACATGACCGCAGATAACGCCCGGGAAACTGTTGCATGCAAGCATTGCGCCTTCGCCGGTTCCACATCCTGTAATAACGTAATCTACTGCGCCTGAATTAAGAAGAACGCAAGCAAGGATTCCGTTCTGAACATATGTGAGCTGTGCGGCATCATCGGCTGAGTACATACCATAGTTAAATACTTCATAGCCTTTCTTGTCGGCAACTTTCTTTAAAGAGTTATAAATCATTTCATTTTTAGCAGCCTGACTGTTTTCATTAATAAGTGCAATCTTCATTGTTTATCCCTCCATATATAATCATATTTTAATTATATTAAAAAAATGAGTCTATGCCTTTTAAAGCTTTGTGTTATTTTTGCAAGATTTTAGTCAAAGTATTTTGTCATAATTGTGGTCTTTAGATGTGGGACTTTTCATGCTATACTAAAAATTGTTTTTACTTTACAGATTTTTAATATTTGAAAGAGCAGGAGTTGTTTTGAGTTACAAAAGAAATACATTAGCAAATTATTCTAAATATAGAAAACATAGACGTAAGAAAAAATTTGATATTAAAAAGATTGGTATTTTAGTTGCGTCCACAGCTGTTTTGATTGTGGCAGGGTACTCTATATATTCACATTTGCCGTTTGTCAAGGTTAATAAAGCTATTGCGGCAGGTGACAGGTATACGGAAAATGCTGACTATGACGCAGCAATTGAGTCTTACACCAAAGCTATCGATATAGATTCGAAATCAGTTAAGGCATATTCTAATCTGGCAGGAGCATACCTTAGCATAGATGATTCGGAAAATGCCAAAAACACTCTTTATACAGGATGGCAAAACACAGCAAACGAAGGACTTCTTGATAATTATCATATTCTAATTCTTAATGAAGCCGTTGCCTCTATGAATGATGAAGAAGCTGATTTGAATACTGTAAATTCTATTCTTTCAGTACTAACCGATGATAATGATAATGAACAGGCATTATCTTTACTGGAAGCAGCTTCTGAAAGATGCTTTGAAAATAGCTACGGAGATAATGCCGACTTACTTTTTAGAGGGGAAAATTTCAAGTTCCCGGATTATGATAATATGGTCAGATCAATGCTGTCTGTATATGAGACGGTACCTTCAGATACTCTAAAAAGTGTAATACTGTCATTTGTGACACCTAATATCAGTTCTTTTACTTTAAATCTTGAAGATGTCGATAGTTATAATAAACTGATTCAGGATGTATCGGATAAACTGGGCACAACTGATGAAATTGAAAGCTTTAAAGCATGTATAGATAATTCACAGGAAGTTCTATCAATATTTTCCGGAATTTTTGAACAGCTTGATGTGGGAAATGTTGATGAACTCAGAAGCTTTGTTGTATCGGATGACTATATTTCTTTAAGAGATGTTTTCCTTAATAAAGAAAAAACTCTTTTGGAAAACACTACTTATGTACCTATAAGTAGAGAAGCCATCGTTCTTAACTGTAATGAGGATTCCTGGACCTACAGATTTCTTGATTTTGAAGAAAATCCATCTACATCAGGTGTTATAACACTTTGGGCCAATTTTTTTGAGGATGATGGAGTTCAGAGAGCCTCCATATCGTATGAGCCTGCGGCTATAGATAATAACATATATCCGCATACTCAGTATTCTGTAACATATCTTTACAGCTATATTACATCAGGCAATTCTACTAAAGTTGCCAAAATGAATTACCGATTAGATACGCTTATTACTTATGAAGACGGATCCACCAATGAGACAGTTGTAGGTGACTGGGGCGGAGCCAATGAGTGGGTTATGGACATAGATACTATTGAATCCAGGATAAAAGCATGAATACAAATATAAAAGAAGGAAAATGTGTGATTATTTCAGCAGGAGATTTTTATCCTGTTGAGATACCTGTTGAAGAAGGCGATCTTTGTATAGCTTGTGATGCCGGATTTTTGCATGCACGAGACGTGGGAGTGCTGCCGGATCTTATAGTCGGAGATTTTGATTCTTTGTCAGAGGCCGGTGAAATTGCTCTTCGTGATCTTATGGAAATAGAAGCAAGTGACCCACAGAGAATTGTCAGACTTAATGTAAAAAAAGATGATACCGATACTATAAAAGCGGTTAAAATCGGGCTTGAGAAGGGATATAGAAAATTTTATCTCTATGGAGCTCTTGGCGGAAAACGAGTTGATCACACCATTGCTAACATTCAAACCTTGAATTTTATTAAAAATCATGGTGCTAAAGGCTATATTATGGAGCATGACAAGATGCTTCTTGTAGCAAGGAATGAGACAATAAAATTCCATCGGGGGAATACCGGCTATATTTCTGTTTTTTCCCTTTCTGATGTGTCAAAAGGGGTGACTATTAAGGGACTTATGTATAATCTTGAGGGAGGAACGCTTACTAATGATTTCCCTCTTGGAGTGAGCAATGAATTTATCATCGATGAGGAGGCAGAGATAACTGTAGAAGAGGGGACTCTACTTATCACAGTGTATTTCTCTGATGAGATATGATTTGTTTTTTGGCAAAACTTTTGATCAAAGATTATGATCAGGTACAAAATCCGGGCGTAAGAAGGCAATATGGCATCATTAGTGGGGGTATGGGTATTGCCTTTAATATTTTTCTTTTTGTTACAAAGTTTTTGGCCGGAGTTTTTAGCGGATCTATTTCTATTTTGGGCGATGCATTCAATAATCTGTCAGATGCTACATCATCTGTTGTTACTTTGGTTGGCTTTAAACTTTCAGGTCAGGAAGCAGATGAAGAGCATCCATTTGGACATGGTAGAATTGAATATATTGCAGGTCTTATAGTTTCATTGTTTATTATTCTTACCGGTGTTGAGCTGGTACAGTCTTCTGTTAAAAGAGTCATTAACCCTGACCGGGTTGAGTTTAATCTTTTTATTGGAGCAATTCTTATTATTTCCATTTTTATAAAACTTATTATGTTTCATAGTAATATGTCAGCTGCCAAGCTTATTGAAAGTGCTACTTTAAAATCTGTTGCAATTGACAGTATTTCAGATGTGGTTACTACTTCAATAGTTCTTTTGTCAGCTCTTATCAATTATTTTTTTAAATTCAATATTGACGGAGTTGCAGGTCTTTTGGTGGCACTTCTTATCATTAAATCAGGTTGGGAAGCTGCTGTGGATACCATTAATCCCCTTTTGGGAGAGCCGCCAAGCAAGGAGTTTATTGAGGATGTAGTTTCAACTGTTACTTCATATGAAGGAGTACTCGGGGTTCATGACATTGTGATCCATAATTATGGACCAACCAGGATTTTTATGTCTTTACATGTTGAGGTTCCTGCAGTAAGGGATCTTATTTCCGTTCATGATCTGGTGGATTCAATAGAAAATGAACTACACCAAAAATACCATTGCATAGCTGTAATACATATGGATCCTGTTGTAGAAGGGGATCTGGAGACGGATGAATTAAAGGAACGGATCAGTAAGGCCTTATTTCAGCTGGATCCGAAGCTATCTTTTCATGATTTCAGAATCATACATAATGAAGGAACTAAAAAGGTGCTTAAGTTTGATGTTGTTATTCCGTATAACTATGCGTTATCAGATACATTTATCATTGATTATTTAAAAAGATATTCCCTTATAGATAAAGATCTCATGGATATAGAAATAACCATTGATAAGGAAAAAGAGACTGGGAATTTAGACAGAAGGAAATAAATCTGGAGGAATTGTGTTATGAATTTGTTGTGGGTTGAAAAAGTTAAAACGAAGCTGATTGATGTTATTAAGGAGCATATGATTTCTGTTTTGGTATTCCTTGCAGCAACAGTTATATGGGCTATTTTGGGGGATGGCTATCATGATGATTATTTATTTGGAAAAGTTCTTCCGTTTTTTATGACTTTTTTATTTTGCTTAACCTCGGGAATTTTATTGTGCGAGTCCATTAAGCTTAATTATGCCGGCTTTGGGAGAAAAGGGAAAATAGCCTGTGCAGTAGTAATGGTAATCTCCATAGTCGTTTCCTTTTGGTATGCGGCAATAAATTCGATACTTGAAAGTTTACTTGAGAAAAATGTACAAGGTGCAGGTGTAATTACAGGGACAACCTATGATTTTGTGATTTTTTATATAGTGGCAACTTTAGGCTTTACAGTATATTTTTTGTACAAAAGATCCGGTGAAAAATTTGAAATATACTGTGCCAAAGCTTTTTGCGGACTTATGAAAGCTCTTTTGATATATGGGATCATTGCTCTGGGGGTTCTGATAGTTTTGCTGATCTTTAGCGAACTTATTATTGATACATCCGGGATATCTTTGATTTTAAGAGCTGAAATATTGATAATTGGATTTGTAGCATATCCGTGTGCTCTTATGGGCTTTTCAAAAACAGAAGACTCTGTTTCAAAGTTTGCAAGGGTGGTTCTTTCCTATATCTTACCGGGAATTTTATTGATTGCATTTTTAATAATCTATCTGTATATATTTAAGATTTTGTTTACCTGGCAGTTTCCTAAAAATCAGGTGTTTTCAATATTAACAGCGCTTTTTTCCAGTGGAATTGTAATTTGGACCATGGCTGCAGGAAGCTGCGATGAGAAATTTGCATCACCGGTTAAATTGCTGCCGTTTCTGTTTATACCATTTATAGTTCTTCAAATAATGTGCCTTCATATGAGAGTGGCAGATTACGGATATACAAAGTCAAGGTTTTTTGGACTGGCTCTTATAATTTTTGAAATACTTTATTTTGTGATGTATTCATTTTGCTATTTCATGAAAAAAGAGATGACGTACAGTTTGATATTTCTGATAATTGCTGTGACATTCTTTAGTCTGGTTATGCCTTTTACCAATTATAGAAGTGTGATTCTTATGTCTCAGAAGTTTAAAATTGAAGAGTACTTTACTGCAGAAAAATCAGATGCTGTAAAAAAGAAAGCAGCCTACGAAGCATATAAGACTATTTGGCGCGAGGGAGGATACACAGGATATAAATATTTACATGATAATTATTCCGAAGAACAGATAGAAGACTTAAAAAATGGCTCTGACACTGATGGGGCTTATAGTGACAGCTTTTACATTTATGCAAGTAATGATTTTGAATTTTTGAATATAGATGGATATAAACAAATATACTTTGTTGACTTTGAAATAGATAGTAGTGAGACCGATAAAGCAGTAATTGAAACAAAGGAAGGAAATAAAGTCGGGACTGCCAATATAAGTTCAATTATTTCTAAACTTACAGAACTGGATAAAGAAGGAATACTTGATAGCGACAGATCAAGGGAGATAATTTCTGGTGAAATTGATATTTCTCCCAATGGAAAGCTGATTATCACTTACCTTAATATTTCAGGGGACTATAGCGCTGAAACCGAGGTGGATTCTATAAATGTTTCAGGTTATGTTCTTAAATAAATGATTGTTATTTTGAACTTCTATATACGAATATAAAATTTTTGAAAAAAAATGAAAATTTTTGTTGACACATGAGTACCTCAGTGATATATTTATATTCGTTGCTGATGCAGCAGAAAACATTGCAAACGCAGCAGTGGAGCGGATTCTAAGCTCCTGCACCTTGACAAATAAACAGTAATGCAACCCTGAAAAATTCCAAAAAGCAATGAACGATGTGGAATCAGGAAAGCAAAAATCGAATGAGCCTGCTCAATGAGATTTATGATTGACTGATTACATTTTGCGAATGCAAAAGCTTGGGAATTACGAAGTAATTCGCAAGACCATTGTTCAGAGAGAATTATTCAGAACAAAGATTAGTAAATTAACGGACAGAACGAAAGCCAAGCTTAAGTTTTGACCAGATCAAACTTTTAAACGTGAGAGTTCGATCCTGGCTCAGGATGCACGCTGGC
>NZ_JAGBLU010000002.1 GCF_017635265.1 Butyrivibrio sp.
GGGTTTGACGTATTCCTGTGTCATGGTGCGGATCCTGAGAGCAAAGGACGTATTGAGAACGTAGTAAAGTACTTAAAACACGGCTTTGCAGAGCACAGGATTTTTAAGGATACAGACAACTTTAACGAAGACTGTATTGCATGGCTTGAAAGAACTGGAAACGCCAAGATCCATGAGACAACAAAAAAGATACCGGCAGAAGTATTCGCCCTCGAAAAGGAATACCTCATACCAGTATCTGAGTACAGTTTTGAAAAACCTGTCACCGAAAGTATAACCTATCAGGTCCGTAAAGACAACGTGGTCCTTTTCCATAGCAACAGATACCGCGTACCTAAAGGAACTTATTCCAAAGGCAAGAAGGTATACATGATCACAGAAGGTGGAGAAGTGTCCATTGTTGATGCATCGACCGGAGAGATATATGCAACACACCCGATATCCGCAGGAAAAGGCGAGCTCATAGGCTCAACCACAAATGACTACCGTGAGAAAAGCCAGTCTTTAAAGGAACTTGAAGCAGATGTTCTGTCGAGGTTCATGGACAGTGAGTCTGCCAGTGAATTCTTTGAGAAGCTGTATCACCAGAAACGCCGGTACTATCGAGACCAGCTTCAGATAGTAAAGAGGCTCTTTACAGAATACGATGGACAATTCATAAACCGTGCCCTTTCGTATTGCCTTGAAAGAAACATTTACTCCGCTGTTGAACTTAAATCAGCTACTGCATACCTGTTCAGCTTTGAAGCGGACAAGAACAAAACAGAAAAACCAGGAAAGGTACAGCTGCCAGAGAAGTACAGAGGCGGCAGCCCTGAAGTACGTGACCTCAGGATATATGAGGATGCGATGAAGGGAGGTGCCATGAATGGATAAGATACAGACATTAAAGACCTCGGCCAGAAGCCTTGGGCTGATACATACAAGAGATGCCCTTGATGAGGTGATCCATACAGCTGAAACTGAGCAGCACAGTTATCTGGATTTCCTTACATATGTCTTTGACGGAGAGATACTTTACCGCCAGAACAAAGCAAGGGACAAGCGCATAAAGGAGGCAGGATTTCCCTATCCCAAATATCTCAAGGACTTTGATCTGACCTTTTGTAAAGCCATAAGTAAAAAGCAGTTCAAGCAGCTCACAGAGCTTACCTGGATAGACGGGCTATACAACTTAATACTTTCCGGTCCACCCGGAGTTGGCAAGACACATCTTGCAATAGGGCTTGGATATCAGGCATGTGAAGATGGCTATAAGGTCAGCTATACAACCATGCAGTCACTGATAAAGGTCCTTCGTACTGAAGAAATCGACAGACATGCTGGAGTCAAGCTAAGAAGGATACGTTCATCAAACCTCCTGATAATAGACGAGGTCGGATATCTTCCCATCTCTGCAACTGAAGGGAATCTGTTCTTCCAGCTGATATCAGAGCTTCAGGAACGCACCTCGATAGTCATTACTACCAATAAGGGGTTTGAAGAATGGACCGAGTTTCTCGGAGATGCAGCACTTGCTACTGCCATTCTGGACAGGCTTTCATATCAGTGCGACAAGATCCCTATGAATGGTAAGAGCTACAGACTTGAGAACAGGAAATCATTTTTAAATGAAACCGGAAAGGATAAGTGAATATATGAGAAAAGAACTAGAATACCAGGCTATGCTTGAAGAAGAACTCAAAGAATATCTGAAAGACACAAAAATGACACCCAAAGAGCGTAAAGCTCTGCGTGAATGGGTGGCGGCAGGTCACAGCGTTCACGAGAACAATGCCATGGCTGTGTGCGAAGGCGGATATCCAATAGATTTCCTCGACATATACCGTGAAGAGGAAGAACTGAGACAGGTAACAAAGGATATGAACTCTGAAGATGCCAGAAAGTATATGATGGATTATTACGGATACAGTGATGACCCCAGAAATCATGCCCCAGAGCCTTTGGATGATATCGACTTTTCCAAGCTAAAAGGCAGGGATCTTGACTTCATTTTTGGTAATTAAGCAACAAGGGCTGCCGTTTACGCGGCAGCCCAAGAATAAAGACAAGTATGGAAAATAAAATGCCGCTGGCTATGGAATCTTAAATGCCGCGGATTCAGGAAAATTAAATGCCGAAATTTCGGGAAAAGTACTTGCCGGTTACAAGGGTGTTACTGACCAATCGGATCTTTTTGTGAGAGTCGAAAAAAGATGGAGTAAGTGGTTATGCCATTTCAAATTATCAGAAATGATATTACAAAAGTAAAAGCAGACGCCATAGTAAACACAGCGAACCCTGATGTTGCGATCGGGGCTGGCGTTGATTCTGCTATATATAAAGCTGCGGGGGAAGAGAAGCTTATTGTTGCCAGGGGCAAGATTGGACGACTTGATCCTGGAGAAGTGGGAATCACTCCTGCCTTTAATCTTGGTGTTAAATACATCATACATGCCAGTGGACCATGGTGGGAAGGCGGCGATCATGGTGAAGCAGAGCTTTTGAAGGCTTGCTATGACAAATCTCTGGAGCTGGCATATAAGCATAAGTGTAAGTCCATTGCTTTCCCACTACTTGCTACGGGAACCTATGGATTTCCGCAGAAATTAGGAATAGAGATTGCTGTAGATTCTTTTACCAGGTTTTTAACCGAGCATGAGATGGAAATCTTCCTGGTGGTGTTCGGACAGAAGTCTGTAAGGATTTCCGGTGAGTTGGGTGAAGAAGTACGCTGCTACATAGATGATGACTATGTCACGGAGACTCTTGATAAAGAGTACGGATTGGAGCGTCCTCGAGATAGAAGGCGAGAAGAAGCTTCTTTCCATGCTGCAGATTATATAGGTAGTAGCGGCTTTGAGGATATCTCTGATAAGATGGAGGTTGAAGCTGAAGAAGTTCTTGAGGAATATGAGGAACTCGGACCAGAGGATGATATTGGAAGTGCACCCAAGAAGGCAGAGTCTCTTGATGATGCTTTAAAGAGCATGTACACGGATTCTTTTGAAAAGCATCTTCAGCAGCTGATCAACAAGAAAGGGCTAAAGAATTCCGAGGTTTATGCTACAGCGAATATTTCAAAGCAGTATTTTTCCAAGCTGATAAAGGGCCAGGTTAAGCCTTCAAAAGAAAAGGTCCTTGCCTTGGCAGTGGGACTTAGTCTCAACATGGATGAAGCTGTTGATTTCCTGCGTCTCGCTGGATATGCTTTTTCTCCGGTATCCCAGACTGATGTAATCGTAGAGTATTTCATAAGGCACCAGGATTACAACGTAATGAAGATTGATATTGTACTCTTTGATTATGGCCTGGATTCGCTTTCAAGTTGATAAAAACGTGCAAGCTGACTTGCACAATTTGTGTTTTTACAAAGGTCTCCTCCGGGTTGACCTTTTTCTTTTGCCAAAAAGGTATTATTACATCAGAACAAAGGAAACAGTCCACTGCAGGGGACTACAGATGTACTGATGGAGGCAAAAGAGATGAGTAAAGGATATACAGAGATTGTTTATATTTTAGATAGATCCGGTTCAATGGGCGGACTTGAGGCAGATACTATTGGAGGTTTCAACGCCATGATGGAGAAGCAGAAAAAAACAGGCGAGAAGGCAGTGGTTTCTACAGTTCTTTTCGATGATGAGTGCGAAGTTATCCATGACAGAGTTCCCATTGAAAAGATTGAGAAGATGACTGACAAGCAGTATTACGTCAGAGGCTGCACAGCTCTTCTGGATGCGGTTGGAGGAGCGATTCACCACATTGGCAACGTTCACAAATATGCAAGGGAAGAGGACAGGCCTGAGAAGACAATTTTTGTAATCACTACAGACGGGATGGAGAATGCCAGCAGCAGATATTCTCGCGAGAAGATTGAGAAGATGGTTAAGAAGCAGCAAAAGAAATATGGCTGGGAGTTCATCTTCATCGGAGCCAATATCGATGCTTATGCTGAGGCTCAGAAGTACGGAATTCGCAAGGACAGGGCTGTTAACTATGTGAGTGATAATATCGGAACAGCGAAGGTTTATGCAGGAGTTTCAAATGCTGTTTGTTCAGTAATGATGGCGGATTGCTCAGCTGAAGCCAGTGAGTGCTTGACTGGAAGTGGATGGAATGAAGAAATCAATGCAGACTTCCAAAAGAGAGGCAGAAAGGTAAGGAGATAATCTTGCCCGGATAATTCAGGATTGTTGTCCGGATATTTCAAGAATAATGAGTGGTAAAGAAATTCGTCAGCGCTGGTGGTAAACAAATTCAGTAGCGGAAGTGGTAAACTTTTTCGATAGCGCTGGTCAGGGATAGATAGGAGATGTTTATGGCAGTAAAGGGAGCAGTTTTAGGAGATATACTTGGAGCACAGTTTGAGTTTGACAGACCAAAGAATCTTGATTGGAAGAATGTACCTCTGGCTGAGGGCGATGCAATTGGTTTTACAGATGATACAGTCATGACTTTGGCCATTAAGAAGGCACTTGTAGTGGGAAGCGATTTAGTGGAGACCATGGTTGAAGTTGGCCGTGAGTACCCATTTGCCGGATATGGAGGGAGGTTCTTTAACTGGATCAATGGAAATAACCATGAGCCTTATAACAGCTGGGGAAATGGTTCAGCTATGAGAGCTTCCTTCGTGGGCGAGTTCTATGAAGACTACGACGAGATGCAGAAGATGGCTGAAGCTACAGCTGTGGTGTCGCACAATCATCCTGAGGGAATCAAGGGAGCAGTTGTGACAGCAACCTGTATCTGGATGGCTAAGCATGGCAAGAGTAAGCAGGAGATATACAATTATGTTTTGGAACAGTATCCAAAGGAGGATTACGAGTACAGCATTGCTTACAGTCTTGATGAGATAAGGCCTCGCTATAAGTGGAATGAGAGCTGCCAGGGATCTGTACCTGCAGCCATGAGATGTTTCTACGAGAGCAACGACTATGAGAGCTTCATCCGAAATGTCTTTTCCCTGGAGTGCGACTCTGATACTTTCGGAGCTATTGCAGGCGGAGTAGCTGAAGAATTCTACGGTGGATTCGGTGATGTGGATGCGGATGGACTTCTTAAGAAGTACCTGACTCCGGAGCTTTATGAGATATTGATGATGTAATCCCACATAAACGTAGTACAGGGAGAACAACCAGAACTGGTACTTCGTTGTCTCATATAGCGTCGAAGTACTTTTTTGCATATAATTAGGGGAGTTAAAAGTATATGAAGAAATGGTAATACGTTTAGATAGCTGAGGATATGTTATTGAGATATGAAGAAAAGATTGATATGGTTGTTACTAATTGGAATATGTCTATTGTATTCTGCGAGTATCTATTTTGTGGGAAGCGGAACTTTTTCTTTTGTGATATGGCTTATTGGAGCATTGTTTTTTGGAACAATATTCTGGTTCTCCGGGAAAGATAGATGGAAAAGGGTTCCGATACTAGTGCGAAGGATAGTGAATGTTTGCATAGCGGCTATTATGGTGGCTTTTATGCTATGCATAATTGCGATGATAAGTCATTTTAATGATAAGGGACAGGATGACCTTGATTACATAGTTGTGCTTGGCGCACAGATGAGGAATAGTGGACCGAGCATTATTTTTAAATACAGGCTTGATGTTGCTTATGATTATCTTATACAGAATCCGGATACAGTATGTATTGTTTCCGGAGCTAAAGGGAATAACGAATCAGTAAGTGAAGGAGAAGGTGGAAAAGAGTATCTAGTCTCAAAAGGAATTGTGGAAAACAGAATCATAGCTGAAACGAATGCAGTTGATACAGTTCAGAATATAGCCAATTCTCTTGAAATAATAGGTGATAGGGATGGTCTGACGATTGGTGTTGTGACCAATAATTTTCATGTGTTCAGGGGAGTGCATTTAGCGAGGAAGCTTACAGATAACGAGGTTTACGGAATAGCAGCGTATACAGTTCCTTGGTATCTTCCAAATAATATGGTCAGAGAATGCTTTGGGATTTTTAGGGATCTGAAAAAGTTGGGTTAATGTTTATAGGTATAAGAAGTTTTTTATGAAAAAGGCAGCTAAGGGAATCAGATAGAGATTACAGAGTAATGTAAGCGGGGGATAAATGATATGTGGTTTTTGTTTGCAATTCTATCAGCAGTGTTTGCTGCACTGACATCAATACTTGCCAAGGTCGGCATTGAGGGAGTTGATTCTAATCTGGCTACAGCGATAAGGACCTGTGTTGTGGTGGTAATGGCCTGGGTTATGGTGTTTATAACAAGTGCTCAGGGCGGTATAAGTTCGATCAGTAGAAAGAGCTGGATCTTTTTGATTCTGTCAGGGCTTGCTACAGGAGCATCGTGGCTGTGTTATTACAAAGCTCTGCAGATGGGTGAAGCTTCAAAAGTAGTGCCTATTGATAAGCTGAGTGTTGTAATCACGCTGGTGCTGGCATTTGTCTTTTTACATGAGGAGTTTACGGCGAAGTCTTTAATCGGATGTGTACTGATTGGAGCAGGGACACTGATAATGGTATTTTGATGGAGGAGAATGACATGCAGGGGAAATATCCGGTAATAACATTGTGCGGAAGCACTAGGTTTAAAGATCAGTTCATGGAAGCACAGAAGAGGCTTACTCTTGAAGGCAACATTGTCATCAGCGTAGGCTTGTTTGGTCATTCCGGAGATCAGGAAGTCTGGGAAAACATGGACGAGGGAACGCTTACTAAGACAAAAGAGATGCTAGACGACATGCACAAGAGGAAAATCGATATGGCAGATTCCATATATGTAATCAACGTTGGAGGCTATGTGGGAACTAGCACTAAGAGTGAGATTGAACACGCGATAGCACACGGTAAAGAGGTCAGATACCTGGAAGAACCATAACTCATATACAGGATAAGACTCATTTGGAAAGGATGGAAAACTGTAATGGTCATTGCTGTTAGCGCATGCCTTTTAGGTGAGAACTGCAAATATAATGGTGGAAATAACTACAGCGAGAAGGTTAGGGCTTTCTGTGAAGGACATGAAGTGATTCCTATATGCCCAGAGGTAATGGGAGGTCTTCCTACGCCAAGGGTGCCGGCTGAGATAGTGAACGGAGTCGTTACCAATAAAGAAGGCAAGGTTGTTGATAAAGAGTTCAGATCCGGAGCAGAGGCGGCCTTTAAGAAGATAATGGATGCCGGCGCTGAAGTTTGTATTCTTCAGTCAAGAAGTCCAAGCTGCGGAGTAAAAGAGGTTTACGATGGTTCTTTTAACGGAAAGAAGATCCCAGGCAGGGGAGTGTTTGCGCAGATGGTTAGTGAAACATCGATTAAGCTGATTGACGTGGAGGACTTGGACTGAGGTTTATGTGGAAGATAAAGCAGATATTTGATGGAGATTATGGTTGCGAGGAATTACAGCCGGGACAGAAACCTAAAGTATCGGTTACTCTTATGGATGATGCGGGGAATGAGAAACTTGTGTCAGTTGAAGATGAATGGCTTATGGAAAATGGGCTGGATGTTGGCTCTGAGTGGCCGTCAGGAGTATGAGATATGAAGAAAATATATGCCTTTGGAGATTCAAATACATATGGCTTTGACCCAAGAATGGGTGGTGTTGGGAGATATCCTAAGAATATCAGATGGACCGGTGTGATTGATCTGATGCATGAGTATGAGGTGAATAATCAGGGGTATAACGGCCTTTTGATTCCATACTCGGATAGTTCTATTGCTTCAATTGGCAGAAGTATCAAAGAGTATAGCCCTGATATGATATTGATAATGATCGGCTCAAATGACCTATTGAACATGTCCCCTGCATCCTGTGAAAATGTAGGAATTCGTTTGCGACATTTTCTTTCAACACTATGTGACTGCATTCCGGAGCATGTTCAGCGTATGGTATTAGTGGCACCGCCAAAGATGAGCCTGGGCGATTGGACTGATTATGTCATTGTCAATGAGTCAAATAAGTTTGGGACGGTATATGAAGCTATAGCAAGTGAAAAGGGACTGACATTTCTAAATGCATGTGAGTGGGATCTGCCATTATGCTATGACGGGGTACACCTTACTGAAGAAGCGCATTTGCATTTTGCAGAAAAAATTATTTCTTTCGCTTATTAGAAATTAATAAACTGGCCAGAAAAGTTAAAGAAATCCAAATTACGCATAAGTTTTTCTTTAATATGTAAATATATTAAGCCGCTATATTTCCTGAATTAGGGAATGTAGCGGCGTTATTTTAGGGAGGACCCTTCGGCTATTCTCCGAAGGGGTGTGTTATGAAAAGTTTTGTTTTAGGTGGGGGCAAGAAGTTGTGTTCTTCTTGATGTCTTTATATTAAGATTTGAACTTTAATTGAAATTAAAAATCCAGGCTGTCACTATTCAGAAGAAAATACTTCATTCCCATGATTACATATCCCTCATCATTTCTCCATGGTTTTGAAGATCCATTTACAAGTACAATTTTTTTGAAAGAGTCAGGAATGTTTCTAAACGAATTGTATTCCTGCTGCTGTTTTTCTTCGGTGGAAAGATCATATGCGACCTGGATATAGTAACGTTGATTTCCCATGTTGGTCACAAAGTCCACTTCCAGTTGCTTTCTCACGCTTTTACCTTCACTATTCTTCTGATTCACTTCCACCATACCAACATCCACGGAATATCCCCTTGCCAAGAGTTCATTGTAAACAACGTTTTCCATAAGATGCGTTGGTTCTTGCTGCCTAAAATTCAATCTGGCATTTCTAAGTCCAACATCAGTAAAATAGTATTTAAGGTTAGCGGCTATGTATTTCCTGCCCTTGATATCATATCTGTTTGCTTTTGATATAAGATATGCTTCTTCCAGAAAATCTATATGAGAAGATATCGTTTTATGTGTATAGCTGCTATGTCTTTCCGCTTCAAAAGTATTCGATATCTTTGTAGGATTAGTGGGAGATCCAATCGCAGATGCAAGTATATTTACAAGCGTATTTATCTCATCCTTATTCTTTATCTTGTTACGCTCGATAACATCCTTCATATAAACGTTATCAAAGATGCTTTTGAGATAGTCCATCTTCTGCTTGGCATTATTCATATCAATAAGAGCCGGCAGCCCACCATAATTCAAATACTCATCCCAGGCATCATCGTATTCACCACCAAAAGCAGCATAAAACTCAGCGAAGGTAAGCGGATATATATGTATCTCATCCCCTCTGCCTCTGAACTCAGTGATAATGTCCTTTGACAAAAATTTGGAATTACTTCCCGTAACATATACATCAACATTCTCTATTCTCAGAAGGCTATTTAATACTTCCTCAAACCTATCCATGAATTGAACTTCGTCCAAAAGAACGTAATATTTCTCGCCATCAAGGATTTTTTCCTTAATGTATCTATAACACGCCTTAGGTTCACGCAATTCATCAACATCGATACCATCAAGTGCAATCTCAATTATATGATCAGCATCAACACCACTGTTAAGAAGATACTCCTTATACAACTTGAATAATAAAAATGATTTGCCACAGCGCCTGATTCCGGTGATAACCTTTACCATTCCATTATTCTGTCGTTCAATAAGCTTATTTAAGTAGACATCTCTTTTTATCAACATCATATTACCTCTTTTTGCAACTTGACGCATTTTCTGGTAATAGGATAGCTCCGCGCTCTACTTATGTCAATACTTTATTACCATTTTTTGCGTCTTGACGCATTTGTGGGGAATATAAATCCAAAAGCCTCAAAACATCTCTGTTTCAAGGCTCTCTTTTCTCAAGATGAATATCTCCAGTAGTGCATACTTTTCCATCTTTCATATATGTTTTGACGTTCATCTAATATGGGACTAGTTATGGAAATGATGTAAGGGAGCTTGCTCAGATAGCAAAGGCAACCTTGCCTATAAATATGGGGAATGTCCCTGGTAGGAATGGACGGAAGAACCCATGGAATAAGAAAAATAGGCAACAAAAAAGCTCCTTGGCTCTCTGTTTATCCTCATTTTTCGGGTATTCCCATGCTGCACCATCCTTTAGGTACTTATCAAGCTGCGCTGACATGAGTGGGTACATTGTACGGTAGGAATATGTTCCCTTATTTGTTATTTTGACGACCACACATATATCTTGCGACAACCTTTTGATAAATGAAATACTACTGTTATTCTGCATCCTTACATGGAATGAAGAGTGGAATTACCAGTAGCCATATTAAACGGTGATTATTACGCCAGCATTTCTCAATTCATTAAGCGTCTTTTCAAATATCTTTTCATTTCTGGCGGCTGTGCATTGCAGGTTAAGAGTTACTTTGTAGCCTGCATTGGCAGCATCCAGGCATGTTTTCTTTATGCAGCTGTTGCCATCTACACCTATTATCTCAAGCTCAGTAACGTTCTGAATCTTTAGCTCTTTTACAAAAGAATCATTTGTAAAAGCACTTGGAAATTTCTTTTCATAGATGTGATCTGAGACTATGAGGAGATTTTTCGCAAGTGCATAACTATCATCTTCTCCATGAATACCTATGTTGCGGACGTAGAAAACTTGGGTTCCGGTTGATTTAGCCACGGTAATCCTTGCGTTGATCCTTGGCAACAGACCAGCGTCGTAGTAGTTTAGATATTTTTCTTGAACATCGATCACTAGTAGTATTTTCATATGTTAATTATAGCGTTAAATTATGAAAGAAAAATAAAGCAAATATTTGGCTAATTTCTTATAATAAAATAAAAAAGGATGTTCTAGGCGAAGTGAAAACACTTTATAGTTTATTGCAATGTACTTGGGGATTGCCACAGACGTTTGTGGGAATCATCTATTTTTTGGTAAATGGTAGATGTAAGCATTACAGGTTTCATGGTTCGGTAGTTACAGAATGGGGCAGTAAATCCAGCTTGTCGCTGGGGATGTTTCTGTTTGTCTCAGATGATCCATTTTATTATTATCAGGAATATACGCAGCAGTACTCGGAACAAGAGTTTTCTAGAATGCTTTTGGTGCATGAATATGGGCATACAATCCAATCGTTGATTTTTGGACCTGCTTATTTGTTTCTGGTTGGAATTCCTTCAATTGCGTGGAGTTTTTTACCAGCATTTGTTAAAAAGAGGGAACGGGAACATATATCGTACTTTTCAGCATATCCTGAGCGCTGGGCAAATCAGTTAGGTGAAAAAGTGACAGGAGATCATTCTATTGGAGAACCTATATAAAAAGGTATAAGCAAGGTGAGTTTATGCAGTATGGGGGTAATGCTATTTACATGTAGGACTTAGTGATGCATGTTGTAGACTTCATTTTACGTGGATAATCATAATATAGAGCATGTCTTTATATTACGATTTGAACTTTAATTGAAATTAAAAATGTTATGAAAGAATTATGAAGTAAAGGTAGCTATGAAAAAGAAATGCTTTAAAATACTGAGTAAAAAAATAATATCGTTATTCCTGATGCTGACAATAGCTTTGGGACAGTCTAAAAACGTATATGCTGAAGGTGATGAGACAAGCCTTCCGTCGACAGACCAAATACATGGAATATATGTAAGTGCTTATGTTGCCGGTACAAAAAACATGATGGAAGAGATGATCACTCATATAGATGGCAGTAATATCAATGCCGTTGTGATCGATGTCAAAAATGATGAGGGAAACATCGTCTTTGACATGAAATCAGATCTTATCGATAAGCTTGGAGCCAAAAATATACTTGTGAAAGACATGCCAGGGCTCATTGATACTCTTCATGAGCACGGAGTTTATACTATTGCCAGATGTGTTGCCTTCAGGGATCCGTATATAAAAGATGTAGAACCTGAGTGGATGTTAAGAACTGCAGATGGCGAAATATATGAAGATAATAAAGGCTTTAATTGGATGGATCCAAGAAATGACGACGTCTGCGACTACCTTATCGAGGTTGCTCTTTCTTGCAAAAACGCTGGGTTTGATGAAATTCAGTTTGACTATGTAAGATTCCCTACCGGAATAACCGAAGAAGACCTTGGCATGAACGGATATGGTAGGAGAAAGGCCATTAACGACTTTGTAAGGACTGCTCACGCTAAACTTAAGTCATCGGGTATGCCTCTGTCACTGGATGTATTTGGAACTGTCATAAACTCAAAAGTAGACAGAAATATCGTTGGGCAGGAGTATTCCTGGCTTTCAATGGGATGTGAGTATTTATCTCCGATGATATATCCATCGCACTATTATGAAGGAACAATGGGCAATGATTATCCTGATCTTTACCCATATGAGACGATAAATGCAGCCATGAAGTACTCAGAGACAGCACTAAAAACCGTTAATCCGAACGGAAAGAGAGTGCAGGCATCAGTCAGGCCATGGCTTCAGGGCTTTACCGCATCTTATCTGAAAAAGTACCGCCAGTATGAGGCAAAAGAAGTAAGGGAGCAGATAAAAGCTGTTAATGATAATGGTATTGACTCATGGATCATCTGGAATCCGTCCTGCAAGTATCCATGGGAAGCGTTTACTGAATGAGACATCATTTTGTTTTTACAGAAATAAGTCTTAGATCACTGGTCCCAAAGAACAGTGAATTTCGTATCATACCTATCCTGAAGAGGTTAAATACATAAAACATCGATTTCATGATGTTTATAAATCCAAATGTACTTACAAGTTCCTCAACAGTTGGAGGATAGCCCCATCTTCTTGAGTGATTTCCGACGTATTCTGCTATTTTTGTTTCAAGTATTCCCATTATTGTAATCCCCTTTGTGTGCTTTTATTATCGGCAGATATTACTCTGGTCGATATAAACAGCTTATCAGCTTTGTGTGTTTGAAATGTTTCTGAAATATAAAGTATCCATAAAATCACTATTACAACATTCTCTTTAAGTCATTTCGTATGCTTGTAACCTGATTTATAGCATTTTCACACTCACGTTTTGCTTTTCCAATCTGTGACTGGACGATAACATCCATCAAAAATCCGTCGCAGAAGAGATCTCCAAATGTAAGGAAGCCGTTAATATGCACAGATGAGTATCCATCTACGTCTCTTAGTTCTTTTGAGAACTTTTCAAGGGCTCTTTTAGCCTTATCTATTTCATTCTCAGCATCACTCATTTTGCTGTGTTTTATTAGACCGCTGATAAAACCACCACCAAGGGTGTCAAATAATCCCCATCCGCTTGCGCTGGAAAGGCACCTTTTGGCTCTTTCAAGGTGGTCAAGTGCAACATCAGCTGCTTCTATAGCTTCCTGTATTTCTCTTGTTCTTATATCATACATGGCTTTGCCTCCAAATTTTTGACAATAGTATTAAGTGTTAATGATATCTTAAAGCAACAGGGCAGATAGTAACATCACTTATTGAGAAGGATAACGGACTTTATTCTCCTTTTTTAGCGACAAAAAGTACCGCCACCGGGAGCCTGCCGCAGTGACGGTACCTTATCTTTTTGGAAGATTGTTCATCTGATTTTTCCTAAAATCGAAGAATAGGAACTTCAAATACGCTAAAAATGTGATATATTCACACAACCTTGTGGGGTACAATGTGTCTATAAAGAAATCAAAAATACGGCGGTTGCGAAAGGAGGATACCCATGAAGGGATTTTGGAAAGGGTTCATTGTTGCGATGCTCATAGTATATGTGATCTCACCGGTAGATCTCATTCCCGGACCAGTAGATGATATTGTGCTGGTATTTCTTTCATACGTAGCCAGCAGGAGAAAAAATCTGGTTGAAAAAAGTGATGATGAGCGTATTGAAGTAATTGATGCAGATGGAAGGGAGCTTTAAGGAGGCATGTGTGATGGAAAAGAAATTATACAGAAGTAATGACAGAAAGATATTTGGTGTGTGCGGCGGTATTGCTGAGTATTTTGGATGGGATCCGACCGTGATAAGGATATTGTGGGTAGTCTTTTCGATATCCGGAGGTGCGGGAGCCGTGATATATCTTATTGCTGCGCTCCTTATGGAAAATCGTCCTGATTATACTAGCAGGTATGATAACAGATAAGATACACATCCGCCATTAGGGATGTTGATAAAGGGGCTCCGGGGCTTTCACTGTCCCGGAGCTCATTTTAGGGCAATATGAATTGGATATTTAGAAGAAATCCAAATTAAGCGTAAGTTTTTTTTAACATGTAAATATATTAAGCCGCTATATTTCCTAAATTAGGGAATGTAGCGGCGTTGTTTTAGGGAGGACCCTTCGGATATTCTCCGAAGGGGTGTGTTATGAAAAAGTATTATTTTGTGGGGGTCAAGAAGTTGTGTTCTTCTTGATGTCTTTATATTACGATTTGAACTTTAATTGAAATTAAAAATGTTATGAAAGAAAAATAAAGCATATACAAGTGGGATTTTATATAATGGTAGATAAGAGAGGAAAAGGCTATGGTTGGTAAATATCCGGTAATAACTTTGTGTGGTAGCACACGTTTTAAGAATGAATTTATGGAAACGCAGAAGAGACTTACATTGGAAGGCAACATCGTTATCAGTGTAGCCATACCTTGTTCGGTGCATAAATACAGCAAATCTGCCTATATCAAGGAATTTGTGAATGGAGCAGGCAAGGATAGATTTTTTTCATATAATTAGTTGATAGCATATGAAGACTTCTTGATTGATTTGATATTGGAGGGAAAACAATGATTAAGATTTACGGAATGCCTACATGTCCCTACTGCGATTACATCCATGAGCAGATAATTGGGCGTGAGAATGAATTTGAGTATATCAACATCGGTGAGAATATCATAAACATGGGAGCTTTTACCAGACTTCGCGATACCAATCCTGCATTCGATCATTCCAAGGAAATTGGTGATGTTGGCATACCGGCCTTTGTTCTCGAAGATGGCAGTATAACTCTTGATCCTGCGGTTGTGGGCTTAATTGAATATGGAACACCTGATGCTTGCTCTATAGAAGACCATAAAAGTGGAAGGAAAGGGTGTTAAGGCATGGTAAAGCAGATAGTCAGAGATCAGTTCTTTTTACAGCAAAACTCTGAGCTTGCAAAATATATAAAACAGGGGTGAAGAGATAAATGTTTTTTATCATGGGAATCACAGATGGCAGGAAAGATTTTAACTTTAATCAGCTGATCCCCCTGTTCCATCTGCGGAAAATATGGACGTTTCAACGTGTTTATGACATATACAGTGCTGTCTCTTTTCTTTATACCGACTTTCAAGTGGAACAGACATTACTATGTGCAGACAAGCTGCTGCGGAACTGTTTATGAGCTTGATCCGGAGATTGGTAAGATGATTGTCAGGGGCGAGGAGGTAGAGATACTGCCAAGCCATCTGACTCAGGTAAGCGGTGGAAGAGGATTTGCTACTGGCTATAAGAGATGCAGGCAGTGCGGATACGAGACAACTGAGGATTTTGATTTTTGTCCGAAATGTGGAACGAGGTTTTGATATAATGACAGAGATAAGCAGGCTGAAAAGTATAGTAGAGACGCTTCGAAGTGAAAACGGCTGTTCCTGGGATAAGGTGCAGACACATTCCAGCTTGAAAGCTGCGTGCATAGAGGAAGCAGCGGAAGTTGTTGGAGGAATCAACATTCTCGAAAAGACTGGGGATGCGGCAAACCTAAGGGAAGAGCTTGGGGATCTGCTGTTGCAAGTAATGTTTCACTCTGTAATCGCAGAGGAAGAGGGGCTATTTACTTTTGAAGATGTTGCAAAGACCATTTCGGATAAAATGGTCAGGAGACATCCGCATGTTTTTGAGGGCGTGAAATATGCTTCAGAAGAAGAACTTCACGAAGCCTGGGCTGCGATAAAGAAGGAAGAGAAGAAAGGCAGAGAGTGGGAAGAAGATTACATTGAAGGGGCTTTCAATGAGGCATCTGAGCTCATTGAAAAAGCTAAGGAGCGTAAGGGGGTTAAGAGCCAATGAAATGAAAAACATATTGACAGCAAGTTGTCAGATAATTATACTAACAACTAATAATTTTCAGAAAGAGAGCAGCTATGATTAAGAGTATCCTCGTCAATTCTAATATGGTCAATAACGAATCCGTGAAATACAATCAGGGATCTGTTTTTGATATGCATGATGAGGAATAGTTACGATAGAGCATAGCTGTATTTTAATTATGATATGTGAGCCTCATCAGACAAGTCGTTTGATGGGGCATTTTTTTACAGAGGCACATATAGAAAGAAGAGGTGGAAAAATGGTTTTTGAAGAAAAAGAGTATATGCTCGGGGAAAAGAAAATATTGCTTCGAAGCGCTAAGCCGGAGGAAGCGCAGCTTCTGGTTGATTATCTGAAAACTGTTTGTGGGGAGACAAGGTTTCTTCTCTGCGACCCTGATGAAGTAAAGTACACGGCTGAGTCTGAGGTAGAGTTTATCAATGCTAAGAATTCATCTGAGGATTCCATGCTGATGCTTGCCTTTGTTGATGGAGAATATGCGGGCAACTGTTCATTTCAACCTATAGGAAGCAGACGCAGGGCCAGGCATCGTGTAGATATCGGAATTGCTCTTTATCAGAAGTACACTGGATTTGGACTGGGACGTCTCATGCTGGAGCAGCTTCTTTTTACAATAAAAGAGCTGGGATATGAGCAGGCAGAACTTACGGTAGTTGGTGGTAATGACAGGGCATATCACCTCTATGAGAGCCTTGGCTTTAAGGAGTGCGGAAGGATACCTAAGGCAAACAAGTATCAGGACGGTACTTATGCAGATGATATTCATATGATTAAGGAACTGCAATAATTTGGGGATAATCGGTTATTAATAAATGGAGGAGTATATTACTATGGAAAATCTACTATATCTCAATGCACTAATGCCTTATGTTTACCTGATACTTTTTTATACTTCAAGTAAAATTCAAAATAGCTGGGGAATGCTATATGGCATTTGTTTTGTAGGAATGCTTATTGAGATAATTTTCACCTTAATAATCTCAATGCTATCACATGATAAAAGTAAACTTGCGAAGGTGAATCTGATAGTAAAACTGATACAAATGCCATATTATGTACTGTTTTTTATAGTAGCGACGGGGATTTTTACAATCTTAATGGCTTTGGCAGGTGCAGGAATTTTTGTTTTACCAATACTTATAGCGATAGATGCTGCGGTATTTGCTACAACAGTTATCCCAGCAGAAATATGCACGATCAGGCTTAAAATGGATAAAAAGATATCTCTAACCAAAATGATATTTTATCTGGTTGCAAATGTATTGTATATTATTGACATAATCACAGCGTTTGCAATAAGAAACGAATATAAAAAGCTTTCAGATGCTTTAATACAAGGAGTTATACAAAGAGATGAATATACAGATCTGGGGCACCAAAAAGTGCAATGATACAAAGAAAGCGGAGCGCTTCTTCAAAGAGCGCAATATAAAGTTTCAGTTCATAGACCTGAAGGAAAAAGAAATGAGTAAGGGTGAGCTGAACTCTGTTGTCAGTGCTGTTGGAAGTGTCATGGACATGGTCAATACTGATGCCAAGGATAAAGACACTGTAGCTCTGATCCAGTATATTGCTGATGAGGATAAGTTCGACAAGCTTCTGGAAAATCAGCAGATCATCAAGACACCTGTGGTCAGAAACGGCAAGCAGGCAACTCTCGGCTACCAGCCGGATGTTTGGAAGAAGTGGCAATAATAATAAAGTAGGTGTTACAGAAATAATGCCTATCTTGCGATCGTTGGTCTGATTATTAAAAAGAAATCAAGCTGCTGATCAATTCATCATAACTCATGTTCCCGGTTAGTTCTTCATATTGATAAGTATCGTACTCAGCAACATGAGCTTTGATCTCATCCTCGGACATTTCTTCATCAGTGCAGTTGCGATAATAAGCCTCATAAACATCCATCTCATCTGTAGCAGACAGTTCCTCTTCTGAGGGAGTTCTATCCCCATCAGTATCTTTGAAGAAGAGACTTTCAACATAAAAGTCTGTCGCAATTTCTTTTCCATTATGGCTGGTCATGTAAGAATCATATTGAACAGCTCCGGCATAGTCAGTGTTGTGGTTGATATATAATCCCTTTCCCGGAGCATACATATAGCCGTAGTTACCGCCGGCACCGTAAGCCCACTTATACATCAGGCAGTGGATGATTCCATTTTCAAATGAGTAGAGAGACACATGATAACCAGGATCATCAATGACGAGCTCAGGCACATCATCACCGTCAGCATCTATAAGTCCATAAGCAAATTTGTCTGCGGACATATTGTAAAGCCCTGCTATATGAGCATAGGCATCTTTATAATTGTCAAACTTGCATTCGGGGTTGTCGCCTAGCAGTATGCTCTTTATGGAAGTAACTGTAATGTTACCGGCAAGCTCTTCTTCAAGTTTTTCATCTATTCCATAGCAGGTTTCGTAGTAGTATTCGTTCGGAACGGATTCTTCCAAACGAATATTTTCACCCTTGTCAGATTCGCCAATTATAAGGATGTCTTTTATTCCATCAGCATTAAAGTCAAAAAAGCTAACGGCAGTAATCATATTAAGTTTGGTATTGTAGTCACTGCCTCTGAATATGCTGGTGTTTATGTTTGTCAGGAACTTCCCATCTCTGATAAGTGCTATTTTTATTCCGTCTTCAGGATCTGGCTGATATGTGACAAAGTGTATTGGCGCTTCAGAAGGAAAAAGTTCAACGTCAAAGGTTTGCGTCTCATCACAGTTGTCATCCCACTGAATGGAATTGGATTTCAAAATGATAGTATCATCGGATTTTGTAAATTTTATTATTCTGTCAGCGTATCTTTCGTAGTGCTTTTCTGTATTCAGCTCAAATCTAAGGGTGTAGTTATCGCCATCTTTTTCCACAGAAGTGCATTCGAAATCATTTCCATCATACATAGAACCCCAATGGTAGTAATAATATGAATCATGAGCTGCTACATAAGTCCAATAAGAGTCGGGAAGTTCATTGGGAGCGCTGGTTCCAAGATGAGTCTCAAAGAACTTATTAAAGTCAACAGCCCTTATGACATACAGATCCCCGTATACCTGAGCCTGATCGACTGCAGTCAGATAATCATTAATTTCATCTTCGCTCACATCTTTAACATCAATCCCGGCGCCATAATAAAATACTGCGCTTAAATCTATGTCATTAGGACTATTAAAGGGCTCGATGAGGAAACCTTTGTATTCTGGTGTGTTAAACAGTTCTGTGAACTCATTAAGCTCTTCTTCAGATATTTCAGAGGTTTCGGCGGTAGAAGCTGTCTCAGCCACTGTTTCTGAGTCTGTAGAGGCTTGTATTTCCGTAAAAGATACTTCTTTTGCTGAGCTGGAATCAGTGGTTTCGGTTTGAGTATCTTTACCGCATCCTGTGATGAGGAGCGCAATAGATAGTATTGGTAATAATTTCTTTATGTTCATTGCAGATAGGCCTCCATAAGTGTCTTTAATATAATATCACTTTACGCTAGTGAGTTTCTAGCGAGGTACGGATAAGTCGGCACATAAAAGACAATCTTATCCGTAGATAAGAGAGGAAAAGGCTATGGTTGGTAAATATCCAGTAATAACTTTGTGTGGTAGCACACGTTTTAAGAATGAATTTATGGAAGCGCAGAAGAGACTTACATTGGAAGGCAACATTGTTATCAGTGTAGCCATACCTTGTTCGGTGCAAAAACACGGTAAATCTGCCTATATCAAGGAATTTGTGAATGGAGCAGTTGATTTTTGGGTTGGTGCTCTGCCTATATTAAAGGGATAGGAAATAGAGGCAGTTGATTTTACAGTAATTGTTCTGCCTATATTGTAAAAAGCGCTAAAGAGGCAGAAAAATAGGGCTAAAATTCTCTGCCTATATTTATAAAAAGTATAATAGAGGCAGAACCGGACGTCTAAAAAGCACTGCCTCTATTTAAGAAAAATGCGATATAGGCAGAGCTATGCCTCTAAAATGGACCCCAAGAAGTGGACACGACGAATAATCATTTTGGCAGGATTTTACGCAACGAATCCGACGTGTGGACATAAAACTGGCTGTATTTCTTTGATGAAAATGTGGTAATCCCATCATGTGGACACGGATTCAGC
>NZ_JAGBLU010000032.1 GCF_017635265.1 Butyrivibrio sp.
ATGGCAGCGTTAAGATCTCGGTCAATGGTGAGGCCACAATCACATTTGTAGACACGCTCATTTATTCATACTTCAATTATAGCAAACATACGTTCTAAATACAATATACAAAGCTCATCCATCACCTAAAGATAATGGGTTTTCGCCTAAGGTAACGGAAGGCTTTATTTATAAACAAAGCTGTTGTAATGGTTTTACTCAAAGGAAGAGAGGTCCGACAATATGGATGAATTAAGAAAAATGCTCAAAGAAGAAGCAAAATCTGAAAAGAAAGAATTAAAAGAACTTAAAAGAACAGTTAGACAGGAGGCTCGTGAAGTGAAAAAGGCTGCCCGTGCTAAGGGCAAAGAAGCTGTAAGTATTCACAAAATGGAAAAAGAAATACGAAAAGAAAAAATCGGAGCAGAAATCGACTACAAAAAGGAACTTATTGCTCTCCACAAAACTGTAAAAGGTGAATCTAAAGCACAAAAAGCATTAGCTAATAGAAAGGCTATGAGCGTGTGCTAAAACAAAAGCCCTCTGGAACCAGAGGGCTATATTCATGAACATCGCCAGGATGAAACCTAAGACTTCACATCAATAGCAGTCATTACAGTACTATATTGTCAGAAAAACATGAACATCCTGAAAAACATGGATAGAATCTGCAAAATGATGAACCATCTGATCAGCTTAAAAAGAAACGAACCACCATACACAGGAGTCCTGTTCCAACCAGTCCAGTTGTTCCAGGTATTCCAGTTCTCTTCCGGTCTGTTATAGCTCCTATTGTAGTCGCTATTAAATCCGCCACTGCTCCAGCGCCAATAAGTACCATACTGCTCAAAAGGATTCTCCTCCTTTTGAGCATATACAGGCTCTTCAGTGTAGGTATAAGCTTGTCTATATCTCTCAGCCCCGGGCTTTGTAAGAAGGTCATATGCAGCGTTGACCTCATTCATCTTTTCTGCTGCAGCCACATTTCCGGGATTAAGATCCGGATGATACTTCTTTGCCAATGTCCTATGAGCTTTTTTTATCTCTTCTTCAGAAGCTCCCGGAGATACGCCAAGAGCTTTGTAGGGATCCATCATCATAACACTATCCTCCAATAAAATCAGGTTCTCCTAATGAAACGCTCACCACATTTAGGGCACCTTATCTCGATCTTTCCTTTCCCCTTTGGAACACGGATTTGCTGGTGACAACTTTTGCATATATAATATCTGCTCACAGATCTGTCTCTCCACTGCAGCTTAAGCAGCTTAGCTCGTTTTCTTGGAATTTCCGTCATGCTCATAAACTTCTGGTTCTCAGCATATCTTTTGGGTATATTCCTTGAATAGACCCTGAAACAGGAATATGCAAAAAACGCTAGCCATAAAAGATATACCACCCTGCTCTGGGCGAATATATTTATTACAAGAAGCAGAATTGCTATGCCATTACATATCTTTGCCAGGTTATCAAAACCGTTACGGCCGTACATAAACTGTGCCATTCTGCTGTTCATCTGATATCCAAACTGTCTGATCTTATCCATTATTTTGACCTCACTGTTCTCCTATGTACTGAGTATATTCTATGCCATTATCACTTTACATATCAGCATTGGCAAAAAATGATATCCTATTTCTCTATTATTTAATTCCAGGCTTGCCTGACGTGCTTTTGGGGTTGAGCTGCAATTTGACAGCCCGAAAGTATTATGAATGAAAAATATGTGTGGGGTTAAGGATTACAACATTCATCAATCCTTATGGTCATATGATACTATTCCAACCTTAAACCAACATAAAATCACATATAATGCAAAAAATACCCCTGCCGTCATAAAAGCGGCAGGGGTAAGGAAGTAACTATCATCCTTCAATAGCTATCAGATTCTTTTCCGGAATTTTCTTTTCTTCGGCTTTCTTAGGTATTGTCAGCGTCAGTACGCCATGCCTATATATTGCCTCTACATCCTCTTTCTCAATATTCTCGCCAACATAGAAGCTTCTTGAAACAGCTCCGGCATAACGCTCCTGACGGATTAATTTTCCTTTCTTATTGTTCTCATCCTTATCAAGCCCCTTTGCTGCTGAGATTGTGATATAGCCCTCTTTTAGCTCTACTGTAATCTCTTCCTTCTTGAAGCCCGGAAGGTCGATTGAAACCTCATAGTTGTTATCATTTTCTCTGATATCGGTCTTCATCATCCTGCCAGCTCTTCTGCCGTAGAGCTTTTTCTCCATGTTGTCAAAATCCTTCATAAAAGGAAATCCAAACAGGTCATCCATAAAGTTTTCTTCAAAAATACTAGGTGCTAACATAATGCTTACCTCCTTTGCACAAGAACAATTAGTTAACTGTTATTGAGCATTGGGACGGAGGGTTCAGATCATCGGAATCTTAAAGTCCTATTGGTCTTCTCTGTTCCTTTGTTCTACGAACACTATAACACTGCGATTAGCACTCGTCAATAGAGAGTGCTAATTCGGATAAAACAGTATTGCAATAATCAATACATATTTAATCTTTGAAAAGAAAAACCCACAGAAAGCATTCCTCTCTGTGGGATGAATATGCATATCGTCTTACTTCATGACGTGGGCAATGTCTTACCAAATTCCTCATTTATAGAATGAGCCAGCTCCTTGCACTGATTTGGATCCATGCCTGCCTCTACAAGCTTCATCCTTAAATCCATCTCAAATGTGATCTGGTTTGATTTCTTTATTACTTCCATGATTGCCTTGGAATATCCGCTATTTGATGCACCAATAACTCTCTTTACCTCTGCCTGAGTAGGAAGCTTTGCAGGTTTTGTCTTTACATCGGCTTTAGTAACCTTTGAAGGTTTGCTCTCTTTCTTTGCTTCGGAAGCCTTTGCTTTTGCTTTTTCCTTTTTAATTACATTTGTTTCCTTCGGGGCCGATTTCTTCTCTGTTGATTTTTTCTCAGCCTTCTTTGAAACCTCCGCTTTAGGTTCTTCTTCATTATCTAAAGGAGCTGCATCCTTTTTAGGTTCTTCTTTTACCTTTTCAGTTTTGGTAACTGCAGCTTTCTTTGCAGAAGCTTTTTTTACTCCTGTGAACGGTGTTAAAGCTTTGAGAAGCACAGCGTCATCTGTATATATAGAAAAATCCTTTATACCAGATGTAAGCTGACCTATTATCATGGCCTGCGCAATCCTTAATGCTGCTTTTCCATCCTGCGACGCACTGTCTTTTATCTCCGGAAGCAATCTGACTTCCATGTTCTTAAGAGCCTCATCCTTATATGCAGATACCGGGATAGCTCCATCAGGTGATGCCAAAACAATCACCTTGTCATTTGGCTTTATTGCACTTAGTTTTGCAGGGAAATAGTTTTTATTAAGAATAATGATATGTAACATATAAGTACCCCCAATCCATCTTGATTATAAGCCGTGATTCCTGGCGATTTCAACTATCACAAAGAAAAAAGGTCAAAAAAACACCACCCCTTAAGTTGGGATGGTGTCCTTACTGGCTAACCAAGCATCTTTTTCAAAAGTTCGTTCTTGCTCATAAAAGCAGCATTCTGAACTTGAGCACTTGTCTTTACTTCCCTCTTTATTACCATGAATTTGAAAAAACGCTCATTCTCAGGATATTTACTATCATAAGCAGGGTTTACTATTATCCTGTATGCTTCACAATGTCTTACGTCCTTGTTACTGATAACTTCTGTCAGTTTCTCAGTGTAATCTCCCTCATCCGGTTTGGGACATCCGATCATTGTAAACCTGCCTTGCATCAGAAAAAGAAAAGTATAAAACTTTATTCGACAGGGTAAATGAAACAACAATACTATAAAATTCGAGGCATTTAAGCTCTCTTATGTTTAAAGTGATGCTGTCTGGGTTTGTGCTTAAATACAACTATGTTTAGAGGCTTTTCATCCTTTTTTGCATAATTCTCATATGCCTTTTTATAGTGTTTCTGTCCAGCCCAGATACCATCTGCAACAGGCCCCCACTCTTTTGCGTAATCATCGCACTTTGCGCACAGATGTTCAACACTTTCTTCAGACTCTTCATTGGTACCATGAGCTCCGGATATTTCAACCATGTCCCTTAAAAGAGCCGGATTTTCAAGCATTGGGCATGGCCTTAAATGATTCTTATTAAATGGCTGCCCCTTATGATATTCCATGAAAAGAGGACTTTGAAGCATCTCAAGTATTGAATGTGTATGTATATTCGTGTTGGAGAAGTGGATAAATACGCATGGCTCAGCATCTCCGCTTGAATTGATGTGGAAGTAATTTCTTCCGCCTGCTATGCATCCGCCAACTGCTTCGCCATCATTCTGGAAATCCATAGGGAAGAATCCCAGGTCACATTTGTCACTTCTCAGGAATCTAATCTGATCCACCATCTTCTTTCTCTGTTCTACCGTTGGCATAAGCTCAGGAACAGCATTGTTTCCAACCGGCATATAGTGAAAGAAGAATCCAAATCTTGCTCCTTTTTCAGCTATAAACTCGATGAACTTAGGATCAGTAACTGCCTCGATGTTGTTTCTTGTATAGCAGATGGAAGTTCCATAAACTATTCCGTACTTTTTGAGTAGATCCATGGCATTCATTACTGCATCATAATGACCAAGGCCACGTCTTGCGTCATTAGTCTCAGGAGTTCCCTCGATAGAAAGCTGGAATGTGAGATTTCCAAGCCTTACAACTTCTTTACAGAAATCCTCATCAATAAGTGTTGAATTGGTATAGATAGAGAACTCAACATCATTGTGCTTTTCTGCCAGTTTCAAGATATCTTTCTTCCTTACAAGAGGTTCTCCTCCTGTCATCATGTAAAGATATACTCCCAGCTCTTTTCCCTGGGTAACGATTTTGTCCATATCTTCAAAAGACAGATTGTGCTTAGGTCCATAAGTACCTGACCAGCATCCCGCACAGTGCATATTGCAGGCGCTTGTAGGATCAAAAAGGATAAGCCATGGGATATTGCATCCGTATTTTTCCCTGTTCGCTCTGATCATTTTTGTGCCTCTGAAAAATGCCTCATAGCCAAGATTGAGCATCATCATCTTTGCGACATGCGGATCTGTCTCATCTATTACTTTATTCAAAAACTTAACCCATCTGTTATCCGGATCTTTAAATGCCGCTCTTACTTTATCAAGGCTTTCTTTTCTGGCTCCGTCTTTACCCCAGAATTTCTCTGCCTGGTCTACAAGTTTAAGATATGTAGCTGTTCTGTTTTCCGACTTGTCTAAATTTGAAAGAAATCTGTCAATCAGTATGCTAAACGCCTGTCTTTGTACTTTGTGAGAGATGTTTTTTGCTAATTCCATACTTGTTATACCTCCCCATACGATGCTACAATTATTCTGATATAACAAGTGTAACGCCGCTGTAAACAAATAACAATGGTTCTACCATCGGACATGACAATATTTCGTTTAAGTGAACCGATGTTACATTCTTGCATTTTTTGTAACGTCGAGAGGGAGAAAAAATGAAAAGCTCAAAAGAATCTTTAACAGAAATGCAAAAAAAAGAAGTTCTGAGGATGAATAATAAGGAGTCCAATCAGCTGACAAGAGAGTGTCTGCAGCTTTCGCTTATGCATCTAATGAGCGAACACCCTTATGAGAAGATCACCATCAGCGAGATAGTACGCCGTGCAGGAGTATCAAGGACGGCGTTCTATCGAAACTATACAGATAAAGAAGATATCCTGCATGAGCTTGGGGATGAAATAATAAAGCGTATAGCGGAGATCAGCGAAAAGCCCGAACTGCACGAAAACCCACATCTGTGGTTCGAAGATATTTTTCGGGCTGTCAAAAACGATAAAGATATAATATCTCTGTTTGACCAAGCCGGAATTCTTCAGAATGAACTCTTTCTTGAAAAATCGGTCTCAGAGCGGCTCTACCCTACAGCTGACCCAGAAAAGAAGTATCTCAGACGTGCTGCCGAAGCTGCCATTTTACAAATACTCATAAGCTGGTTCAGGGATGGGATGCAGGAAGACGAAAAACAAATGGCTGATTTCTGCGTAAATATCTTTGATAACGCTTTGAGCAGACTGCCATAATTAACAAGGACCTCTTCTAACATGAGAAATGATCCTTCCTGGCGTAAACGAAGTAATTCTTGCGCATATGAAGCTTGACCCAGGGATTCACGGAGCACCATTAGAACATAAAAAAGCGAGATAACGTTCCACCGTTCGGTAAATTCGAAATTAACTTCCATATGCAGTATTGAAATCTGCTCCGCCATTGAGCCTATCAAGCAATTCCAATAAACCTTGCTGCCCATGTGATGTCGTCCATACATCGAGTTCATGCTTTGCATTCAGATAACGGAAACGCCTGTCCTCCGCTTCCCCCGCATAAAACTCTGCCGGAGTGTCCATATCCTCAAGGGCAACCGCATTTTTACCGTTGTCGGTCTGCTGGGTCCATTGCGCTTCGCTGTATTTCTCCCGATAGTCATTCTGCAGGGCAATCCCTTCGTCGAACCAAGTCGGAATTGCCTTTTGAGCTTCGGCGGAAAGGCGCGTGTGCAGCTCTGCATGAGTGATTTCGTGTGCCAGAATGTCGAGTTCCAGATACTCGTCTGAAATACAGATATAGTGCGTTTCGGAAGGGAAATAAAAGATGACCGTGCCGTGATCTTCGCCAAGCTTCCGCGTCAGCTTCTCATCATCACAGATGATGAAGATCGTCTCATCCTGAAAGCGCACGTCCCCGAAAAAAGTCCTGACACGATCCTTAGCCTGTTCGATCATTTCAAGAAGCTCTTGCTGGTCCCCTGCATAATCTCTGTTGATATAAACGTGAGAAGCGATTTCCGTAAATGCAGATCGGTACGGAACGGTCGTCAGATAGCCGAACTGGGTAAACTGAAACACAGCCACAACAACCGCTGCGAGTATAAGCAATATGGTGATAAACAGAAAGACTCTCTTTTTATTTGTCCTCATTTCTTCATACCCCGCTAAACCGAATCTACATCAGCAATGTATCGATTACAGTCATATCGTCATTCTGCTTTTGGATTTCCTTTAATTCCTCTTCCGTGAATTGCTTTTTCAGTTTTCCCCCGCACACAGGACATTTCTTTTCCGACAGATCACATTTTTCCCCGCAGTCTTTGCAGATCTTATACATAAACATTTACCTCCCGGGGATTTGTCCGCCTATCAATGAAACCAGAAACCAGATTCCAAAGGCAACTGCCGCAGCAGCGGCCAATGCAATCAGTAACAGGAATGGCTTCGGCAAGCTGCTTTCTCTGTCTCCACGCTTGAATTTATACAGCAAACCTGAAGCATGGAAGAAAACCATCACCACCGATACATATACAAACACCTGACAGTATAGAAAAACCATTTCAGTCAGCTGGCTGCAGGAACGGATACCAAAGAGCTCAAGCAGCATTACCACAGCCAATGCACAAACACCCAGCAGGCTCTCTGTCCTGACATTCTTCAGGATAGTCGTCTTTTCCGTTTCTGCATAATCGGACATCTTACTAACGACTTCTTTAACTTCTTCATTCATATTCTCGCTTTTCCTTTCTCCATCAATCAATTCCGGAATGCTGACGCCATAAAGTTCGGCAATCTCCACCAGCAGACTGATGTCAGGCATATTCGTTCCTGTCTCCCAACGGGACACCGTTCGGTTGGAAACGCCCAACTGTTCCGCTGCTTGCTCCTGTGTCAAATTCTTTTCCTTCCTGAGTGTTTTCAGGAACGCGCCGATCTTAATCTGATCCACCGGGTTTTCCTCCTTTCGCAGTCAGTTTAACGCCAGTCTAATCATTTGGACACGACACAAAGCGAGAAAATGCCGCATCCCATCGATTAGACATCATTGTCTGATTCAACAAAACTCCGATTTGTCATCGTCTATAAAACTGGAAAATAATCCTATTTTGCCTTACAAGACAATTTATCAACTTCTAATCTGAACACAGCAACACCACTAACCATTTGAGAATCATATTCCCAAGTTGAGCGTTCCGTTATTTGTCTCATCAGGATATTCAATCCTTTTATCTTTTCGGCGTTGTCTTTTACTATTCCCACAGTTCCCGTTCCTATAACACTCTGAAACTTTGCAGAGTAATCACAAGCCAAATCAGCATCAAGTATTTCGAACGCTCCATCTATTTCAAATCCAACTGAAGGACCTTTCAGCGCTAGTCCATATTTCCTTCCTGCTTTTGCACCATGAAAGTAAAAAACATGTTTACCCTCTTCAATACAATGGCCGTAGTTTACCGGAACGATATAAAGATCTCCGTCATCATAAAATGCAATACGAATTATACTTTCCCTTCCAATAAAACCATTTATAACATTTTCGTCTGTAATCTCTCTGTCAGATCTTCTCATAGCTGGTTTCCTCACAAATCGATAGTACGGTATTTTCAAAGTTA
>NZ_JAGBLU010000033.1 GCF_017635265.1 Butyrivibrio sp.
CACAAATCATAAAGGTAAGCTTAAACTCGTCTTCTATATTGTCCGGAGTGCTTGCATAATAAGAAATAATGCGCTCCTCCAGGCTATTAATTAGTACATGAAATCGTCCGCTATACAGTGGTTGCAATTCCCTCTTATGTTTGTCTAAAATAATGGGCATGTTTGAGATAAACGCCTTGGATTCATTGACAAAATTAGCTTTATCAACCAGTTCCTTGGTTATATCATCCATGATCTCCTCCTCCAATGCTTCTGACAGATCAGAAACATCTTTGTAATACTTATAAAATGTGGTCTTGTTTATCAGCGCAATATCGCATATTTCCTTTACCTTAACACGCTCTAGTTCAGTCCTTTCTCTTATTAGTAAGAAAGCATCCCTAATGGCTTTTTTTGTCTTAACTACTCTTAAGTCCATAAATATCCTCCAATTACAACAACTGTTTTCCAGTTTCGTTGTTTATCCTACTGATTCCAAAAATCATCTCTTGAATTTAGCAACTATAGTTACTAAACTAACAATCGTTGAATAAATCTTACTATAATCTTATGGAGGTTTCAAATGAATAATAAGAAAAATATAATTAAATCCGTAATACTTGCAGCACTGGTGGGAACAATTACTGTTCTTGGGCTAACTATTCTTATTTATGCTACCTTTTTTCAGAACTGGCTATCAGCCTATGTAGAACTTACGCCGGATATTGTTGCGATAATATCGAGAGAAAATGTCAATATGTTCACCATGATAATGGCAAACATAGCCCATGGCTTCCTCATTGCCATTGTCCTATATTGGGGTAAGTTCTTTACCTCAAAGCAAGGAGCTGTTGCAGCAGGAACGATAGCATTTTTAACTGAACTATATTTTTGCTTCTCGCAGTACTCCATCCTAAAAACTATGTCTCTAGTTACTGCTATAGCGGATACCTGCATGTGGACATTTATAAATCTATTCGTAGGAATTGCAATTTCATGGGTGTATAGAAAAACTCTAAAAAGTGTATCTCAATAAGTTAAGTTTTTTCTATGAAGTCCCATTGGAAATGACCAGTTTCCAATGGGACTTGTTATGTTATCTATCAAGTAGTAGGATATATAGCTTATTTCTTTTGTTTTCTCTTATAGCTTTCAGGATGGATTTTCTCATCCCTAGCTCTTTTTACCATAAGTGTAATTAGTAAAATAATAATGCATCCAATAACAACATCAAGAATGATCCACAGATATACCCAGGGCGAAACATGTTGTTTGACCACATCTCCGGGTGCTGCTCCTTCAAAGGCGTTTGAGTTTACAACCGTGTATGCAATGTTATGAATAGCTGTTCTCATAGCATTTCTCGCTGTTGCGCTTTCATAATCCACGATGCTCCAGGCAAAAGGCATATTCATGCACAGGTATGTATCACATCCTGAGCGAAGAGCGTAGTCCCTTAAGTTGTCCGGTCCCCATACCCAGTAATCGGAAACCACCATTCCTTCAAATCCCCACTCTCCTCTTAAAAGATCCACAAGGAGTGCTCTGTTGCATTCTCCGACAACCGTACCGATGCAGTTCTGAGCAGCCATGACAGCTGTGGCAGATTTAAATTCTTTTTCTTTAATTTCACCATTATCTAAATACTTCAGAGTTGACGTAGCCTCTTTAAATGCAATCTCGAAGGGCTTTAGATAAATCTCCCTGAAGGTCTGCTCATCAGCCCAGGTAGCAACAAGACTTGCTCTTCCCGTCTCAGTATCATTAAGCGCAAAATGTTTTACATAGCAGAACATTCCGGCATCACCTGCGCCCGATATGACTCTTGCTGCAAGTTTGCCTGACAGCACAGGGTCTTCTGAGTAATACTCAAATATTCTTCCTGAGAACTGGCTTCTGTGCAGATTTATAGCAGGGCAATACCATCCGTTAATACCATGCTGCAAAGACTCTTCTCCAAAAGCCATTCCTATCTCATAGAGAATATCAGTATTCCAGGTAGATGCCATCAGAGGAGCAAATCCAAAGGAAGAACTCTTTGTCATATCATATCCGCCGGCACCGGCACCACTGATTTTAAGCCCGTTGGCTCCATCAGGTTCTGCAGTTCCGGGAAGGCCTATTGAATCTATGGCGTAGGTCATATATGCGGCACCTGAGAAATTGGCGATGATGTTATCTTTGTCTTTTTCCCAGTCTATCTGATCAAGAAGTTGCTCCCATTTCTCATCATCATAGTCTGCGCCTCGAAGATCAGATAGCGTAAGACCATTATCTGCACCTGAGACAGGCATTGCGTCAGTATAGATGACTGATCCCTCTACATTTCCCAGAATCGGATCTGTTTCAGGGTCAAAAGAGCTCTCAGTTCCCATAAGTGCAGTATATTTCTCACTTATCTCTTTTGTTCTGCCCTCAGCTGCTTGAGGCTGCGTTGTATTCCAGGAACTTCTTGAAAGGATCGTTGACTCTTCATTCATGTAATCAGACATAGTCTGGAAAAGATTAGTTGCCACCGTCTCATCGTTAGCTCGCACATGGGAAGTGTCCGAGCCGTCGAACCATGTAGTCTGAGCTACTGTTATGTCATTTGAAGAGATTACCTCATGAGAATTTTTCCGTAGGGATACGGTATAGGCGCCCTCTTCCAGCATGTAGCAACCGGTTGTTCCGTCTGAGTTTTCATGTGTATAGCAGTACGAAGCAAAATCCTCAATATCTGCTTCCAAAGTAATTGTTTCGCTCTCACCTGCGGCCAGCAGCTTTGTTTTATCAAATGCCATAAGCTGTGCCACGGGTTTTTCTATCTTATACTGTACGTCCAGATCTGTATACGGAGTTGTAAGATATAGCTGCACAACCTCTTTCCCGCTTACTGCTCCTGTATTTTTGACAGTTACCTGTGCTGATATCTTGGTCCCGTCAAAAGACACATCCTCAAGTGTCTGCTCAAAGGTTGTATAGGAAAGGCCATAGCCAAAGGGATAGAGTACCGCGGCGTCATAATCAAAGGACGGATTCACTTCATCTGCAGTCTCATAGTACCGGTATCCCATATATACACCTTCCATGTACTCGTTGTAGGTGCCCGGAATTTCACTGTACGCATCTCCCATAAATCCTGCAGCTCTTGCTGTATAGTTACTGTAGGTATTTACTCCAATTGACTGATAGGTCGGATCCTTGGTAAGGTCTACAAGATATGTGTCCACTGTTCTTCCGGAAGGATTTACCTCGCCGGTCATAAGAGCCGACAGCTGTGAAAGACCTCTCTCGCCCGGATGTCCCATCCAGAGAATTGCGTCAACTTCTAGCTCGCCTGATTCAAGAGGTGCCAGTTCCATTGTGGCTGATGAAATGACAACAACTACCACCTTGCCGCATATCTCTTTTGCTTTTTTTATGGTCTCTTTCTCGTTCTCTGAAAGAGCCAGATAGTGTGGCGTTCCATCCTCATAGGCATCATATTTCATGTCCGTTCCTTCCTGACCGGATCGGGAAAGAAATACCACGCCAACTTCGCCGCTTACGCTTGAAAGCGAATCATAAATTCCGCCATCATATTCGTAAAGTTTGCAATCTCCCCCAAGCATTGAATCAGCCTCTCCGGCAACCTTTGTGCCGGCAGCTTCGATGGTGATTTCAGGATTGCCCTTTTCCTTCATTAACTTAGCTGCTGAATCATCGATATTGAAAGCACTAAGACCATCTTCAGGAGTCACCGGATCTGTTACCCACTTGGCTGAACCGCCTGATGTATTCTGTCCATATGACGGATTAAGATATGCATATCCAAAAGGCATGACTGTCGTCCCACTTTCCAGGGGCAGAATTCCATTATTCTTAAGGAGAACACTGCCCTCCTTCTGAACCTCTGCAGCAACCTCGTAAGCAGCCTCTTTTGCCTCATCCGCTGAGCTGTACTTCTTGTCGTAATAGCTTACCAGATCTCCATTATTCTTCACATAATTGCTTCCCTTTGCCACATAAGTATCGAGAAGCGGTCCCATTTTGGCACACACTACATTTAGCGCTATCAGAATAATACTCAGCAGTACCACCACGGGTATGAGTATTGCCCTGAATGCTCTGTTTGACATTTTCTGCTTCATAATGACCCTCCATCTAAAAAAGAAATATCCTTTATTGAAATCATATTATTCTGTAATATAATAGATGGAAACACATCTGGCGTAACCTTGCGTTTTATGACGCAAACTTGAATATTTCTTCTTTCAGCTTAAGGAGCGTTTAATTCATGATAAAAGTGGCAATAGTTGAAGACGATGACAGCGCAGCCGAAAAGCTCTCTGAATACCTGGAGCGATTTGGAACAGAAGCCTCAGAGTCTTTTTCCATCAAAAGATATAAGGACGGGCTTTCATTTCTTGACGGATATCCGGGATTTGAGCTTGTATTCATGGATATAGAAATGCCCTTCATAACAGGCATGGAGGCAGCTAAGCGTCTTAGAAACATTGATGCAAAAGCGGTGCTTATCTTTGTTACCAACATGGCTCAGTATGCAGTGAAGGGATACGAGGTAGATGCCCTGGACTTCATAGTAAAGCCCCTGGCCTATTCAGATTTCTCTTTTAAGATGAAAAGAGCTTTAAGAGCGGTTTTATCATCCAAGGATGACGAAGTCGTAATACAGCTGAAAGACGGCCTTCGTCGCATTAACACTTCTGATATATATTACATCGAGATCCACGGCCATACCCTGACCTATCATCTGTATCAGGATTCATTTGAAGTCAGAGGACGATTATCAGATGCCCGGGCTCAGTTTAAAGATTTTTTGCAGTGCAATAATTGCTATATCGTGAATCCAGCACATATTGACTGGGTAAAGGGATATGAAGTAAAAGCAGGTGAAGATATTCTTGCCATATCACATCCAAGACGCAGGGAGTTCATGGATGCTCTTTCTTCCTGGTATGCAGGAAATGGAGGAAATAACTAGATGCAGAACTATTTTCTCATATTTTCAAATATGTTCTCATTACAACTTATCATAGGACAGCTTTTGTATTCAGGCAAAATGATGCGAAGAGATAATTTCAGGCCTCGTGCTGTTCTGTCCATTTTAGCCGTTTACCTTATCAGCTCCGTTCTGTACGTGCCACTCTATTATACAGGCCTGTGGTTTCTCAGTAACACACTGTACTATCTTTTGGTATTCCTGATGTCAGTACTTGTTCTTTTTATAATATTTGATGAGCCCTGGGAATCGATAATACTGTGCGCTTCCTGCGGGTACTTGACGCAGCATGTGGCTGCGCAGATTGTTTTTGTCATCTCAAATGTTGCTAATAGTCCTGTAACTAATCTTGATGTCACTACGGCCATCGGAGCATTTTTCAGCATTCTGTTTCAGATTCCTTTTTACTTGGCGATCTATCTGTTGTTTTATTATCTTTTCGGGAATAAGACACGTATCTTTGACTACGATGCCTCTACACGTCGGAAACTGGTTATGCTTTCAATCTCCACTCTTTTGATTGTTGAGGTTCTTTCAAGCATCCGTGACTCTTTTTCCCATGAAAGCATCATACTTTCAATAATATCAAGATTATTTTCCATGCAGTGCTGTCTATTCATTCTCTACCTTCGAACCCATATCATAGATGTATCCGCAAAGGAAAGGGAGAGCGCCCTGATCCGTCAGCTCTACCATGAGCAAAAGAAAAACTATGAAATAGGAAATGAAGTGATCGAACTGATCAACGAAAAATGTCACGATCTAAAGCACCGATTATCTGAGATTGACTACAATGCAGCCGGTGCCGAACTTGGAGAGCTTATTTCTCTATATGACAGCACTGTTCGGACGGGTAACCAGACTCTCGACAATATATTTGCGCAAAAAAATCCAATCTGCAATAAATACGGAATAAGGATCTCGCCCATGATTGACGGGGAAGCTATATCATTTATGGAAGTAGGTGATATATGCTCACTGTTTGGAAATATTCTCGATAATGCAATTGAGGCAGTAATAAAACTCGACAAACAAAGCGACCGGATAATCTCAATAAAACTACAAAAGAAAAATTCTATGGTCGTCATAGGCTGTGACAATTACTATGCTGAAAAGATCAGTTTCAAAAATGGTATTCCTGTAACCAGCAAAGGCGATACCGCGTATCACGGCTTCGGCTTAAAATCCATAAAACGCACAGCACAAAAATATGGTGGAACGATGACTGCCAATGCAGATGACATGTTCCACCTTACAGTTATAATACCAGTTCTGTAATGCAATAATACCAGAGGATAATTTAATGGTGCATGTGGAACTTGAACCAAATAATTACCTAACAAAGTCAGTATTTATGCGGTGTGTAGCGTCTGCTTTTTTCAAGTGACCCCATTGGTGACCCGTTACACAATAGGCATTACTTCTATAATTTTACCATCAAGCGTATCTCTTATGGACTGCAGTAAGTCCTTATCTTTATCATATATTCTTTTCAGTTCATCATAGCTTAAAGTCATATCAGGAGTATCAAGGCAATATGTATAACCTATTTTCTCAGGATATTGACGTTCAAGGTCTCTTATTTTCCCTTGTACTTCTTGGATTTCTGAGATTATATCAGTTTTCATCTGCTGAAGTTGTTCTATTTTAGGAGCATCAAGCTCTGCTTGTGTAGGAAGAAACTCAAATAGAGGTTCTGTAAATTCAGTTTCTTTATGAATATCATTATGCATATCATCAAGAGCTTTCACTTTATCAATAACAGGCTGAAACATAAGTGATTCGTTTGTATCAAGAGATTTTCCTGACGCTCTTTGAATTAGATTCTTAAAAGATATTCTCATTCTACAAAGTTCTTCCATGCGTCTGTAATCCACATTTGAAGAAGCATCAAACCAACCACGATTTATAAAAATCTGCATTTGTGCATCATCTATAACCTTAGTATCAAGTAGTATTTCACCTAAAAATCTTCTATCAAATTGCTTTCTTGCCTGTTCTTCTGTATCGTCATCTTCGCCTTTGTATTTTTTACTTGATAAAATGTATTTAAAAGAGTCGAAGTCTTCAATACCATTTATCAGTATATATTCAGCAGTTACACAGACCTGACCAAATTTTACATTTAACATATATTTATCGGGAAATTCATCAAGCAAATTTTTCACATTTCGTCTGCTTTTCATAATAGCCATGAAGTCGGTAGCCTTTATGTCATTGAAAATAACAATAGGCTGTCCGTCGTAGCTTTGCCAAGCGATAGATGAGTCACCAGCTTCATATATCCAATCTGATAGGTCATTATTTCTAAACGAACCAGTCATGATTTTTTCAAGCTCTGCATCATCTTTTGCATAAGCTTTTGCAAACTGTCTTGCGATTGCATGAGTGCAAAGCGTTTTACCCTCACCGCCTTGTGCAGAATTTGCCGTAATATAAAAAGTTTTCCGTGTTGCAGGCATTCGTGCAGTTTTATAAAGATACTCAGCACGAGCTGCCTGAAATGCCTTCTGATACTTTTGATATAATGCAAAAGTAAGAGAATCTTTTGCGTCTTTTAGTAACATACCGTCATAGCAAACAGCGTTTACAAGGTCATATACATCATATTTAGTAGCTGAATATTTCTGCCTTTGTGATTGGAGTTTTGTTTTCTTATTACGATAGTTATCTACTTCAGACCGCCAATCGAAGTTAGATTTTACAATGCTATCAGGATATCTATATTTGCCTTTTAAAATACAAGATGGAGTATCGTGACAAATATATGCTACCATATCAAGAAAAGCGTCTGTGCCACGTTTTTTCTTATCCTTTTCTTCAGATGGTATATGAACGCAAGATTCAGGAACGCCGAACCATTTTGCAATAGATGACAGCTCAACTCCATCGTCACATCTACCGACAAAATGCCAATGTGTACATTTACCTGTGCCTGCTTTTCGATAGTTACCTGAAGGAACTCTGGTTCTTAGCCATTCTCCAAAAGTCTCTTCGGCCTCTTCTTTTTCATATTCGGCTTTTCTAGCAGTAAGAAAATGTTCTTCATCTTCGGATGTATAAACTTCATTTTCATCATGTCTACCATATGCCCATTGTTTTATGGTTTTATGTTTTACTGCTGAAGTGATGTTATCTTCAGTAAAATTTAAAGATTCTCCCGTATCAGGATTATTTTCATATTGTACAACTTCAAAAATACGAATTCTCATAAGAATATCTCCTTAATCATAAAAAAATTAACCCTATAATATATACTGTATTTTTATTTTTGATTTTCTGAGATTTTACACAGTTTTTTTGTGTATTTTTAAAAATATTGTGTAAAAGAGAACAAATGGAAAGAAAATTATACTTTTGTCAACACAATACACAATTAGTGTGATGCGGGGGGTCACAAGCCCTCCCCCCGCATCAATACTGTGTTTAAAGGTTTTTATACACAAATAGTAAAAAATAATTGTGTAAGGCTGTAATGCAGTATTTTCAAGGGCTACAAGACTTTTTACACAATTACACAATAATATTTAAAAATGAGTTAAAAGGGGTATGCGTCGGCGGTGTTTTTAAATAAAGACTGCACATCATATCCGCCGACGGTCTTCTCGAGAGGAAAAAACATCACCTGTCATGCTCAGATTGTTGTTGTGCCTGTTTTATCATCTCTATATATGACTTTATCGCTTGTATTGCTGTCTGTATAAGCCGTGGGATTATAGCAGTAAAGGTCTTATCAAGGTTGATTACCGCTTCAGGTTTAGGTGTTTTACGGCTTTTCCAAAAGCTTGCATTATCTTTCTGTATATCAGCCCATAAGCCTTTTAAAAGGTCTTTCTGATATATCTCTGTACGTCCCTTATAAGATAAAGATTTTTTGAGCATATCCCTTATTCTGTTTTCATACTCTGGAAAGTCCCAATTTTCCTCAGTAAAAACCTTTTCTTTATCAAGTCTCTTGTTCCTTTGTACAAGTGACTTCTGAGTGTAGGTATCTATCTTACTAAGAGCAGTACATTGTTTTAACAAAGCATCTTTCTCATTATCAGGCTGAAAAAGAGCATACTGCCTTATCATAGAGATAACTTCTGCATTTGAAATAGTATAATCATCAAGAGCTTTATTTATGTCCTCTCGAGATACAAACAACTCAGATTGTAAAGAATCATACTTATCAGCCTTTTCTTTATACTGTCCCTCAGCTTTATACTTATACTGTGCCTTTTCTTGTTTAAAAGCGTTTTTATCAGCTTCAAGCTGTTCTCTATCTTTTTCAAGCTGAGTTTGTTCTTTACGGACTTTCTGCTGTGTACCGCTGTTGTAAAAGTCCTGATATGCTTCAAAAGCTTGCTTATCTACTTTAACTTTATCCCCTATAAACCTTGGTTTGTCTTTTAAGAAAAGTTCACGATTTTTATCAATGATTTTATTTTCAATATTTGACAGTTCTTCTTTGTTAATGCTTTTTTGTGTTTCTTGTTCAAGAAGCGTTTTTGAGTTTTCTTCTATCTGTGCTTCCTGTGTATCAAGCTTTTTATCGTTTTCTTGTATAAGGTATTTTGTAGTATTATTTGCACTCTCGAGAGCATCAGCGCTTCTTCTTGCTCTATACTCCCGTGCATCTTCATGGTCTCTTTGAGTCGGCTTTTTGGTCTGCTTCATGTCAAGTCCGACCTCTTTAGCTATCTCACGCAGTACGACTCTTTGACGCTCCTGCCATGTCGTTGTAGCGTTGTCCTGTCTGCCGTTTTTACTTATATCTATACCATGCATTTTTAGCTGTGACTTTAAAGCGGTTGAGCGGTCATTTCGTACTTTCTGACCTCTTTCACTTTCTACCACTGGTACATATATGATATGCAGATGTGGAGAAGTCTCATCCATATGTATAGCAGCAGCAACTATATGTAAATTAGGGTTTTCCTTTTTCCATCTTTCGTAGTATCTTTTTAACCCTTCAAGACATTGTTCTCTTTTTTCAGGGTCATCAGATATCCCCTTGACGCCATTCTTTTCATCATCATCCCTACCACCAAACTGAACAACGACTTCATAGGCAAGCTTTGTACTATTCTTTTTTGTGTCATGTTGGTAAATATAGCTGTAGTAGTTACCTTTTACACGGTCTTTATGTCCTTTACCATCATGCAGAAGTATCTGGTCATATTCATCTACTGCTGGCTGAAAAGTCTTTTCATAAAACTCTTTTAAAGGTTCATAGTGTAAAAGCATATTTTTATCAACGTCTTCCATATGTACATAAAAAGGCTCAGGAACAAAGTCAGGTGGAAGTACACCGTCTGCTTTTCTTTTTTCATAATATGCATAGTAGTTTGCTTCTTCTTTCTTCATATACTCAGGGTCTCTGATAGTATGAAGTATATTAAACTTAGGCTCCTGTCTGAAGCTTACATATCCATCAATTCCATCCATATATATCACCATCCATTCAGGTAAAATCAATCCGTCAATATCCCCATATGTAAACTCACTACAAGTGTGGGGGTATATATTTCGCTCCGCTCATATATTCTCCCCACACTTTCCGTTCGCTCTGCCGAGGGCTAAAGACATATACACTTCGTTAGGCTTCTGTATACGCTCACGCTAGGTCTTCTCCGAGATACTCCTTGAAAGCGTCCAGAGTCTTAAAGCGTCCTCTTACTAAAGAGATAATCTCCTTGTTCTCTTTTTCTTCCTGTCGTTTTATCTGCTTCTGTAGTCTTTCTTCAAGTTCTGCAAGTGACTTCTTCCTTTGTGCTATTTTTGCTTCAAGCTGTTCATTAGTTTCTTTTCTCATAATTAAAATTCTCCTTTCATGTGAGAGGGTTAATGTCTTCCTTAATATATGTAAAAGATTTTCTAAAAAGTCATAGCAAAAGTGAATTTGTACTTTTGAAAATATGTAAATGCGTTTCGTTCTACCTTTTGATTAATTTCTCTGCATATATCTAAAAGGAGATAGATATATGACTGAAAAAAATTTATTGTTATCTATGAAAGAGCTTCTATCGAGTGATATACTTAGTGGAGCAGATGCTACCGCCTTAAAGGAGGCGATAGAAACGAACATTGAAAAACTCATAATGGAAAAGCATCATCATGCTATCAGTGGGCCTGATGGGAAAGGGTTATATTACACAAAGAACCCTGAAAATCTAAAGCTAAAGATAAGGGCAAAAGAAAAGAAAGACTTATTGGACAAGCTTTATGCTTATTACTATGGAGAGAAAGCTTATACTATATCACAGCTTTTTGAGCCAGCACTTGACTATAAGTGTAAGGTAAAAGGAACTCTTGACCCTGAAAGAGACCGGATATGCTTTAGGAAGTATATACAAGGTACTTCTTTTGGTAATATGAAAATATCTTCTGTAAAGGGTTCAGATATAGCTATATTCTTTCAGACTTTCAGGGAGAAAGTTACAAGACATCAGCTTAATGACATAAAGAGTCAGCTGAACATGATTTATGACTATGCTTTTGACCATGACATTGTGACAGCTAACCTTTCAAGGTCTTTCAGTACAGGTAAAATAAAGACCATTGCTGAAAAGAATAAATCTCATGATGTCTATACAGATATAGACAGACATAAGATTTTAAAGGCATTGAAAGACTCAGATAATATGTATGAGATGGCTATAAGTGCTCACTTCAATATTGACTGCAGAAGTGGAGAATTATTTGCAATTCACATTGAAGATGTGGATTTTGATAATTCTACAGTATTTATTCATAGGGAAATAGTGACTCGTATTGATGAAGATGGTAAAAGACATCTGATAGAGGTAGAACATACCAAAACAGGAAAAGATGACGGAGCAAGAGTTTTTCCACTGAATGAAAATGTCATGAAGATAATCAGGAAGGCTAAAGGTAACAGAACAGAAGGCTATCTCTTTATTTCAAAGAGAGGACGTTTTTTGTATTTGAACCCTTATTGTAACACTTTAAAGAAAATTTGTAGTCAGTGTGGTGTTACATATAGAAAGCCTCACAGGATAAGGGCTTATACAGTGTCAGCCATGATAAAAGCAGGCATAGACCTTGAAACCATAGCAAGGAAAGGCGGTCATAAAATAGAGACTCTTTCAGCATATATCAAGAATAGTAAGGAGAGGGATAATGATGCTCAAATCAGGGCTATTTTCTAAGGTGACCCAAGGTGACCCAAATAAAAAAACCCTTGATACCAGTAATATCAAGGGTTTAAGCAGAAACAACAAGGGGACTTGAACCCTCAAGTTTCCTGTTGCGCACCACTTTCCAAAACCGCTGATCTTTTCATACAAATAATTGATCAATAGTTAATACATGAATAAAATCCCCATAATAGTTACTCTTTTTAAGCCCGTACGTGGTGATAAGTGTATTGTGAATAGTCGCCTTCTTTGATATCTTTTCACGAAGCAATTTTTTTCGTCTTTCCAGGATAAGATGATAGTCCAAATCAACTTCAAACAAATCACTATAAAACTTCATTTCACACATATGCACTACGTTGTCTTTTCTGACTATAATCAGATCAATTTGTGTGCCCCGGGTTGTCTCATCACCTCGTTTTGACCACAAAGACTCAGTGGTCGATACTCCACCAATCTGAAGTGCCGCTTTTATCTGATCCATATGATTCCAACACACATTTTCAAACGCATGCCCTTTCCATGTTATAACCTGATGAGAATCCTCAATGTTAACCCAATCAATTTTTTTGCCGCTCTTGCTACCATTTACAAAAGTAAGATAAAAGATACAGAATGGATCTATAAGCTTATAATTCTCATTTCTTTTGCTGTCGCCGAATGAATTGTATTTTATTATAAAATCGCCTGCCATTAGGGCATTTAGGCGCCTGGATAACTCACCACTATCAGTTATCCCTGTCATCTTAGTCAACTCTGCCCTGGTAATTCCTTTATCTTTAGTGCTTATCGCATTTATTATCTGTTTCATAGCTTCTGCATCAGTAAACAGCGATGAAAACATACGGTTGAATTCATTCTTTAACGGTGCATTTGCTGAAAAGAATAACGCATTTATGTTCTGAGATAAACTGTATTCCTTTTTAAAATACTTAAGATAATATGGAATTCCTCCAACCATCATATATGCCTGTGTAATATCATACCTGGACATACTGATTCCTCTAGACTCTAAATACTTCTCACTTTCTACCAATGAAAAGGTGCTCAGTTTCATCTCATAAGTAACTCTCCCATAGAGTCCACCATGATTATTTATAATGTTTTCCAATATCCAGGAACTTGAACTACCACACACAATCACCATCAGGTTCTTTTTATGGCAAGCCCATCCGTTCCAAAAGGCTTCAAATCCTGTCATAAATCTAGCTCTAGGAGTATCAAGCCACTGTATTTCATCTATAAACACAACAACTCTTTCATTATCATCGTATTTCTCCATAAGAAGATCTTCCAGCATATAAAATGCTTCAAGCCATGATTTTGGTGCTTGTTCACCCTTATATCCATGAACAGCCAAGGATCTGTAAAAGTGCTCAAGCTGATCTTTCATTCGATATTTCGTTATAGTCTCATCATTATCATCAATCGGTGATAATCCAGCATGGCGGAAACAAATCCTTTTTTCGAACACCTCATCTATCAGATATGTTTTTCCAACTCGGCGTCGTCCATATAAAGCAATAAGTTCCGCCTCTCCACTGTCATATAATTCATTAAGCTTTTTTACTTCTTCTTCACGTCCAATCAGCATTATAATCTCCAAATAATTATATTTTTCGGTGAGCAATACTTTTTTCCTTTTCACCGAAAATTATAGCCCCGCCACCATGGCTTTGTCCATCAAAAAATCATTATATCTTTCGGTGAAAGACCTCTTTGCCTCTCTCGCCGAAAAATATAATGATTCTAACGGAAATAATTAACAAATCTCAATTAAGCAGAAATGCTCTCATTTCCAACATCTAACATTGGCACGCATGATATAACTTGCTCC
>NZ_JAGBLU010000034.1 GCF_017635265.1 Butyrivibrio sp.
CGGTACAAAATTACTCTAATCGGGGCAAACGCACAATAGGCGAAGAATAAGGTTAGTTAAACGGAGTTAATTGTAAGACAGTGTTTTACATGATTCAGTTTAAGGTTTGTTTCGGTCTGTTTAGATCTAATTTAATCGGTTCAGTACAAAATGAATGGAAATGGGGGATAGAGTCTTTAAGTGCATTGTTGGGAGCTGCAATTGTGACAGCAATAACGTGCATTTTGCTAAATTGGCAATCTAAGAAAGAAAGTGATGTAGACAAGAAAAAGAAAGTCTTTGATAACCGGGTAAAAGCCTATGAGTCGTTTTTGGATAGTCTGTGCAAAGTGGTTGTTAAAAATGAAGTTACGATAGAAGATGAAAGAATGCTTCAATTTGGTGTAGCAACTATAGGAATACATGCTACCTCAGAAAGGATGTTTCAACTAAGCAAAGATTTAAAAAGAATAGTCCAAAAAATTAGGGTAGATAATCCTGTCGATGGTTCTATTTGGAATGAAATAATGGATATAGCAAAAATGTTTCATTTATCATTATATGAGGAAGATGCTAAAGAAATGGATAACTACTTAAAAAAAGCAATACGCAATTTTAGAGGACTTTGCGTGAATAAAAATCATAGTATTTTGGAATATATTGAATGTATGTTATCTCCTTTTGACTTTGATACTCATATTGCCGATAATTGTTTATATATCAATATTCATATAAAGGATGATAAATATAATGAACTTAAAAAATTGTCTGAACAAGGTGACAATACCCCTAATCGGCTTTACGTGACTTTAAAAATAAACAATAGTACAGACGAGAGATACGCGGGTAAAATTGCTGTATATACAGGCGATAGTGCTGAAAAGCAAGCTAAAATGATTACTACAATCTATGATAATTATTGGATATTACCAGAAGAAAAGGATAATGAAGAGTTTCGTAAAAAAGACAAAGAGAAAAACATTATTGCTAATGTTGAAATGGGTATAATGGTTAGTAAAGCTTATGTTGTACCATTTTATGATTTGAGCAAAGAAGAAGTATATTCAACCATTGTGGATGTTTTGAGATATATTGATCAGTTATGGGATGAACCAAACAATCAATATTTGATACTATGTAAAGAAATGCATTCAAGCGAGACCATATGGACTCGTAAAAGGAGAAAATTGGCTGACTATGGAACTAATTTATAATATTATAATATGATTCATAAGTGGATTCTCAACAGTGCAGCTGCGAAACGGTTGAAGCATTTAACAGAAATCATTGCTCCTTCAATGGACGAACAGATAATGGCAAATTATCTTCGTGAACAGTGGAACAATTTATTTGGGAATACTAGGATAGATGTAATGGGTAACCTCTGTGCCCTGTCAACAATGGAAGGCACAACAGAGGCTTTACAAATAGGGGTGGTGGCTCATATGGACACTGTTGCTATCCAGATAACAAATATATTGCCAAACGGGATGCTGCAATTTCGCTCTATAGGTTTGCAACCACATACTTTACTTGGGCAATCAATGAAAGTGCTTACAAATAATGGGGTGATTAGTGGAGTAATCGGATTTGACCCAACTTCACAATACGGTCAGCCGAAAGGCTTAGTTCTTGATGATTTGTGGTTAGATATAGGTGCAAGAAATTGTGATGATGCCTGTCAGTTGGTTGAAGTTGGTAATTTAGCAGTTTTAGAACCTCGTTTAGAAGAAATGGAGAATAACTGTCTTTGTGGGACAGGTATTGATGATAGAATTGGACTTTTTGTTCTAAATGAATGTGTGATGTGGTTTGCTGAGCATAGTGTGCCTGTTAATCTATATTTTATAGGAACGGTACAAGAAGAACTTGGCCTTCGTGGTGCTAATACTGCTATTGCGAATCTTCCTTTAGATGCTTGCATCATCATAGATGTTGACTATGCCACAGACACTCCTGCGTCCCATGAGAATCAGATGGGACCGCTGCATTTAGGCAAAGGTGTTGGACTACACGCAAAAGCAGATAACAATCCCGTCCTAAGAAGAATTGCTAAAGAAGTTGCTAACAAACACCAAATACCATATCAGATCTCTTTAGGACGTTTTACATATGGAGGAACAGATGCATCTCCATTACAGATTCAAAATGGAGGAATTGCTACGCTCAATGTCAATATCCCATGTCGATACATGCACTCCCCTATAGAAATGTGCCATAAAAAAGATGTGGAAAGTGCTATTAGATTGATCATTGAACTTGTTGAGGAGCTTGGAACCCGCCAACAAAAAAAGTTTATACCTGGTATAGATTAATATTGAATTATCATGCAGATACTTCTCATCACTACAGCCCCCAATGGTGTCCTTGAATATCTTCGCAATAGGGAAGATGTAAAACTATATGTGGTAGACTGTTCTTCCTTGATTCCTCAGGAAACGCAAGAAGCAAATGCTAAAGCAATAAAGGAGAATATCTTGAATGCTATTAGAACTGAGCTAACTATTATAACGCCAGACGTCCTTCTTACATATCGTTGTCCTTGCATTTTACCTCCAGAAATATTCAGCATGGCAAAAATCACCGCTTTGAATATCCATCCCTCAATGCTTCCAAAATATCCTGGTGCCAACCCTTGGAAATGTATATATGAGAACAAGGAGAAAGAGAGCGGTGTAACAATCCATGTTATTGATGAAGGGATAGATTCTGGAACTATTATTGCTCAGAGGAAAATAGATGTTGATTTAGAAAAGGATATTAAATGGCATCAAAGTATCGTAGAGGGAAAGGCAATTGAAATGCTTAATGACATTTTGTTTGCACTGAATGATTCGGGTCACCTGCATAACCATGTGTGAGCGTACACTAAAAGCGTGATGTTTTTCGTTCTTACTTATAAGACACGAGATGTCACAATGAATCCACAATACGAAATACTTGCCAAATGTTTGTTGCCAACACATATGTTGGAATGGTTTGAACTGACCAATGTTGAGGTGAAGCCCAAGGAAAAGACAGCCACACAGGACACACAATCAGAGGAGAGTCCTGTGACCATTATCCATCTGTATCTTGACGAGAAAATCTGACGCCAGACAATCGAGAAGATTTGCACCCTAACGGTTTTACTCCAGCCAAAACCTTCCATGACTTTCCTATACGCGGTCAGGAGGTGCTGTTGCATGTGCGCCGCCGTCGCTGGCTTGACTCCGACAATCACAATGTCATGTCTGAGTTTGACTTCATACAGGAATCCACCCGCTGTTCAAAGGAACTGGCGGATTTTTAAAAGAAGCGTTCGGAAACGCTCCCTATAACGGCCCGTTCGTTTGAGAAAGACTATCAGATCAATGGCGATAATTTCGAGCGTTCATACAAGGAGACCATCAGTGGTTTCAAGACCTGGGAAGACGCAGGCCACGCAGAGGACTGGGTAATAATCCCGAAGAATATGGGCACTCATCTGAGCATAAATGAGACGTGTCTGTCCACAGGTGAGGTATATACCATCCTGTCCAACAAGGAGGCTCATGGGCGAAAGGGATGCCTCGTGGCCATTGTGAAGGGAACCAAGGCAAAGGAGGTTACAAGCGTCCTGAAGAAGATACCGGAAGCCGTCCGCCTGTTGGTTGAGGAAGTGACGCTTGATTTCTCCGACAGCATGCACCAGATTGTCAGTGTCTGCTTCCCCAAAGCGTTGATTACCCTTGACCGTTTCCATCACCAGCAGTTCTGTCTGGAGGCATTACAGGAAATACGCATAGGCCACCGGCGCGAGGTCATGACAGAGGTCGCTAATGCCAAGGATGACTTCAGGGCTATGATCAAAGACCTGATCAAGAGCGGAAAGCCGCTTGTAGACGCAGAAGGCAATCCCACCCGTAGCAATGCCGCATACCATCCTGAGAGGTTGAAGAACAACGAGACGAAGGCTGAGCTGCTCATGCGCAGTAAGTACCTGCTGATGGTATCACCAGAGAAGTGGACTCCAAGCCAAAGGGAACGTGCAGAGATACTCTTTGAGCTGTATCCTGATATAGAGATGGCGTACAGCCTGACACACTCTTTGAGGATGATCTTTGCCCAGAAGTGCGACAAGGAAGCAGGGCGTAAGAGCATCAAGAAGTGGTACGCCAAAGTAGGCGAGTTTGATAACAAAGCCTTCAATGACATAGCCGCAGCCATGTATGACAGGGAGGACGAGATACTCAACTATTTTGTGAACAGGTCAACCAACGCTTCTGCAGAATCGCTGAATGCTAAGATTAAGGACTTCAGGGCTCAGCTAACAGGTGTCATTGACAAAAAATTTTTCATCTTCAGACTGGTCAATATTTTCGGTTAATCCACGCGGTTATGCAGGTGACCCACTTTTTTACTGCCGCAAATTGTGGACCTTATTTTTTTGTATAGCGTTTGTTTAGCCCCTTTATTACTTGGTCGGTGATATTCAGAGCGGGGTCGGCATAGAGCAAACTCACATCTTGTTTGCCCAGAATCATGGCATAACGC
>NZ_JAGBLU010000005.1 GCF_017635265.1 Butyrivibrio sp.
GAGTAGGACTATGCATCGATAGATAGAGAAGAATTTATTTTATAGAAATTAGAGGAAATGACAATGACAAAGTCATCTAAACAAAACTTAAAACCGATAATGAAATGGGCTGGTGGAAAAGCACAAATGCTCAAAGATATACTGCCCACTATTCCGACCTATACGGGAAAGTACATAGAGCCCTTCTTTGGTGGAGGAGCGCTTTTCTTTGCATTGCAGCCAGATAATGCTGTAATAGCAGATAGCAATCCAGAGTTTATTAATGTATATGTTCAGGTTGCCAACGATGTCGAAGGTGTCATTTCAAAGCTACAAGAATATGAAAATACAGAGGAAATGTTTTATGCAGTTAGGGCTTTGGATTGGGAAAGCCTTACGGCAAGTGAAGCTGCAGCGCGAACACTGTACTTAAATAAAACATGCTTTAACGGACTTTATCGAGTTAATCGTAAAGGCCAGTTCAATACACCTTTTGGTAGGTATAAGAACCCGACGATTTGTGATGAGAAGTTACTTCGTGCAGCGTCTGATCTTTTGAAATTCCGATATATTTTTGGCAAATTGAATGGTTTGCTGCATACTGCAGAGTTTCAACTGCGATGGAAGAGCAGACAAACAGCTATAAGAATCAGGTGAAATACTACACTGAATATATAAACAGGCACCCAGAATATGTTCTAGCAGGTGTTTATGGCGAAATGTAAACCCAAGAATTGATACAAAGAAATGCTGTTGTCAGAGCGGCAGAATGGCTTGAAATCAAGGGCTTTCAGAGATTAGGAACTCTCCGGCAACTCATTCTTTACGCCCGATTGTTGCCGACATCATGACAACAGCGCAGATGATTTTGACAACAGCAACGGAGAAAATGACAACACCTCAAGCAATGGTGACAACAGCAGAGAGAAATGTGACAACACCCGCTGATAACAGCAAAATCAGTTATAAACACGAGACTTTCTACATTTTGTTTAAATTTGCGAATTCTGTTAAAGCCCCAAAAGCCCAAATCAGAAAAAAACGGGGAAAAGCAAAACATTATTTAAAGTCGCCGAGGGTGACATATTGACAACATAGACGACATGTGCTATAATAAATTTGTTGTCATTCAAGATAAAATTTGCGGTCTTTTGCTGAACGATAATTAAACAAACTTAAGTAAAAGGAGCAAATTATTCTTTAGAAAGGGGATTAGAAGTGGAGTTTAACAATAGTAAGAGAATGGAACTGATCAATACAATGGTAACAGAGTTGCCTGTGCTGCGTGCAAGGATAGGAGCTTCCCAAGCTGATATCTCTGAAAAGATAGGCATTTCAAGGCAAACTTATAATGCAATTGAAAATGGTAAGAAAAAATTGAATTGGACTGTTTTTTTAGCATTGTTTGCAGTTTTTAGTAGTGATGAACGAACTCTGAAAATGTTGGATTCCATGGAAGTTTTTCAGGAGGGCGTTGCAAAGGAAATGTGATTGCCTTTTGCAACGAATCTTAGCGTGATTTTTTATTGGAGGTCATATGTTGAATATGGTTAAGAATGCTTCTGTTCAAGCCACGGATATATATAAGGATCCATATGGATACACATATTCTGAAATGGTTGGTGTATTGGGAGAAGTTGAGGCGGATAAGTTTTATCGCGAATTATACTCCGGTTCCCAAAGTAGTAACAAGTATAAAACGATAACTATCAAGGAAATCTTTCGTGGTCCGGATACTCAGAAATATGCTTTTGAATTGTCAGATGGCTATTGCATTGAAACGGTAAGCATTAAAAGAAAAACTGGTACTACTGTATGCGTGAGCACCATGATAGGTTGCCCTGTTGGGTGCATCTTTTGCGCCTCTGGTGAAAATGGATTTGTCAGAAATCTAACACCATCTGAAATAGTTCAACAAGTAATACTGATAAATGGTAGAGTAAATAGGATTGTATTCATGGGCATGGGAGAACCTCTGTTCAATTATGATAACGTGATAAAGTCCATTCATATATTAAGAGACCGCAAAGGACTTGATTTTCCAACAGATGGTATAACAATATCAACAACGGGACCGCTCCCTCAGATGAAGAAGTTGAGAGAAGAACATTTAAAAATCCAACTTACGTTATCCCTGCATGCCACGAATCAGCATGTAAGGGACTATATCATGCCGCATATGAAAGGGTATGATATAAATGAAGTAGTTCAATCAGTACTCTCATATTCAGAAAGACATAATCGTAGCGTTACTATAGCATATTTGCTTATACCGGGTGTAAATGATCGTGCGAATGATGTAAAACAGTTGGGAAGATGGTTTCGTGACAAAAATGTATTGATTAATCTTTTACAATACAATGAAACGGATTGTAAAGCAGTTCGAAGACCAAACAAACAGGAACTCGTTGCATTTCGTGATAAGTTAAATAAGGTGGGACTTACTGTGAAAATCAGAGAATCCCGAGGTGGCAATATAAAAGCCGCATGTGGTCAATTGGTAAGTAGATTAAATAACCGCAATATGAGTGCACCCAAGAAAAAAGGAGCTTCGGAATTGGATACAGGTTCGTCGAACAATGCTGGATCTTCGAGTAGATTGAAGCCAAGTAAGAGACGTTATGTAAACAATAAAAGCAAGAATGGAAAAAAGGGTTCATCGCATAAATAAGAGCATGTCGGAGTGTGATCTAGTATTTGCGTTCACTGATCTGCATGAACTTCACAAATGGAGGCTCGATTATGAATGAATTTGTTGATATGCATGTCCATTCAAAATTCTCAATTGATGGAATGTCTACGATGGAGGATTATTGTCTGATTGCCGGCAAAACGGGTACAAGAGTTATTTGTTTTACTGAACATGTGGATTTTAATTCAGCGGAAAAGAATCTTTCAAGCATAGCAGACCGTGCAGAAATATATCTGAAGATGGCAAGTGACATTTGGAATCCAACAGATATAAAAGATCTTGCTGGAGGCTGGTCAGCTGATGAAGAAAAAGAGTTTTTCAGGAACACAAAAGGTCAGGAATTTACCATTGGTTATGCTGATCGCAGCTGGCCAGACGCACTAAAGTATGGATTCCTATCCGCAAATATTGGAGGCAGCGGACGATATCTGTATAACGTACAAGCCGGTGACACTGTGTTCTGTCATATCGCTGGAAGTGGATTTGTCGGTATCGGCGAGTGCCTTGCGACAGCTGTGCCGATGGCTGACTTCAAAGTTGACGTTGATGGAGTGAGCACACCAATCGCATCAGCTCCGTGGGAGTCGGAAGATGCGAAGAACAAGCTCGATCATAAAAAAGAGATCTTCATCAGTGTTAAATGGAAGAAGTATGTTACAGATCAAGCGGACGGCTATTGGGAAAAGGGAATGACCAGTGTGCCGCTTGTAGCTTATACACTCACAGATAAGACCACATACAAGAAGGTTAAGGATCACTTTGACTATAAGGATGAAGCCCAAGAGTAAACTTATAAAAGAAGGTTCGGGACATGGGTGAATATGTAAAGAAGAAAAAAGATATGAATTTCCAGAGCGTAGAGGCTCTGCAACAAGTTGTAAATGTTGTTAATGAAGCCTCTGCTGCTCTGAACGACAAAAAGAGAACGATACGAGAAAGTGCAATTCCGGAGGTGCTTGCAGGAGCTCTTGGTGCCGGAATCGGCGGTGTAGGCTCATTTGCGGCACTCTATGGACTCGGTACCGTTGGTCTTTCAGCTGCTGGTATCACTTCCGGGTTAGCTGCTGCAGGATCAATTGTCGGCGGTGGTATGGTAGCCGGAGTATTCGTGTTGGCTTTACCTGTGGCGGCACTGGCTGCAGGCGGTGTGGGGGTAGCTGCTAAATTAAAGAATAAACAGCTACGACAGGAAAAAGAGCGTTTATATAAGGAAGCGCTCCAGAAACATGAGGCAATCATCAAGGCTATGAAGGAAGAGGCAGACGCGACCAAGGAACGTATGGATTACTTGCAAAGCCTCAACATTCTTTTGCAGCAGGCGATCAAAGATCTCCAGAAGGACTTGGGGATCGCGGCTTAGTTTGGGATGCTGACAAATGAGTAAATACAGATACACAGAATTAGAGCAGCAAATCAATAATGTCCTCGTGCATCAGGATAGGGAACTGGCACAGATAGCCTTCCCTGACACCAAGGGTATAGATGAAAACATAAGACAGAGTGAGGAACTACTGAGATCCCTTGGCATACAAATTCCCGATGGAGATAACCTCACTATTATGGAGAAACCAAAAAAGATCATGATTGTCCCTTCGTGGGAGAGCTTGTGTTTGGAAGCAGAGGCAGCAGTAGGTAATCAATGTGTTCTTGAGGACTTGTTCACGGTGGAAGAACTGCAGCTAAACGAGCAGGCTATACATGCTCTCAACGAAGAATACAACCAGCTGCATCGACTGGACAGATATGATATTGCAATCTCGGCTGCAGCAGGCCTTCTTGCAGCAGCGGTTGACATCCTTATGGTAGGCATACCACAAAAGACCCCTGAAGGTTTGAAGGGTGGAGTGCTTGCCAACTATGTCAGGGATTACTTTGATAAGAAGTATCCGGAAGCGGAGATGGAGAAGCTCGCTAACTCAAAGGTGAGCAAGGTTCCATACGATGCGCAGGACAACAGGAACACCGTCGTCAACGTCGAGGGATTGTCGACCTATTACCATAGACTCTTGTCCCTCGGTCACGATCCGCTACTTGGATTGGTGATTGGTGTTGCAGACATAATGACCGGTAGGATGACCACGATTGATAAGACAGGAAAAGTCGTCTCACAGGCTATAGATGAATATGCTAACAGAACAGAAAAGGACATCTTCTTAGCAATTGCTAAACAGATAACGCACTTTAAGTCCGACATTACCACGTCGATGGGTCTTCCGGCACCACTTATGGGATTGTTCAATCTTCTGCAGTTCGGAAACATCGGTGAGGAGGATCAGACAATCGCTGAGATCGTACAGGGTATGTACTACGAAGGCTACGACTTCATCCATTTCTGTACCCTTTCGATTCCAGTGATGATTGCGGAGGTTGTTACGCGGCTTGGATATGCAATCAAGCGGATAAAGGAAGGGCATCTGGTTAAGGAATCAATTCCACTATCTACAAACCATGAGAAGCATCCAAAGCTCGGAACAATGCTCTTTATAGGGCATAGCGCGGCGACAGCTTGTAATGCTGGGAAGGTTTACTTCACCAAGAACCCTATGGCTATCAACTATCCTCAGTGGTTGGCCTTTGGCAAATACTCGTACCAGCAGCTTAAGTGGGTGCTGATTGAGAAGCCGGAGGCGAGAGACGCCTTTGTCAGGGGGACAATAAAGGAGCATCTTGATGAAGTGCTTTTATCTGTTGATGAGACGTTTACAGATATCTCAAAGGAGTACATCGTCGTAATAGGTTGAGACGGTATAATTCCTTAGACCAATTCCCTATATTGAGTAGGGTATCAGGGTTGAGACGGTATGGAATTAGCCGGTTTGCATATAATAAAGTAGGTAGTAGGGTATAGACCAGTTCCCATTGACGGACGCTCCCCGAAGGCGTAGGAATTGTAAATCTACAAAATCGTGGACAAGTTCCCGATGACAGGCGCGAAAATCTGACATCAAAATGGACGTGTCGAGCCACGTGGAAAGCTGCGTGCTCCTTACGCGTGTGAGCAACCGAAAAGCGGATTCTTATGTGAAACTGAATGTGAAGATGGAAGATTATTATCGGATTAAGGACGCGGAGAAGAAAACGGATGAATAAAGAGTGGTCAGAGCTCAACAAGCTCATGCAAAGTCAGATAAAGAAAAGAGATACCTATGAAGAAGGTATCGATATACTTCTTGCATTACGTGACGCTCTTTGGGACACTGTCAGCTCTTTCAAAGAAGAATTAAACAGGGAAGAGTTCAATGCAATTCCATTCATCAATGCAGATGGGTATCATAGCAAGACTATTGCATATTCGTTGTGGCATATCTTTCGTATTGAGGATATCGTGGCTCACACATTGATCAATGGGGATGAGCAGGTATTTTTCAGAGAAAGATATCAAAAGAGAATTAACTCACCTATCATCACCACAGGAAATGAGCTGGTTAGGCAGGAGATTGCTGACTTTTCAAAGTTGCTGAATCTGGATGAGTTATATATGTATCTTTTTGATGTGAAGCGGAGTACAGAATCCATATTACGGGATTTATCATATGATGATCTGAGGAAAAGGATATCCGCAGAACGAAAAGAACGGCTGGAATCACTTTCTGTTGTCAGTAAGGAGGAAAGTGCGATATGGCTTATAGATTACTGGTGCAATAAAGATATTCGCGGCCTTATCCAAATGCCGTTTTCCAGACATTGGATCATGCATATTGAGGCGTGTTTAAGGATAAAGAAGAAAATCCATCCGTAATGCATTTGACTTAAATAGGTTGTGATAAAACCACGCATTGCGGTTCGAATGAATATGTGATATACTTTGAATATAAACACGCAATGCGAGGGAAAAGAATATGGATATAGCTAAATCGATAAAAGACCTACGAGAAAGCACAGGGATGTCGCGTAAAGACTTTTCAGAGCATACGGGGATCCCTGTTCGCACATTGGAAGACTGGGAAGCGGGAAGGAGAACACCACCGGAATACATTCCCAGACTTATTGCTTACCAGTTGAAGTATGAGGAATTGGTGAAAGGGAAGGAGGATAACCTTCTATGAGAGATTTTGATAAGCAGATGGAAA
>NZ_JAGBLU010000035.1 GCF_017635265.1 Butyrivibrio sp.
CGAGCAGGGCGAACACTGAATGAGTGGACTGCCAGGCATCATGGGTTCTTGTGCTGTACCCATAGTCGTCGACAAAGGGTCTGGCATAGATTGCTATGACCAGCATAGGGATCAATGACAGGGTCAGGAGGATGGTCAGGAGTTTTCCGGATTTATTTAGAAATTCGTTGGTCATGAATTTTGGGTTATCTCCTCTTTGGGTTGGTGGGACGAAAAAACAATGGCGGGGTATAAATGCCGCCATTGTTATAATATAGGAAATTATTGGGAATAGCAATGTGGGGGATGGAAGAAGTACTAAGAACGAATAAGAAAACCATTAAAGTAATTTCTTATCTCTATTCTTAGACAACACTTGTAACTAATGAACAACACTGTGAAGATAATACTCTAATTCGAGAGCCAGTGAATTATGTTTGTCATCTCAAAATATCACTCGCGCACCTATCACATTCTTGCAGCATTTGATTGAAAACTGAATCATTGTACTGGTCCGTACTTGCATACGCTAAATTAATATTATTTGGCAATATACTCAATGCATTATCATCAATCAGCGGCAGTACTCTTCTATTATACTGTTCGAGTTTACCTAAATTATGATCAATGATAATAAGTACTTGATCTGTCTCAAGAATATACCCTATTTGGCCTTCTTTTATTGCCTGTATAAAACTATTCAATGCAACTAATTCGGATTCAATATCTGTGGTATTAATGAATCTACAAGTCAAGCATTTCATGAAATGAAATTCATAGGCATCGCGTTGTCCAAGCACAAGAAAAATAGCTGCAACAGCAACTGATTTATTGCTTTTTTTATCTGTGTTTGTATCTAATGCAACAATCACATTGATATGATTCAAAATGTTCATCACATCAAAAGTTGCCCTGTCTAGATCAAATCTGAGTGTCGTCTTTGGTTTACCAGAATCTCTATTATAGAATTTAACATAAGAAGATGACTCCGGTATTTCCTCGCGGTCATCCGATATCATTCTGATTCCATCTTCACAGAGCATAACCTTAGTTATTCTCGTCAATTCAGGAAACTTCATTTCAATTGCTTCAAACCGTTCTTTACTAACACCGTTATTTTTCTTCGACATATCTCTATCTCTTATTCCAAACGCTTAATCAATTTGCCCATATCTGTCATTGGATTGCATTCTATTGACGGCCATGGAAGCTTTTCGTAATATTTTGCGAGCTTATCCACATTCACCAAAGCTTCTTGAATCAGATCTACACACTCTAGATAGCAATCTCTGTTTTTCTCATAATTAGGGAGAAATTTCATTAAATCTCTAATTACTGCATCTGCATTCTCATAATGCCTGGTAGTATATTTAAAATGCAGAAGAAACCATACCTCGAATGCCGGGTTTGATACTATAAAGCTAATCGCTAAATTGGTATTACTATGTGCTAGTTCATCAACCTTTTTTGCTTTATTCAAATCATTATCTATGTCCAAAATAATAAATGCTTTGTCCCCATTATCTGAAGACAGATCCAACTCATCCCACTTTTCAGAGATAGTTTTATATAATGATCTAGCATCAGTATTATAACCTGCTTTTACAAACTGAAGGCTATATTCCCTACTCTGCTCTCGAAAATGAGAAAGATACAAAATTTCTGTTTTATTCTTCCCTTCAGCAATCACCAAATATACCGGCTTAACATTACGAACATGGCGTCCGCGCTTTTTTATACTTATATCGCGTTTAGCCATCAGAGTTCCTCCCCACGAATATATGGAATGGCACCATATCTACCTAGCAAATATCCTTTTTCAATGTTGTCAGTCTTTCTGACAGGAAGCTCGTCAAGTGAGTACAAGTCAGATATTCCAGTCTTATTGCTTTTTTCAGTAAAATACACCTGATCTCTTCTGAAGGTAGCTAATGACAACAGAGAAGTATCATGAGTTGTAAATATCAATTGAGCACCAGCCTTGTTAATCTCTTTATCCCTGAACATATTTATAAGATGTCTAACTATAAATGTGTGAAGGCTCTTGTCAATCTCATCAATAAATAATGTCATTCCTTTTTCAAATGCATCTTTCAAAAACGGGCCAAGAATAAAGAGTTGATTGGTTCCAAGCGATTCCTCGCTCATATCCAGAATATAGTTTGTAGCATTACCCTCTTCTCCTATGATATGCTCTGTTCTTACAATCATTTGCTCTACTTCCTGTGCCATCACGGATTGACCATTTACTATCATTTGAGGCGCTTGCATCGCAAATGCTGGATTCATTTTAGTTTTTCTGACGTTTATTTTAATCTTGGATATATTAATATCTGCAACTTGAAGGAGTCTCTCTGTAAAAGCCACATACGAATCCCTGTCAGTACCCTTATAGTGTTCCAGCGAAATGTCAGCGATATTCTGAGCATCTGTAAATGTTGCCATATTCTCAGCAAGCCATTTATATGGAATCATTGTGCTCTCGGTATTCCAGTTAGTAGCTGTAGCCAAGAATAATTTATTGGGAGTATTAAATCTAATCAGTGGCTCAAGCACCCCTTTTTGTGATTTAAACTCGTAACTTTCTTCCTTTCGATCAAAGATCAATGTCGGTCTTTGGCTTGAGTATTTATATAAGTACTCTTCATGCACTTTCATGTTGTCAGCTGAAAAGCCATATACATATCTATTTCCATCTTCTGCAACAAAAACAAACTCAAACTCTGATGGTCCGAGCAATGTTTCATTATCAAACTTAAACGGTACAATCCCAAATATGGGCTGATTAACCTGAATCATATTGGAATTCTTAATGAATATAAGCGCAACAGTCATTGCCTTATATAAGCTCGTTTTTCCTGATGCATTAGCGCCATAAATTGCTATGAGATTTGACGCTTTGTATCCATTTTCTTCATTTATATTCTCGGGATGTTCAGAATCTGTTGATGGATTCAGAGCCAGGACAGCCTTCTCTTTAAATGACATGAAGTTTTTTACCGAAAATTGAATAAGCATATACTCTACCTGCCTTTCTAGGATGAGTATATGCTTATACTTTGATTATGTCAAATTATATTTTGTGTTTTTGACTATAATATACAAATATCGAATTTATAAATTGATTATTAGCAATTATATTATTGACATGTCTCATGAACATAAAAGTGAACGCAAATTTTTGCGTTCACTTTTGCGTTCAATATGCGGTTGATTTAACTGATACGCTGTTAAACTTCCTTAACCCACAAGCCATGCAGATTACAGTATTCATATACTGCAACAGCCTTCTCACCTTCAGCGAGTACAAATTCAGCTGCAGGTTTCTCAGAAGGCTTCAGGTACTTGATCTGAGCGCCGGTTGTTGTTTCCAGAGCGATGAACTGGATGTAATGTGCATCCATCATGGGGTGCTCTACTTCGCCTATCTGAACCTTAACAGTACTGCCATCTACTGTTACTGCAGGTACGTGCTTCTCTACTGCGCCATCAACTGCTCCCGGTACAAGCTCTTTCATTGGCTCGCCGCAGCATACAACCGGTACACCTGAATCATTTAATTTGGTGATAATATTTCCGCAAGTTTCACATCTGTAGAATTTCATGTTTGGTTTCCTCCTTATTTGTTTAGGTTACGATATTCAATTATTCCTGTGGTGAGAAATCATCCTTGCCTACGCTGCAGAGTGGGCAGGTGAAATCATCGGGAAGGTCTTCCCACTTGGTTCCCGGAGCGATGCCGTTATCGGGATCGCCTGCTGCCTCGTCGTAAACATAGCCACATACGTTACATACATATTTCATAAGATTAGTCCTCCTATCTTTTTGGGTTCATCTATTATCGGATGATCTTTTCAAAGTCGTCTTTGCCGTGCTTGCAGATCGGGCAGATGAAGTCGTCGGGAAGGTCTTCGCCGACATACTCATAGCCACAGATTGTGCAGCGCCACACTGTCTCGCCCTTTGGTGTTGTGCCTACTGCCTGAGGTTTTGGCTTGATGTCGCTCTGATAGAACTCGTAGGTGCAGGACTGCGCATCCGAGAGAACTGTCATGAAGGTCGGTTCGCAGATGAAGAGAGTGTGTGAACCGAGGTCAACAAGCTCTTTTACCTTAAGAGAAAAGTAGGCGTTAGTGCCATCTGTTATATATGGAATGCCATTGTCGACAAGGGCATAGTTGCCTGGCGCATAGTCTGCGCCGAACTTGTCGACATCGCGGCCGGACTGGAAGCCGAAGTGCTTGAAAAGATCAAAGGTGGCTTCTTTGCTGATGACTGATATATTGCAGGCCATAGTGGCTTTGATCATGTCATGGGTGTAGTTAGCCTTGTTAACTGCGATGGAAATGGTGTTCGGGTCTGATGCTACCTGTACAGCGGTATTAATTATGCATCCGTTTTTCTTGTCGCCCTGGACTGCAGTGCAGACAAACAGACCGTAGGACAGCTTGTACATGGCTTTGTTGTTGAATTCCGGCATGGCTTTTTCCTCCTTTTAGGGTTTGGGTGGTGGTTGTAATTTCGTTTATATGTGTATTTATAATTATACTGAAGGGGGTTCACGATTGGAAGAGGTTAATGGAATGTTTATATATTGTAAATAGTACACTATTGCAATTAGTGTACTATTATGCTAGGATAAGATTGCGTAACGTAAGATTGTACCATGTAGGGCATGTAGGGCATAACATGGAGGAGACGGGGGAATATGAATGGATATTTTGTCTCCGAGCGAGGCACTATCTCGCTTGAAGCAACTCATAAAGAGCGGAAAGTATGGTATTAATTACACTTTTGTTCCAACAGATAAGAACAAGTTATTAATAGATACATACTATGTAGACGACAAAAAGCGAATTGAAATATTGCTGAGCTTGGAAGAACAAGATTATATAAAAGATGAATATAGCTATAATTCAGATAATCCTGATGATTACATGTATGTTTTCATTAAGAGAAATGTTCAGTTAATGCCAAGGTTTCACGAAGAAGCGCAATTTGATTATTTAGATATATACGTGAAGTTTTTCTTTGGAAATGATAAGAACAGTTTTGTTGTAATCCTTTCGATGCACAAAGCAGGCGAATATTAAGAGGGATAAGGTATGGACACTGAGAATAATGGTTTACTATGCTGGAAATGCAGAAAAATAGTTCCCTATACAATTAAAGCAAGGCACAGATCACGCTCAATTAACGGTAAAAACTATGAATATAACGAACGATATGGCATATGTTCAGTATGTCATAGTGAGATATCTGTTCCGGGGCTAATGGATGAAAACGAAAATCGCTTTGATATCATTTACAGGCGATTATCCGGCATCATTACCAAAGGCGATATTCGTGAGCTACTGAACAAGTATGACATCGAGAAAAGGCCACTATCCCACCTTCTTGGATTTGGGGAGCATACAATTTCCAGATATCTGGATGGACAGATTCCCAAGCGTGAGTATTCTGATCTTTTGTTGCGCTTACTGCACGATCATCTTGAGATGGAAAAAGTTCTCGAAGAAGGCAAAGATAGGATCACAAATGTAGCTTATAACAAAGTTAAGAAGAAAATTAATCTGATAAAGCAGATGACAAGCTGTAGCACAAAGCTTGAGTTAGTTGCGTTGTATATTGTTAACTCGCAGTATGAAGTCACAGACTTATCTCTTCAGAAACTACTCTATTTCGTTAAAGCTTTTTCACTTGGTGTTTTTGACGAAGATGCTGTATTTGATGGCACATGTGAAGCCTGGGCTTACGGGCCGGTTTTTCCTGATATTTACAAAAAATACAAAACATTTGGTGATTCGCTTATACCTAAAATCGATCCGGATCCAAGTTGTTTTGCAGGACTGAAAGCTGAGGATAAGAAAATTATAGACTTTGTGCTTAATACGTTCGGAAGGCTGAACGGTAAAGTGCTGATGGATATAACTCATAAGGAAGAACCATGGAATACTGCCAGGACCGGGCTGGAGATATTTGAAATGTCCAAAAATGTTATATCTGATTCGAGTATATGCGAATACTATAAGGGGATTAACAAGATATATGATCTGACTACGCGAGAAGGGGTTAATAAATATATCGATAGTTTGTTTGAGGAATAATGATACATTTAAATGACCGGCCTCTATGAGGCCGGTCATATTGTCAATTAGCTTCTAAAAATTCCTGGATTTGTTCCTTGGTGAAATTGTACATATCTTCGCAGTTGTTCCAGGCTTTATACCAATCGACTGTGTTGCGAATAGCATCTTCTACATGCCACTCAGGTTCCCAGCCGAATGTGGTGCGGGCTTTGGTGCAGTCAAGTTTGAGGAAGTTGGCTTCATGGGGTGCGTTGGGTTCTGCGTGATTCTCCCAGGTTGCATTGTCTCCCCAGTATTTTACAAAGTAATCAGCGAGGTCTCCGGTATTGATGCAGTCCTCGTCGCGGGGGCCGATGTTGTAATAACCGGAAAAGCTCTTTTCCCCAGATTGACGCATAGCGATCATAAGGTAGGCGTAGAGGGGTTCCAGTACGTGCTGGTAGGGCCTTGTGGAATACGGGTTTCGGACGATTATGGGCTGGTTCCCAATTGTTGCTCTGACGCAGTCCGGAATGATGCGGTCGTTGGCGAAGTCTCCGCCTCCGATGACGTTGCCGGCTCTGGAAGTGGAAATGGCCGGTGCTGCGGGATCTGAGAAGAATGACTTCTTGTAGGAATGTGTCACGAGCTCAGAGCAGCTCTTGGAGTTGGAATATGGATCATAGCCGTCGAGCTTCTCATCCTCGGTAAAGCCGTGGTTCTCCAGGTCGTTGTTCTCGTAGACCTTGTCCGTGGTGACGTTGAGAAAGCTAGTGGCACCGGGGTGATTGCGGAGGCACTCGAGGATGTTTACGGTTCCCATGACATTGGTCTCGTAGGTGTAGCGCGGATCCTTGTAGGAATCGCGAACAATGGGCTGCGCTGCGAGATGAAGGACGACGTCAGGATTGGCCTCTATGTAGGCTTTCTCAAGTGAGTCGAGGTCGCGGATGTCACCGATGGTGCTGTGGATGCGGTTTTCAAGGCCCAGGATGGTGAAGAGATTGGGCTCGGTGCCTGGGGCTAGGGAGTAGCCGTAGACTTCTGCCCCAAGCTCTTTTAACATAAGGCAAAGCCAGCTGCCCTTGAATCCTGTGTGGCCGGTGAGAAAGACGCGCTTGCCGGTGTAGAAGGTTTGAAGTTCGGTGAATTTATTGGATGTGGTCATGATTATTCTCCTCTGATTATTTGTTATTTGTATTTATTACGTCTCCAACCATCTTAATTGTTTTCTCACAAATACCATTTTTCCGTGATATCTTTCCCCAATTCGATACTGCTCCGGCAACATCATCAATTATGTGTTCAATTTTGGATGTACTGATTCCCATAGTTTTACCGGATATTATCAAATCATCTTTCGTAATTCCCACTGTTTTTCCATGAACTGTCATCTGATGTGCCTTTAGCCATATATTGCTGAGATTATATGAAAACGTCAAGTCATAGGCAGGCGCAAGTCTCCACTTTCCGCTTCTATCCATCAGGAACGAAATATTCTTTACATGGTCATCCTGATTTACAGCAAGCACATTAAATACCATTCTCTTGTAAAACTGCTCTATCTCATCAGCAGTGAGTTTCATTTCACGCATATATGTAACAGCTTGTTCATAGCTGCACATCGCCGGTGTGCTGTAATCGATATGCGCTAATGCACCTAGAGTTTGCATGTGCAGCTTCCCATTATCGCCTCTGTCAAAACGTTTTGTCATGAAATGGTTGCGCCCGTTTTCAGAAAATATCCTGCACTCACTCATCTCTATGCCTGCCAGTTTAGCCATTTCATAGTATGAATACTCTATAAGTGTATACTCAGGCTCATCTTCTAAGTTATGATCTCCATTTCCGGACACACCATCAAACTTCATCAGCCAGAAATCATATCCTTTTTCCGGATTTAATTGTCCAGATCTGATCACACCTTCTTTTTCATTCCAGGCTATAATTGCCTTAGCTCGTGCGCCTCCGGCTGAAGTGCCAAGTTGAAGAAGCTGAGAGTATGTGAGATTGTCATTTGCCTTGATTTTGATTTCTTGTCGCCGATTTAAAACTTCCGAAGCAAATTTAACCATTTCATCCAGGTCAATTCGTTCATTTATATCAGCCTCAGGGCCTTGAGCCGGAACATACTCAAGCGCTCCCATAGCTCTTTTACCTGTATAGCATAACCTGTCTATAACATTAAAGCTGGATTCTGTCCTACCTTGATCTGCCAGCCACCTATTAATCACAGCATTTCCAAATTTGTCAGGTAATGAATCTGCAATCAAACCCGGAACGCCTCTAAATGACTCACCTATATCAGGAAAGCGATAGACTCTGCCAGACAAAGGCATTTTAAGAGGAGAAAGCTCAATTCCTGTTCCAACAGCATTTTGAACAAAGTCATGATCATATTCAAAATCGGCAACTCTTCCACCTTCGGGTAGATGTAATATACCTATTCTGGTTCCCCAGATATAAACTTCTGCGTAATTCATTGTTCATCTCCCCATTTAAATGCTTTTTTAGTGCTATTGGATGCCTTATGATCCATCTTGTGCGCTCTTTGCTTAGTCTTACCTCTGAGCTTTTCAAGAAGAATCGATGGCCTATTATCCATGTCGGGTATGACACTTAGTATTGATTCCGCAAGTTCAAATGCAATTGATAATTTTAAAAAATTCTCCAACGATATGTCTTCGCCATTTTCAAATCTCTGTATTGAGCGCAGGGAAAGTCCTGTGATGGATGCAAGCTCCTTCTGGGTTATAGAGCTTTCTACTCTAAGCCTTTTCATTCTCTTACTAATGTCTTGCAGGTATGCTTTCGATGTCATGGTTCATTCCTCCAAGAAAATGATAACATTTCGAGACTTAATGTGCAAGATTTTACGCTTTACATCTGGATTATAGGGTTAATCCGCAATTTATTGCATGTTATTTGTAATCACAGGCTAGCGCAGGCTAGCACAATTTACGCAATTTACGCAATTTACGACAGGCTAGCACAGGCTAGATGGCTACAACTAGCCCCCTTTGCTGCTGAGGACATCACCCTTGAGGTAGAGATTGCCTCGGGTGTTTGTTTTGATGGGTTCGAACAAGCCTCGGTCAGTCATGTAGGCCAGGTTCTGGCGCGTGCAGGAAAGCTCACGGCAGCATTCCTGGGTGTCAATTATGTTGTGACCTGCGAAAGTTATGAAGTCGGAAAGGGTTAATGGGATAGGCTTACCGGCAGTATAGAGTTCTGCTGCCGGAACATCTATGGAATCATTGAAGGTGATGTAATAGCCACCGGTTCCGACCATGCAGGAGTTCAGGAGTTTTGGGTTTTTGCAAACTTTCTCGGTTACGTCCTCGTTATCAAGTTTGGTGAGGTCGATTTTTCTTGTCTTGCCGTCTGCAAAGAAGCAGAGAATGTTCTGGTCGTCCAGTACCGTGCAATCAATCAGATTTCTCTTTTGCCTGATTATCACGTAGTCAGGGAGGGTGGAGAGTTCGCGGATTGAGAGGCTGTCCTGGCAGCAACGGCCGTGGGACAGTTCGAGGAATTTCATCTCGTCGTACTCTTTGAGTTTGTGGGTTCGGAGGATGCTGGAGATGTTCTGGCGGGTGCTGGGGATGATGCGCTCTTGTACCCAAAGGAAACTTATATCACGAGGTATTGTATATATGCCCCTTTGTGCATATGTCGAGAACATAAACGGTGCTGTCCATTCATCAAGGCCATCAATCAATTCAACAATAAAGGTGTGTTCTCGCTGATAATATAACAATACCCCTAATGATTTATTATTTTCTTCATCATAAATTTCAAAGTTTCTCATAAATCTTATACCTTTCAAAAATCATGTCCCAGATTTTTTGGATAAATATCTCCGGAATCACGCCATCCAGATCTGCAAATAACATGTCTTTATCTTGTTTCTTTAATTTGCCTTTGAATACTTTTTTCTTGTCTTTGATAAGGCTCAAATTCTCAACACACGAGCGCGTACCTATATAGTTATTACAGTTTATGTCCTTGAGTATGTCGTATGATTGCGCCTCATATTCCGTCATACATGGAAAAATCAGCGACAAACCATGATCAAATAAAGGCGCTAGTCTAACTGTGTGATTCCTTGAATTTCGTAATACTTCAATATTAGCTCCATGTCTGTCCCTGTTAAGTATGATAAAATCAACAGCCAGCATCTGATCTACATAATTTTGGAATCCAATTCTTTCACAAAAATCATATTTAGATTCACCCTTTATTGCTCTTAATCTATAAAAATTATCCAGAGCCATTTTGCTCTCACCCTTTTCCTTGAAATCCTCAGATGCACAAAGATATGTGTTGTAAATGCGCCCATCCACTTCTATATCTGCATTTATCAGCTGATAGCTAAGATGTGGAACCTCCAGGATGGTCAAGAGTCTGTCGACTATTATCTCGTTAATGCACTCATGGCCTATTACTCCCCTCTCCGAGTCGAAGTTTGAGAGTTTGTAATATGTCTTTTGCCCATCGAGGACAGACTCGGACTTAAGGAAGGTTCCGGCTGTTCCGCTGGAGTTTCTGATGTGAGACCATTTGAGGTAGGTCAGGTCTTGCTTTTCTCTGATTACAGATGTATTCATAATGAGTCCTTTTATTGCTATTGGTATTTTACCGGTCTTTTACTTTTGTGCTTGTGTTCTTGCACTTTTATTGTAGTGTTTTATTTGACGCGCGTCAAATATTTTGGCACATTATGGAATATGTATGGAAGATGTGGGAGATGTGGGATATGTCGGAGATGTTGGAGATGTTGGAGATGTGGGATATGTGCATCACAAGGTAGAGTATAGAGCTGTGTTGGTATGAATTGATTTTTTAATTGCATCACAAAAATTGTCCTGGGAGAAATTAGTTGGAAATTACAAACTGTTTTGATGGCCGTGGTTTTGAAAATTTGATGCCTAGCTCTTTTCCTGCATACCAGTACTCGGCCTACGGATGTCGTGTGATGTAGTTTTGGACAAATATGGTTTTTTGGACCGTTGGGGGATTTTGCAATTTCCAACTATTTTTCTTATGGAAGAGAGTTGTGGGGCGGTCGGAATTACGTTTCCAACCAACGTTCAACAGGCTGGGCCATTGTGGTGCAAAATCGGATCCTTATTCTCAAAATGTGAGTCAAACTAAGACGCCCCCTTTGACCTACTAAACCAAGACGCCCCTCTGCTCCTACCGGCTTGCGAAAATGGTCCCTAACCTCCGTCCCTGGTGTCCAAAAAAATGGACCACTGACTCCATCCCTGGGGACTACCTGGGGACCAAAAATGAGCCCTTGACTCCGTCCCTGGGGCTCAAAAAATGAGCCCTTGACTCCGTCCCTAGGGCTCAAAAGGGCAAGAAAAAGCTTCCCCGGTGGGTGGGGACGCTTGGGTGGTTCGGAGGGTTGATGTTATTACTTTCTGTAGTAGTTGATGACTTTCTTGACGGCGGCGATTACGCTCTCTACGTCTTCGTCGGTCATCATTGGGTAGAGAGGTATGCTCATGATGCCCTTGTAGATGCTCTCGGCAACCGGGCAGAGGCCTTTCTCGTAGCCCATCTTCTGGTAGAACGGGAAGAAGTAGACCGGTACGTAGTGGACCTGGCACTGGACGTTCTCGGCGCTCATGGCGTCGAAGAACTCACGGCGAGTGCAGGTGAGCTTATCAAGCTTAAGCTGAATGATGTACAGGTGCCTTGTTGTGTCGGACTGAGGAATCTCTTTCTGGATGAAGAGCTCAGGGACGTCGGCGAAGGCTTCGTTGTATCTCTTTACGATCTCTTTTCTTCTATTTGAGAACTCGGTGAGTTTCTTGAGCTGGCTGATAAGGAGCGCTGCCTGGAAGTCAGTCATGCGGTAGTTAAAGCCAAGGGTCTGCATCTCGTAAACCCAGATTCCTTCAGGGTTCTTGTCGACGAAGTCCGCAGGGTCATGAACGATTCCGTGCTGGCTTGCAAGGTGGAGCTTCTTATAAAGCTCAGGGTCGTTGGTGGTGATGGCTCCGCCCTCTCCGGAAGTGATGGTCTTAACCGGGTGGAAGCTAAAGCAGGTCATATCGCC
>NZ_JAGBLU010000013.1 GCF_017635265.1 Butyrivibrio sp.
CGCCCTGTAATAGGGCTTTCAAGAATAGATTCCTATGATAAAGAAAAGGATACTATCACTTTCCACTACAATCGCCATGAAGATGAAGTTCTTGTAACTGAGACCATACCAGCCATTGAATTCATCAAGCGTCTCATACAGCACATCCCAGAAAAAGACTTCAAGATGATACGCTATTACGGCGTATATGGTCGACACAGAGAATCTGACAAAAAGTTATATCGTCTTATTCATCCGTCAAAAAAGCCATTTCTACAGTCATTCTTAAAATGGCGATCCGGAATACTTTCATCATTTGGATATGATCCGCTGAAATGTCCAAAATGTAACAGCACTATGAAATTCCTCGAACTATACTACAATCACAAACGTGTTTCTCTCGAAGACTTATATGAAAAGGTAATGGGAAAATGCCGTCCCAAATGTCGCGCCCCTGTTCAAACTCATTCCCTGGCATGCTAAAATGAGGCATGACAGGAGGATAAATCATGGTTGATAAAGCACTAATAGCAAAGCTTAGAGAGAAATACATGCAATGCCCGCCGGAAGGCATGTCGGCGGATGAAATCCGTGAGATGGACGATGAAGACCTTCTCGATATGGATTACTTCATGCACGAAGATGATGAATTCTTTGACGAGGTAGACTGATAATAACAATCAGCATACCTCCGCTTTGCATGGCCCGGTCTTGCCCGGGCCTTTTAATTCAAGGTTGCGCCGTAAAGGCGCAATTTCCTATTAAACAAAAAAAGACATCCCTGATAAAACTTTGGGATGTCTATGTACATATTAGCTCATCTTTTTATACATATGGTTTCCAATCATCTGAATGAGCTGTACAAATGCTATTAAGATGATGGAGCAAACAATCAGGTAATCGGTCTTGTACTGCTGGTATCCATAACGGATTGCTATATCACCGATTCCGCCACCGCCTACGGTTCCAGCCATTGCTGAGTACCCAATCAGCGAAATAATAAGGAGCACTACACCGTTTAACATTCTTGGGATTGATTCTTTTACGTATACTCTCATAAGAATCTGGAAATTGGAAGCACCAAATGATCTGGCTGCCTCAATTACCCCGGGATTGGTCTCTCTAAGGCTTGTCTCAAACACCCTCGCAATGTAGGGAATTGCTGAAACTGTAAGAGGTACTATAGAAGCTGTTGTTCCGATAGACTTACCAACTACCATTCTGGTAAATGGTATCAGGATTACCAAAAGTATGATAAAAGGAAAGCTCCTGAATACGTTTACAATAAAACTTAGTATCTCATACACCAGCTTGTTTGGTTTAAGACCATCAGGTGCTGTAAGCGTAAGTATGATTGCCGGGATAAATCCCAGTATTACTGAAAAAAGTGTAGACCAGAACACCATGTATAGTGTCTGTTTAAAGGCAGTGAAAACTACAGTCCCCATGCCTGTTGTTGACAATATTCCTGACATTTTTTGTTCCTCCGGATAAAAATCTATTTCATCTGCAACTATTAAGCAGATAATTCACTAAAGCTATAAAATCAAGGAAAATGAATCAGTTTATTATCTCCCATGTCACTTTCTTTGAATCAAGGAAAGCACAGGCTCTTTCCAGATCTTTTTCATCCATGTTAAGAACCAGACTTCCATATACATCTTCTCTGAAATCCTCAAGTTTGGCCCAGCAGATATTAAAATCTGTGTGAAGCTCCTGAGACATCTGAGTAACGATTGGTCTCTGATTGCCCTCTCCAAAGAAAAAGAGCTTAAGATTAACTCCTACCTCCGGAAGCTTATCACTTTCTTCTCTAAGGAAATCTCTTATTTCTACTTCTTTTGGCCATACAAAGAGTTGTTCAGGCTTTCCGACTGCAAGCATTTTTCCGCTGCTTAAAAATGCAACCTTCTGACATATCTGCTTAACTACTTCCATCTGATGGGTAACAATTATGATTGTAATACCCATCTCCTTATTGATTTTTTGCAAAAGTGCAAGTATTCCTTTGGTAATCTCAGGATCAAGAGCGCTTGTCGCCTCATCACATAAAAGAAACTCAGGATCAAGAACCAATGCTCTGGCTATTGCTACTCTCTGTTTCTGACCGCCTGACAATTCTCTTGGCTTTGAATGAACCTTATCTTCCAGTCCTACAAGCTTTATAAGGTTTAAAATCTTCTCTTTTGCCTCCGGAGTTTTGGTATTTATTCCCCAGAACTTCATAGGAAGTGCAACATTCTGATATACATCAAGACGCTCCAAAAGATTAAAACCTTGGAAAATCATTCCCATTCTTTTCTGTAAAAGACGAAGATTCTTTTTATCCTTAATATCAACCTTTTGTCCATCTACAAGAATCTCGCCCTGATCATAATCCTCAAGACCGTTTATACATCTTAAAAGTGTGGACTTTCCTGCACCGGATTGTCCTATTATTCCAAAAATATCCCCTTTTTCTATTTCAAGGGTAATGTCCTTTAAAACTTCTGTTTTATTGAATGATTTTTTTACATTCTTTATCTGTATCATTGTTTTTCTGCTTTCTTTTTTATTTATACCTGAAACAGTATATCAAAACCCAGAGCCTTGATGCAACTTTTAAGCGCTATGAAACATTTACATGCATTCCCGGGATAAAAATAAGTCATAAGTAATAGAACAGGCACGCTGCAAAAACAACGTGCCTTTAGGTAGGATTATTATATTAGGCAAAATGATTACTGTGCATCAATAAATGAAGTAATAACTGCTCCCTTGTAGGTTTCATCAATATATGCCTGAACCTTATCTGACTGAAGCGCTTTGATGAGAGCCTGTGTCTTTTCTGATGTTTCATTGCCCTGCTTAACTACAAGGAAGTTTGTTCTCTTAACAGTTGTCTCATCATCGAACTCTTCAATGTCAAGAGCAGGGTATGTTGACGGAAGGTCCGCCTCAAGTGCATAGTTACCGTTGATAGCTGCTGCATCAAGATCAGGAAGTGAAAGCGGAAGGCTTGCTGCCTCAAGTGGTGTGATAACGTAACCATGAGGATTGGCTTCAGCATCATTGGTTAAAGAGTCCTCTGTATAGCTGTCATCTGTTCCAAATCCGCCTTTAGATGCAAGAAGTCCCTTCTGAACAAGAAGATCAAGTGCTCTCTCTCCATTGTCAGGGTCATTAGGAATACCAATTGAAGCACCATCAGGAAGTTCTTCAAGTGATGTATACTTCTGTGAGTAAATTCCCATTGGCTCAATGTGAACGCCTGCTACAGCTGCAAGGTGAAGACCTGCGTCTGTATTCTGCTGGTTCATATAGCCAAGTGTCTGGAAGTAGTTAGCATCAAGCTCATCAGCCTCAAGTGAAGTATTTGGAAGAACATAATCTGAGAAAACAACTGTCTCAAGTGTCCAACCATCTTCTGCAAGAACTTCTTTTACAATGTTATCAAGAATTTCTGCATGAGGAACTGGTGTTGCACCAACTCTGATTGTCTTATCTCCATCCTCTGTCTGAGCTGGAGCTTCATCAGAAGCCTGCTCGGTAGCTTCAGCCTCCTGAGTTTCCTGTGCCTGTGTTTCTTCTGCCTGTGTTTCTTCTGCCTGTGCTGCTTCACTCTCAGCGCTGCTTCCGCAGCCTGTAAGTGCTCCAAATGCAAGAACACCGGCAAGCACAATACTTGTCAAAAATCTCTTCTTCATAATAAGTCCTCCTCGTTAATACATTTCTATTTATTATAGAACAAATTATAACAATGAAAAATACAAAAATGAAATACTGTTTCTTTTTAGAAAGCGATAACTAATGCTTATATGTTACTGTTCACTAATTGCAGTAACGCTTATATACTATTCAAACTGACTGGCATACAGTCTGTAATAGGCTCCCTGTTTTTTCATGAGTTCATCGTGACTTCCCTGTTCTACTACATCTCCGTTATCCATTACTAAAATGTTATCTGCATTTCTGATAGTTGATAATCTGTGAGCTATGATAAAACAGGTTTTTCCAACCATAAGAGTCCTCATTGCAGCCTGCACTTTTCTCTCCGTTGCAGTATCAACATTGCTCGTGGCCTCATCAAGGATCAACATGCTCGTATCATAAAGCATTGCTCTGGCGATTGTGATCAGCTGCTTTTGCCCCTTACTTATATTGCCGCCATCTTCGCTTATGACTGTGCTGTATCCTTGCGGCAGTTTCATTATGTAGTTATGGATATGTGCAGCCTTGGCAGCCTCTGCAACTTCCTCCATTGACGCATTTTCTTTTCCATATGCGATATTGTCAAAAATAGTCCCATTAAAGACCCACGTATCCTGCAAAACCATAGAATAGTTCTTTCTAAGGCTCTTCATAGTGTAAGATACGGCCTCATTATCATCAACATAGATCATTCCGTTTTGAGGATCATAGAAACGCATAAGAAGGTTGATAATCGTCGTCTTACCTGCTCCTGTATGCCCGACTATAGCCACTGTCTCACCCGGTTTTGCCAGCATGTTAAAGTCGTGGATGATTATCCTGTTCTTTTTATAACCAAACTCCACATTTCTTGCTTCTACAAGCCCATTGGCCTGAGTTAGAATCGCAGCACCTTCTTTGTCTTTTACCTCTTCAATCTCATCAAGAAGCTGAAAAACTCTCTCTGCCGCAGCAAGTGCGCTGAATATTTCGTTTATAATATTGGATATCTCATTTATTGGACCACTAAACTTTCTGCTGTACAGAATAAAACTTGAAATCTGACCTATTCCAACAACTGAATTCATATATAATAGAGCTCCGCCAAGCCCAATTGCTGAAAGCCCTATGTTATTTATAAGTCCGATTGTTGGGCCCATCGTCATACCAAGTCCATCTGCATCCCTGTAAGCCTCTGCAGCATTTCTGTTTATTTCCTCAAACCTGTCACAAACGTAGTCTTCATGAGCATATGCCAGGATAGTCTTTTGCCCTGTGAACATCTCTTCCGCAAAACCATTCATTTCCCCATAGGCAAGGCTTCTTACCCTGTAAAGAGGTCTTGTCTTTTTACTCATGTATCCAGTAAATAATACAGATACCGGAATCGTAAATGCCATGCAAAAAACAAGTGGCACAGATATCATGCACATCATGGTGAAACTTCCCACAACAGTTACAATACTGGTCAAAATCTGTACCACGTCTGATGACAGGCTGGTGCTGACCACATCAATATCATATGAAACGCGACTTATTATGTCTCCCGCAAGGTGTTTATCAAAATAGCTGACAGGAAGTTTCATCAGCTTGTTAAAAACATCCCGTCGCATGTTCCTGGCCACATATCTTCCAACATGCATCATTCCAATATTCACAAGAAAGCTTAATAAGTTACTGCCAACATATACTGCAAGCATCAAAAGACCGTAGTGTACAACAATGTGCATATCTACATTTCCTTTTCCTTCGCTTGCCGCGGTAATTGCTTTTCCTGCAAAATCAGGTCCTAACAGATTCCCTATGTTGCTGGCAAATGCACATATGAGTAGCAAAAACACTATCCAAGCATACTCAAGCATATATTTTAAAAGCCTTCTTAAAGTCTTTCTCGCATCTTTGGGCTTTTGTTTTGCTCCGCCTCTGTCTCCCGGTCCCGGCATAGTTAACTCCTTAGTTTCGTTTTATGTCGTCTGCATCTCATAGGTCTCTCTATATGCACTGCAGTTTTCCATAAGCTCTTTATGGGTACCAAGTCCAATGCATTTTCCGTTATCCATAACCATGATCTTATTCATTCCCATAACGCTGCTGACTCTCTGAGCAATAAGTATAAGTGTACTGTCCTTGTGATTTTCTTTAATGACCTTTCTCATAGCGGCATCAGTTTTATAGTCAAGAGCACTTGAGCTGTCATCTAAAACCAAAATCTCCGGATGCCCCGCCAAAGCTCTTGCAACTAAAAGTCTCTGTTTTTGCCCACCTGATAAATTGGCACCTTTTATATCAGCCTGATACTCAAGCCCCTTTTCAAGTTCACTTATATATTCATAGGCAAGAGAATCCTTTACCGCCTGATCAACACTTTCTTTTGGCAAATCTCTTCCAAAATCAATATTGTTAAAAAGTGAATCCTTAAATACCATATCATTTTGAAACGCCACGCCAAACTTCCGTCTAAGTTCATCCTTTTCAAAAGATTTAACGCTTCTGCCTGCGATTTTTATGTCACCTTCATCTGCATCATAAAATCTCATAAGAAGGTTGATTATTGTGGTTTTTCCACATCCTGTAGGTCCTATGATTCCGAGACTCTCTCCTTTTTTTAGAGAAAAACTGATATTATCGAGGGCTTTTTGCCTTTTATCACCTGCAAAGCCACTGCTCTGACTTTTTTTACTGCCATATGAAAAGCTTACATTCTCAAAACTTATAAACTCATCTGTTTCTGTATCTTTCCCTTCAAGAACAGTCCACTCATCTTTGGCGCTCAATATAGCATCTATTCTGTCTGCACTTGCACTCGCCTTTGAAAGACTCATAAATATTCTGTTAAGTCCCATTACTCCCATGGTGATCATATTAAAGTAAGTAAGAAAGGCAAGTATTATTCCCGGCTGCATAAGTCCTGCATTTACTCTTGCCGCACCGATAATAACCACAAGTGTAAGTCCGATATTAAGGCACATTTGCATAAATGGTCCGGGTATTGCCATTACAGTGCTTGCCTTAATATCACTTGCTGCCATTTGAACGTTTGCTTCATTAAATCTTTTCTTTTCATATTCCGATTTGCTAAGAGCCTTTACAACTCTGATGCCGGTTATGTTTTCTCTCATGATTCGCACAACTGTATCAAGTTTCTGCTGGACAATAGTGTACATAGGTATTCCTTTTGAAGATACCACAAGCACTATTCCAATCAAAAAAGGAAGCATTATGATAAGAATCATTGCCAGATGCCAATCCATAAAAAGAGTCATTACCACTCCGCCAAACAACATCATTGGAGCTCTTACACACAAGCTTTGGATCTGTTGGACTGCGGACTGAACATTATAGCTGTCAGAAGTCATACGGCTTATAAGACTGGGAAGAGTAAATTCATCAAATTTATCTCCTGAGAGATTAGCTGTCTTTTTAAAAAGGTCGCCTCTTACATCGTAGCTTACTTTGTGCGCATTAAAAATTGCTTTTTTATTGGCTAAAACATTAAACTGTCTGCAAAGAACCGCTGCTGCAAACATCAGTAGTCCCCACATAATAACTAAAGTGAGATTTCCGGACGGAACCACATAGTCAATCATATACTCAAGAATATACGGAAGAGTAAGCTCCGACATTGTTCCTATAAGCTTTATAAATATAGCAAGAAATATGGCTCCACTATACTTTTTCATATATCTGAAAATCAGATTCATTGACTATCACCTATTGTCCCCTCGTACCCTTTTTCTTTGAACAACCTCATCATCTCATTGGTAAGACTGTAATCCAATGGCTGAAGCTCTATGTCACAAGGAGCTACCCATTCTGCATACTTAAGCTCTGATGTATCCATCTGTATTTCTTTTTCTCCTGACACATCACAAAAAAATCCCGCCAGTATATCACTTGCAATTCCCCATGGCTGTGACTTGTAATATCTGACGTTACTTACGCTAAGTCCCACTTCTTCCATAACTTCACGTTTAACGGTTTCTTCAAGTGTCTCTCCGATTTCTGTAAATCCGGCAACAAGAGCATTATGCGCAAATCCTGTTCTGTATTTGGTTAAAATGAGCCTGTTGGTCTCTTTATCAGTAACGCCAATAATAACTGCAGGATTTATCCTTGGATAAATGATATTGCCGCATTTAGGGCATATCCTTGCTCTTTCAGTCTTGTGATCTTCATTAAGAGTTCCACACCTGCCGCAGAATCTGGTTACCTGATACCACTCGTGAAGGTGAAATGCTGTGTAAGCTGCGTATACATAATGCTGCGGCTTTAGATACTCTTTCCTAAAGGTCATCATTGAGCAGAACTCAAAACCATCAGGAAGATTGAGATTTTTAATATTTCCGTCCAAATCTGTTGCAACATCCGCACCATATGTACTATCGGCAATTTCAGGCTTTAATAAAAAAAATCTTTCTTTACCTATACTAAAAAGATAAGTTAATGCTTCATTTACTTCTTTTAAATCAACAACCTTTGGAAAAGTTATTGTTTTTAATTCAGTATCAGATTTAAGAAGTAATCTTTTTCCCTGGCTGGTATTAATAAAGACAATTACAAAATCGTCATCTTTATGTTTAATCGTAGGATCATAGTGATTTTTAAGTTCTAACGGTGTAATATCCTGTAGCATTTGCTTATCCCTTCTCTTCTTAAATTATATTAAAAATGAAATATAACTACTGATCTCATTAAAATCAATTACACATTTTCCTCCATATATTATCACCGGAACTTCGTCATTAAAACCATAAATATTTACATCTTCATGTTCAAAATCATTCACTATTATCTTTTTCTTTTCCGAATCAATCATCCAATACTCTTTTACTCCCGCGTTCGCATATTTTGTAAGCTTAATATGCATATCCTTACTCTTGGTAGAATCAGACAAGACTTCTACTATAAAGTCCGGTGCTCCATGCACAACTTTTGAATCAATTTTGTCCCTATCACATACAATCATAACATCCGGCAGCACCTGAGTTTTTTCATCGTCATCAAGTTGCACACCAGTCGGTGCGATAAAAGGAACACACATACCATTATTATTCGAGATAAACTGTAACAGTTTGTTAAATATTAATCCGGCAATCAACTGATGGTAAGTTTTTGGGGCAGACATATCATATATAACCCCATCAATCAATTCCACCATCTTATCGTCAGGTAATTTGTCTATATCTGCAATGGTGTACTCACCTTGCTTTTTCTCATTTTTTTTCATATTCGTTCTGCCATAGGCAGGTTCATCTTCCTTAAGTATGTTTTTAATGTCGTCTTTATCATAAAAGGAAAAATCATAAGTAATAAATACTTTTTCCAAAGCCTTAAGTGTCGAATACCTCGGATGCTTGGTTATTCCGCCTAAAACCTTCTGTACAGTTCCTATTGGAAGTCCTGACCTCCGGGCTATCATTTCATAGCTATATCCAAAATCTTTCTTTTTCTGTTTCATCTCTTCAATAGTCATAGCTGTACCTCATTTCACAAATACAAATTTATTATCCATATAATACTATTTTTATATCCATCAGGCAACAGTGTTCTCTTTTTTCTTTTCCATTTATTATCAATATTATATCCATTATATTTCCACAGTTGTATTTCATTTATTTTTTGCTATAATAACGTGGCACGGAAAAAGTATCAGTATCATAAAGGTAATATCATTAAGAATGATCATTAGTAACTAAACGCTAAATGAACAATCATATATAGAAAAGAGAATTTGAAATGGCAGAAAATAAAGAAATAGGATTATCAACTTCAGATTATTATTTTGATCTTCCCGAGGAACTTATTGCTCAGGATCCAATGGAAAAAAGAGATGAGTGCAGACTTCTTGTGGTGGACAAAAAAACCGGCGAAACCGAGCATCATAAGTTCAATGAGATTATAAATTACCTTGAGCCCGGTGACTGCCTTGTTCTTAATAATACAAAGGTTATCCCTGCAAGGCTTCTTGGTGAAAAAGAAGGCACCGGAGCAGCTGTAGAGATTCTTCTTCTTAAAAGAAAGGAAGCTGATGTCTGGGAAACACTTGTTAAACCCGGTAAAAAGTTAAGACCCGGTGCAAGAGTTTCATTTGGCGGTGGAATTTTAAAAGCCGAGATTCTTGATATTGTTGATGAAGGAAACAGACTTGTTAAGTTCTATTACGATGGGATCTGGGAGGAAGTTTTGGACAGACTTGGTGAAATGCCTCTTCCACCTTACATCACACATAAGCTTCAGGATAAAAACATGTACCAGACCGTATATGCAAAATATGAGGGTTCAGCTGCCGCTCCAACAGCAGGTCTTCACTTTACAGAAAAGCTACTTGATGACATCAAGGCAAAAGGCGTGGATATGGCCTTTGTAACCCTTCATGTGGGACTTGGAACTTTCAGACCCGTGAAGGTAGACAATGTACTTGAACATCATATGCACACCGAATGGTATCAGGTTACTCAGGAAGCGGCAGATAAGATTAACCGCGCAAAAGAAAGTGGTCACCGCGTTATCTGTGTCGGTACAACAAGCTGCCGAACTATAGAAAGTGCCGCTGATGAGAATGGACATCTCTCAGCTTGCAGCGGGGATACATCAATATTTATCTATTCCGGCTATAAATTCAAGGTATTGGATCAGCTTATCACAAACTTCCATCTTCCTGAATCAACACTTGTAATGCTCGTGTCAGCACTTGCAGGAAGAGAACATGTCCTTGCAGCCTACGAAGAAGCCATCAAAGAGCGTTACCGCTTCTTCTCCTTTGGAGATGCATGTTTCTTTAAATAAACATTACTTTGATATCTGCAAAATCAATTTACATCTAAATCAATAATCGTAAAACCTTACAATGTAAAGCAGGGAGAGTATAATGGCTATATCTTTTATTGTGCCAAATACTCTCCCCTTGTATATGCGTAAGTGATTGGCAACGTCCGCCACCATTGACTGAACCTGAGGAAAACGCCTTGGTCTGCGAGCCGACGGTGAGGATGATGGGAACAGTAATTAGATTTGCGCACCGTCGGATTCAGCATTGTAGCGTTTCTCTCAGAACCCGTCAACGGCAAGCACCTGCGGTGTGGCTGGTTACAAGAGCCTCGGGCTCTGAATCCGAGAACAGTAGGTGTGGCTACTTTCAAGGATATGTGTGACTAAATGTCTGCGTCTTTCAATGTAAAGAGAGCGAAGATTCTGTTTTGGAAATATAGCCTGATTTTTGAGATTACAACACCATTCGACAAGGATTTTGA